>JABXIQ010000043.1 GCA_013373015.1 Kangiellaceae bacterium
ATGGTGGTATCGGTACTTATGTGAAAGCCACTAGCGAGTCTCACGCTGAGGTAGGAGACCGTGCTAACGATTCGTTGCGTGTCAATGGTAACCAAATGCAAGCAAGCGTTGTTGGTGAAGGTGGTAATTTAGGTTGTACTCAATTAGGTCGAATTGAATATATGCAAAACGGTGGTCGCGCCAATACTGACTTTATTGATAATGCAGGTGGTGTGAATTGCTCTGATAACGAGGTTAACATCAAGATTTTGCTAAACACCATTATGGAAAATGGTGATTTAACGATTAAACAACGCAATAACCTTTTGGCCAAAATGACCGATGAGGTTTCAGATATTGTAATTGAAGATAATTATCGACAAATTCAATCGATTAGTATCACTGAATCACGTGCTGCAAGTATGATTAAAGAGCATATGCGATTCATTCAGGGGCTAGAGAAGAAAGGCTTATTGGATAGAGAGCTTGAATTTTTGCCCTCAGATGAAGAAATGCTTGAGCGAGAGTCTAAGAAAAAAGGCTTAACGCGCGCAGAACTTTCGGTATTGCTTGCTTATGGAAAGATGGAGTTGAAAGATGCTTTGCGTATTCCTGAAGTGACTCAAGAACAATATTTCGAACAATATTTAGTGGATTATTTCCCCAAACCATTACGCAGAAAATATCAGTCCAGCATGCATTCTCATCCGCTGAAAGATGAAATTATTGCCATGAGTGTTGCCAATGAAATGGTTAACTTAATGGGTACAAACTTTGTTTTCCGTGTGGCTGATGAAGTGGGTGCTAATGTTGGCGAGGTTGCGCAATGTTACGCTATGGCTAAAGAAACCTTTGATATGCAAGGTTTGTGGCGCAGTATCGAAGAGTTGGATAATAAAGTTCCAGCCGAGGTACAGATTGACATGATGTTCCAAGCGCGACGCATTGTACGTCGTGCTACGCGTTGGTTTGTGCGTAATCGTAGCAAAGACCAATCAATTGAACAGGTAGTTCGCTTCTTCCAGAAAGGTGTGCTTGAGCTACAAAAGAATGTGCATAAAACGCTTGAGAAGAAAGAAGCTGCTGGAATTGAGAAAGAGGTTCAATCATTAATAGATAAAGGTGTTCCTGCAAAACTTGCGAAGCAAGTAGGCTATTTGAGCACCATGTTCTCTGCAATGGATATTATTGAGCTTTCTCAACAGTATAATTTACCGATTATTTTAGTTGCTGAAGTCTATTATAAGCTAGGTAATCAAATTGGTCTGCACTGGTTCTTAGACCAAATCATTGCACAACCAGTTGGCAATCACTGGCAAGCATTTGCTCGTGCTGCTTTCCGCGAGGAGCTAGATTATCAGCAAAGAAATTTGATTGAAGCCGTACTTCCTTTGACCAGCAAATATAAATCCGCTGATACTCGGATAAAACATTTCTTAGCTGAGCATGACGATTTGTTGTCACGTTGGACTGAAATGGTGACGGACTTTAGACAAAGCAGTACTCATGAGTTTGCAAAATTTTCCGTGGCTTTACGTGAGTTACAAATTTTAGTGCAAAGAAGCCATCGTTTAATTAATTAACCGCGATGATCTTTATCAAAGCCCAGCAGTGCTGGGCTTTTTTTATTTTTGAAATAACATTCCATGTCATAATTTGCCATGATTCACCACCTAAATAACAGATTGATTTGTTTTACTGTATTTATTGTAAAACAAAGCCTTGAGGTGAAATATGTGTGTTCTAATTGTGCCAGAGAAATTATTAAATGATAAAGAATATGCCAAACGATTTGAGCAATATTGGCAACGACAACAAAAAGATAACGCTAGCTTGGTAGAAGCAGAGCGTGCTCAAGATCGAGCTTTTTTAGAAATGGTAACAGGAGAAAGAAAAGCCTAAATACACATTGGCAATTAGGCTCTAAGTTGTAATAAGATATGGAACTATTGCAATCTTGCTGCGGCGTCTAGCCGAATGGTTGTACCGTTCAAGTATTCATTTTCGAAAATGTGTTGAACAGTTTGTGCAAACTCTTCAGGTTTACCAAAACGTGAAGGATTTGGTATTCCAGCAGCAATTTGCTCGCAAATTTCAGGTGTGATTTTTTCCATCATAGGGGTTTCAAAAACTCCAGGAGCGACTGCCATCACGCGAACTCCAATTCGAGCAAACTCGCGTGCTAATGGTAAAACCATGCCAACAATAGCTGATTTAGTTGCAGAATATGCGGTTTGTCCTACTTGACCTTCGTAAGCAGCAATAGAGGCTGTATGTATGATAACGCCGCGCTCACCTTTGAGAGCCTCGTTGTTTTGCATATGACGTGATGCTGCGCGTGTTAGTAGGAAACTGCCCACTAAATTAATATTTACCACGTTTTGAAAATAATCAGCAGGCATTGGTCCTCTTTTGCTATGGATAAGGCCTGCACCCAATACTCCAGCACAGCCTACCGCTAGATTAATTCCACCCATAAATTTAGCTGCTTGGTCTGCAGCAGAATCAACATCAGCTTCATTGCTAATATCGGTTTGAATAAAAATAGCGTTAGCACCAAGTGATTCTACGGCCTTTTGTCCTTGCTCAGCATTAATGTCTAAAAGGGCAACTTTGCCACCTTGATCAATAATGGATTTCGCGGTGGCAAAACCCAAGCCTGATGCGCCGCCACTAATAATGGCTTTTGCTTGTGTGTAATTCATAAAAAACTCTTAAATAGAATGTTGTTGGAATATTAGGTATAAGGCATTGTACCAAGACCCTTGGTACATGCCAATGTCGCTGGAGTACGGGCTAATAGTCTATGAATATAAACCGGGTAGCTTATCTAACTTTTTATGCTTCTCTGGTGCTTTGGGCAGAAGATGCAAATTCTCTGCTAGAAGAGAACCTTTCCAGTTTTTGCTTGCTTGGCTGGAGTAGAGAGCATCTTGTAGTGACGCTAAAGCTGAAACTAGTTGCTGATGTTCACAACACTTAATTAGTTGGTTGATGTTCGTTATATTGGACAGATGCTTTTGTTGGTTACACCACTCAAGTAATAACGAACGTGTTAACTTAGGGTTGTTTGCCTGTGCGGCCTGCTTAATCGCGTCAAGATTTAGATGTTTATGCTGTTGAGTGCTGCCACTTTGCGGCTTTGTTAGTGACACATTTTTTTGCACGGGTTTTTTCAACCATAAAGCTATTAAGGTTAGCAGCCAAAGCGCTGCAAAAGTAAAAGTAGCCCACATCCACCAAGGCTGTTTGCTCGGTGTGATAAAGTCTTGCGTAGGGTTAACTGTAGCAGAGTATTGGCTATCTGGGGTGACAATTGGTGGCGCCGCATCAGTGGTAGAGATCGCAGGAGCAACGTTTATGGTCATCGCAGGTAAAATTGCGTACTCTTGCTGATCGGTTTCAGTATTCCACCAAGGAACTTTGATTTCTGGAATAGTAATGCTTCCAGACTGGCTTGGAATCACCGCCACTTTTTCCATATGATAACTATTGATTCCTAGACGGTTTATTAATTGACGATATTGCGGACTGTCGCGATAAATTTTAGCGCCTTGCACTTCAGGGAATTGCACATTTGGCAGTTGAGACTCTAATAGTCCACTTCCTTTAATGACAAAGTCTAGGCTGGCGGGCGCGCCTACGGTGAATGCTTGATTAGCGGGTTGCCAACTAGCTTCTAGCTGTAAATTTTTGGCAGGTAGCCATGGCTCTTCAGCGTTAAGTGGTTTAGGTTTTACTGTCACTTTGTATCGTTGGGTGCTGAGTGATATAGGTTTTGTACGGCTTAAACCCCATGGATTATTTGTTTGACTATCGTCCAAGATAGTCGCGCTGTAGGTCATCGGTTCAATGAACAGTTCCCCACTTTGTTGCGGAAAAATAGCATATTGTTGCTCAGTTACGGTATAAGTAGTGTTACCTTGAACCATCCGAAAAACGCGATCATCGCCAAGTTTTTCGACTAAAGCGCCATTGACCTGTAAAGGTGTTAAAGACTGATGTCGCGTGGTAACAGAGCGGTAAATTCTTACCGTGAACATCAATTGTTGCTGGACATAAGCGTCTTGCGTATCAACAGAGGCACGAATTTTTACTTTTGAATTTGAATTATCGCCTTTGAGTTCATCAGTAGCTGGTAATACGCGAATAGTAAAAGGTTGCGATTGTTCATTGCCTATTTTGAAAGTGGGCAATGTATAAGTGCCAGCTTGTGTTGCCAAAATATTCAGTTCCCAACCCATTTCGCTAGTAAATTTACCATTGATCATAGAGCTGTTATTGAACTGTTGACGACTGAGGATTTGCAGCTCTTGTGGAATAAAATCGATGTTATTACCAGGTTTTAAGGTAGCAAGATTCTCAACTAAAATTCGTAAACGGAAAGTTTCATTTTCATGGATTTCTGAACGATCTAGATTAAAACTAATTTCTGCACGCGCAATGCTTGATATAGAAATCAATAAAAATAGAATAAACCAATAGTGCAGAGTGTTTAATTTTTTCATAGCCTACTATTCGATACAATAATGTTATTGGGCTTTTACCAAGTTTTATCAACTTGCTGATTAGCGCCTCGTTTACGGTATTCTTGGTACATTTTTCGTCTTAATAAACCGCCTGGGTCATCAGGGATTCGCCTTAGCCATTGCTCTAATTCCTGATCTTTTTCCTGTTCTTCAAACTGATCTTGAAGTTCTTGTTCGGTCAGTTCTTGTTGCTGTTGTTCTTGCTCGGATTGCTGTTCTTGTTGCTGTTGTTGCTCATTATCATCAGTTTCCGAATCCGACTGTTCTTGTTGTTGATCTTGTTGTTGCTGTTGGTTCTGTTGATTTTGCTCTTGTTGCTCTTGATTTTGCTGTTCTTGCTCTTGTTGTTGTTTTTGCAAATCCTCAATAACTTTTTTATTAAAAGCAGCATCTTCATGCTTGGGGTCTAAAGATAAAGCTTGGTTATATGCATCAATGGCTTGTTGGTATTGTTGAGCTAAGGCCAAAGCATTGCCTTGATTAAAATAATTAATAGCACTATTGGGTTGTTCCGTTTGGTTAAAGGCTTCTTTCGCTGTTTGGTAATCGCCATTGCGATAAGCAGCGACGGCCTTCCATTGAGGGTCTTCAAAGGTCTGATAAGCGTCATCAAACTTTTCTTGTTTTAATAGCTGTTGTCCTTGCTGATTCTTATTTAGGAAAAGTTTTTCTATAGGGTTCGCCTTGGCTTGATTTAGCGGAAGGCTGGTGCCTAAAACAACGACAAAAATACACCCTAGAAGATTTCGATGCTTGAAACTTAATAGCACTAATGGCAATAATAATAGAACAAACCAATACCCTGAATCCTCCCAGGCATCAGCAAACAGATCTTGTTTTTCAACCTGATCTTGCATGGAGTTTATCCGCTGCTGCGCAAGTATTTCAACATCTGTATTATCAACGGTTAAGCTGGTTAAAGATGCGTCTGTGGAATTAGCAAATGTCGCTAGCTTGCTATAATCTAGTTTTGGAATAACAATATTACCTCTGTTATCTTTGACAAAACCAGCGCCACCTTGCATTTTAATCGGCGCACCCTCTGCAGTACCAATAGCTAGGATTTTTAGAGAATAGTTGGTGTTTTCTAAATGAGTGGTGATATTTTCTAGCTCGCGGTTGTCAGCTCCATCAGTGATCCAAATAATATCACCTTGAACTTGGTTTGCGTTAGAAAGAAGTTCGATGGCTTTTTTTATGCCGGTATCAGCTTTACTTCCCATTATTGGCATTATGTTGGTTGCTAAGGCACCGATTAAGTTGTCAATAGTATCGGTATCAGTGGTTAAAGGGCTAAGAATAAAACCATCGCCAGCATAAACTACCAAACCTGTTTGACCATCTTTGGTCAGTTCTAATAGGTCGCGAATCTTAAATTTTGCACGAGCTAATCGGCTTGGTTCAATATCTTGCGCATCCATCGACATCGATAAATCTAAAACAATAACTCTCGATGCTTTGCTCGAGAATACAGGTTGCGGCAATTGTTTCCAAGTTGGTCCTGATAATGCAACGACTGCAACAAGCCAAAATAATAATAAATAAATAGTGCGCCACTTATTACGATTATGTTGATTTGATTTTGGCATCAACCAACTGAGTAAATGCTCATCAATAAGTTGCGCCCAGCCTGCTTGTTGTTGGCCTTTGCTTTTGTAAAGCCAGAATAGAATAGCAACAGGAATAAGTAATAACCAAGCCCAAGGACGAATAAAATGTAACTGAGAAATATCAGGCATTTTGCGCTCCTTGTGAATATGATTGTTGTTGTGTTTTGTCGATTGTCGTTGAGCGGCTATTTTTTCGCGCAAAGATTAAACGTAGCATAATACTTAAAAGAGACAGTAATAATGCAAGCGCGAGCGGTATATAGAATAATGCTTTTACTGGGCGATAGCTCTGCGCATCATCTTCCACGGGTTCTAATTCATCCAGAGTTTCATAAATCTGTTTTAACTCTTGTGTATCTCTAGCTCGGAAATATTGCCCCCCTGTTTTTTCAGCAACCAGCTTTAATGTTTTTTCATCAAGTTCAAGAGAAGGGTTGATCCGTCTGCTACCAAAGAAGCGATTTTTAACGATCATCTCATCAGCGCCTACACCAATCGTATAGATGGTGACACCGGCATGTTCAGCCAGTTCTGCGGCTTGGGCGGGATTTAATATCCCTGTATTGTTTTGTCCGTCAGTTAATAAAATTAATACTCTGTTTTCAGCACTGCGATCTTGTAGGCGTTTAACGGCCAGTCCAATACTATCACCAATCGCTGTACGAGAAGATCCTGCTAAACCAATTTCAGTTTCGTTGAGCATCACTTGTACAGTTTTTAAGTCAAAGGTCAGTGGGGTTTGTAAGTAGGCCTGCTCTCCAAAGAGGATTAATCCAATTCGATCTCCTTTGCGGCGCTCGATAAATTCATTCAAGAGTTCTTTAACGGCGATAAGTCGATTCACTGGAGTATTGTCGATGACCATATCTTCCATTTCCATAGAACCAGAGATATCAATGCTGACCAATAAATCACGTCCAGTTGCAGGCAAATCGAGAGGCTCTCCAACCCACTGCGGACGCGCTGCCGCAAAAAGCACTAGCAACCAAAGTAATAAACTGAGCCATGGGAAACGACTGCTTTTTTCTTGATGTTCAGCTTGCAGAGTTTTCCAATACAAAAAGAGAGGGGCTTTGAGGGCTTGTTTTCGACGTTTGCGCTCCGCCCATAGCCACACGAATAATGGCAATGGTAAAAGGCTGAACATCCATGGCCATACAAACTCAAACATTTTTTTCACTCCCTATAGATTCTTTGAGGTAAGGGAGTTTAGTGATCCATTGTTGGCTTTGCTTGAGCAAAAGAGCTTTATGAATATCATCAATTTTTTCAGGGTCTTGAAATGCGCAATCCCTTAGCGTAAACAAAGATTGCTCTGACCAAATATCATCATCATGTTTGATCAGGAAATTAATCCATTCTTGGGTATTTAATTGGGCGATCTGCACTTTTGGGAAATAGCACAAAGCCGTTCGTTTCAATAAAACCTCTAATTCAATCAACCAATTTTTTTGACTGGTTTGTTCCAAAACCGCCAATTCTTTTAAAGCTAGCCGACTAAAACGTTCTTTGCGAGATTGGTGAAATTTTCTTGCGATAAGCAAAATGATAATTACGATTAGCAACCCAATAATAATCCACCAACCTGGAGCCAGTGGCCACCAACCAGTAGGCTCGGGTAGGTGTATATCACGCAACTGCTTTAATAATTGCTCGGTTTGAGGATCACTGGTTGCAATTACGCTAAACATATTGGCTTTCCTCAGGCTTGGTAGAGTGAGGCTGTTGGCCATTACGATTTGCGCGTATTAGATTATGCGGATTTAAGGATAAGTCTTTAATATCTTGTTCGGTACCAAACTCTACAAAACTGCATTGGCTATCTTGGAAAATTTGTTGGCAATGAGATAAGCGTTGATTAAAGCCTTCTTGATAACGCTGCATTATTTTGCGTTTTTCCGAGTCTAAAGTAATAGCACGATCACCGTCAGTTACCATAAATTGACCTGCAACCGGAATATCTTTCTCCAACGGGTCAGTTACCATTACCCCATAAATATCATTATGCTGCGCAAGTTGAGTTAATTGCGTTTTACACTCTTCATTTAAGTTGAAAAAATCGCTAAAGATATAAATCAAACTACCACCTTTAACTAAATGACGCAGCCTTAATAGTGCATCGCTAAGCGAATTTGGGTTAATTTGATATTGGGCTTTATCTTGATAAAGCGCGCTTAATTTATCGTTGTGCAATTCAAGCATTTGTTGCAATAAGCGCAAACCATCTTGACGTCGGTTGGATGGTTTTAGTTCGATGTGTTGTTGTGCGGTGCTAAATAAACCTGCTACCCGATTGCCTGAGTTGAAGGCTGTCCAAAATGCTCTGGCAGCCTGTAAACAAGCCAAAGTGGACTTAAAGCGCTTACGTGAACCAAAGAACATAGTGTCTTGTAAGTCGAGCAACAGAAATATTGGCCGCTCACGTTCTTCTTGAAATATTTTGGTATGTACTTCCCCGGTGCGCGCAGTGACACGCCAATCAATGGTTCTAATATCGTCACCTGGTTGATATTGGCGAACTTCAGAAAACTCCATGCCACGCCCTTTGTAGGGTGATAAGTGGCCACCGACTAGGTGCGCTTTGGTTTTTTTATTAGGCAATGGAATGGTTTCCTTGGCCCAATATTGGCAGGCTATCAATTGCTCTAAACTCAGCTCTATAGACTGAGATTGAGCTTGTTGTAGGGTGATCGCAGATTGAGTCATCAGTATTTCAATCAGTGATTTAGGGTGCAGGCACTAAATTGATAAGCTCTGAAATAATCTTATTGGCGGTGACGCCTTCTGCTTCTGCTTGGTAGCTTAAAATGATGCGGTGACGCAATACATCATACAAAACGGCTTGGATATCGCCAGGCGTGACATAATCACGATCATTGAGCCAAGCATTGGCGCGAGCACAACGGTCTAAAGAAATTGTGGCACGTGGACTTGCACCAAACTCTATATAACTCGCTAAATTGCTTTCTAGTTTTTCTGGCTGACGAGTGCTAATAATTAATTGAACCAAATATTCTTCCACTTCCGGTGCCATATAAATTGAAAGCACTTCGTTACGTGCAGCGAAAAGTTGTTCTTGATTAAGGTTGGACACTTCTTGCGCAGCTGTATTGAGCGCTTCTTGGCGATTGAGGCGTAAAATATCTGCTTCCGCTTCCGCATTGGGATAACCGACCTCAACGTGCATTAAAAAGCGGTCAAGTTGTGCTTCTGGTAACGGGTAAGTTCCTTCTTGTTCAATAGGGTTTTGCGTGGCCATGACTAAAAATAATGGCGGCAAGTCAAAGCTGTTACTGCCTACCGTAATTTGACGCTCAGCCATTGCTTCGAGCAGTGCTGATTGAACTTTGGCTGGAGCTCGGTTGATCTCATCAGCAAGCACTAAATTGTGGAACAAAGGGCCTTTTTGGAATTGGAAGCTGCCATCTTGGGGACGATAAATTTCAGTACCAGTCAAATCTGCAGGTAGTAAATCGGGAGTAAATTGGATACGGTGAAAATCGCCTTCGATAGCATTCGAGAGTTCCTTAATGGCTCGAGTTTTGGCAAGTCCGGGTGCTCCTTCAACTAATAAGTGACCATCCGCCAATAACGCGACCAGCATTTTATGAACTAACTCATGTTGGCCAATAATGCGTTGCTTTAGATAATTTTCAAGCTCAATAAATTGTTGTTTGACACTCATAGGTTGTATCCGATTGGTTATTGTTTATTTGTCCCCATTGGACGGTTATTGTACTGGATATAAGGCTTATTTCAGCAATTCAAATAGATAATTTCACAATACAACGGCTGTATTTGGACATTTTGATGCTTATTGTGCCTTATTTTTTCTGTTCCACTCATGGAGTTTGGCTCAATGTATAGAAAAAGCTGATGCTTTTGTATCAAAAAACTCTTAAAAAATGCAACGAATTGTTTCCAATTTTTTTCTTCTAGTGCTTATTCACAACTGTTTACAGTTCATTTCAAACGTTTGTTTGAAATGTTCGCCAAAACAGGTACAATCAGTTAGATAAGATCAATTTTTACAGGCTCTAGTTCTTTAGAGCCATACATTCGGAGTCAAGTATGAGCGAAACAGCTGCTAAAAAACGTGCCACCGCCAAGCAAGATCGCGTTGCGATTGTATCTGGTTTGCGTACACCATTTGCCAAGCAAGCTACCCATTATCGTGGTATTAATGCTATTGAATTAGGAAAAATGGTGGTCAATGAGTTAATGACCCGAACAGAGCTTGACCCACAGTTGATCGAAAGAGTGGTTTTTGGCCAAGTGGTTATATTACCTGAAGCTCCGAATATTGCTCGAGAGATCGTTTTGGGCACTCCAATGAATATTCATACTGATGGCTATTCGGTGTCGCGAGCTTGTGCTACCAGTTTTCAAAGTATTGCTAGCTTATCTGATTCAATCATGGTTGGTGATGTTGAGATTGGTATTGCGGGTGGCGCTGATTCATCATCAGTTGTGCCCATTGGAGTTAGCAAGAAGCTGTCATTGGCTTTGGTGGATTTACAAAAAGCGCGTACTTTTGGTCAGAAAATGGCGATCCTGAAAACCTTGCGCCCGAAAGATTTGATGCCAGTTCCCCCTGCGATTAAAGAATATTCTACAGGTTTAACCATGGGACAAAATGCTGAGCAAATGGCGCGTGATCGTGGCATTACCCGCGAAGAGCAAGATGCTTTAGCGCATCGCTCGCATACCTTGGCAGCTCAGGCATGGGAAAATGGCAAGTTAGATGATGAAGTGATGACGGCATACGCTTCGCCTTTCACCAAAGAGCCCTTAATTCGTGATAATGTGGTGCGTTTTGATTCTACGCTAGAGGGCTATGCGAAATTACGCCCAGCTTTTGATCGTAAGTACGGTACCTTGACAGCCGCTAACTCAACACCTTTGAGTGATGGTGCTGCAGCGGTGTTAATGATGAAAGAATCCCGAGCAAAGGCGCTGGGCTACGAACCATTGGGTTATATTAAAAGCTATGCGTTCTCAGCGATTGAGGCGGATCATGACATGCTGATGGGGCCATCTTATGCAACGCCAAAAGCATTGAAACGTGCCAAAATGCAGTTAAAGGATTTAGATTTGATTGATATGCACGAAGCTTTTGCTGCTCAAGCCTTGTCCAATATTCAAGCCTTTGGGTCAACACAATTTGCCAAAGAAAAGCTCGGTCAGCGTACCAAAATTGGTGATATTGATATGGATAAGTTCAATGTGCTGGGCGGCTCGATAGCGTATGGCCATCCTTTTGCCGCAACGGGAGCGAGAATGGTTACTCAAACCTTGCGAGAGCTTAAACGTCGCGGTGGTGGGATCGGCTTAACAACTGCTTGTGCAGCGGGTGGTTTGGGTGCAGCAATGATTGTGGAGACTGAATAATGACTGCGAAAAATGATACGACTTTCAATTTAGAACTGCATGATGATGGTATCGCAGTGATCACCATTGATTTGCCAGGCGAGGCGCAAAACGTACTCAAGCCAGAGTTTGCGCAAGAGATTAAAGAAATTATTGAACCTTTGTCGCAAGACAGTTCGATTAAAGGTTTAATTATTCGTAGTGGAAAAAAAGGTAGTTTTATCGCGGGTGCTGATATTAGCGTGCTGAAAAGCGTTGAAACTGCTGAGCAGGCTGAACAAATTGCAAGAACGGGGCAGCAAATGTTCCAACAGCTTGAAAACCTAAAATTTCCAGTAGTTGCTGCGATTGATGGTGCTTGCTTAGGTGGAGGGCTAGAGCTTACTTTGGCTTGTAAAGGTCGTGTGGCAACTGATAGTCCTAAGACAAAGTTGGGATTGCCAGAAGTTCAGTTAGGTTTGTTACCAGGTAGTGGTGGCACTCAGCGTTTACCGCGCTTAATTGGCATTACACCAGCATTAGATATGATGTTAACGGGAAAACAGTTATTTCCGAAGCAAGCGCTAAAACTTGGTTTGGTGGATGAAGTAGTGCCTGCTGCGAATTTGATGAAAGCGGCTCGCAAGCGTGTCACGGAACTGAGCAAGGGCGAACAGAAAAAAGCCTCTATGGGTTCATGGTTTTCTGCAAAAGGTTTACAAAAACTGGCCTTAGAAACCAATCCAATTGGTCGTAATGTGTTGTTTGATCAAGCCAAAAAGCAGTTGCTCAAAAAAACTCGCGGCAATTATCCTGCGCCTGAAAAAATTCTTGAGTGCGTGGAAAAAGGCGTAAACCAAGGTCAAGCTGCAGGTTATGCCATTGAAGCAAAAAACTTTGGTGATTTGGTAATTTCATCACA
The DNA here is from genome assembly GCA_013373015.1 of Kangiellaceae bacterium. GTDB lineage: Bacteria > Pseudomonadota > Gammaproteobacteria > Enterobacterales > Kangiellaceae > Kangiella. The sequence continues at coordinate 12,390 of JABXIQ010000043.1, forward strand.
GGCTAAGGCGCTGATCAGTATATTCTTTGCGACCACTGAATTGAAGAAAGATAGTGGCGTTGATTCAGACGCTGAAGCTGCTACAGTCGATAAAGTCGGCGTTTTAGGCGGTGGACTTATGGGCTCAGGCATTGCTTATGTCTCTGCTGATAAAGCTGGCAAGCAAGTACGCGTGAAAGACATTAGCGAAAAAGGTATTAACGGGGCTTTGAATTACTCATGGAAGCTCATCAATAAAAAATTGAAGCGTCGTATTTTAAGCGATAGCCAAGCCAAGAAAATCATTTCGCGTTTGACAGGTTCAACCGATTATGCAGGCTTCAAAGACTGCGATATGGTGATCGAGGCGGTGTTTGAAGATCTTAAGTTGAAGCATCAGATGGTTAATGATGTGGAAGAAAACTGCTCTGAAAAGACTATTTTCGCCACCAACACCTCATCAATTCCGATTACCGATATTGCGCAAGCTGCAAAACGTCCTGAGCAAGTAGTGGGATTGCATTATTTTTCACCAGTTGAAAAGATGCCATTATTGGAAATCATCACTACCGACAAAACGGCTGACTGGGTGGTGGCAACCTGTGTTGAGTTAGGTAAACAACAAGGTAAAACACCTATTGTTGTCAATGATGGCGCAGGTTTTTATGTTAATCGTATCTTAGCACCTTATATGAACGAAGCGGGCTTGTTGCTCAGTGAAGGTGTGGCCGTTGAAAAGCTTGATAGTGCTTTAGTAGATGCAGGTTTCCCTGTGGGGCCTATCACTTTATTAGACGAAGTGGGTATTGATGTTGCCACCAAAGTTGCTCCAATTTTGCAAGATGCCTTTGGTGAGCGCATGGCGCCGCCTAAGGCTTTCGATAAATTGCTTGAAGATGATAGAAAAGGACGCAAAAACGGCCGAGGCTTCTATAAGTACGATAAGGCTTCTAAGGGTAAAAAAGAGGTCGATGAAAGCGTTTATCGAGTATTAGGTGTTGAACCTACAAAGCATGTTGATAAAGCAGAAATCGTTGAGCGCGGTATTTTATTAATGGCTAATGAAGCTGCTCTTTGTTTGGAAGAAGGTATTATTAGAAGTGCGCGTGACGGTGATATTGGCGCAATTTTTGGTATCGGCTTTCCGCCGTTTCATGGAGGACCGTTCCGTTATATGGATAGTTTAGGTATTGATAAGGTAGTAGAAAGGCTTGAATATTATAAAAACTTGTATGGCGAGCGTTTCACACCAGCACCTATCTTATTGAAAATAAAGGATAATTCAGAAACATTCCATCAGTAATTTATGCGCAACTAACGGTTAAGTACAAAAAAGGCGGCTGATTAGGCCGCCTTAAAACTACAGGGAGGAGTATTTTTCACACGATCTTCTCTGTTACTCCAGACAAGAGAAATTATTCAAAAATTCTTTTTAACAAAGGCTTTGATGCAATGGTTAGAACTAGCGCACCAATAATTTCTTTGTTGTTGGTTATCATAGTCATGATTTCTGGGTTACCAGCAACGTATTTGTAACCGATTAGTAAAGCGACAATTGCAAGCACGTATTTCATTTTCTTCACCTATATTTGTATCAACTTTTTTTAAGTTGAGCCTTTGGTAAGGCTTTTTTCATAATGTGTCGAAAATTTTAACAGTTGTAGAAAAATGATCTGTGGCCTAAGTCTCACTCACTTGACGGATTGTGTGAGCTAGTTTGCAAAACTGTCAGGAAAGTTTACACAAGCCCCGCAAGTCAAGAGTTACGGGGCTTGAAAGATACTTCAAAGAATAAACTGGAGATGTTTTAGAGGTTGAAGCGGATATTCAAGTTGGAAGTGAGTCCAGTTGTTTCTTCTGAAACCGTCACCCCAAGCGACCAGCTTGGCGAAAAGTAGTAACGACCCTCTAGTCCAAAAATAGTGTCGTTGTCATCTTCGTGACTCAATGCATCCACATAAGGAGAAAAATCAAAGTCTTTATAGCCAGCGAACACTGAGTATTCCCAGTTAGCTGAAAAACGACCACGAATGCCTAATTTTGTGAAAAAGCCGTCTTCATCATTACCGTAAGGTGATTGTGGAATAATGCCTTCACCATCATGGCGCATATAGCCCAATTCAGCAAAGAAATCGCTGGTGCGGCTCATTGGTGTATGCCAACCAATGGCTAAAGAGTATTCTTTGGCAGAAACGTCACCTTTTTCACCCGTGATAGCCCAAACATCCGCCGATTGGTCATTGTATGTACCATGTAAATAAACTGACTCTGTCCAGCTACCGCTAATATCAATGTTATAGCCTACTTTGTCGCTGGTGCGCTCACCTGCGCTATGGATATAGCCAAATTGCCAATAATCATAAACCACTTTATCACTGGCGTGAGTCATGGCAGAAGTTGCAGCTAATGCTGTAAGTAATGATGCAGAAATTAGTTTTTTCATGTTATTTCCATTTGCTTATTTATTTTGCGCTCATCATACACCAAAGCACAGAAAGATAAAAAGTGATAAAAAGCCGCAAAAGCGGCTTCTATCAGTGTCTTAGGAATTAGAAACTATAGCGGAAGTTTACACCGTAATGCTCGTCTGATTCATCATCATGACCAACTTCAACCGCAACAGAAAAATTGTTATCAAAGTGATAACGACCTTCTACTGTGATGTCGGTGGATTCAAGAACATCAGAATATTGAACGTATCCGCCTAATTCAAAGTTATTAGAAGCCATGCCGCGTAAGCCTACCAAAGCATTGTAGCCACTGTCACTATTAGCTAGGCCAAGCATTTGACCGTCTAGATCTTCATAACCTAACTCAGCGACAAAGTCGGTGGAGCTTGAGATGGCTGTTTTGTAACCTACATTGATACGCATTAGGTCGCCACTGGCCTTGAAAGATACTAATCCTAAATCCACATCGCCTTCAATGTCCGTGTAGTCGATTCGACCATACCAATTGTTACTGAACTCTTTTGAAAGCTCAATATTGAACCCATCAGCTTCATCGTAATCAACGTAGCCGCCTTGAACATAATCATAGCTCACGCCACCAGCGATTGCTGCTGAGCTTGCTAAAGTCAGAGTAGTAACTGCAAATATTTTTTTAAGTGACATTATTATCTCCTTGTATATTTTTGTTAAATAATGCAAGGTTATTCTGTGCTTTTAAAACTGAATTAAAACTGAACATAGTTGTAATAAACGTGAACTGAAACAAGTCGTTACACTTACCAATCGCTAAGGGTTTTTATGCAACAATTACTAGCTCCTGTTTTATCTCAATTGAATAAAGTGGTGCTGGGTAAGCCGCACCAAGTTAAATTGTCCGTCGCTTGTTTGTTAGCCAGAGGCCACCTGTTGATCGAAGATTTGCCAGGTATGGGTAAAACCACTTTAGGTCAGGCAATTGCTAAAGTTTTTGGTTTGGACTTTCAACGGATACAGTTTACCAGCGATATTTTGCCTGCCGATATTGTTGGCGCTAATATATTTGACCGCGAAAAAGGGACGTTTGAGTTTCATAAAGGCCCCGTCTTTTCTCAGTTAATTCTTGCGGATGAAATTAATCGAGCAACGCCCAAAGCACAAAGTGCTTTGCTGGAGGCGATGGAAGAGACGCAAGTAACAGTGGAAGGACAAACTTTTCAACTGCCTGAGCCCTTTTTTGTAATTGCCACCCAAAATCCTTCTCACCAAATTGGTACCTACTCTTTGCCCGAATCACAGCTTGATCGTTTTTTATTTAAAGTAGAGTTAGGGTATCCAGATCCAGGATTCGAAAAGATCTTACTAAAAGGTCATTCTGGAAGAGTGAGACTGGATACTTTAGAAACCATGCTTGAAATTGATAAGCTCATAGAGATTCAAGGTCAGGTTGATAAAGTGATGGTGAGCGAGCATTTGCTAAGCTATGTTATGGATTTAATTAACGCAACTCGTCAGAGTCCTGATTTTGCTCATGGCATTTCGCCGCGAGGAGGGCTGGCACTAGTCGGCGCTGCTAAAGCATGGGCGTTATTAGAAAATCGTGATTTTGTTTTACCAGAGGATATTCAGCAGGTTTTCGGCCCAACAGTTGTTCATCGTTTACAGTCGGTGACAACGTCTAGTTCTAACGCTCAACAGGCTGTTGATGATATTTTGCAACAAACGCCTGTTCCAGCATAAACTTAAATTGAATAAACCTAATGGTGGTTCCTAAATTCATCAGAAATAAATTTTTCACTTGGGTCGATTCGCGCATACCGCAAGACGGCGCTACCGAGTTAAGGCAACGAAATATTTATATTTTACCAACACGATATGGCTGGTTGATGTTAGTGATCTTAATCTTGATCTTGGTAGCATCAACCAATTATCAAAACAATATGGGGTTTATGGCGGGATTCATATTGTTAGCGATAGGCATGTTATCGACCTTTTATACTTACCGAAATGTTCGTGAACTTAAACTTAGAGTTTTGAAGCCTGAGCCAGTATTTGTCGATCAGGAGGCAAGATTCCTTATTCAAATTGATAATTCAGGCGAGCAACTACGCTCAACGATTGGGATTGGTACACAAAAAAAGCAGGTGATTTATTTTGATATTCCAGCTAAAGGTAAGGCTATGGAGTATATCCCTATCAAAGCGGTAAGAAGGGGGGTACTGTTACCTAAGCGTTTTGTATGTACCAGTATTTATCCGTTTGGTATTTTTCAGGTCTGGTCGTGGTTCAAAACCCAACAACCTTGTTTAGTGTATCCAAAACCTATAGCTTGTCCTGAAATCTTGCACATGTCTAGCATTGGGGAAGAAGAGGGTGTTGTTAGTCAAAAAGGAACAGAAGACTTTTACGCGTTGCGAGAATATCAAACCGGTGATCCGATTAAGCAATTAATGTGGAAGGCTTATGCTAGAGAGCGCGGATTATTAACCAAGGAGTTTGAAGATAAAGTTGGCGAGCATTCGCTTTTGACATGGCAGAGTGTTGCTCATTATGAAAAAGAGTTGGCAATATCTTATTTGACCGATGCATTGTTACAAGCGGAAAGGGCACAACAGTTTTATGGTTTAGAGTTACCGCATAAAAAAATAAATAAAGGTAGTGGAGATCAGCATTTGCATCATTGCTTAGAAGCATTGGCCTTGATGCCATGAATTTTATTTAAGATGTTAAGAAATGGTTGTTGATAACTGTGAATACTAAACAATTACACATCTATCGTCCTGGCATTATTCCAATGCTAATCATAGTGCAGGCCATTGTTCTTGTGCCGCTATGGTTTTATATGCCGCTATGGATCTCGTTATCAACCATAGCCTTATTAATCGCAAAATACCTGACTTATAGATTTCAAATTAAAATTCCTTACTGGGTTATTGTGCTGTTGGTTTTGGCTTCGCTAGCCGGTGTTTATTTACAATTTAGAACTATTAGTGGGCGTGAAGCTGGAATTGGTTTAATCAGCTTAATGTATGCGTTCAAGCTATTGGAGGCGAAGAATTATCGTGATGCTGCGCTAATATTGTTCATATCCTTCTTTATTCTTGTAACCAGCTTCTTATTTAGTGAAACCATATGGATGGGTTTGTACCTGATGCTAGCGATGGTGGCTATTTTGATGGGAATAATTGCTCTAAATAGCTTGCACGGAATTCAAGGATTAAAAAATATTGGTAAATTATCGGGAGTAGCTTTGTTACAAGCGCTTCCTATCATGATATTGTTATTTTTTCTTTTCCCAAGATTGCCTGGGCCTTTGTGGGCTATGCCGTCAGACTCAGAAGCTGGAACGGGTATCAGCGATAGTATGAACCCTGGTGATATTGGCGCTTTGCACACTTTTGATGATATTGCTTTTCGAGTTGATTTTGTTACTAAGGCACCTAGTAATTCACAAATGTATTGGAGAGGTTTGGTCTTTTCTGAGTTTGATGGGTTTACTTGGAGAGAAGGCGAGCGCTCACCCTTGAGGCAGGTTGAGCAGGTTGTTTCGCAGCCTGAATATCAATATAAAGTACAGTTAGAACCCCACAAAAACCGATGGATATTTGGTTTAGAGGATGTGGTTACTCCACCTAACGGGGTGTTCTTATTCAACGACCACACTTGGAGAAGACCGCAAAAAGTTAACCAACGTTTTTTATATCAAGCGCAATCTTACAAAATAGATTACAGCTCATACAAGTTATCTGACTGGCAAAAAGAGCAGAACTTAAAATTACCGGATGCGAGTAACGAAAAAACAAAAAAATGGGCAATAGAACAATATGCGACCGTACAGTCGGCGCAAGATTTTATTAGTTTGATATTAAATACCATTAGACAACAACCTTATCGGTATACTTTAACTCCTGAAATTCTCGAACAAGAAATCATTGATGGTTTTTGGTTAGGCACTAGAGAAGGTTTTTGCGAGCATTATTCGAGTGCTTTCGTCTTTATCATGCGTGCTGCAGGTATTCCTGCGCGTGTAGTTACGGGTTATCAAGGTGGTGAATATAATCCCTATGGCGATTATTATATTGTTCGCCAGTCAGATGCACATGCGTGGACTGAAGTATGGCTAGAGGGTGAAGGTTGGCGTCGCGTTGATCCTACTGCTGCGATTCATCCCTCTCGAGTGGATGTCAGTTTACAAAATCAAGTGGGTGCAAGAGATGATTGGTTTGGTGAGTTTGGCAAAGAGTCAGGATTACAACTGCCTACGGGTTTACTACAAAAACTCAGTTTGCGTTGGGATGCATTGCAAAGTTTCTGGAACGAAACGCTTATGGGGTATGACCAAGATGCGCAACATGACTGGCTATCAAAATTAGGTATAAAGCATAGTCAATGGCGTTATTTAGGATATGCCTTATTGATAACTATTCTGTTGTCAGGATTAGTGTTTGGATTATGGATTTTAAGTAAAAGCCGCAATCGAGATACGGTCGAAATAAGTTATATTCGTTTGCTTAATAAGCTGAAAGCTCAGGGCTTCAACATTAGAATGAATGAAGGGCCTTATGATATATCGAGTAGATTAGAGCAAGAATCCCCGGAGCTTTATGCTGCAAGCAAGCCTCTTTTTGAGCAATATATTCGTTTGCGTTACCAAAAAAATTACCCCAGTAAAGTTGCTATACAACACTTCAAACAGTCGGTGAGTGCTTTCAAGTTGTAAGCGCCGAAGGAAATTTCTTAAGTAGAGGTATTATCATACGCTGACATTTGTTAATGAAATGCTATAATGCGCAGCATCTGATTTTTGAATGAACTGACCTATGGCTGACATTACGCCGATCCATGAATTTTTGCTTTGCCGTACTCCTAAGGCTTGGCTTGAGCGAGCAGTTGATGAGCTTGAAATTGTTTTGATTGATCATGCGCATTGTGAAAAAAAAGCTGCCGCGACTGCTGTAAAGCAAATGTTTCGCTATCCTGAACACATGGAGTTATTGAAAAAACTATCTCAATTAACGCGCGAAGAAGTTTTACATTTTGAGCAGGTTCTTGATTTTATCGAAAAGCGCGGCATTAAATATAAAGCCATTAAACCGTCTCGTTATGCTGCTGGTTTACACCAGTTCGCCAGTAAAGATGAGCCTCAACGATTGATTGATGGACTGATTATAGGGGCTATTATCGAAGCTCGTTCTTGTGAAAGGTTTCATGCTCTAGCGCCCTATTTTGAAAAGAGCGAGCCTGAGCTAGCAAAATATTACCGATTTTTGCTCAAGTCTGAATCACGACATTTTATGGATTATTTAGATTTGGCTAAACGTTATTCAAATGAAGCCATTGATGAGCGAGTACATTTTTTCTTGCAAAAAGAAAAAGAGCTCATCGAAAGCCCTGATTCATTATTTAGATTTCACTCTGGTGTGCCAGCGTAAATAAAACCCAAGTTAGGAAAATCCTATGTCAAAATTATTATTACTTAGCGCATCTAGAGAAGGTCAAACGGGTTATTTAGAGCACGCTTTGCCGATGATTGATAATTTCCTTGCTACTGAAATTAACAAGATCTTATTTATACCTTATGCTGGTTTTGCTATGGGCTACGATGCTTATGAGCAAAAAGTAAATACCGCATTAAAGAGTATCAACAAAAGTGTTATTTCTATTCATCAATTTTCGGATCCGATTAAAGCAGTAGATCAAGCTGATGCCATTGCAATTGGCGGTGGTAATACTTTCTATTTGTTAAAGCAGCTATATGATAATGAATTAGTTGATGCTATCAGAAGAAAGGTTAATAGTGGCACGCCGTACATTGGTTGGAGTGCGGGTTCGAATATGGCGGGTTTAACCATTTGCACCACTAACGATATGCCGATTGTACAGCCTCGAAGTTTTAAAGCGCTTGGTTTGGTGCCATTCCAAATCAACCCGCATTACACGGATTATCAGCCGCCAAATCACAATGGTGAAACCCGTGCTGAACGTGTTTATGAATATACTTGTGCTAATCCTGATAAATATGTGGTGGGTATTAAAGAAGGCACAGCGTTAAAGCGTTGTGGCAATAGATTATTCTTAAATGGTCAAAAAGACGGTTTGGTTTTTAGAGATGGAGAAGGTATCCGAACCATTAAAGCTGATTCGGATGTAAGTTGGTTGCTATAAAGACAACCAATTATTCAAAATAATGACTCTCTATGTCGGTTCCATTGACGGTCAAATAATTACCTTGTTCACCCCAGTCGCTCAGTACTATTCGCTGGCAGTGTTTACCTCCAATTTCTATATCATGAAAATCAGGTCTATGGGTATGGCCATGAATTAAAATGGTGGCTTTATTTTCTTGCAACACTTCTTCAATGGCTTGTGGATGTACATCGCAAATGGATTCTGCTTTATTTTCTTGCGCTTCTTTGCTTTTCTGACGCAAATCAGCGGCTATAGCGCGGCGTACAGCCAATGGTTGTGATAGTAGTTGGTTTTGCCATTCTTGTGAGCGAACCATTTGGCGGAATTTTAAATAATCCACATCATCCCAACATAAAGAATCACCATGCATCAGCAAGGCTTTTTGGTCACCAATTGCTAATGGCGAAACCTCATCAATAATGATACCGCCAGTTTGTTTGGAAAACTCATCAGCTAATAAAAAATCGCGGTTTCCATGCTGGAAATAAAGCTTTTTACCAGAGTCTGAATAGGCCTTGAATTGAGCAATAATGGATTCAGCAAATTCTGAGTCATCGTCATCGCCAATCCAGCTTTCAAATAGATCCCCCAAAACATAAAGCTCATTAGAGTGCGGAGCTATTTCGTTCATGTATTTGTTAAAGAGCGCCGTTAAGTCAGGGCGCTCTTCGCAGAGGTGTAGGTCAGAAATAAAATGTATCATTATTCGTTAATGACCGCTTTTTCAATCATAACGCTTTCAACCGGCACATCTTGATGTACACTGTATGAGCCTGTTTCTACTTCTTTAATCGCTTCAACCACGTCCATTCCTTCGACAACTTGACCAAATACGCAATAACCCCAGCCTTGCATAGATTCGTTTTGGAAGTTTAAGAAATCGTTGTCTTTTACATTGATGAAGAATTGACAAGAAGCTGAGTGCGGATCCATGGTGCGTGCCATAGCAATTGAGCCATTGACGTTTGATAAGCCGTTATTCGCTTCATTTTCGATAGGGGCTTGTGTGCTTTTTTGCTCCATATCGGCGGTAAATCCACCACCTTGAATCATGAAATTCGAAATTACACGGTGAAAAATAGTGCCATCATAATGGCCTGCACGAACGTAATTTAAGAAGTTTTCAACAGTTTTAGGTGCCTTTTCGGCATTTAGCTCAAGAACGATATCGCCATGATTAGTAGTAAGTGTAACTTTGTGCATAGTTTCAGACATAATTTAACCTATTTATTTAAAATTGGCGTAGCCTTGATGTTGTTCAATGGCTACAATGCTGATCCCATTATTCGAGAATGGGCTTTGCGGCATATGATACTGCCTTTTACGTTGAAAATCTAAAAGAACCGAATTTGAGTAGAACCATGAGTGAATTACATATATACAATAATTTGACCCGAAAAAAAGAAAAGTTTGAACCTTTATTTGAAGGCAAGGTGTCAATGTATGTGTGTGGCGTGACCACTTATGATCTATGTCATATTGGTCATGCTCGAACTTACTCGTCCTTTGATGTGATTAATCGTTATTTGCGCTTCCGTGGTTATGATGTGACCTATGTGCGCAACATTACTGATATCGACGATAAAATTATTGAACGCTCTAACGAAAATGGTGAACTTTTTAATGAGTTAACGGCGCGATTTATTAAGGAAATGCATAAGGATTTCGACGCTATCGGTTTACAGCGCCCTGATATTGAACCGACGGCAACAGGCACAATGGATGGCATTATCGAAATCATTAAAACTCTTATTGAAAAAGATTATGCCTATGTCACTGACTCGGGCGACGTGAATTATTATGTACCTAAATTTGAGGGGTACGGTAAGTTATCCAAGCAAGATTTGGAGCAGCTAAATTCTGGTGAACGCGTGGAAGTTAACTCTGAAAAGCGTGATCCAATGGATTTTGCTCTTTGGAAAGCAGCAAAACCAAATGAACCGACATGGGGTTCTCCTTGGGGTAAAGGTCGTCCAGGTTGGCATATTGAATGTTCGGCCATGTCAAAAGAATGTTTAGGGGAAACCTTTGATATTCATGGTGGTGGTTCAGATTTGCAGTTTCCACATCATGAAAACGAAATTGCTCAATCAGAAGCGGCCAATGGTTGTCAGTTTGCTCGTACTTGGATCCACACAGGTATGGTGCAGGTGGATAAAGAAAAGATGTCTAAGTCACTGGGCAATTTCTTTACCATTCGTGATGTTTTACAAGAATATCGTGCTGAATCAGTGCGTTATTTCTTAATGAGCGGCCATTATCGTAGTCAATTAAGTTACAGCCAAGCCAATTTGGAAGCGGCAGATGCTTCTCTGGAGCGTTTATATACAGCCCTGCGTGGAGTAGACCTATCATTAGCTACAGATCAGAGTTTCGCTATTCTTGAGCAAGCACATGCTAAGTTTGTCGAAGCTATGGATGATGATTTCAATGTACCAGAGGTTATGCCCGTATTATTTGAATTGGCTAAAGAGGTTAATCGTCTGAAAGCTAGTGATATGGCTCAAGCGGCAACGATTGCTGTGAAATTAAAAGAATTAGCAGGAGTGTTAAGTTTGTTACAGCAAGATCCTGAAGAATTCTTAAAATCGGGTGTTGGTGAGTCTGATGTGTCTGATCAGGAAATTGATGACTTGATTCAAGAACGTTTACAAGCTCGCGCTGATAAAGACTGGGCCAAAGCGGACGAAATTCGTGACAAACTCAATGAGCTAAATATTGAGCTTGAAGATGGTGCTAATGGCACATCTTGGAGAAGAAAGTAACAGGGTAGAAAATCATTGTCAGTGAACACAGTCCTGACAAGATACTGATATATTTCATAACAGGAGAAAACTATGAAAAAATTAGCATTGATAGGATTAGCAGTAATGGCAACTGTTGGCTTAACCGCTTGCGAGCATGAAGTAGGCAGCGATCGTTGGTGTAAAGCAATGAAAGCAAAAGATAAAGCTGATTGGTCGGCCAATGAAGCTGCTGATTATCTAAAACATTGTGTTATTGAAGTTAAAGAGCAATAATTTTAGTTTGTAATAAAAAAGCCGCTTCTGATGTCAGTTAGCGGCTTTATTGTTAGTGTTAATTTTAATATGTTCAAAGTGTTTTCTATAGTTTTCCCAAGCATTTTTTGCACTATGATAAATTGGCTTTCTAACTTGTTCTGAGCTGGCTGTATCGACAATTTGTTTGTTTTTATAGTATTCAAAACAACTTTTCTCTGGTTTTAGGTTTATTTTGAAAAAAAGATCAGATAAGGTTGTATCAAAATCATCTACAAGTCGCTCATAGTTTACCGTAAATATGTTGGTTGGACATTTTTTTTCCCAAAAGTTTATTAGTTTAATATAAGTTTTGTAATAAGTAACAATGTTATTTATGTCGTAAGAGTAACTTCTTGCTCCAAAGAAAAGTTGTTTAAAAAGACTAAATGTATTTGCTCTAATCTCCCTTCGTGTATCGATTATAATTGACTCAGGAAATATGGTTCTTATAAAACCTATGTTTTCTAGATTTTCAGGTGTTTTATCAGTGAAAAAAGTAGCTTTCTCATTTTTAAAATGTAGAGAAGATAGTTGAATATATTTTTTTCTAAAGTAATTAATTTGATCTTTAGTTAAATCTTGTAAAAATTCTGGATATGAAGCTATGTGCCTTCTTTGGTGGCACTCCTGAATCAAAGAGTTAATGTATGGTACTTCTCCTATTCGCTCTATTTTAGAGTGCGAGGACAAAATCTGTTCAACTAATGTTGAGCCGCTTCGTGGTAGTCCTACTATAAAAATTGGTGTTTTATTCAAAGGGATCAAATCTGGGGTATCAAAATCTGTATTCTCATACTTTTCAATTGTTTTGTTTGCTTTCTCTTTAAGGTTTTTTTCATTGAACTTTTCATATTTCGACTTCTCTTCATTACCGAGAGCGTAATAGTAATAAGATGACTCATAGTCTTTGTTATCTTCGTAGGCTTTGCCTAGTGAAAATAAAAGACACGCTTTGTCATCACGAAGTAAAGAATTTGTTTCTAATGTTTTAATTAACGATATTATTTGCTCATTTGAAAACGTGTAATCTTTCATGTTGGCTAAGCCGAAATACGCTTTTGCAAGAAAGTTAGTACTATTGTTAATACAGTGGAGATAATTTTTTATCGCTTCATTTTTATTACCCAAATATCTATGTGCATTACCAAGGTAATAGTGAGCTTGATCTTGTGCTGTATTGTTATTTAATAAAGATAAAAATATTTTTTTTGCTTCTTCATACTTGCTAACTTTTTGCATAGCATGCCCGATGCAAAGTTGAGCTTCTGTATTTAATTTTGTAATATCATCGAGTTTATGAAAAAGGTTATACAACACCTGATATTGACCGGATTTTGTCGATAGTTCAATTAATGCATTTGTTATCGGAAAAGGCTTTGAGTCATAATCTAAATTTCTCTCTAAGTGCAATTGATATTCAAATATCATCTTTTTTTCGCGGAGAGCTATTGCCTTATAAACTAAAGCTTGCAAATTTGAAGGTTCATTCTGTAATACATGTTCAGCGGCGATTAACGCTGCATCGAAGTTGTTGTTGTTTATCAAATGCGTAATATAGCTTACATCACTATTCATTTTATCGATCCTAGGTTAGTGCAAATGCTCACAAGCAAATAGGGTATTGCTCATCAGCATAGCAACTGTCATAGGTCCAACGCCGCCGGGAACTGGCGTGATCCAAGATGCGCGTTCTTTAGCTACGTCGAATTCAACATCACCCGCTAACTTGCCTGACTCTAAACGATTGATACCAACGTCAATCACGATTGCGCCGGGTTTGATCCAGTCGCCTTTAACCATTTCAGGAATACCAACACCAACAACCACGATGTCTGCTTCTGAAACTTTTTGCGCTAAGTCTTTAGTTTTGCTGTGACAGAAGGTTACAGTACAACGCTCCATTAAGAGTTCCATGCCCATTGGACGGCCAACGATATTGGATACACCGACTACAACTGCATCTTTACCGACTAAATCTATACCGGTTTCTTTGAGCATGACCATTACGCCATAAGGGGTGCATGGGCGCATGGTTGGCATTTTTTGCGTTAAACGACCCATGTTATAAGGATGAAAACCATCAACATCTTTATCTGCTTTAATACGCTCTAAAATGACATTGGAGTCCAAATGAGCTGGCAATGGTAGTTGTACTAAAATTCCATCGATTGCAGGATCTTCATTGAGTGAGTCTATCTGACGTAATAAAGAGTCTTGAGAAGTATCTTCATCCATGACAAATTTTTGTGAGATAAAGCCAACTTTTTCGCAGGCTTCAACCTTTTTATTGACGTAAATTTGTGAAGCAGGGTCGCCACCAACTAAAATTACCGCTAAACCAGGCGCGCGCAGGCCTTTATTCAAGCGGGCTTGAACTTTTTCGGCCAATTGACTTTTTACTTTTTCAGATATGGCTTTGCCATCAAGAATGTGTGCAGACATAAGGACTAAACTACTTATTTGGTTGAAAGATTAAAATTCAAATGAACGTTTGAAACTGCTATTGTCTCAATAAATGGGCGTTGGCTCAATGCTTTTGTCTAATTAGTAGTCTAGCAAGGTTGGATTTAGCAAAATCCTTTGCTAAAAGGAGTAAAAAAGCTATCAAAAAGTGTTGACGGGTATAGGGGAAATCAGTAATATGCGCGTCTCGCAACGGCAAGGCCTTGCGTAGATTTCGGAGATTAGCGCAGTCTGGTAGCGCGCCTGCTTTGGGTGCAG
>JABXIQ010000056.1 GCA_013373015.1 Kangiellaceae bacterium
AAGTTAAGAATGCTAACGGTGGTTATGTCTATCAAGAGATTCAAGACCTTGATGCTCACGGCAAAGTCACAAGCCAGCTAATGACCAACGGTTTAATCACCCAAACCGCTAACTACCATGCAGCGACAGGGCAGATGACCCTAGTTGAGAGTGCTATCGGGGCTAACAAAGTTCATGATATGACATTCAGTTATGACGGGTTCAGTAACTTGGACTCACAAACGGTAGTCGCCAATGGTGTGATGAACAGTGAAGATTATGTTTATGATGGCCTGCAACGATTAACCCAAAGTCAACGCACGATTAATAATGGCGCTACCACGACCGTTAATCCAATATTATATAACTATGACCCAGTAGGTAACTTCACCAAAAAGTCAGACTACGGCAATACCTACTATTACGGCAATGCGACTAAGAGTGCAGGCGGTAATGCAGGCCCCAATGCAGTGCGTCGGGTGACTAAGCTCAATGGCCCAAACGTTTATTTCACTTATGACAACAACGGTAATATGTTGACGGGTGATGGCAAGACCATGACGTACAATGAATTTAACAAACCCTTGACCATCACTAAAGGTAGCGTCACCAGCACCTTCAGTTACGGTGCAGACTGGATGCGTTACAAACAAATCAAAACTGGTGCAGCGGGTGGTACCATCACCACTTACTATCTCGACAAATTGCTTGAGAAAGAAGTGCAGGGCACGACCACTAAATACAAACACTACATTGGTGATGTGGCGATACAAACCAAGAAAGTGATTGGCTCAACCACCACTTGGGAGCTGGGCTTTACCCACCGTGACCGCTTAGGCTCAGTAGTCACCATTACTGACCATAACGGTAACATTAAAGAGCACCGCAGTTACGATCCGTTTGGTAAACCTCGTACCGGTGATTTTGGAGATGTGAATCCTGCAACACTCAGGGCAGTAGTCGGTACTGAGCCTTTTACTAGCCGAGGTTTTACTGACCATGAGCACCTCGATGATGCTGAGCTCATTCATATGAATGGACGCGCGTATGATTACAATCTTGGTCGATTCTTGTCCGTTGACCCCTTCATACAAGCAACTGGTAATAGCCAGAGTATGAACCCATACAGCTACATTATGAATAACCCATTGGCTGGAACGGATCCGAGTGGGTATAAGTGGGCTACTGTTTGGAGTCGAGCGGAATGTGAGTCGCAAGGAGGAAACTGTAATGTTGAGGTTCAGAATGTTTTAAATGCTTTAGGCTTTTCTACTTCTAATGGTAGAGTGAATTTAAATAAAGAAACAACTCAAGTAAACTTTTCAGAGCTTTCAAATTTGTTAACAGATAAACAAAAGGAAGGCATAGAAATTTGGTTAGGAAGAGGAGAAGCTTTAGATAAATTAAGAAAATTAGGTGTTGCGCAGAGTGGCAGTACGCAACAGTTAAGAGATAACTTAGTTAAGCGAGGATTAAAATCTCAAGTAGATCCTGCAATAATGGATGGACAAACAGTTGTGTCTTTAACAGCTGTTGCACAACAAAATAATCAAGATAATGCAAATAATTCTCTACAACATACTTTAAATCTTATAGATATTATTGATGCCTGGAATGCTTTAGAAAGGCAGAAACTGAGAGAGATTAGAAAATCAGAAAGAAAAGCATGGGCCTTACTTATGGAAGCAGAGAGTAGGCGTCGAATGAATGAATATCAAATTCAAGGCACGTATTATGTGGCAAAATTAACTCTTGCGCCTTTAACTGCGATCAATCCATTTGCTGTTGCCACAGATGCTTCAATAGATCATTTTTTTAAGAATAGAAGCAATTCAAGTGTTAGTGGGTTGGCAAGAGATGTTGGGACATCTCTAGCAATTGATAGATTTTTTGGTAAGGTAACTGATCTGTCAGGTGGAAGTATCGAAGCAGGGATTTATTGGTGGTCAAAAGAACAAATTGTCGGTTTTTCTACAAGGAAAATTTATGATGAAATAGATAAGGACGATGATAAATAAGTATTAAATTAATAGCCAGTATTACGCTGGCTATTGTTTATTTAAGAAAGTCAAAATCAAGGTATTATCCAAGCATATGTTTCAAATATTTTCCTGTATAAGAGCCTTTCTTTTTACTGACTTGCTCTGGAGTTCCTGTAGCGATAATTTGTCCGCCTTTGCTACCGCCTTCAGGGCCAAGATCAACAATCCAGTCAGCGGTTTTTATTACATCCAAGTTATGCTCAATCACCACAACTGTATTGCCATGATCACGAAGGCGATGCAGGACTTTTAATAGTTGGTTTACGTCATGGAAATGCAAACCAGTAGTTGGTTCATCCAAAATATATAAGGTGCTGCCTGTATCGCGTTTGGATAATTCGCGCGATAGTTTCACCCTTTGCGCTTCACCACCAGATAGAGTTGTTGCTGATTGCCCAAGTTTGATATAAGACAAGCCCACATCTATTAAGGTTTGCAGTTTGCGAGCAATAACAGGAATGGCATCGAAGTATTCACGAGCGTCTTCAACGGTCAGGTCGAGCACTTCATGAATGTTTTTGCCTTTGTATAAAATTTCTAGCGTTTCGCGGTTGTAGCGCTTGCCTTTACACACATCGCAAGCCACGTACACGTCTGGTAAGAAGTGCATTTCTACTTTGATCACGCCATCACCTTGGCACGCTTCGCAACGGCCACCTTTGACGTTAAAACTAAACCGACCAGGTTTATAACCACGAGTGCGCGATTCTTGCGTTCCTGAGAATAATTCACGAATGGGTGTAAAAATACCTGTGTAAGTTGCAGGGTTTGAACGTGGTGTTCGTCCAATGGGGCTTTGATCAATATCTACCACTTTATCAATATGCTCCAAGCCTTCAATAGTTTCGTAGGCTTTGGGTTGTAAGCTAGACTTGTTAATTTTGCGCGCCACAATGGGGTAGAGCGTGTCATTGATTAAGGTCGATTTGCCTGAGCCTGATACACCTGTAATACAAGTTAATAAGCCCACAGGAATATCTAAGTTAACTGAATTTAGGTTGTTACCCGTGGCACCTGTGACACTAATTAATTTCTTTTTATTAATCGGTGTTCGCTCAGCTGGAACTTCAATTTTCAGTTTGCCATTGAGGTATTGCGCGGTCAGCGAGTTTTTACTTTTTTTAATTTGTGCTAATGAGCCTTGACCAACAATTTCACCACCATGCACTCCCGCACCTGGGCCAATATCAACAATGTAATCGGCTTCACGGATTGCATCTTCATCGTGTTCAACGACTATCACGGTATTGCCTAAATCGCGCAGGTGAGTCAGGGTTTTTAGCAGACGGTCATTATCACGTTGATGCAAACCAATTGATGGCTCATCAAGAATATACATTACTCCTACTAAGCCAGCGCCTATTTGGCTGGCCAGACGAATACGTTGAGCTTCGCCACCTGAAAGAGTATCGGCGCTACGCTCAAGAGTTAGATAATCAAGGCCAACATTGACCAAGAAGCTCAAGCGGTCACAAATTTCTTTAAGAACCTTAGCTGCGATCTCACCTTTTTGCCCAGTAAGTTTTAAGTTAGCAAAGTAATCGTGAGTATCTTCTATTGACCAATGGGTGACTTGCGGTAAGGCGGTACCTTCAATAAACACATTACGCGAATTTTCGTTAAGACGAGTGCCGCCACAGGAGCTACATGACTGAGTGGTCATATACTTTTGTAATTCTTCGCGTACCGTACCAGACTCAGTTTCATGGTAGCGACGTTGCATATTGGGGATGATACCTTCGAAGCGATGTTTACGCTGGTATTTGTCGCCACGGTCATTGGTATATTCAAAATCAATTTGTGTGTTGCCGCTACCAAATAAAATGGTTTGTTGGATTTTTTTCGATAGACTTGACCAAGGGGCTTCAATATCAAATTTATAATGTTTGGCTAATGATGTCAGCATGTGGAAATAATACACATTGCGACGATCCCAGCCACGAATAGCGCCACCTGCTAAAGAAACTTCGTCATTGGTGATAATCTTTTCAGGATCAAAGAATTGATCAACGCCTAAACCATCACAGGTTTGACAAGCTCCTGCTGGATTGTTGAATGAGAAGATACGCGGTTCTAACTCGGGAATTGAATGACCGCAGGTAGGGCAGGCATATTTCGCCGAAAATACCATTTCTTCTAAAGCATCGTCTTCGTCCATTGGCGCAACACGAGCAATACTTTCGGCTAATTCTAATGCTGTTTCAAAAGATTCCGCTAAGCGTTGCTGCATGTCAGTTTTCACTTTGAAGCGATCAACAATGACTTCGATGGTGTGTTTTTTATACAGATCTAGTACAGGCACTTCGGCTAGATCATAGACTTTACCGTTGATACGAGCGCGCACAAAGCCCTTGGCTTGCAGCTCTTGAATAAGCTGAACGTGTTCGCCTTTGCGATTTTGAACCACAGGCGACAGCAACATTAACTTTGTTCCTTCAGGTTGCTCTAAAACATGATCGACCATCTGGCTAACGGTTTGCGCTTCTAGCGGTAACTGGTGTTCGGGGCAGTGTGGCGTGCCGACACGAGCAAACAATAGCCGCAGATAATCGTAAATTTCAGTGATAGTGCCCACTGTTGAACGCGGATTGTGTGAGGTGGACTTTTGTTCAATAGAAATTGCAGGAGATAATCCTTCAATATGATCCACATCAGGTTTTTCCATCAAAGACAAGAATTGGCGTGCATAAGCCGACAATGATTCGACATAGCGACGCTGACCTTCTGCATACAAGGTATCAAAAGCCAGCGAAGATTTACCCGAACCTGATAAGCCTGTGATCACAATTAGCTTATCGCGTGGTAATGTCAGATCAATATTTTTTAGATTATGGGTTTTAGCACCACGAACTTCGATGGTATCCATTGTTTTCCTTTAATTGAGCACAGTTTGTAGTTGAGCACTTGGCGATAACTTCGTCATTGTCAAACGAGTCTTGGCCGAATAAAACAAATCAAGGCTTGGACTTTGCGCCTTAAAATGAGAAAATCGCAAACCGTTAACTATAGCGCGAATAGCGCATTGCTGAAAAGCTCTAATGCTTTTTAAATCATACTAATCCAACTAATTTATGAAATCTTCGTCATTAACAGCTTTGGAGCGTCGCTCCGCTTTATCATTGGCCAGTATTTTCGCCTTACGCATGTTTGGGCTGTTTATGCTATTGCCTGTGATCCGAGTGTTAGGTGAGGATTTACAAGGTGCGACTTTACCGTTACTTGGTATGGCGATTGGTATCTATGGGTTATCGCAAGCATTGCTGCAACTGCCATTGGGCGTGTTGTCAGACAAAATAGGGCGTAAGCCGATTATTTATGCGGGACTATTGGTTTTTATTATTGGAAGTTTGGTCGCGGCCAATTCTGAGTCAATCTGGGGATTAATCTTCGGTCGAGCACTGCAAGGTGCAGGAGCTATTGCTAGCGCTGTGATGGCTTTAGCGGCCGATTTAACTCGACCAGAGCAACGGTCAAAAATTATGGCCATGATCGGTGGCAGTATCGGTTTAGCTTTTGCCTTATCATTGGTGTTGGGGCCATTATTGAGCAATTGGTTATCTCTGCAAGGCATGTTCTATTTAATTGCTGGATTAGCATTTATGGCCTTGTTGGTTGCTTTTTTTATGGTCCCAGATGGGCTTGATATTGGAAATGGTCAGAAACAGAGCCAAAAAATTGAACTGAGTTTTTCCGAACGTTGGCAGCATGTGACCGCTAAAGGGCGTATTTTTGTATTAGCGCTGGCGGTTTTTGTTATTCATTGGGCATTGATTGCAGTCTTTTTAGTGGTTCCAGAAAGGTTGATCGCCGCAGGCTTTGAATTGAGCCAACATTCATGGATTTATCTTGTGGTATTGATACTGTCAATTATCATCATG
Source organism: Kangiellaceae bacterium (assembly GCA_013373015.1). Classification (GTDB taxonomy): domain Bacteria; phylum Pseudomonadota; class Gammaproteobacteria; order Enterobacterales; family Kangiellaceae; genus Kangiella. The sequence continues at coordinate 5,900 of JABXIQ010000056.1, forward strand.
CTGCCAATGATGCTTAATGCGGAGCGTAAAGGTTGGCATCGACAGGTGATGCAATTGGCGTTTGTACTGTTAGCCTTGTCATTAGGTGTAATGTTTTTCGAGTGGCAAAGCATAAGTTTTTGGCTATTGGTTTTGACCTTGTTCTTTGCGGGCTTCAATTTATTAGAAGCCAAGTTACCCTCTACAGTTTCCAATTTATACGGTGCTCATTATCGCGGTACTGCATTAGGGATTTTCTCAACCAGTCAATTTTTAGGGGCTTTTTTAGGCGGCAGCGTCACAGGTTACTTATTACCCAAGATCGGCTTTGAGGGCATATTATGGCTTAATATTGGGTTGCTGCTATCGGTTGGGATAACCCTATTTAAGCTGGGCAAATTACCTGAAATCAAGCGAGTAACCTTGATTATCGATGATAAGCAGCAATTGCGTACCGCACAAGTTCAAGCATTAAAACTGCCGGGAGTCTTAGAAGCGTTTGCCAACGAGGTCGATGGCAAGGTATATTTGCGGATAGATAACAACAAGGTTAACCAACAAGATTTATTGGCTTTGGGACGCATTGAAGCATAATGACTCTGACCTGCATGTCAGAAGACCCTTAATAAAAGTCAAAATACAATATAAAACAAAGAGATAGGAGTATTTCATGGCCAGTCGTGGCATCAACAAAGTTATTCTAGTAGGAAATTTAGGAAAAGATCCAGAAGTCCGTTACACGCCAGATGGTCGCGCAATTGCCAATATTACTTTAGCGACTTCGGAAACTTGGAAAGATAAAAATACTGGTCAACAGCAAGAAAAGACCGAATGGCATCGTGTGGTTATTTTCGGCAAGTTAGCCGAGATCGCTGGCGAATATTTGCGTAAAGGATCTCAGGTTTATTTCGAAGGCAAGTTACAAACTCGCAAGTGGCAAGATCAATCAGGCCAAGATCGCTATACAACAGAGGTGGTGATTGATATTAGTGGCTCAATGCAGATGCTAGGTGGTCGCAGTGGCGGTGAAGCGTCTTTTGGTGGCGGTCAACAACAGTCTGCTCCGCAGCAACAGCAAGCGCCAGCAGCACCAGTGATGGATGATGATTTTGACGACGATATTCCGTTCTAATCAGATAAAGATTTAATCGTTAAATGATAGATTGAATTTTGACCTAATAATCACAATTAAATAATTAAGCTATTAATATCAGCTATTCAAAGGAGTAACAATGAGTTATCAAGATATTCAAGAGCAAGATGCTACGGTAAGTCGAGGTGGTTTGGGCGATCGTGCGGCTTTTATTACCAAAACCTATAATCACTTATTGGCGGCAATTTTTGCTTTTACTGCTTTAAGTTTTTACTTTTATCAGTCAGGTATTTCGTACAAAATCCTTCAGTTTGTTTCATCATTTGGTTACGGCTGGATGATGTTACTGGGTGGATTTATAGCTGCTAGTTGGGTAGCGACACATTTAGCCCATTCTTCGCAATCAAAAGTAACCCAATATTCGAGTTTGATTGGATTTATCATTGCTGAAGCTGTGATTTTTGCTCCAATGCTACTCATTGCTGCTAATATGGCTGATGGAATGATTCAAAGCGCTGCAACCATTACCTTAGTGGGCTTTGCTTTATTAACGGCAATTGTTTTCTACACACGTAAAGATTTTTCTTTCTTACGCAGTTTGTTAATGTGGGGTGGTGGTTTAGCTCTATTGGCCATTGCTGGCGGCTTTATTTTTGGTTTCCAATTAGGTACATGGTTTAGTGTTGCGATGGTTGGTTTAGCGGGAGCTTCAATTCTATACGATACTTCTAACGTGATTCATCATTACCCAGAAGATCGTTATGTCGGTGCTTCTCTACAGTTATTCGCCAGTGTAGCCATGATGTTCTGGTATATTTTGCGTATATTTATGTCCAGTGATGAGTAAGGACGAAGTATCAATAAAGCGCTCTATTCTTTCCAAGTTTGTACTAAAAATTGATTCATGCGTCATTCCCGCGAAAGCGGGAATTTGCTTTATAAAAAATAAAACATTTGATATAGATTCCCGCTTTCGCGGGAATGCCAACAGTTTTTAATCGATATGACGATCTTATACACTTTAATTGCCTTTTCAGGTTTAGCGCATATTGTTGCTGACTATAAGCAACAATGGTCTCTGACTTATGTATTCAAGCCATTGACTATGTTACTGATTATTGGTTTGTTGTGTTTTGAAGCTGATTTATCAGATGGCTACAGCCAATGGATTTTGGCTGGTTTAGTGGCTTCTTTGATGGGTGATATTTTCTTAATGCTTCGGCCGCAAAAATTCATTGCCGGATTGGCCAGCTTTTTAGTGGCGCATATCTTTTATATTGTGGCTTTTTGGCAGTCTCTCCAAGGTAATCATATTTCTTGGATGGCATGGGCCTTGATCCCGTTGGCAGTGATTTACTTAGCTTATCTATGGAATAAACTCGGTAATTACCGTTGGCCAGTTGTTGCGTATTTCATGGCTATTGGTGGAATGTTGTTTTTTGCCAGCACTTTGTTTTTAGTTGAAATGTCATTGATGTCTAAGTTAGCACTGTTAGGCGCTCTACTTTTTGCGCTTTCTGATGGTGTGTTGGCGTTTAGAAAGTTTGTTAAGCCCATTAAATCAGGTCAAGCAATCATTATGAGCACTTATTTTGCCGCACAAACGTGTATGGCGTTATCGGCAGTTTATCTTTGGGCTTGAACCGATAAGAGCATCAAGCCCACGATTTAGCAAAAAACTAAACCTTGTCTTTGCCTTCTTGATTAATTTCTTGCTCTTTAGATTTAATGTATTTGCTCATACGATCTTCGCGCTCTTGTAGTTTGCCGTAGCGAATGTTCATTTGCTCTTTCTTATCATTATCAGTTTCAACTTTAATTTGCGCCTTTAGTTCCGCAATTTGTTCTACCAAATCACGATGTTGCTTACGCATATCATCGAGTTTTTCTGCTTTTTCTGCTTTGTCGAAAATGAAATCTTCGGGTGCAATGGTGGCATCATCTTTCTTGGCGCGTTGCTTTGGAATAAAGACTTGCTCATTGACTTGACGTTGGTTCATAAAGCTTGGCGAGACAATCTCAATTTTAGCTTGGTGCATCGCGTCTAACACGCAGCTATTAAGTTTCGATTTGGTGGAAATAATGGTGTTAATATCTTTGCTAAGTCCATGAATTTTATACACTATCGAGAAATCACCGAGCGACTCAATATAAACAAAAGGGTTTTCAAGTCCGGCCTTTTCTGCGGCTTTAATTAATAAGGGTTCAATAATACTGTGGTCAATATCATAGCCAAGCGAGATTTCGGTATGCACAATGGTGCCATCATTATGCATCACGGTAACTGGATGGCTGACTAAAAACATATTCGGCAAAGTAATTAGATCACGCTCGCGATTTTGAATCTCGATGTGTAATAATCCACGACCTGATACACGACCAAAGATGTTGTCTACTTCGACAAAATCACCTACGCGGAAATTCCTAACCGTGCGCAACCATAGACCAGCCATTAAATTGCCTAAAAAGGTAGTGGAGCTCAAGGCTATCGACGCTGAGAGCAAAATACCAATAAGGCTGATAATTTGACCTTGTAAGCTATCTTTGATGGGCAATACTAAAATGAAGACTATGATCAATGCCAATGGATAGATAAAATTGATGATCTGATGTTTGAACGAGGCGTCAGGATGAGTTTTTTGTCGGTAGTTAAAGTATTTTTGTAATAGGTTATAAACCACATAGCCTGCTATTAAGGTGACGGCAGGCCATATGATATTGCCCCATTTGAAATCTGCAAAGAATTGTGACAAGTCCATAACTCGAATTAGTTCGCTCAACAATAGTAATTATTTGATTTCTATCATAAATGTTTATGCTGATGATGCAAGTTCGCAAATGTAAAGGTATTAGTTGGTAAAGTATTTATCAGGGATTGTGGTTAAACGGTTTGCAGAAGTAAGATTAGATAAAAAAAGAGCGCCAATTGGCGCTCTAAATCTATAGTAGATTTTTTTGCTAACGAGTAGCTTAGAATACGTATTGGAAACGTAGGCTTAAAGCGTTACCGTCTTTGTTCACGCCGCCTTCGTTTAAGTCACCCATTACATAGTTCAAGCCAACGCGTACTGCATTGTTTGCATAGTAGTTCAAACCTAGCGTTAATGCTTCAGCTTCGTCTGAACCTGGCTCGTATGAGCTCCAGCGACCAAATACTTCCCAAGCGCCAGCGTTACCTTTTGGCTTAACACGCTTGAATTTGCCTTTGCTGTATGGACGAGATTCGCCAGTGATTACATAGCCAAACTGCGCATAGTAGCCAGTTAGATCAGTGTCAGCAGTCCAGTTTGAACCGTCGATTTCACCGTCGAAGTATTCAGCTTGCATGTGGAAAGGACCAGATGCGTAAGCGAATTCTAAGTTGTAAGCTGTTAAGCTCTCACCCATGATAGTACCTGAGCCTACTTTTTCGTCAGCTAAGTGAACGTCTAAACGTTGGTCAGCATCTTTGAATTCGTTAGAAGCTAAACGAGTTTTGTTGATACCAAAACCTAAGTGTAAAACTTCATCTTTTTCAACGATTGGAGCAAAAGTAACACGACCAGCGATTGTTGTAGCGATATTACCACCTTCATCGCCATTGTCGTAAACACCTAAGTTCCAAGTGAAATCTTTTTCAGCGTTGCCTAAAGAAACACCGTATAGTTTACCAGGAGCAAAAGCGTTAGTTGACATGGTGCGCTCGATAGCAGTGATGTCTTTAGAAGACGTTTGCTCTTCTAAACCGAAAGCGGCTTTGTGCTTACCTAACGTTAACTCTGCAGCTTCCCAGCCTTTATATTGAACATAAGCTTCAGAGATTGAAGTGCCATCGTCAGCGATATCCGCTTCAACTTTACCAGCCCAATCTTTAGCTACTTTGCCTTTTAAGCTGATGCGCGCACGACGAATTTCTGAATCAGAGCCTGAAACATCACCTTTAGAGAAAGCGTCACCATCAAACCAGTCGAAATCGTACTGAACACGACCTTCAACTTTGAATTCAGCATCACCGGCTTTAATCGTGTAACCGCCACCAGCTTTACCTTTAGTTTCAACTTCAGCGAAAGCTGGAGCAGAGATTGCAGCTGCAACAGCTACTGCTAATAATTTCAATTTCATTGTCATCTCCAAAAAGAGGGTTTTAGTTAATAACGGCGGCAATTGTACGCATTTTTTGTGACAGTTCTATGACAAAAAAGCTAAAAAAAGGTTAAAGCAGCGTTTTTTAGGAAACTTTTTCGCTAAGTGATTGTTGTTTAATAAATAATCAATTGATTGTCATAAATTAAGATGAATATCCGCAGGGTTTCACATTAGTGTCATATTTGGTCTTTATAATCGCCTGCATCTAGCGAAAAACAGGCTGCCATGAACATTTCAGTTAAAGACAAAACACGCGCTTTACTTGACCAACAAACTTCGAGTGGTAAGCATAAGCGTCGTAAATTCAATGACTTACTTGCACGTTACGGTATCGCTATGGGCGGTATGTCAGTTATCGTTGCGGTAGTGCTTATCTGTTTCTATTTGTTTTGGGTAGTATTGCCCATTTTCAAGCCAGCTCATATCGAGTTGAATAAGGAATACTCTTGGCAGCAGCCAGAAATTCAGCATATTGGTGTTGAGGAATATGGTGAGATTGCGTTCAGTATTGATAATGATGGTCAGATGCTGTTTGTCGATACCGAAACGGGTAGTGAAATTTCATCCTATGATTTGAGCTCTAGCGCTCAATTAACCGATATTGCTCAAGTTGATCTAAAAGGTTTGATGGTTGCTGGGTTTGATGATGGTAGCTTCCAGTTGATGGGGCAAAAATATGCTATTAGTTACCCTAATGACACCCGAAAAATTACCGCGAGCGTGGAATATCCTTTTGGTGAGGAAGCATTTGAGTTAGCTGACTCCGCGATTAAAGTGATTAACGCCAAGCGCTGGGAAGATGGTGCCATTATTGCTGCGGTAACTGATAGTGGTGAGATTGTCGCTAAGGTTTATTCGCTTGAAGAATCCTTTTTAGATGACGGGTTAAGTTTGGAAGAGGTTTCAAGCCAAACCATCCAACTTGATTTCAGCGCTAAGTATTTGTTGGTTACTGAAGGCCCAGATTGGTTATACGCGATTGGTGAACAAGGGCAAACTGCCGTCTATCGCTATCGAGATGGAAGTTGGCAGCTTCATGAAAAACTACAGCTTACCGATCAGGGCGTGTTAGTGAGTCAAGCTGTATTTCTATTAGGCCAATCATCATTATTGATTGGTGATAACCAAGGTAATATTCATCAATGGTTTCAAGTGCGAACGGATAATGTGTTTGGCTTGAAACATATACGTCAATTCAATTTGTCTGAGCAACCGATTACCCAAATTATTCCAGAAGCACGACGAAAAGGATTTATTGCCGCTGATGTTCAAGGTGAAATTGGAATTTTCTATGCAACTTCAGAGCGTTTATTAGAAACGGCTTCTTTTGGTCAATCTGTTCAAGGATTGGCGATCAATTCGCGTAGCAATAAACTAATGATTGTTGGTCAAGATGCAGCAACAAATTTGTTTGTTGTTGAGAATGAACACCCGGAAATTTCTTGGTCGTCGCTATGGAATAAAGTGTGGTATGAAAGTTATGAAGAGCCCACGTTTACATGGCAGTCTTCAGCATCGACCAACGATTTTGAATCTAAATTTTCTTTAGTGCCATTAAGTTTCGGTACTCTTAAGGCTGCGTTTTACGCAATGCTGTTTGCGGTTCCGTTGGCTATCTTTGGAGCTATATTCACAGCTTATTTTATGGCGCCGAAAATGCGTGGCATGGTTAAGCCAACCGTTGAAATTATGGAAGCCTTGCCTACGGTTATCTTAGGCTTCTTAGCTGGTTTATGGTTGGCGCCGATGGTTGAAGAAAACTTAATGGGTATTCTGCTCATTTTAATTTTATTGCCAATGCTAACGGTGTTATTTGGTATCGCTTGGGCTAACGCGCCAGATGCTATCAAACACCGTGTTCCAGATGGTTGGCAAGCCGCTTTGTTATTTCCGATCATCATATTCGGCACCTTGTTTGCGTTTTGGCTTGGTGAACCATTAGAAGCTGTGATGTTTGATGGCAATATGCCTGCTTGGTTAAATGATCATGGTATCAATTATGATCAGCGTAATTCCTTGGTAGTGGGAATTGCGATGGGTTTTGCAGTAATTCCAACGATATTTTCAATCACAGAAGATGCAATTTTTAGTGTGCCAAAGCATTTAACCAATGGTTCATTGGCATTGGGAGCGAGTCAATGGCAAACGCTCACTAGAGTGGTACTGCCAACAGCGAGCCCAGGTATTTTTTCAGCCTTAATGATAGGTTTAGGTCGTGCGGTTGGTGAAACCATGATCGTATTGATGGCGACGGGTAACACTCCAATTATGGATATGAATATTTTCGAAGGTATGCGT
>JABXIQ010000026.1 GCA_013373015.1 Kangiellaceae bacterium
AGTACGCTTTTTAGTTAAACGACCTAGTGCATCATAGGAGTCGTAATAGGTATATTGCCAACTGGACACGCCTCCATTGAGCTTGATGTCCATGGTCTTTTGACCTTTATTGTTATGGCGTGTTTGATTGTAGTACCAATGATTGTTATTGAAATTACGAGTAATAGAATACACATGACGATTAAGATTATCGTAATAATTATAAGTATCTGCCGCTCCCTTTGCTCGCGTTAAAACACGATATTTTGCTTTTAGGCCAGTACTTTGAGGACACCAAGCACTACCGCTATTAACCCCACTACACCACCAGTAAGCCATCCACTGCGTCGGTTCACCCGGCAGCTTCGTCGAGCGCACGCGACCAAAAGCATCGTAAGTCATGGTCGTGACTTGACCATTGGGGTCAGTCACTTGTGTCGCTTGACCGTGAATCGGGTCAGTCACGGTTGTGGTTTCATGATTCAAAGTGTTTTTGATACTGTTCACGAAGTAACCATCAGCGGTATAGCCTGTGGTTACCACGCGATTCGGCATATCAGCGCCCGTGTAGTAATCACCATTGGTTGTAACCTTAGTTGGCAGACCATAAGAGTTATACTCGGTCCAAACATTCGCCTTTAAGTTTGTTGCATTACTTGCACCTAAAAGAGGTGTCGTTTCTATTGAGGTTGGAAGTCTTTGAATGTTGTCCCAAGCCTTATAAGTTGTCTTAACCGACTTATCAAAGTCTGAGCCCGATTCAGTCTGGGCAAAACCTGTAGCACCGATATCCCGATTAGCTACCGCTTTGGTGGTAACCGTTTGAGTATTGGGTTTACACAGCCACCAGTTGCTAGTATCTGCAGTGTGATAAGCCGTGCTGGTTTCACTTTCCGTCTTGTTGGAAGCGTTGATATCTTCTTGATAATAACTACGAGCAAACGTCTGACAGCCGTTGCTGTTAAACTGAGAATACTGATATTTCTCCGATAACCAGCTGGTACCCACCGCCAAAGTAGAACCTTGAGCAGAGCTCGTCGAGTAGCTGTATTCCTTTTGAACTCTTGGAGCCACCCAATAACGATTATCTGCGGCTGCCCCTTCTAAAACATGCCCTGAGAAATTTGTTTGTGCGTTATAAACTGTCGTTTTGTACACGCCATCTCGCCATAAATCCCAGTCATAAATCGTTTGAGCAATAGGGCGTGTTTTACAGTCTTCACCTCCACTTGCTATTAAACAGGTTCTTGTTTCTTCTAACTTTCCAGCTAGTGGGAACTTTTGATGGAAATCACTTACCGAGCGAATACGCTTGCTTGCATCACTATCCGATAAGTCATCTACCATTATTGATTTAAACCCTTGGAAACCACGGCCTTGAGTATTAAACATCGCTCCGCGATAGCGATATTCAGTAGCGTTTAGCCCACCAATACCATCCGATTGTTTATATTCATCAACAACATACATATTTGAAGTAAAATGAATATAGTTTGCATCGTTATAACGCTCTGCATGACTTTGTACTGCATTATAAAAATTGTCTTGAGTGCTAGTTGCATTGATAGCTTTATAACTCCACTGATTTTCGACATTTAAGCCATTTGTAACCTTTTTAATCACATCATATTGTGTTCCGATAAATTGGTCTGAAACCTCCATCATGGTGTAGGCTACTGGTCGCGTTTCACCTTGCAGGTTTCTTACAGGCTCACCCTTAAAAGTCCAAAACTCTTCATTACTATCATTATCTAGATCCTGCCAACTACCCATTACTCCGTACTTCGCTCTTACCTTCCACGTTGGAAGTTGTTTATGAACAAATGTATAACCAGAGCTTGTTTTTTCCAATACAAGAGCTGAAACATAGAACCAGCTATGATCGGGACCATATGCATTAGCCACATAATTTTGATAACCACAACTTGTTCCAGGCTCGTATTGATCAGGAAGCTGACCGCCTTCTTGACCTTCAATATTACAAGCTGGATAAGGAAGCTCGGCATAAGGGAGTGTTGGAACTTGTGTATTTGAACCGGGCTTTGGAATAACAATATCAGTGGTTCCATTACCATCAACATCCATAAAGTTAATCACACCTGAAAACATTGGGCTGCAAGGTGCACTTGAAGGATTATATGCACAAGTTGCTCCTAAACTGGTTGTGCTGTATGGCGTGCTAAATCTCAAGTCACCTTCATTAATCTGAATCTTCCAAGCACCACCGCCGTGATCCAAATAGATTAAATCTAATAAACCATCACCATTAAAATCGGCATGATTATAATACCGGTCTTGCCCCACAACAGAGCTTGAAACGTTTAATTGACTATATGTCTTCTTTGTAAAGCTTGGGGTATTAATATTCGTTGTTGTATTAACTAAAATAAACGGTTCTGTATAGGGCGTACTTACTGTACGATAAGCACCAATAAGTATGTCAGTTAACCCATCACCATTAATGTCTGGTAAGCTAAAACTTCCATGTGTTTTTAAGGCTCCAAACCCTCCAATATAATCAATACTATCTGGTAAGTTATAAATACTACCTTTTGCAGAATATTGAATAACTGTTGGACTAGTAGAGGTATTCAAATATAAATACAGGTGCCAATCATTATTTGTTGTTGAGCTGGTTCGAGAAACTAAGATATCTTGCTTACCATCACTATTAATATCTGCCACTTCAAAGTGTTGTTGCTCATTTAGTGAACCGTTAGGGTCGTATTTAAAAGGAACTCCTGTCGATCCTTTATCAACCCAACTGTTAGTCTCGGGATTCCAACTAACAACATGCAGATACCCATTCTTTAACCTTAACCAGTCAGCTAAGCCATCATTATCAATATCCTTATAATAAAAAGAGCCTTGTCTTGGGCTATAAAATATTCGATGCCCCGGAATATCTATATCTCTTACACGCTGACCGTTTTTTGTGAAAATTACATCGTGACTTTGTGTTCCAAGATAAAATCGCTCTAATATCCCATCACCATCAAAATCACCTAACTCATGAGATGTACCACCTGGAATACTAGTTGGATCGATATCCTTTTGTTGCTTTGTTCTATAAGCATCATCCCAGTCAAAAGTAGTTTTCGGCAAGCAATAAGCGGATCCATTTTGATATGCACACTCAGTTACATCTCGCAAAAGTGAACGTTCACTTTGCGCACTTACTGAACCGTAATTCAAACGATATTCTCGCAAAACTTGTGTCTGATATTTGGTTTGAATTTTACTTAATCGTTTAGTATTACGAGTTAAGCCTCCAGCCAGATATGAAGAAGTATCATCAGTTCGATTTTCATAGATAAATTCCACATGACGGTCACCATCAGTAGAATCCATTCCTGTATAATGAATACTCTTTAGTTTATATTCACCAGAACCATAATTATGGTAGTCATAGGTGATGTTATTTCTATTTGTCGCTCGGTCTTCGACTTGTGACAAGGCCCAAGACAAAACCTCAGTTCGTCCTTCGGCAATGTGTTTACTATTAACTCGGGTTCCATACCAGCTAATACGTCCATCCTTATGCTCCACTTTGAAAGTAGCTCCCGGGCTATTTAAACCACCGCTTTGCGTCACTCGTGCAAAACTATCAATTTCTGTTCTATATTGCGCCCCAGAATAGCCATAGGTTCCTGTAGTCAAGGTTAAGCGCTGCCCATCTAAGCACAGTCGATCGGTAGCTAAACTATAAGTAACATTTTTTGTAAAACCATCTTGTGCATAGGTTTGCCCGCAACGATGAATGCTTGAACCAGCCGACAGACTCCAACCAACACCCGCGATACCATTACCAGAGCGCGAAGAATAGTTAAGAGACACTGAAGGTTGCATACCTTTACGGCCTGGTGGAATAACAATAGGGATATGATAAGTAGCAGCGCCGCCTGATACCCCACCTGAACCTTCTAAGGCTCCTACGTTGGTGTTACCTGTAATAGCAGGAGTATCACCAGACCATGAGGCGTCAGGCACAGAGCCACCAGTATTACTCCAATTACCATTTGCTTGTGGAATGCTTACAACCACATCAGAAGAAGTTTTTGGGCTTCCGCAACCTGCACTATTACAACCACGGGCCTGATAAGCATAAGTGCCATTGTCTTTACCGGATATCGCTTTACTACGACTCGTGCCATTATTTACCCAAGAGCCCCAACTTCCATTTGTAGACTCTCTATACTCGTAACGAGTGGGACTATTGCTTGATGCTCCCCAGGAAACGGTATAAACGCCATCAGTGCTGGTTGAGCCATCACTAATACTGATTGAAGATGGAGTGCCAGGAATCGAAACCACACTAACCGTTATCGTATTACTCGTTTGAGCTGAGCTACACGAAGGGATCGCTAAAATATTACAAGCTCTAACCTGATATGCATAAGAGCCATTAGCCTTGCCTGTGAAATTAACACTCGTTCCCGTATATACATCAGTCCAAGTTGATCCCCAAGAACCATTAACACTCTCACGCCATTGGTAATAAGCACCATTAACACTAGACCAACTTAAAGAATATGAACCATTTGATGATGACGATGGAACCGACACCGTCGCAGGGGCAGGAGGAGTTGGCTGAACAATAGGATCTTCTGCATACACTTTATGTGAAATGCTAATTAATGCTATAAAGCACATATAAATATAGAACTTTAATATTTTGCTGAGCATGCTTATTACCTGTTAACTCAATGAGATGAACGCTTTTCAAGCGGATAAATAAAGTCTTATTTTATTAACTGATACTCGCAAAAACTTGCCCGTACAGGCTAAGTTATTGACATTTTAGGACGAAATGTTGTTTGAGCAGGACAAATCCTTGTTATCCCAGGTTATGAGTTTGATTTGGATGCAAATTTGCATTACATTGCGGCCTATGTTGCAAACCCGCAATAGAACCAAATCATTTCAAAGGTATTGTGTATGAAAAAACTATTAATTATTTGTTCTTTTATAGTACTGGCTAGCATCAGCACCAATCAGGCATTTTCAAATGACACTGGTGGAATCTGGGGACCTGGATCATATTTAGAGAGGTGTTATCACAATGATGCCTATTTAGGTGACATTTCTCCAATGCAAATATCCTTAGGTTTAACCTGTGACGATGTATTTGCTTGGAATATAAACAACGAACACCAGCATTCAACCGAATATACCTTTAAGTACATTTATAGGAATGGTGTTCAAGTTCCAGTTCATGAGAAATCTGTCCACTCTGTAGAAGATTGCGTGGTAACATCTACTCCATTCTTCTAATTCAAATTGGTCATTATGCGCAGGGTTATCCCATTTATTATTCTTTTATTGTGGTTTAACTCTGTCAATTCACTAGAAATTGCAATTAATGATACACATTTTAATAAACTAACGGTAGAACAAGGCCTTGCTAACCGTGTAGTCAGAGCTATAGTCCAAGATAATCAGGGTTATATATGGCTCGGCACCCCTCGTGGTTTATCTCGTTTTGATGGTTATAAAGTCAAAACCTTTAAGCTCTCTTCTGATGACCTTGATTCCTTAGATAAAAATAATATCCAATCGCTACACGTTGATAAATATAATCGTCTGTGGGTTGGTACTTGGGACAGCGGTTTAAATCAGTTCCAAAATGATAAACTTATTAGATACTCAACCAATCTAACTGATGACCACAATAATTATAAACCACTAAAGGATGTTTTTTCTTTAGATAGTACTCAGCAATATCTACTTATAGCTTCTGAGCAAGGTGTTAGTAAGCTCGATTTAGATACAAATAAAATCGAAAAGCTTAACCTAAACAATAATGGCGAACCTTATGAAGACGATATCTATAATATAGCCGTATTATCAGAAGATAGTGCTTTTATAGCTGGTTTAGATATGATTGGTGAGCTTAATCTAAATACTGGTGCTATTTCAAATATCAACTCTCTATTTCCTTTAGATGATCGAATTTTTAAGGCTTTGCATAAAGATCAGAAGGGAAATATCTGGATTGGAACTCACAAAGGATTGTATCTTTATAAAAGGCAACTCAAAACACTTAAGAAGTTCGAACACCCTTTGTTTAATACAAGGATATTTGGTATCACTTCTGATACCAATGGTGTTTATGTAGGCACCTTTGGAAACGGTGTCATTAGAATTGACCAAAATTCAAATTTTACTGTTTTTAATAAACAACAAGGCAATGATAGTTCATTATCAGATAGTGTCGGTTTCAGTCTTTTCATTGATAAATCAAATACGCTCTGGATTGGAACTTTTAATGGTGGTCTTAACTATATAAATACACAAAACTTATCTCTTCAGAAGATTAGCCCCATTTCATCAGGGTTTGAATGCCTAACCAATCAAACAATATACAGCTTATATGGTTCAAGTAATCAACTGCTTTACATTGGTTCTGAGGCAGGCCTGTTCAAAATAGGAAAAGATAGCTGTATTCATTACAAAACGCTTTTACCAACTGATAAAAGAATACGCATAGCTGTCATCAAAGAAATTCTTGAGCATATTTGGATCGGAACAAACCACGGTTTATTCACAATCGATAATAAAAGCAACAGATTAATAAATGTAGATGAAGTTATTAGCAAAAGTCCTATAAATGACATAATTAAGTACGGTGATGCAGGTCTATTAATTGCCACATCAAATGGGCTCTTAATGTTTGACACAAACAACAAAATCCAAAAAAGTGTTTCGACCACAGCTATTGGAGAATCTGTTAATATCCATCAAATTACCAAACTCAATTCGCAAACATACTTGCTGTCTACAGACAAAGGGCTATGGTCATTAAACAATCAATTAGACGTGAGTCTATTCAGTGATTCTCTAGAAATTTCTCACAAGGTCGTAAACACTATTAAAGTTACCGATGCAGTTTTTGTGGGTCTAGAGCAATCCAACACTCTGTACCAGTTTAACCTCTCGGGAAAATTAATAAACCAGTTTGAATTCGAGGTGCCTAAAGACACCTTATTAGACATTATGTCTATTATTCACGATGGTGACTTTATTTGGGTAAGTACCGACCATGGATTATTCAGTGTAAATATCAAAAACCAAGAGCAAAAACATTTCTCAGTCCAAGACGGCCTACAAAGCAGTTCCTTTATTCGTAATTCCTCCTACCGCGCGCCCGACGGCAAGCTGTACTTTGGTGGACGTAATGGCTTCAATGCCTTCTATCCCGAAGACATCAAAGACAATCTGGTGCCGCCTAAGGTGGTTTTGACGGAGCTTCGTCGTTTTAACAAGGTGGTTGAGCCCAATATGTCTGCTGAGGACAGTGAGGCGATGGATGGTTTTAGCATTGATACACCGATTGAATACCTTGAGGAGCTTGAGCTTGGCCATCGCGATTATGTGATGAGCTTAGAGTTCGCCGGCCTGCATTACGCCGACCCGATGCGCAACACCTATCAGTATAAGCTGGAGGGCTTGCACGAGGATTGGATTGATACCGATGCCTCCAATCGTGTCGCCACCTTCACCAATCTCGCGCCAGGTAATTATGTGTTCCGTGTCCGCGCGGCCAATAAAGACGGCGTCTGGTCATTGCCTGAGGATGATGTGGCTCTGAACATTCGAGTCAACCCTGCCCCGTGGCTGTCTTGGTGGGCTTATACCTTGTATACCTTGTTCATGGTTGGTGCTATCCTGTGGTTTATCCGCTACCGCACCCAAGCAGCGGTGAAGCGCTCACAGGAGCTTGAGCTGGAAGTTGCCGCGCGCACTAAGGAAATCCACACCCAAAAAGAAGTGATTGAGGGGCTGCTAGAGCGTAAGAATGAACTGTTCGCCAACATTTCTCACGAGTTTAGAACACCACTCACCTTAATCCTAGGGCCGTTAGAGAAAGAGCTGAAAGCACTCGATAGCCCTAAGAACCCGAAACACTTAACCATGATTCAGCGTAATGCCAAACGCTTACTGGGCATGGTCGAGCAAATATTAAAGCTTACCGAGCTTAAAAAAGAAGAAACATTGCTTAAGCTGCCGCATGCGGTCAACCCAGCTCTTGAAGCCATTGTGGAATCTTTTAAGCCTTTGGCCGAATCCAAACAGATTGGCTTGAGCTTAACGCTCGATGAGCCTTGCAATGTCCTTGCCTCAAACGATGCACTTGAAGTCATGCTCGGCAACCTCCTCTCTAACGCCATTAAATACACCCCTGAGGGTGGGAAGGCCAGCCTGACCAGTAAACGTTTTGAGGATAAAATCCAATTCAGCGTCACCGACACTGGTGTCGGTATGACTCCCGCACAGCAACAAGACATCTTCGAGCGTTTTGTACGACTCGATAAAACCAGTGACATCGCTGGTACCGGCATTGGCTTGTCTATCGTAAAAGAATTGGTCACCAGCCATCACGGCATCATTCAAGTTAGTAGCCAAGAAGGGCAAGGTTCAACCTTCACCCTCACCCTGCCCACCACAGAGCAAGCGGCCACCAACGACAGCGTCACCCTACAATCGATTAGCCATCTGGTCAGCACCGAGCCACAAGAGCATCAGCAGACAGTATCCCATGGCGGTGAACAAGGCAGTCTTAATCAAGACCAAGACACGGTACTGGTTATTGAAGACAACCCCGACATGCGTGACTACATTGCTGAAGTCCTCTCCGCTGAATATCACTGCCTTACCGCTGATAGAGGCCAAGCAGGACTCGACATCGCCATTGAGCAAGTCCCCGACCTTATCATCTGTGACGTGATGATGCCCGGACTCAACGGCTATGAAGTCGCCAGACAACTCAGAGACGACGAGCGAACCTCGCATATCCCCATCGTCCTGCTTACCGCCAAAGGCGACAAGCACAGTCGTATCCAGGGCTGGAATGAAAACATCGACGATTACATGACCAAACCCTTTGATGAGCAGGAGCTACAAGCGCGCATCAGCAATATACTATCGGTTCGGAATATTCTACGTCGCAAAGCCGGACAAGAGCTTATTCAAAACGCTGAGCACACTCAACCATTAGCAAACGCATCGCTAAACAATAACCCAGAATTACCCGAATCATCGCAGCAAGCACAGCCTGAAGCCCAACCCGAGCGCACCCTAAACAAAAAAGAACAAGCCTTCGTCGACAAACTGATGACCGTCATTACTAACAACTACTCCAACCCAGACTTCCAGCGCAAAGACATGGCGGCACTTATGTTTATCAGTGAAAGACAGCTGCAACGCAAGATTAAATCATTGATTGACCAGAATCCAAATGACATTTTGCGTGAATATCGACTCAACCAAGCCGCGAAACTCCTTAAAGAGGGAGAGCAAGTGACAACGGTCGCATTAGAGTGCGGGTATCACTCGATTTCGAGCTTTTCTAAGGTATTTAAAGCCCACTTTGAAACGCCACCAAAAAAATATTCATAGCAACGCTATTCAGATAAGTTCTTGTGAAAATGTAATAAAAGCCCGCAACTCGCGGGCTTCTTTCAATAAACTACTGTTGCGGAGCTTTAGCCATAGCTTCTTTCTTCTTAAGCAAGCTTTTCTGGTAACGCGATTGCACAATATCACTTAATACTAATACCGCTATAACGAAATAGAAAGTTGCTTTGCTCATTGGGGTAATATGATGACCAAAGAACATGAGTGCTGATTTATGTCCTCCATCAGCCAATAACATAACGCCAACGATCAGTAAGATAAATAAACCTAATACTTCAAACATGCGGTTTTTTTCGAGGAAATTAGATACGGTATCGGCTAACCAAATCATCGCGATACCACTTGAAATAATAGCGATAGCCATAATCCAGAAGTTATCCGTCAATGCCATTGCGCTTAAAATCGAGTCGAACGAAAACACCAAGTTCA
This sequence comes from Kangiellaceae bacterium, assembly GCA_013373015.1. Lineage (GTDB taxonomy): Bacteria > Pseudomonadota > Gammaproteobacteria > Enterobacterales > Kangiellaceae > Kangiella. Next base: position 9,826 of record JABXIQ010000026.1, read on the forward strand.
TCATCACAATCAAAGCAATCACTTTGGCTGCCGATTGAGGTTTGCGCTCTTCAGCACCCTCAACTTCTAACGCCATCATGTGCCAAATTTCTTTAACTGCGGTGTACATAATAAACACACCACCAAACAAAACGATGATACTTTCAAAAGTAAAGGTTCCTTCTACTACGCCTTGCCACTGAATACTAAACAGATCGCCTTGCACATAATCAATCAATTTCATTAATGTAAACAATAAAATAATTCGTAAGATTACAGCGATGCCAATACCTAGCCTTCTAACTTTTTTCTGCTCAGCTAGTGGAGCACGCTTTGATTCAAGCGAGATATACAACAAATTATCAAAACCTAATACTGCCTGTAGGACAATCAGCATCATTAAGGTAAACAGGTTTTCAATGGTAAATAAATCCATAATGACTTCTCTTCTTATAATGAACTCAACATTACTAACTTCTTTTATACAGCTCTATACATTTATTTACACGGTACAGACTTGCCTTTGTATAAAGAAGTACGCTAATTTATAGTTTTAACAAAGCAATAAGACTAAAGATTCATGTCTGATTCGTCAATTCAAATTCTTCCTTATAGTGCTGAACGGGCTATCTACTTTAAGACCATTAACTTAGAGTGGATTGAACAGTTTTTTGTGGTTGAGGCCGAAGATGCAAAAGTGCTCAACGACCCTCAAACACACATTATTGATAAAGGCGGCGATATCGTTTTTGCTCAATATCAAGGTGATATCGTTGGCACTTGTGGCTTAAAGAAGTGGGATGATGAGTCCTATGAATTGGTCAAAATGGGAGTAACCCCTAAGGCTCAAGGACTGCATTTGGGTCAGAAATTAGGCCAAGCCATCATTGATAGCGCGAGAAAAAAAGGCTGTAAGCGATTGTTTTTAGAGTCAAATCGTAAACTAACTCCGGCCATAAATTTGTATAAAAAGCTCGGCTTCAAAGAAATAGAGTTCCAGGACTCTTGTAGTGACTATCAGCGCTGTGACATCAGTATGGAAATGCTTTTTGACTAGCTCAAATTCTTGCTCTACAATGCAAATTTGCATTACCACTGGGAATTAATATGAAAAAACAATCGGTTAGCGCTCTTTTGGCCTTGAGCCTATTCTCTTTGATTGCTAGTGCAGAAGAAAATACAGACAATCAAACCAACAGTGACACATCTGACGATGAAGCGAATATAATATTCCCGCCACATCAGCAAACTCACTTTGAAGAATTGATCGAACACCTATGTAACATTGCCACTGGAAGTTCACAAGCATGTGCTCAATTTGAAAAAGTTAATGGTCAGCGTGGCCATTGCTCTATCAGCAAAAATTGTGGTAATGGCAACGCCAATAACCACAGAAATTCTGATGAAGATGATGGATAATTCTTCTACTTAGATACCTCTAAAAGTTTTATCGAAGATTCAAAAACCGTTCTACTAGTAAAGATTATTTGCTGCTGGTCCTTACTGATATCAAAGTAAGGATAATGTGATGGGTACCTAAAGACTAACTTATTATCCTGTGTTGCAAAATCATAATGGTATAAGCCTTGTGGTTCCAAGTTTTCTGAAAAGTAATAAACACCATTATCAAAGGCTTGCCAAGCGTACTCAGTTTCTTGCCCTGCACTTTCAACAACCAACTCTTCCTCACCTCCAGCAAGTGATTTACGCCATATGCCCTTGGTGTAGTATTTCAAATAGTATAAATATTTACCGTTTGGTGACACCTGTAAATCAAGTCCACCGTTGAAGGTAAATTGCTCTAACTGCTGAGTTTTGAGATCATAATGGTATATTTGCCAGTCATCATTGACTGATCCCGAAAAGTATATGGATGTGCCATCAGGAGCCCAAACTGCGTTGCCCGCATAGATTTGATCATTCTTTTGTTTATCGAAAACAACCGTTTCTTGCCCTGTTTCAACATCAATATAATAAATAATCCCTTTGTAATCGCTCAGTATTTTGCTTTCGTCGGGGCTCCATTCTAAATGCAGTATGAGGCGGCTTTTGTCAAACTTAGAGAGTTGTCGCTCTTTACCATCTTGTCCACGAAGCCAGATCTGATTCAATCCACTTCTGCGAGAAACGAAAGCCACTCGGTCTGATGGTGAAAAACTAGCCATCCAATCCACTTCAGAAGAGGTAATAAAATTTTCATAGCGCGCATCAGGATAATAAAGTGGGTTAGCAATACTCAAAATATCCGTTGAACTTGCACCACTTACTACCAAAATCTTGTCCTGTTCAGGCAGAAATACAGGAAACTCCATTTCAGTCACTGATGAGGCAATACTTCTCTTTGTCTTGTGCTTTAAAGAAAGTACGGCGAGCTCTTCAGAAGCAATTGAATAAATCACATGCTCACTATCCTTCGTCCATGTCATTGTGCCGATAGGCCAACCAAAATCATATTGCATGGTCGAGGTTTTATCTTTGATGTCATACAACCACAGGCTTTCAAAAGTCCAGTCTGTATCACGCAAATAGGCAATTTTTGACTTGTCAGGCGATAAAGCGAAGAAACCATCACCACCTGAATTGACCTCTGCATTAAAAGTCAGTTGCTCCTGCTTACCTGTATTCACATCAATACTAAATAAATAGGCTGCAAAATCAGGGTTTTCACGGAAGCTATAATACAGCTTGTTATCTCTATCGTGGAAATAACTGTATGAACCAGACCTAGAACACTTGGTAATTGGGCGCTGTTCAGTAACAGATATTTGTTCCGGATCAAAAGATAGCAATTCTAACTGGCAGTTCTTAGCAACCTGATCATTGCTTGATCGCTTTGATACAGTGATATAGCGCCCCGAACTCGACCAACGCGCTAAATAATAATCAGAACTATCATTGGTTAACTGTGTGACTTGAGCAGTATTGATATCATAAACAAATAATTGTCTGGGCTCTTTCAGGTTTTTCTCATTATAAGAATACAATACAAATCGCCCGTTTGGCGAAACGTCAGGAGTATATTTTATACCTTGAGTATCGCTCAGAAATGATACTTTGGTGTAATAGGGATAAGTCAGTAAAAACCACTTTTCAGCCAGATAAAACTTCCAACCGAGTATTGCTATCAATAAAGTGGCAAAACCACCGATTAACCATTTAGACCAAGCACCTTTGCTGTGACCGCTATTTGTTTTAATCCAACTATCATTATCAGAGCTTGAGGTATTTACTTCCTGTTCGTCATCGCTTTGGCTACTAGTTTCACTATCAAGCTCACCAATTGCTTCAACTTTATCTAGCTCAACTTTATCTAACTCAACCTTGGCCAATAACAAATAGCCTTTTTTAGGAACGGTTTTGATATATTCTTGTGAGGAGTCTTTACTTAAGGCTTTGCGCAATTGATTGATGGTTTTATACACCACATGATCGCCAACCACCTTGCCCGACCAAACCTGTTCGATCAGCTCATCTTTGGCGCAAGGTTTATTAGGGTGCTGTGCCAAATAGCACAAAAGCGCCATCGTCTGGGGCTCAAGCTTGATTGTATGTTCAGCAAACTCAACGATATTTAGCGCAGGATCAACCGTCCAGTTACCAATGATAAATTTATCACTATTAATCATCTATAAAAATAATTCTTATAAATCAATGCGTTACAAACCGTTAACTTTTAGTTAACTTCCCGTTAAGACATTTTCCGCGTCTTTTTATACCGTAAATCCATCGAGTAGAGCTTCTGCGCAAATTAGCTCTCTCGTATGCCACAGACTATAGAACTACCCCTCTATGGTCTGTGTTCTTTACGGATGAAGAATCATAGCAGAAAGGCAACAATAACAAAAACTTAGGGATAAAATAAAAACACAAGGCCGGTCTTGTGCCGCCTAGCTGGAATAGCGGGCGGTCACAATTTACAGCATCCAATTCTTAAACCATCGAATACTAACCTTATGGCATTTCATAAAACACATAGGATGTGGAATAGTCACTAAATTCGAAATAGACCTTTTCTTCGCCAGAATCTACCTTGCCATTCAAGTTCGTATCCAACACTCCATAACCATAGCGATAAGGGCGAGGTGTATCACCATTGGTTGAAGTTGCAGTGGTTAGCTTATCAATTTCCATAAAGCGCTTAACCAACTTATCACCCGCATAGATTTCTAATACGCCATTGGTTCCTGTCCAATTTTGTACCGCACGACCAATACGATTTTGTGATTCTTGAGTACAGCCAACTAAGCCAGACAACACACTGGTGCCAATAACAAGCAAACCAGCCAACACTACTTTTTTCATATTTTATCCTTATTTAACAACATTTACACCTAATATCTGGTCATTTTGCTGCAATTTCAATGCATTTTCTAAACCTTTCACCACTTTTGCGAAGATGGTGTAATTACTGTCTAAATGCAAATTAGGCGCTAAGTTAAAGAAAAACTGACCGCCACCAGTATCTTTACCCGCGGTCGCCATGCCCACAGTCGCCATTCGGTGTGAACGTAAAGAAAGCTCTTCACGAATAGAATGGACAACGGTTCCTGTACCATCGCCGTACAGACTGCCGCCCTGTGCAACAAAGTTTGGGATCACTCGATGAAAATAGCTACCGTTGTAAAAACCACTCTTTACTAAATTGATGAAATTAGCTGAGGTATAGGGTGTATCTGCAAACAACTCAATTTCAATGTCGCCTTGTGTGGTTTGTAATAGCACTCGTTGTGGCAAGCTAGGTAAAACATCAGGGGGCAGAATGGGCTTGGTTTGCGGTACTTGATAGCTTTTCAAGGCTTGTTTGGCACCATTAGCAATGATGATGTGTGAACTTTGCGCTAAACCTTGTAGAAAGGCTTGATCCTTACTGGTTGCCCAATAATTGATCGCAGCACGCTGAAGATTGGGATCTGCCGAGTTAAGCCATTGTTTTGATGTTTTGATAAATGAAGGTGGTTTTGGATTGTTTGCAGCATTAAAAGCTTCTGCTTGGACCCAACTATTAGGCGAATGAAGTAGCTTACCCAAAGTTTGTAATGTCATCCATTTACTAGCTGACTGCAAAGTAGTAATAGATGTCACAACATCATCAGACAAAGCAAACTGATTAACCAACTCAACTTGATGAGCGTTACCTATTGGCATTTTACCCAGCGCCTGAATCGCACTGACCCGAATACCAATGTCAGAATGACTCGCTTTGTTCAAAAATACGTGCATTTGATCCGTAGGTTTCAGATTGCCCAATGCGCGTAATGCAAAGGCCTGACTGTCATTATCTAAACTGTCTAAAACAGCCACCACTTGAGGTACATGACTACTGTTGATCAGAGCTACACGCGCCAATAAAAAGCTTGCTTGCAAAGCCGTACTAGGCTTTTGCAAGTAAGTAAGCACTTGCTCGACGTTAAGTTCTTGTTTATTGACTAACTTGTCGCGATGAAATAAGGCCAATATCCCCAAGCCCTGCATAGCCCCTCGCGCCGCTAAATCATTGGGCGCATTATTGATGATCTTATATAAACTTTGCGCAGAATCTTGATGGCCTAAATTACCAATCGCCAAAGCCAACTGTTCTTGCACTGACGGATTTTGCTCTTGAGCAAAACGCTCCACAAGTTGCGGCACAAAATCTGACGTCAAGCTAATTCCAGCAGCAAAAGCAGCTTGCATCCGAACACCAGCATTATCATGGTTCAACTTGGTTGAGATTAATTGTGCAGGCCATTGCCCACCAATCCTTCCCAAAGCAGTCAAAGCAACCTTTATCGTTTCAGGCTCATCACAATCTAACGCCTCAACAAACAAAGCCTGATCAAAGCTTTGTTCATCCGCTTGAACCGCTAAACGTTGATCCGCAGCCTGATATAACAATTGTGGATCAATACAATGAGCGACATTATTATAAGTAGATAAACTAGAACAAGCGGATAGAATCAATCCCGTTGAAGCGATAAATGTAACTGCTAACCTTTGAATGCTTTTGTCCGTTTTCTTCATGATTTCCTCAATAGTGCTTTTTGTTAATAGAGTTTATAAATAGGGATAGGTTAGATCCCATAGTTTTGTAGCGCCCGTTAGCCAAGCAAGGTAAAATAAGCCAAATTTTGATTACAGCACAAACTAATGGCTCAATATATTTATACCATGAATCGTGTGGGCAAAGTCGTCCCACCGAACAAAATTATCTTAAAAGATATTTCATTATCTTTCTTCCCTGGCGCAAAAATTGGTGTACTCGGTCTAAACGGTGCAGGTAAATCGACTTTGCTGCGTATTATGGCTGGAATTGACACCGATATTGAAGGTGAAGCACGCCCACAACCAGGTATCAACATTGGTTATTTGCCACAAGAGCCACAATTAGACGAATCAAAAACAGTGCGCGAAGTGATCGAACAAGCGGTTAGCCAAGTTAAAGATGCCCTCAACGAGTTAGATCAAGTTTACGCAGCCTATGCAGAGCCTGATGCTGACTTTGATGCACTGGCTAAACGCCAAGGTCAGTTAGAAGCCATCATTCAGGCCAGCGATGGTCATAACTTGGACAATGCTCTTGAACGTGCGGCCGACGCGCTACGCTTACCGCCTTGGGATGCAAAAATTGAACATTTATCAGGTGGTGAGCGACGTCGTGTGGCAATCTGTCGTTTATTGCTCGAAAAGCCTGATATGTTGTTATTGGACGAGCCAACCAACCACTTAGATGCCGAATCAGTGGCATGGCTTGAGCGCTTCTTAGTCGATTACTCAGGTACTGTTGTGGCCATTACTCACGACCGCTACTTCTTAGACAACGCTGCGGGCTGGATCTTAGAACTAGATCGTGGTTATGGTATTCCTTGGGAAGGGAACTATTCTTCATGGTTAGAACAAAAATCTGCGCGTTTAGAAATCGAAGCCAAACAAGAAGCATCGCGCCAAAAAACCATGAAAGAAGAATTAGAATGGGTTCGCTCGAATGCCAAAGGCCGTCAAGCCAAATCAAAAGCTCGTATGGCGCGCTTTGAAGAATTATCGAGCAAAGAGTTTCAACAACGTAATGAAACCCAAGAATTGTACATTCCGCCAGGCCCACGCTTGGGTACTCAAGTGATTACCGCTAAAAACTTAACCAAAACCTTTGGCGATAAACTGCTGTACAACGATTTAAGTTTCAACTTGCCACAAGGCGGCATCGTGGGCGTAATTGGTCCTAATGGTGCAGGTAAATCAACCATGTTCAAGATGATCACAGGCCAAGAAACACCTGATTCTGGTGAGCTGCTTGTCGGTGATACGGTTGAACTTTCTTATGTTGATCAAAGCCGAGACTCATTAGACGACTCGAAAACGGTGTGGGAAGAAATTTCAGACGGTTTAGACTTAGTCACTGTTGGCAACTACACCACTTCATCGCGCTCATACGTTGGCCGCTTCAACTTCAAAGGCGGTGATCAGCAAAAACGTATCGGCGATTTGTCAGGTGGTGAGCGCAACCGCGTGCATTTAGCCAAGTTATTAAAATCAGGCGGCAATGTATTGCTACTGGATGAGCCAACCAATGATCTAGACGTTGAAACCCTGCGTGCCTTAGAAGATGCACTGCTAGCATTCCCTGGTTGTGCGGTAGTTATTTCCCACGACCGTTGGTTCCTCGATAGAATCGCAACCCACATCCTAGCCTTTGAAGGCGATAGCGAAACGGTATGGTTTGAAGGCAACTATCAAGAATACGAAGCAGACAAAAAACGTCGCCTTGGTACTGATGCTGACCAGCCGCATCGAATCAAATACCGCAAAATCGCTAAATAACAATAAACTCGTAATAACTACAGGCTCATCACGGCTTCAAAGTTGAATAAAACTTAGACAATTTTGAGCGTCTCTGCTAGGGTAGCAATATAACCAATTGCTACCCTTTTGCATTTTGGAAGAACAAGAAAGACGGAAATTTTCTCGTATTGAATACCGTGCCAAAGCATTGCTTGAGCAAGGCGATGAAAAACACGTTGGCAAGGTATTAGATTTATCTTTGAATGGCGCACTTATAGAGTCTTCTGCGCAACTGGATAAAAACCTGCTTCTAACTATACACATTTTGCTCGATGAATTTACTCCACCCATTATCATGCAAACCACCATTGTCCATCACGCGAAAGAACAATACGGACTGCAGTGCGAGCAAATTGATATTGATAGTATGTTACAACTACGCACCATTATAGGTATGCATACCGATGACCCTAATGCCTTTCATCGTGAATCTAAGGCTTTATGGGAACTTAAAATTAACGGTTAAGTTTCTTCCGACAACCAATCATTAAATCGCGTTAGATAATTTTCAGGTTTGGTAACTTCTAATTGATAACAAGTTTCACCACGCGCTAAATACTTAATTTCAAAGTGAGTACGCTTAGAGTTTTGATCAACCTCAAATGCTTCAAAAGGCAACTTCCAAAGTTGCTCAGCTTGTTGTTTCGCTTCCTCAAAGTAATCTTGAATATTAGTCGCTAGAATAATTTTTGCGCCAGGCTTTAAGCGCGACAGTAAAAACTCAAAAAACGGCATGTTCAGCCAACGCTGAGCAGCATTTTTCGGCTCAGGATTTGGATATAGCAAAAAAACACCATTTAATGATGCTGGTGGTAGCCCATGCACCACCCAAGGAATAGCATCCGCATGAATAGGCGCTAAATTATTTAACGCATCTGTCTTTGCTCGCTTGGCAAAATCCTCAAATTTAACTCGCGTTCGCTCAATAGCGATCAACTGCTTATCAGGATTCGCTTGTGTAAACTGAACCGCATGCAAACCACGACCAGCACCAATTTCTAAATAACAATTATCAGTTAATTCAGGCTTAATAAAGTCGCGTGGCTTAAAAAGTTTTTCGGGCTTAAACTGCCTCATTGGTTTCTCCAACATACTTTACATAACTATTATAGAAATAACTCAATAAGAATTGAAGCAAGAACAGCATGATGAGCTTTTAGTTTGTTAAGTGCATTTTATTTAAAAACTGTTTAATAACCTGAATTTCTCTTTTAGCATGATTATCCAATTTTTTATTACTATATTCTTGAAAAAAAACAATCCCTGTTTTGCTAGAAAGTTTCACTCCATACCTGGTCTTATCAATAAACTGTACTAAATCTATATAACCCGATCCATTTACGAAAATATATTCACAACTCACTTTGTTTTCTTCATACAGATCTACATAACCTCTTTCTTTTAAAAATTTACATATTTGTATAAATTCTTTAGGTCCTTGGATGTTACTCCTGTGTTTTATTAGCTCCTTCCCTGCTGGAGGCAAACAAGATACTATTAAAAGTAAAAATATCACTGCTAATATACGTCGCATTAAAAACACCATTTTGTCCATGTACATCATTATTAAGTAAGCATAGGTTGGGGAGAAACACTATGAAACCCAACACGTGCTCTCTAATATATTAGTACCCAACACCCCCTCTTAACTTGCTTCTTGAGGCCTAGATGTAGGGGTTATTATTATCACCCCGACCTACGCTAGCTCGATTGAAAAGAAAAGTGTAGTGCATTAAGACATCTCGAAATTAGCCAACTTCTTAAATACTCGTAGGAGAATATTAATCGACTCTGACCCTATTTATTGGTTTATATTCAATTTAGAACCGCTAATACTAGCATTAATATAATTGCCCCACCTCTCAAAAACGAACACTTTCTAAATAGAGCAACATCATCATTACAAACATATTTTTGCGGGTATTTATGCCCATCAAGTATCGAGTATGAGTAATACGGAATACTCCCACCCGGATGGCTCATCCTGTATAAAAATCCAAGATATAAATGCAGTCCTATGCATAATATTCCAAGTATGTTAAACACAATTTCTGTCACTTAATCACACCAGTATTTTCTAATACGTTATATAAATGTTTTGGCAAATAACTAAAAGGCATTGTTCCATTATATCCTGTAATTACAGCCTGTCCCGAACCACCAATATCAAAGCCTGCTCCCAAAAGTTATTAGTAAAAGTTATTAGGGTCAGAGTCAATTTTCTTTAGGTCTATTGTTTGCATCCAACAACCCATCTTAACTTGCTTCTTGAGGCCTAGATGTAGGGGTTATTATTATCACCCCGACCTAGGCTAACTCAAAAGATTAATCACGTGTAAGCCGGTTGATTTTCCTATTGCAACCAATCAACTCTCCCTTTTTAATATAACTTAATATACAACTATCATTTAACTTCTGAGTATTTGTATTTGATATCATGTCATACAAAGACACCCCTTTAAATATAATTGAGTATTTTAAGTTGTTATCATGATATGTATAATTCTCTACTTCTCGATATTTTGTTTTTTGCCACTTCAAAAGCACACCCTTATCAAAAATTATTAAATTGGAGTTCAAAGGGCTTGAAAACAAAGATGACTCGAAGATTTTGGCAAAAATAAACTCATCCTCACCTTTTGAAAGGTCTAGTCCTAATAATAAATTAGTCACTCCACAACTTTGTTGGCAAGTAATCTTATTACCTGAAATGTTTCTTGTGTAATTTTTTAATGTTTCAAGCTCACTATCTTTATAATAAGTTAGTAACAGGCTTTTATTATTATTTCAATGCTTAATATATTAGTCGAATCACTCTCCAAAAAATAAACTTTTCCACTGATTTCTTGCTCAAGTAGAGGTAATATACTTAAAAAATCAACAGACCTATATTCAATTTTTGGCAAGTATTTTGCATCTTCTTCTGACAAAAAAGCATTATTCTTTAGAAACTCTACTGTGTCTTTTGACACAACATCATTCCCTTTACAGGATACGCCTATACTCACTAACATAATTATTAATACTATTTTCATATCTTCATCTATTTAATCAAAAGGCCATAAGTATAGTCCAAGCTCAAATGAATATTTGTTATTCTGGTTTACAACAACCCCAACACCTCTTCCAACCGACTAACCCCATGTACTTGCAAACCACTGATTGATTTTGATGGCACATTACCCTGCGGGACTATGGCTTTTTTAAAGCCATGTTTAGCGGCTTCTTTTAGGCGTTCTTGTCCATTAGGAACTGGGCGAATTTCACCCGCTAAACCGATTTCCCCAAAAATCACTTGATGCTGCTCTAAGGGTCTATTTCTAAGGCTAGAAATAATCGCGGCAATTAGTGCTAGATCGGCGGAAGTTTCCATCACGCGAACACCACCGACCACATTGGCAAAGACGTCTTGATCAAAGGTTGCGATACCACCGTGTCGATTAAGCACCGCCAATAACATAGCTATTCTTTGGTGATCTAAACCAACTGCTATGCGTCTCGGCTGAGGCGCATGTGACGAATCGACTAGGGCTTGGATTTCTACTAACATCGGGCGCGTGCCTTCCCAAGTCGCCATCACCGCACTTCCTGCCACTGGATCTTGATACTTAGAGAGAAATATTGCCGAAGGGTTTTTAACTTGTTTTAGGCCAGTATCAGTCATGGCAAAAACGCCTAGCTCATTAACCGCACCAAAACGATTTTTTACCGCGCGCAATAAACGTAAACGACCGTCACGCTCACCTTCAAAATAAAGTACCGCATCGACCATATGCTCAAGCACTCTTGGGCCAGCCAGAGCACCATCTTTTGTCACATGACCAACGACCAGCAACGTAATTCCTGTTTGCTTAGCAAAACGCACCAATTGCGCAGCACTTTCACGAACTTGCGCCACCCCGCCTGGTGCAGATTGCAGCATTTCGGTGTAAATAGTCTGAATAGAATCGACCACCATCACTTTAGGTTTTTGAATTAAGGCCTGTGAGGTAATATTTTCTACTTGGGTTTCGGTGAGTAAATTAAAATCGCCAGTGGCCAAGCCTAGGCGTTGCGCGCGCATGGTTACTTGCTGCATGGATTCCTCACCCGTCACATAAAGCACAGAATCGGTTTCGCTAATTTTGCATAAACTTTGCAAGAGAATTGTGGATTTACCAATACCCGGATCACCACCCATGAGCACAACAGAGCCAGCAACCAGTCCACCGCCCAATACGCGATCTAATTCTGATAAGCCTGAGGAGATACGGGGCAACTCGGACAAATCCACTTTATCCATGCGCACCACTTTGCTCTGTTCACCCGCATAGCCGGTAAATCGTGAGCTTTTTGCCGCAGTGGATTTCTTACCATCTAACTGCTCAACCAGCGAGTTCCATGCCTTACATTGTCCACACTGACCTGCCCATTGCGGGGTTTCGCTGCCGCATTCTTGGCAAACATAAATGGTCTTAACCTTACCCATATTTGAAAATTTCTTTTAATTCTTTAGTCTGCCCCTATATTATGGGATAGAATGTTATTAATGAAGCATTCTCGCTAAATTATTGAAAACGATTTATTTTTACTGATGACGAAACCGCATTTAGCTGATTGGGCGCCAGATAGCTGGCAACACAAAACCGTCAGCCAACAAATACAATATGCAAATCCTAAGGCGTTGGAGCAGGCGATAGAGAAGTTGCGCCAGTTACCGCCATTGGTTTCGTCGAGCGAGGTTGAAACACTTAAAGCCCATATTGCCGAAGCTCAAGCTGGTAATAATTTTATTCTACAAGGTGGTGATTGCGCAGAGTCTTTTGCCGATTGCAACGCTGACTCGATTTCGCAAAAAGTACGCGTGTTAATGAGTTTGAGCTTATTACTCAGCCAAAACTTGAAAAAGCCAGTAACTCGTATTGGTCGTATTGCAGGTCAATACGCCAAGCCGCGCTCTCAGTTAACTGAAACGCAGAATGATACCAGCCTGCCAAGCTATCGTGGTGATTTGGTCAATCATATTCATTTTAGCGAGTCAGCGCGCCTGCCTGATCCTGAGCGTTTACTACAAGGCTATAGTTACGCATCATTGACCTTGAACTACATTCGCTCTTTGTTGGAAAGTGATATTCAAGAGCTGTTTCAACTTGATCAAGAGTCACAAGCACTGCAAGCACTGAAAGCCAATGGTGAATTGCACAAAAGTCTTGAACAATTTCGCGATGCTATGCAGTTGTTTCATCAATTTAATGGCAAACAAGCGCTGGGTAAAAACGTACTTGAGTTTTATACCAGCCATGAAGCCCTTCATTTGCATTATGAGCAAGCCTTAACCCGACGTGCCAATAATGGTCATTGGTATAATTTATCAACTCATTATCCTTGGGTTGGCATGCGCACAGCGAAGAAAGATAGCGCTCATATCGAATATTTGCGTGGCATTGCTAATCCTGTTGCCATAAAAGTTGGGCCTGGCATGGATATCGAGACCATGCTGAGTTTGTGCAAAACGCTTAACCCTGATAATGAAGTTGGTCGATTAACTTTAATCCAACGCTTTGGGCATCAAGCGATTGGCAGCAAATTAGAACCCATGATAAAAGCAGTGCAGGATGCTGGTCTTAAAGTATTGTGGAGTTGTGATCCGATGCACGGGAATACACGCGTCAGTAGCAATGGTATTAAAACCCGCGATTATCAGAATATTGAGAGCGAGCTCCTACAAGCCTTTGAAATTCATGATAAAAATTCTAGTCACTTAGGCGGTATTCACCTTGAGCTGACTGGCGAAGCAGTAATGGAATGTGTCGGTGGCACTTATAATGTCACTGAAAAAGAGCTTGAGAGCGCCTATACTACATTGGTTGATCCGCGGCTTAATGTCACTCAAGCCTTTGAATTAATTGATAGTATTAATAAGAAATCAATAAGTTACGACAACATTCATCAGATTTAAGCGTTTTTCCTTTACAAATACTGACACGAAATGTTGCTCAGCCCCTTGAAAATCAACTAAATTTTCACGTATATTAGGCTATTGTCATCTGCACATTGGGTATCACTTGTTTTGGTCAAGCCAAACAAGTCACAGTACAAAGGAGAGATCCATGCAGGCAAAACTGAAAAACATTTTATTAGTTACCTTTTTAGCAGCCACCTCATTTGTGTCAGGCCAAGCCTTTGCTGCTGCTCAGATTTGCCAAAATGTACAATATTCAGCGAAAGATGATACTCAACTTCACATCCTAACTTTTGTTGAGCCAGAGTTGATCCAGCCAGCTCAACCACCGAAAGAGAAAAAAGATGAGAAGAAAAAGTCAGAACAGTCGGTTAGCTGGTTTTCATGGCTAACAGAAAGTCATACAATGCCAAGTCTGCATTTTATTGATTTTCTAGAACTGTTCGGCGACAAAAAATGAGCAATGACAAAAACTCTCAACCAATAACATCAAGCGAAAGCAACTCAAACCCTACATCAACACGAACAGACAGCAGTGATCCGCAACAACATCAAGGCACTGGCTTTTGGTCAATCGTAAAAAGTGTTGTCGGCGCCATGTTTGGTGTTCAATCCGAAGCTCAACGCGAAAAAGATTTTGAACAAGGTAGCGCCATGCAGTTTATCGTTGGCGGCATCGTCTTCACCTTAGTATTTATCTTTACTATCTTATACTTTGTGAATAGTGCGCTAGAAAGCTCTGGACAGGGTTAGCGATAAACGGCCATTAATTCCTGCGCATTGTTACGACCTTTACCATCACATGAAATAAATCGTCTAACTGGAAAAGATTCTATCTGCGCAGCTTTATCATAAATGAGTCGCGCGAAATCCGTATCATGGTTGGCAATCACAACAGGTACATCTCTTTGTGCCACTCGCGCCGCTTCAAGAGCTAGAGTACGTTGATCGTCTAAAGAAAAGTCATGTTGGCTATAACTGGTGAAATTGGCGGTTAGTGACCAGGGTAAATAAGGCGGATCACAATAAATCACATTCCCTTTGCGGCTATGTCCCATAGTTTTCATAAAGCCCTGACAACGAAACTCTGCACGTTTAGCCTTACGCGCAAAGATTTCCATTTCTCGCGCAGGAAAATAAGGTCGTTTGTAACGGCCAAATGGCACATTAAAACCACCCGAACGATTGTAGCGACATAAGCCGTTGTAACCATGGCGGTTAAAATACACAAACAAAGCAGAGCGCTCAGTCCCAGCCTCAAGTTGATTAAAATATTCGCGCAACTCATAGAATTTTTTGCTGCTATTGTACTGTTCGGTAAAAAAGGTCGAACAGTAATCAATAAATTGTTGCTTGCCTTTTTTCAGATCATTAAACAAATTGATCAAGTCAGGATTGATGTCCGCTAACAAATAACGATCATAGTCGGTGTTTAGAAATAAAACCCCAGAGCCAACAAAAGGTTCAATCAATTTATTTCCTTGCGGTAAAACCTTTAGTATTCGAGGCAATAAGCGGTATTTTCCACCAGCCCATTTGAGGAAAGGTCTTTGATAAAGGTTACTAGAAACTACTTTTTTCGCTTTGGCTGGCATTAATTAATGATTTTGTTATGCTTTTACTTTCAAGTTGCGTCTAGTGTAACAAAACCGATCACGAATAAAAGCTCTGTATACGATTAAATTCTCGAAACAACTTAATATGAAGAAATCAATTTTACTTTTGGCACATGGTGCTGGCGCAGATTCTAACTCTGAATTTATGCAACATTTCAAACAATCCGTGGCAAATGATGCGATTGAAGTCAAAACTTTCGATTTTCCCTATATGTTGCGCCGCCAACAAACAGGCAAGAAATCACCTCCAGATCGTATGCCTAAATTGATTGAAGCTTTTAAGCAACAGATCGAGCAAGTCCCTGTAGGAACACCTCTGTTTATTGGTGGTAAATCAATGGGTGGTCGAGTAGCAAGCTTAATTGCAGATGAAGTGGGAGTAGCTGGCTTAATTTGTCTTGGCTATCCATTTCACCCGCCAGGAAAACCTGAAAATACACGCACGGAGCACTTAACCAATTTACACACGCCAAGTCTTATTATTCAAGGCACGCGAGATACTTTTGGTAAGCCTGCGGAAGTTAAAAACTATGAATTATCAAAAAACATAGAAGTGCAATGGATTGAAGACGGCAATCATAGTTTAGAAACTTTGAAGCGCTCTGCGATGACTACTGAGCAAAGTTGGTCTTATGCTTGTCAATTAATGCAACAATTTATCGTTAAAAACAGCAAGTGATAAAGTGTAATAAGAGGTTTATTGGACCAATAATCAGGTGAAAGCAACTTTGAAATAATTATAATAGACTATGGTTAGCCAAGTAATACAACTGAATAATAAAGAAATTAAAACCATGGCCGAGCCTATATCTTTAGCTCTTCCCGACAATTCATGCTGCTCACCACCAAAACGATCGACCACTGCTTCTATAGCCGAGTTAGCCAATTCTGCAATAAGAACCAAGCCCAGTGATAACACCATGATAGCAATTTGACTGGCCGACTTTCCTATAATAAACGCCAAAGGCATCAGTAGTATGATTAATATCACTTCTTGACGAAACGCAGCCTCATTATTCCAAGCAGCGACCAGCCCTTGCCAAGAATAGCGAGTAGCAGCAATGATTCGTGCCAAGCCTTTTTTACCAGGTTTCATAATTATTTATAATTGAAAGCGCTTATTGTTAGTTTGCAACCGATCAGACCACAATTGCCAAATAGCTACAGCTATAATGTAAAGAGCCGTAAAATCCATTGACCCAAATACTACTGCAAGGCTAAGCTAGCGGCAAGTCATGTTTAACACTTACCAATATAGCCATGCAAAAACTATTCATATTCATCGCTCTGATTACCTCATTACAGGCTTGCGCGCAACCTAATGAACAAACCAATAACCCTACTCAAAGCCCTCAACAAACAGCAAACCAAGATATTTCAAAGATGGAAGCTCAGCAACTGCTTCAAAACATTGAGGCTATGATTGCAGACAAAAGCTGTCAGCAAGTTAGTGATTGCGATTTACTTCCTGTTGGAGCGAGACCTTGTGGTGGCCCTGACAGTTACTTGCCTTATGCTCCAAACAAGGTTTCTGATCCCAAGGTGCTTTCAGCCTTGAATCAAGCGTATAAGAAAAAAATTCAAGATTATTTTGCTGAAAATCAAATTATGGGGATTTGTGTTGCAACACCTAAGCCGAGCGTTGCTTGCCAACAAAACCAGTGTGTAGCTTTAGAGCAAAACCTGCAGATCCAGTAACGCTTCAACTCCCGATAAATCGTTGGTTGATGGTTGGTAAGGTATGACACCCAGACATGGGGCTTGAATATTGGCATTCAGCCATTCTAAGTTTTGTTCCGCAACAACCATCTCCTTCTGCGAA
Organism: Kangiellaceae bacterium; assembly: GCA_013373015.1. Lineage (GTDB taxonomy): Bacteria > Pseudomonadota > Gammaproteobacteria > Enterobacterales > Kangiellaceae > Kangiella. The sequence continues at coordinate 26,999 of JABXIQ010000026.1, forward strand.
AAATTAGCCACCCAGCCCACAAATGATAAGCCTCGGCTTTTTATACTTTCAACCGTCAACATAGCATGATTGAGACATCCTAATTTCATACCAACCACCAAAATAACGGGTAACTGATTCAAGCTAACCCAATCAGCATAAGTTTCATGCTGATTAAGTGGCGTTAACCAACCACCAGCACCTTCAATGACCGTGACATCAGCCTTTGGAGCAGCCAAAGCTTCTTGTAGGGAAATAACGCTCAACATCTGATTAGCTTGCTCTGCAGCAATATGAGGCGCTATGGCAGGCTCAAAACAAAAAGGATTAATCTCTTGATAAGACAACTCAACATTAGAGGCCTGCTGTAATGCTAAAGCATCCTCATTCTGCCACTGTGCTTCAATCCATTCGGCTCCAGAAGCAATCGGTTTTAAGCCCGCAACTCTTTTACCATCTTTAGTTAGTTTTCTTATAACACATTGAGTTATAAAGGTTTTTCCAACTTCGGTATCAGTCCCTGTAATGAATAAACCATTTGTAAATTTTTTCAATTTGTTATGCCTCGCACAAACTATGCGCTATGATTAAGCTATACTCATGCAAAGTTTGTGGGAATTCCACAAGTAGCTTCAGAGTAATCTGTTTTTGTAAAACCGCTAATAGGCAATGAATCGCTATAGCGGCATAGTTAATGGCAAAGGATACCGATGGAAGGTTTATCAAGCAATACCATGATTCTAGTTTTAGGGATTGTCGCTTTGGGCGTTCTAACCGTTGCTGTGATTATGGCAGCGATGAAACATGCGCTGGTTCAACAACTGCAATCCAAAAACGATGAAATGAAGCAGGTCATTGACGAAAATACTAAAAACATCGCCAATAAGGCCAAATTACTCCGCGAACTACAAGATACTCACGATCAAATTAAAAGTTCACTGCAAGATCTTTCAGAACGACATACGGCGCTCAAACAAGATAATCGAGCTTTGAACTCACGCCATGAAAAAACATTAACCAATTACGAAGAGTCGCAAAAGAATTACCTTCAAGCATTACAATCCATCGCCGATACTAAACGCGAGATGGACGTTGAAATACAGCAACAGAAAGACTATTACGAAGATAAAATCAAAGGTATTCAAAGCGATGCAGCACATGAAGTGGATAGTTTCAAATCTAACTACCAAGCCGAATTTGATCACCTCAAGAAAAGCCATAAGCGTTTAGTGCAAGCCAATCAGACATTGAGTAAGAACATTGATAATTTGCGTGATGAACGTGATTTTTATCGTACCGAGTTTGAAACTTTGCGCGACTTTTTACACGATGCGCAAATGCGCAATGTCAAAGAGCTAGTAGCTGAAAAAGAAAAAGAATTGGCCGAAAAAGTAGTTACTTTCGCCAATAAGCAAAAGAAAAGCTAAACAACTTTGCTATTAGTAAGAATTAATTAAATATCAAGCCTGCTGCTCAATTAAATCCAATAAATATTCGTGGTAACCCGATGCCGCTTGATGCTCAGTAGCAAAAGCATGGCCATACACCAACTCATAGGTTGCAGGCAGTTGACCATCTTCCAGTTTGAACTGCTGGTAATGTTGTTCTAGCTGTTTAAGCTGACGCGGGCTGGTTAAACCTGATTTGCGTTTTTGATCGAGGTTGTGTGCGCCAATGTTTTTAAGATCACGCATTAACTCGGTAACTCGCTGGTAACCTATGACCACCGGTTCGCTATCCACCACAGGGTCAAGCATCTTTGCTGATAACATAGCATCGCCTACATGGTGCATATCAAGAAAGTTGTTGACGTGTTTATAATCATCTACAGCTGCCCAACTTTGTTTTAGCTCGTATAAAGTATCAGGGCCCAGTGTTGTAAAAAGCAGCAAGCCGTTTGGCTTTATCACACGATTCAGTTCATGAAATAACTGTGGCAGGTCTTCAATCCATTGGAACGTCAGATTTGAAAATATGAGATCAACACTGTTAGACTCAAATGGTAGCTGACACGCATCAGCGCATAAATAAGTTTCACTTTGCGATTGCTGTTGACACCATTGTACCATTCCTTGCGCAAAATCCACACCAGTCACTTGTGCATCGGGATAACGCTTCGTTAATTGACGCGAGAAATAACCAGTACCACACCCTAAATCAAGAATATGTTTTGGGGTTAGCTTAAAGTAATCCAAACGCTCCATTAGGCGCTCACCCGCTATTCGCTGAAAAAATGCCGATTGGTCATAACTTTTAGCTGCCTGGCTAAAAGATTGAGCAATGTCATTTTGTACAATTGAATTTATCATGTCTTTTTTATATTAATGATTTTAATGGTTATCTAACTTATTCACTTAAAAACTGTTTAATATCTTGCACAAACTCTTCTTTATGCGATAAGAAAGGAGCATGGCTCGCTTTAGGATAAATTTTATGTTGGCTATGCGGAATTAACTGCGCTACCTGCTCTGCCGTTTTGTTAGGCACCAGCGAATCTAAACGTCCGTATAATCTGAGCATTGGAGCTTGAATCTTGTGCAATTGACCACGCAGATCAATATCATTGAGCATCGCTAAACCACCACGCAGCGCTTTAGTCGCTGGCATTCCATGAATAAAGACCGTATCGCGTAAACGCTTAATATCTTCTTTCTGAGTTTCACTACCAATCGCTTGAATGGCTAAAAAACGTATAATGGTGCCTTGATAATCCTCTTCCAAAAACTTACAAAAGCTGTCCATAATGTTGGCTTTCATAGCGCTATTCCAGTCGTCGGCTTCGACAAATTTTGGATTAGAAGCCACAGTAATCAATTTATCGACTTGGTCAGGCTGTTGGATAGCAATTTGACTAGCAATAACTCCACCAAGTGACCAGCCTAAGTAATGAGCTTTCTCTGGCGCAACACTTAAAACCTGATCCGTCAACAGTTGCAAGTTGTAATCATCATTTGGAATTGGCGAGCGGCCAAAACCCGGTAAATCTATCAAGTGCAGGCGAAAATCAGAGGATAAATCGTCAGCCAATAACTCCCAAATACCTGAGTGTAATCCCCAGCCATGTAATAACACCAAGTCAGTACCTTGACCAATTGATTCAATGTAAGGTTTTAATTTGCTCATCACTTTTTCAACTTAATAACATTAGAGTTCATAGGTCTGATTGGCAACTTGTTTACTAACAACCTGCACAGACTTTTGCAAAACCTCAACCAAACGAACAATCTGCTCTTCACTATGCTGCGCAGTAAGGGTAATCCTTAATCGCGCACTGTTAACGGGAACCGTTGGAGGACGAATAGCCAACGCCAAAATACCTTGCTGTTTTAATTCTGCGCTCACCTTGGCAACCAACTCATTAGATTTCAACAAAATAGGTTGAATAGCTGTATCCGATTGCATCAGTGGTAAATTCGCTTGTTTGGCAAGTTGTTTGAATAAAGCAATATTCTTATTGAGCTGTTCACGTCGCCAATCTTCTTGCTGCAATAGTTTCAAGCCCATTCGATTTGCAGCGGCTATTGCTGGTGGCATCGCGGTGGTATAAATATAACTACGAGCAAACTGAATTAAACTTTCTATCAATAAACTTGATCCTGCTACAAAAGCGCCAAAGCCACCTAACGCCTTGCCTAAAGTCGCCATATAAATATCGCACGATGGCAAACCACAATGCGACACAGTGCCTTTGCCTTGCTGACCTAACACACCAAAACCATGCGCATCATCAACCATTAATTGGGCTGACGTTTGTTGACACACCTGATGAATCGACTGTAATGGCGCAATATCACCATCCATACTAAAGACACCATCAGTAACCACTAGCTTAGTTTCAAATGTTGAGTTGGTGTCTGTTGACAAGGGGCTTTGTAACTGTCTTTGTAAAGCTTCGGTGTCATTATGAGCATAACGACGCATTTTAGCTTCACTGGCCAAGCCGCCATCGATCAAGGAAGCGTGATTTAACTTATCTTGTACAATCAAATCTTGTTTATCGAGCAAGCTCGTTAAAACACCAAAATTAGCCATATAACCCGTAGAGAATAATAAGGCTCTTTCTGCGCCAACAAAATCTGCTAGCTCTTGTTCCAAAGCATGGTGGTGATGACTATGGCCGACGATCAAATGTGAAGCACCAGCGCCAACACCATAATCTTTAGCCGCGTGCTGCATTGCCTCAATCATTTTTGGATGATTAGCCAAGCCCAAATAATCATTACTGCTAAAATTGAGATAACCTTGCCCCTCAACCTTCAGTTCGCAACTTTGCGCAGAAGCAACAGTTAGCCGTTGACGCAGCAACGACTGAGCTTGTCTTTGTTCAACGCGCTGTTGTAGCTTATGCCACATAATGACTAATATTAAAAACCGTTAACGGGCTTAGGCTCGCGGCGCTGTAGCATCGTAAAATTGTGCAGCCTTCGGCTCAGCGACTTGATTGAGTAATGCTTGTTCAGCATCCATTTCCTGAGCAGCTACTTGATGTCCTTCTGGAGTAATACCTAAACGCTTAAACAACTGCATATCTGCTTCAGCTTCAGGATTAGCGGTGGTCAATAATTTTTCACCATAGAAAATTGAGTTGGCGCCAGCAAAATAGCACAATGACTGGGTTTCTTGGTTCATATCTTCACGACCAGCTGAAAGGCGCACATAAGATTGTGGCATGACAATTCGTGCTGTAGCAATCATACGCACAAAATCCAAAGAATCTAATTTCTCAACTTTACCTAGTGGAGTTCCCTCAACAGCAACCAACATATTGATAGGTACCGATTGCGGATGCTCAGGCATATTAGCTAATTGTTGTAATAAACCATAGCGATCTTGAGTTTTTTCACCCATACCAATGATACCGCCACTACACACATTGATGCCAGCATCTCGCACATTCTGCAGTGTATCCAAACGATTTTCGTAACTGCGCGTAGTAATAATTTGTTGGTAATATTCTGGCGAAGTATCCAAATTGTGGTTGTAGTAATCCAAACCTGCTTCAGCTAACTTTTGAGCTTGATCGCCATCTAACATGCCTAAAGTCACGCAGGTTTCTAAGCCAAGGCTTTTCACTTGGCGCACCATTTCCAAGACCACATCAAGGTCTTTTTCACGCGGCGAACGCCAAGCCGCGCCCATACAAAAACGTGTAGCACCATTGGTTTTTGCTTGCTGTGCTTTTTGTACCACCTCTTCGACCGCCATTAATTGTTCTTTTGACAATCCAGTGCTGTAATGGCCTGATTGTGGACAATAGGCACAATCTTCTGGGCAAGCGCCAGTTTTAATACTCAATAAAGTGCTGGTTTGTACCTGATTAGGGTCAAAATTTTTGCGGTGGATGGTTTGCGCAGCAAATAATAAATCATTGAAAGGCTGATTATAGATTGCCTCTATTTCTGCTAAAGCCCAGTCATTACGAATAGCTCCACTGTTCAAGTAAGCCAATGATTTTGTGTGTGCTGTGTCTGCTTGCGTTATATCAGTCATTGCTATCTACCTTGCTAGCCGCTCTAATACGAATGATGAGCTTTGTGCTGGAGTTTGTTATAATGAAATCACCCGCCTAAACTGATCAAAATCGGAATTTGATATTAGATGTAATCTTGGCGCAAGTGTACCTGCAAACTAACAACTGTCAACCAAACAAAGGGAATTATGGTTTACAATTATATCAAGCGATTGTCTACGCTGATACAGAGCAAAATAACTAGAAATATCTCAGCAACAGAATCTTCTATTTATCTGCCCCATGACTATTTGTCGAATGACCTATTATCCAATGAAAGCGGGCTTACTCGATGCTCTTTTTGCGAGTTAAGCTCACCGAAAACAGGCATTTGTAACAGTTGCTCGTCGCAACTCATTCGTACGGGGTATTATTGCCAGCAATGTGGAAACAGCCTGACTTGCAAGCAACCATTATGTGGATCATGCCTTAAAAAACCACCTGATTATCAAAGACTTATCGCTGCCTTTGACTATCATTCGCCAATTGATGAAGCCATGAGTCAAATGAAGTTCAATCGCCAATTGCACCTCATAAAAAGCTTATCCTATTGTTTAAGTCAAAGCGTAATAATGGCCTATAAAGAGGAACAACTGCCGCAACTTATTCTTCCAATCCCATTACACCGCAAGCGCCTACAAGAGCGTGGATTTAACCAATCCTTATTGATTGCGCAACAATTACAGCACCGCATCGGGATTAATATTGATGCGCACTCACTTACCAGAATCAAAAACACACCTCATCAAATCGGCCTAAAAGCAGTTGAGCGACGTAGAAACTTAAAAGGCGCTTTTCAAATACTAGATTCACTCCCCAAACATATTGCTCTAGTCGATGACGTGGTCACTACAGGCTCAACCATTAATGAAGCAAGCAAACTATGCAAAAAGCATGGCGTTGAGCGAGTCGATATTTGGTGCTTAGCCAAAACCTAGCATTGATATCGGGTTTGTTTAGATTACAATTGTCTCAATATTTATGACAAATGTAGCGAACTGAGCCTAATGGCTTTACTTCGATAGACGGCTTTGTTACAACATTAAACCTTATAAATATAAGTTTTGAGGTTTTATTGTGCGTCTTTATTCTTCTTTGTTAACAGTCTTTGTGTGTGGTATCGCACTCACTCACTCACCATACAGCCAAGCGGCTGAAAGCTGGAATTATCAACAATCTGCCAATTGGGGCGGAACTTGCTCGTTAGGCAAAAACCAATCTCCGCTCAATATTGATAATATGATTGAAGCTGATTTGGATGGCTTTGATGAAAGCTATGGCGCTGCTACTGGAACTATTGAAAATACTGGACATAGCGCCCAATTCAACATTAATTCAGGCGCCAGCATTGAAGTTGATGATATTGACTTTGCGCTTAAGCAAATTCATTTCCACACGCCAAGCGAGCACACTATTGATGGTGATAGCTTCCCAATGGAAGCACATTTAGTGCATGCCGATGAAAACGGCAACTTGGCTGTAGTTGCAGTTTTGTTCAACGAAGATGAGTTAAACCGTGACCTAGCCCAACTATGGTCGTTTATTCCGTCAGCTAGCGGTCAATCTAACTCTGTACCGCAACCATTTGATTTAAATACACTTATTCCTGATGAGGACGACTATTATCGTTATAATGGCTCTCTGACTACTCCACCTTGTACTGAGGGTGTACGCTGGTTAGTGATGAAAGAACCGCTTACTGCATCGAGTGGACAAATAGGCAAACTACAAAATATGTTTGGCAACAATAATCGACCAGTTCAGCCGACCAATGCCCGTCCAATTTTAGAATAATAATCCTAATTATCTAAGCAGTGATTGTCTATGAATTACTGCTCGCCCTTTGACTAATACCTGATACAATGCTGGCAAGCCATAAAGCCAGCATTGGCCTTGTCTAGGATACTCATTTGCTTAATAAAAACCGTTCACAACAGGTATTGCATATTTCATTGCCAATCGTGGGCGGAATGATCTCGCAAAATGTGCTCAATCTTGTGGACGCAGCAATGGTTGGCACCCAAGGCAGCGCAGCAATTGCCGCCATTGGTATAGCAGGATTCATCAACTTCATGGCGGTTGCCTTTTTCATGGGCTTTGCTTCTGGCGTACAGGCTATGGTCGCGCGCCGTATGGGCGAAGGCCGAGACAGCGAAGCGGCTTATCCGTTAAATGCTGCTTTACTGATTATTACCCTATTAGCTTTGCCGACCAGCATCATTTTATTTTTCTTAGCGCCAAAAATTCTTGGTGCACTCAACAATGATCCTGAGCTACTACGTGAAGGAGTGCCTTATCTGCAAGCACGTTTTGCTGGCATTTTAGCCATTGGCTTAAACTTTAGTTACCGCAGCTATTGGAGTGCCATCAAACAAACTAAGTTTTACCTACGCACATTATTGATCATGCACTCACTCAATATTGTGCTGAATTACTGTTTAATTTTCGGTAACTTCGGCTTTCCAGAGCTTGGAACGCTAGGCGCCGGCATTGGTACCTCAGTATCGCTGGGGTTAGGAAGCCTTTACTATCATTATCTTGCCCAACGCCACACCAAACATTTTGGCTATCTTGAGCATTTGGCTAAATGGCCAACCATAAAGTCAATCTTTAAGATTTCTTTCCCAGCATCATTGCAACAGCTCTTTTTCGCAGGCGGTTTTACCGCATTATTCTGGATTATTGGTAAAGTTGGAACCGATGAACTAGCCGCAGCTAACGCCATAACCAACGTCATGCTAGTGGCTATTTTGCCTTGTATCGCGTTAGGCATAGGCGCTGCCACTCTTGTCGGGCAAGCACTTGGTCGACAAGACAAACATGATGCTTATTTGTGGGGTTGGGATGTCGCGAAAATGGCGCTGATTTTTGCCGTAGGATTGGGGATCCTGTTCTATGTGTTTACCGACCCAATCATGGGAATATTCTTAAAAGAACCAGAAGCATTACAAGCCGCTCACTATCCTTTCAAACTATCAGCCTTGATCATCATGATAGACGCAATTGGGTTAGTCTTTCTTAATGCTTTGAATGGCGCGGGGTCAACCAAGCCCACCATGTACGTATCCTTGATTACTCAATGGGCTCTATTCTTGCCTGTTGCTTGGTATCTTGGTCCGCATCTAGGCTACGGATTATTGATCATATGGTTCTCTTATGCAGTCTATCGTGTGATACAAACGGCCGCCTTTATTTGGCTTTGGCAGCGCCGCAATTGGGCACATATCCAGTTTGATTAAAGACAAATACTACTCTTTGAGCGGTGAAGCATTGTACCATCGTTTGCTTTTAACATCATTTTAGAGCCTGACAATAGCTCTATCTTATCAACAATAGTCAGCTTGTTTTGACCACTCATTAACTCAATGATGAGTTGCTGAGATTCAATTCGCCAATGGCCTTTCAAGTCTTGAACCACTTCTTCACACTTTCCTGTTTTATATCCAATATGAGTCAATGTGCCATCATCAAAATAAGTGGATATACCTCCTTTTGTGCCGTAACTTTTATCCAGTTTGCTGACCACCCAAGAGCCTAAAATTGCCTTTGCATATATCTCGTCTTGTGTAAGTGTTTGTTCTTGCTTTTCACAACTTGCTAAAACTATACACACACAAAATAACAGCCCTATTTTTCTCATTATTCTCATCCTCTATAAAATTTACTAAATATATCACAACCTCTTTTATTTCAACATTTTAGATGCTGATTCTTGACGGTCAATACGCAAGAAGTAATAGTCATATTTATAATCTTTTTCAAATCCATACTCTTTATACAACTTGTGCAAGCGATAGTTTTCTTTACGCGTAGTGACTTCGATACGGATCGCATCAGTTAGCTTACACAACTTTGCCGCTTGATCCAGCAAAGCTCTGGCAGTTTCACGCTTTTTCTCTCCAGCAAAAACATAAAAATCGTTCAAAATCCAAATCGGCGCCAAGCCAATACTCGAATAGGAAGGATATAGAATAACAAAGCCTGTCATATGCTGTTGATCTTCACTACTTTCATAACTCACAAATATTTTAGCTGCCTGTTTTTCTAGCAAATGGCGCAAAAACTCACTAATTCTCTCAACCTCAGAGTCTTGTTTATAACGTTGTCGATAACTATCAAAGTGCGGTACAAACTCTTCTATCTCATTGATTTCTAATAATTTAATGTTCAATTGATATTCCTTTCTAACCCCTAAATAGACAACCCTAAGAAACATTCAGTCTCAATTCAGCTAACGCCGCGTACATTAACCCTAACGGAAGACTTGATTGAGTAAATGCTCGATCTAACACTTTCAAGGTTAATTATAGTGATTCTCAAGGAGTTCGCCATGAATAAAGTGATTACCTCAGCATTAGCGCTTGCGCTTGGCTTTGGTTTGTCCCAAGTGACCGTTGCTAAAGAGCATCATGGCCCAAAGTCAAACCATCAAGTACAAGCGCAATCGCAAAAACAACATTCTAATCGCGCTTACGAGCGAAGAAGTGATAGGCGAGACGATCGTCGCGAAGCACACAATCGTAGCTATCAAGAGCGTCAAGATCGATTATATCATCGCGATCGTGATCGCCGTTACGGCCATCGCCACAGCGACTCGCGTGGACATGATCGTCATTATGGTAGCCATAACCGCTATCGCGATCATTATCGCCCTTATCCTAAGCACCGCCATTACAGCAGCTATTATGACTATCCACGCTACCGTAGTTATCCAGTGTCGGTATATTACTTAGGCCAAGATTGGTTCTATTACGGCGGATATTACCACCCATACCCACGCGGTCATATGCACACGCGTCATTGCCACCATAGGTATTGGGAACCATTAGCAGCAGGCATTATTTTAGGTGCCGTACTAGGCTGGTAAAGGTAAAGTTTTCTGGCTGGGGGAAGTTCGGAATGACCTCATCCCCCTAAGTGAAAGGCTCTAAGTGAATAACTTAGTTACCTCCTCATACCGAGACTCACTTCTCTCAGCCAGCTTTTATGACTTTTATTGAAGTACAACATCAGTTTTGGTTCAGGCTTGTAGGCGTTAACCCCAACCCACTACACTTTGCGAACAAGCCCCAATCTTTCTAACATCTCTCCTAGGAAGATGATTCCATTCGCAAAAAGCCGTTAACCAATCGGCGAGCCCGGCGGAATAGCTAGCGGCTCGCTTTTTTCTAACTCAAGTTCGCCCGCTAAATATTGCTCAATTAAATCTTTCAGCCATAAAAAACGTACAGGATTACGTTTTGCCTGCGTGACTAACCAGCCGTTTAATTTGCCAATTTCACTGTGCAAATGTGCTCGCACTTCTGGCGAAGCAGTTTGATCTGAAGCTACACGCAATAATTGCATCATGGTCAAATAATCAACTCTTTGCTGAATTAACTCCGCTAGACCTTGCTGTTCATTACTACGCAAGGTTGTGGCCAACAAGTCATTAATTATTTTTTCAACACTAAGCTGCTCAGGATTTTCAGTTTGTTGTTGCAAAACACGAGCCAGACGCTGAGGATTCAGTAGCAACTGTAAACTATGTTGCGCCGCTACCTCTGCCATTGAGACAGGATCAAGGGTCAAGCCTGTATAGCTTGGGAAACTTTCACGGTTTTTATAAAAACCATAAGCTTTCGGTGGAATAAGACTCAAAATGGAGTTAGGTACCGTCAATTGCTCAACACTTAATGTGCTTAATACTGCTTCTAATGCAGCTTCTTGTTTGGCTTGTTCAACCGCTTTAATCGGTCGGAAACTATGACCTTTTACGCTATATTCATAATTAACACCACCAATTAACTTAACTGCGGCTTCTGTTTGATAACGATGGAATAAGTAAAGTGGAACCAATGTTTCAGCCAGCTCAGAATAAGGAACGCCATTTTTTAGATTATGATGACCAAAGTTTGATAATGCCTTTTCACGAACCTGTAATACTCGAGTTAATTCATCCGCAGGATCAGACTGATTATCCCATAAATGTGCCGCTGGATGAGCGCCTCCTTGTGGGCGAGCATCCGGATCAGAAATGAAGCTTAGACCTTGTGCTGATGCATCCTTAATAATTTTAGCTAACCCCTCAGCTTCTTTTTCAGCCGACTCAAACTCACTATAAGCATAACGAATGGCTTCGATATCCCACTTACCAATATCGGTAGCGTAAGCATTATCTAACGAAATCTTGTCATTTTTTAAGCTGACTAATGGGTGCGGATAGTCCATTACTGAAGCGCGATTATTTGGACTTGATGCAAAGTTATGCGCTAACCCTAAAGTATGGCCAACTTCATGCGCAGAAAGCTGGCGAATACGCGCCAAAGCCATCTGCAGAGCAGCATCTTGATCGCCATTTTTACCATAAATTCCCGTTAAAGCATTGGCGATCAATAAATCTTGACGCACACGCAGCGATCCTAAAGTCACATGCCCTTTTAAAATTTCACCCGTTCTTGGATCGGATACTGAAAAACCATATGACCAACCACGGGTCGCTCTATGCACCCATTGAATCACGTTATAACGCACATCCAACGGATCTACGCCTTCTGGCAGCACCTCAACTTGATAAGCATTTTCAAGACCAATTGCCTCAAAAGCTTGCGCCCACCAGCGTGCACCATCCAATAAAGCAGATTTTACCGGCTCAGGAGCTCCAGGATCGAGATAATAAACAATCGGTTCAACCTTACCATCCTTGTCCTTAGTTATGCGATGGCGATAGATAAGCTTCTTCTCCAGCGGTTCACCCAGCGGCGTAGCATAGTCTGCGTAAGTTAATTCAAACATACCACTCTTTGGATGAAACTCTCGTGGTTGATAGTTATCATCAGGTAAAGCGACGAATTGTAAGTGCTGATGAACGGTTAAATCATTAGGCGCAGGCGTAACCTGACTCACATAATTGCCTGCATCAGAACCTTTGAATGTTAACACTGACTCAAAAAAGGTGTTTTGCGGGAAGTTTTTTGCTTTATCAGTATTCAACACTGAACGCGAAAGATCGACAGAAAAACTTCCTTGCTGAGTTGCTTTTAAACGTGCAGAAACACCATGTAAATCATTTAACAAATAGGGCGTTAACTCAATTAAGAAACGATTTCCTGAGCGAGCTTCAATAGTAAAACCATACAGAACAGAGCTTGCGAAGGCCTGTTGCACAGAGTTTTTTTCAGCTTGATTATCGGTATCGGCGCGGTAGCGTGTATTCAGTTGCTTTAATAGAAGTTTGTCGCCGTAGCGTTCAAACTGCACAAGACGACTTTCACCCAACTGGCCTCGGTCAAGCCCGATATCATTGGAACCCACACCATAAGGCAGGCCAGTATACATAATAAAAGGTTCATTCAGATTACTGACTTCCAACCACACCTTGCCTTGACTGATACTAATATAGTAAGGCATGAAACCTTTTACTTTACGGCTTTTACCTTCAATTTCTGCCCAGCTCGCAGCATTTGAAGCATATGCAACCATGAAAAGTACTAGTGTAATCAAGCTAATCTGAATTGCTCGTAACATTGCTGTTCCCTATCTTTTGAAATAACTGTGTCAAAAAAACTAAATAGAACACTTAAACTAAATAAGCTAATGATCTAATTTATCATAATTTACAGTGCGCCATTAAAAAATAAGCTATTAATGTACAGACGCATTGAACCTAACCAATAACCTCTAAAATTAGGATTATCGTTAAACATTATGATAGTGCCACGTCCAGAGCGCTGCGCCAAGATCGCAGGCGTATTTTTTATCCGATTAATGTTGGTTTGTGACGAATATCCAGCCACTAATGGATTTTGGGTATAAGAAGCCACTGTTACAAAATCTTGATTGGCTGGTTTTAATACCGTAGTTCCCGACTTAGTCAAAGCCAAAGTGTCTAACTCGATGCCATAAGTTAATGGATGGCTATTATCAAGCTGAGTCTGGAAAATGGCGCCGCCAATGATATGCTCAGCAAAAGCATCATCACGCTCGGCAAACTGTTTATGAGTGCTTTTACTCTGCTCAGCCTCTAACACCTCAAAGCTAACCAACTTATTATCTATTAACCAACGAACGGCACCACGAGTTGCAACTAAGTTTCCACCATTATTCAACCAGCCTTTTAAACGCTCAAGTTGCTTTTCATCCAAGGCAGGATAACGGCCATTGACCATCAATAGGTGGCTGTATTTAGACAAATCTATGTCAGCCAAATCAGCGGCTGATTGCATAGCAACAGGGATTTCTACACGAGTATCTAACAAATGCCAAACTTCGCCAGCTTCATAAGAAGAAACTCCATCACCTATCAACAACAATGGTTTAGGCATGCTAAGCAAGCTTAAACTAGGGCTTCCCAAATCAATACCTTGTTGACTAAAACCAGTATCAGCTCCATAAACATTAATTCCTAGCGGTAAAATATCGCGTTTTATGAGCTCCACCAAACGCTCACGCTCAAGCTTATTACCAACAGTAATAACAAGGGTTCCAGCGGAAAAGGTTTTTAACTCGCCATTAACTGGCAAGGAGAAAGATTTATTAGAAACTTTAGCAATGAATTGCTGTTTAAGAGTTCTAATTAATGCCGTAGCAGCGCGAAAATCATTCCACTCAATCACATAAGCAACGGCTTTTTCATCAGCCATTAACTGGCCGTCTGACTGGTTATCAATAGGTACTAAAGGCAACCCCTGTAACTGCTTTTTATCTAATAACTGATATTGGGTATTAAATGCCAAAGGAAACGTCCATGCCGATACATCATAAAAAGTGTTATCATTAAACTCTGTTCTGGCTTCAAATAATGCCTTGATCAGACCATATTGCTGCTGCTTGAACTTAACCACATATGAACTTCCTGCTGGATAGAACTTATTCACAAAGCGTCTATCTCCTTGCAACTGCTCTACTAATATTTGATGGGCATTTAGTAAGCGCAATAACTCTTGTAGACGCCCCTTATCCTGCGCGGTAAAAATAGCTGCTTTATTTGGATCTTGACTGGATTTCCAAACCCAATCATAAAAAAAATCTTTTTGGTATTGCTGTAAATTATCTTTTAATTCAAGCGAGGCTTTGAGCGTCGAAAAAGAGGTAGCAACTTGGTTGCGAATGGCAAAAGGAAAACTCAAATCACCATGAACCGATTCTTGGAGATGGCCTCGCGCGCTTGCTTGCTCAAATAAAATGCCAATACCGCCATTGATATCAGGGAAAGTTGAACCTTTGCCATAATAGAAATCATCAAAACTTTCTTTACTATAGTAACTTGCTCCGAGTTTATCCAAGGCTTGCGCGTGATATTTTGCAATTTCATTGGTTAAATCAAAATTTTGTTGCGATGTTAAAGGGTTTTGCCTGCTAGGTACTCCGGGCTGGAAGAAATACGTCGCATTAGTACCCATTTCATGGAAATCGCCGACAATATGCGGTCGCCATTGATAAAAATGTTCTACTCTAGCTTGGCTTTCAGGATGTTGTAATAACAACCAATCTCGATTGAGATCAAACCAATAATGATTAGTTCTACCTTGCGGCCACTCTTCATTGTGTTCAGCCGAATCAGAATCAGCAACAAGTTGCTGGCCTTTATATCGATTAACCCAATTGGCGAAGCGATCTAAACCATCAGGGTTTAACATGGGGTCAATCATAACCACGGTGTTTTTTAATAACTCTTGGATCCAGGGCTCTTGTGAGGCAGCCAGTCGATAAGCCACCAACAAAGCTGCGTTTGCGCCACTTGCTTCATTGCCATGAACAGAATACCCCAGCCAAACTAGTGTCGGTCCTTGGTAATCTTGCAAATTACTACGACTAGCTTTAATCTCATCAAGTTTAGCAATATTCTCAGGAGAAGAAATATAAGCAGTAATAAGCGGACGATTTTCATGTGTTCGACCAATCTGCTTCACTTCAACTTTACTGGAGCTTTTAGCCAAGGCATTAAAAAAAGCTAACGATTGATCGGGACGAACATGCCATTCTCCTACTTGATGACCTAACACATCTTGAGGAGTAATAATTTGATCATCATAATCAATGGACTGATCAAAATAATAATTCAGCGAAGGCTTTAGCTGTACCGCATCAGTGGTGCTTGCGGTTGTAGCAAGTGACAATGTCATTACAACTAGTAAGGTTATTATTCGAATCATAGATTGCCTCATGTTCAACTGAATATTCTTTGTTATTTATTCAATGCTGTTTTTTTAAGCATTATGCCATTCTAAGACTTGTATTGTTACCTGCAAGCCCTAACATAGGTTATAATTCACTTATCAAGCCATTTTGGACAAAATCGAAAGATGATTACAATTTCAGAAGCCGCTCAAGAGCATTTCCGTAGACTATTAGCTGGGCAAGAAGAAGAAAACACTGGCATTCGTGTGTTCGTGGTAAACCCTGGCACTTCCCACGCTGAGTGTGGCGTATCATACTGCCCGCCCGATGCGGTTGAAGATGATGACACCGAATTACCATTTGATGGTTTTTCTGCTTTTGTTGATGCAGAAAGTGCTCCTTACCTTGAAGAAGCTGAAATTAATTACCAAAAAGAACAAACAGGTGGCCAACTGACTCTAAAAGCACCTAATGCTAAAGCTCGCAAAGTATCAGATGACGCGCCGACCGAAGATCGCATTAAGTATTATCTTGAGTCAGAAATCAATCCAGAACTAGCCAACCACGGCGGACAAGTTAGTCTCGTTGAATTTACTGAAGATGGTATAGCAGTATTACAATTTGGCGGAGGCTGCCAAGGTTGTGGCATGGTTGATGTTACTCTGAAAGAAGGTATCGAAAAAACCTTAATGGAGAAAGTACCTGAAGTAAAAGGCGTGAAAGATGTTACTGAACACGCGGCTGGTGAAAATCCGTATTATTAATACATTAATTAAAACCAAAGCGAGCTTAATGCTCGCTTTTTATTTGATTAAATTTCGATGCAGTACATTTAAAATATTCAAGCCCTCATCATCACTAATCAGCATAGACAAATGATGATCACTAGAAGTATGACTCATCAACAACCATTGCTCCGGCATATGACTTTCATCAATTTGCATCAAATGCCATAAAGCCTGACTCGCTTGGCAACCGATAAGTGTTATCATCGAGCTACTTGAAACTAGAACGCTACGGCAAACTTCCGCTAACTGCGCAGATAGCTCATTCAAAATATCCCCTGAATACAAACTATTATTGGTTTCAATAGCCATCACTAAAGACTCTTTCGTTGAGGCTAATAACTCACTACTTAAACCAAACTGATTTATCGTCGCAAATACTTTTTGTAAGGTATCTGGTTGCTGACCACGACGACCAAGTAGCAAGGTAATAACAGGGATCTGCTGTTTTAGTGCAATCGCTTTAACCCACTTCGATTCTTCATAATGACCATCAATGGTAGTTCCACTTTCATCGGGATTGTGCGTGCTACGAATTTCAACAGGAATTTGATAAGGCATAACTGCACTCAGACAACGAGGGTGCAGAACCTTAGCACCAGCCTCAGCCATATCAAAAGCTTCATTGTAGCTTATGTGAGTAATTTTTTTTGCCTCAGCAACTTTATTTGGATCCGTTGAATACATCCCAGCAACATCAGTCCAAACCTGTAGTTTTTCCGCTTGAGTTATTGCTGCAAAATAAGCCGCCGAAGTATCAGATCCTTCTCTTCCAAGTAATACAGTTTGTCCATTTTGATTACGCGCGATAAAGCCTTGGCTAAGGATAATGTCATATTGTGACCAATGGTTAACAAGTTCACTATCGGGCCGTGGATGACAAACTGCATTCAAAAAACACTCGCTGATATTCTTAGGGGCGTCATCGTTAGAAGTCAAAACCTCACGCGCGTCTATCCATTCAATACTATACTTATCCGTAAACTGCTTTTTCAAAAAAGCAGCGCCTAAGGTTGATGATAACAATTCACCGTGCGCAACCACTTCGGCACGATCACATGCGGACAAACTATCTTTGCTAGCAATATTTGCAAGAGTTTGAGTCAGATTATCAAACCATTTATCAAGCAGCCTAGCATCAACCTCTAACTCATGCGCCATCGCTCGGTGACGGTTAAGCAATTGGTTCAAAGGTTCGTCAATGGATTGATTAACCGCTAATTTTGCTAACTGCTCTAACTGGTTGGTAACATCTTTAAAAGCTGAGTGGACAACGGCTACTTTATAGCCATTGCTAAGATGCTGACTGACGATACTGACGATATTGTTCCAGTCTTTCAAACTAGAAACACTTGATCCACCAAATTTAACCACAAACCAAGGCTTGTTTATCAGTTCAGTCATTTATTAAATCCTAATTAATTATACTAATTTTCAAGTTGAAATTGATTGCCACAATAAGGACAGATGGCTTTACCCGTTTTTTCAATTGCAATAAATACACGAGGGTGTTGATTCCACAAAGTTTGCTCTGGGCGAGGGCAACTTAGAGGTAATTCTTTTGGGCTAACTGAAATAACATGACTCGTCTTAGTATTTTGACGTTCTTGGCCTTGCTTTTTCTCGGCTATATCCATAATTATTACCTCATCAATCTTTATAAAAGTGCCTAATATGTAGGCCTACTCTATTTCTACTTGGGGAAATGTCGATTGCCAAATCGAGATTATATCCTGTCGCAGCATCTGATGCTCATCATACTCTAATACAGCAGTTTGATTTTGCAAAGTTTTAGCATTAGCAATTTGTCTTAACAGTCGATAACTATTCATCATAGTATCTTTATCAGAACCTTTAATAAAATGTTGGTTTGCCAATAATTCTAACCAATCAATATTATTAAAAGGCAAAAGCTCATTGCTATTATTGCTCTTTATTTCTTTTGCGTAAGTTAACACCCAAAACTGTACTAAAAACTCTATATCAACCAAGCCACCTTTGCCTTGTTTAATATCCCAATATTGAGTATCAGTTTTATCCAAATGTTCACGCATCTTATGGCGCATAGAAACCACATCATTTGCTAATGAGCTGCCGTCTGCAGCACTCGATTGCAGACTAACCTTGTGCAAAATATCACTCCGGATAGCTAAGTATTGTGATTCTAACTTCTTATCCCCCACAACAGGTCGCGCTCTTACTAACGCTTGGTGCTCCCACGTCCAAGCCTCATTATGCTGATATTCAGCGAAAGCATTAATGTGGCTAACTAACAAACCTGAACGCCCTGAGGGTCTCAATCGAGTATCCACTTCGTACATGATTCCCTGTTGTGTTCGAGTATTAAGATAATGCACAAGGCGCTGCGTTAGACGAGTATAGAATTGATGATTATCAATCTGTTTTTGCTTATCATTGATTATCTGTGTTTGTTGACTTGGTTGCGCATCATACAAAAAAACCAGATCAAGATCTGAACCGTAGCCGAGCTCATCACCACCTAGCTTGCCATATCCCAGAATCAGAAATCCACCCATTGTATTAGCTTCCAATCCTTGAGGGTAACCGTATTTACGGCCTATTTCTTGCCAAGCCATTAACAACAAATGCTCTAAAATAACTTCAGCCACATCGGTTAACTGCTGTGAAACCTGACGAATATCAAACTGCCCTCTTAAATCACCCGCGGCAATTTTGAACTGACTCGATTGTTTAAAGCGACTCAGCGCCAGCAGTTGCTCCTCAATTTGCTCTGGCTCAATACGTAACATTGCTTGCTGCAACTGGTTGGCGAGACTGCTTTTTGTTTGCTGCTCACCAAAGTTACTAGGAAATAATAACTCATCTAACAAAGATGGATGTAACGCTATCTGTTTTGCTAGCCAACTAGAACGCGCAACCAGCTGAACCAAAAAATCTAAAACAGGTAAGTTTTCAGCTAACATTTCAAAGTAAGCACTACGCCGCCCAATTCCTTGTAAGACTTCAAGACACCGTTGCAAGGTTTGAGCATAATTTTTTTGTTTGCCTGCTTGTGCTATCAAATGCGGAAGCAATTGCTCTAACCGAGACAAGCCTCTTGACCCTAATTTCTTCTCTGCAAACTCAACTCTAAAGTGAGCAATTTTATCTAAATGCTCTTTAACTAATATGTCATCATGTAAACCCAACATTTTTGCTTGTTGTGATAATGATTCTGCTTGCTCTTCCTCAAAATCATTATTTATCAGTGATTTAATCCACTGCAACTCACTAGACATTTGTTGTTCTTGGTGAGGATCATGAAATAATCCCTTAAAAAATCTAGCAACCACATTAAGATGCTGTTTCAACCCAGCTTCTAATGTCTGCCAACTATCATAATCCATAGCAAAAGCCACAATGGTTTGCTCTTGCACTGCGTTGGGCACCTGCTGTGTTTGTTGATCGGCGCGTATTTGCAAAACATTCTCCAGCTTTCGCAAAAATTCATAAGCCTTTTGCAACTGGTTCGCATCATTTGTTTCAATTAACTGCTGAGAATGTAACGCATGCAAAGTCTTCCACCAGTTTTTGGTTTGCAAGACTGGTTGGCGGCCACCACTGATGAGCTGGAGACTTTGCACAATAAATTCCAACTCTCTAATCCCCCCATCGCCTAATTTGATATTGCCTTGATTATCTTTATTTAACAGTTCTCGCGTGATTTTTTGTTTTAATTGTCGAATGGACTCCAACACACTGAAATCAATATATCGGCGAAAGCTAAATGGGCGGATAATATTATCAAGCTCTTTTGCTAGAGCTTGCTGCTCATAACAAGAATCCTCGGCATCGGTTTGAATATCAATCATTCGAGCTTTGATCATGGCAAAACGCTCCCACTCTCGACCTTGCTCTAAATAATAATCCTGAAGCGCATTAAAGTTAGCCACCAAGGCACCACTTTGTCCATAAGGGCGTAAGCGCATATCCACTCGATAGACAAAGCCGTCAGCTGTATTGTCAGATAAAAGTGAAATCAGCTTCTGACCCAAGCGCATAAAAAATTTTTGATTTTCTATAGGTCTTGACGGATGATTGGTTTCACCTTGTCGCGGGAAACAAAATATCAAATCAATGTCCGATGAAAAGTTCAATTCACGGCCACCTAGTTTTCCCATCGCCAACACAAATAATTGCTGTGTTTGTCCGTTATCATCTAATGGAACGCCGGATTGCTTGCTCGAATGAAGAAAGCTCCATTGATATGCAGCAGCAATTAAGGCATCAGCGACTAAAGACTGCAACAAACTAATCTCTCGAATAGTAAACACTTGCATCAAATCAGCCACTGCAATCTTTAACATCCAATAATGGCGTTGTAGCCGCAATTGCCTCTTGATCTCGTATTCAGATATAACCTCAAGCCTCGTTAAGTCCATATCCAAAATAATGTGCTGTGTCTGTAGTGTAGCGTGTAAATCCTCTTGAGATTGAACGGCTTGTAACAACCATTGTGGCTTTTTAAGCGCCCACTGGTGGATATAATCACTGGCTACCAGCACTTTTGACAATAACTCTTGTACCTTTTGCGTGGCAAGCGTCTCACTTATAGGCACATCATCTGCCAGAGACTGCTCTTCGATTCGCGCTAACCATTGGTTATAACGACTTTGCGCAAGCGGTAATAATGCTGAGGGAATTGATTGGTTTATCATTGAATTTTATTGCAGTTAATAATCCACTTTCTCTTTTTCAAATCATTATGGCACAGTCAGCCACGTTGAGCAGTAGTAATCTACTCAATATTACCCTAGACGAGTAAAAGTAAGCCATTGAAATATTGGGACTAATTACAGATTTTTACAATATTTCATTGTATTCAAAAGCCATTCGTTGCTAGGATTGGCAGATAACAATGATGAAGGAGTCTCAACTATGTCTATGTTAATTGTATTAGCTATTATTGTCGGCTTGGTGCTTTTTGCGGTAGGGATCTACAACAAGCTGGTTTCACTACGTAATCGCTACAAAAATGCTTTTGCCCAAATCGATGTTCAATTAAACCGCCGTTATGACTTAATTCCTAATTTGGTTGAAACTGCAAAGGGCTATATGAAGCACGAAAAAGAAACTTTGGAAGCAGTAATCAACGCTCGTAACGGAGCGGTTAGCGCCAATCAAAGTGTTGCTGCAAATCCAGACGATCCAGATGCTATGAAAAAGTTA
The DNA here is from genome assembly GCA_013373015.1 of Kangiellaceae bacterium. Classification (GTDB taxonomy): domain Bacteria; phylum Pseudomonadota; class Gammaproteobacteria; order Enterobacterales; family Kangiellaceae; genus Kangiella. The sequence continues at coordinate 48,560 of JABXIQ010000026.1, forward strand.
AATGCTGCTGAAGGGCAATTGGCTGGAGCACTAGGGCGCTTGTTTGCTTTATCTGAAGCTTACCCAGACCTTAAAGCTAATCAAACTATGGAACAGCTGATGGAAGAATTGGCAACCACTGAGAATAAAATTTCTTTTGCTCGCCAAGCCTACAATGATGCGGTTATGCAATACAACACATACCGCGAACAGGTTCCAAATAACTTCATCGCCAATCCTTTTGGTTTCCAAGAAGCAGAATTGTTTGAAGTAGAAGAGCCAGAAGCGCGTAAGCGAGTTGATGTAAAGTTCGACTAAATCAATCAGTTCATTAGATTATGGATTTTTTTGAACACCAAGAAGCAGCTCGGAAAAAAACCAAGCTGCTTATTTTCTATTTTATTGTAGCGGTAATTCTGATCGTTGCAGCGCTAAATCTAGTTGCTTATTTCGCCTTGAAAATGAGCTCAACTGACTATATGCAGCTGCAACTCACCGACTGGTTTAACCAAGAATGGTTTTATTACACTTCTGGCGCGACGTTAACCATGATCGCTGGCGGCAGCGGATTCCGCTGGCTACAACTGCGAGGTGGTGGCAAGGCTGTTGCCCAAATGGTCAATGCGCGAGAAGTTTTACCTGATACCAATGATCGTTTAGAGCAGCGCTTACTGAATGTAGTTGAAGAAATGTCAATCGCATCTGGCACAGCTGTACCAACTGTTTACATCATGGATCAAGAAGAAGCCATTAATGCGTTTGTGGCTGGTCAAGAAACTTCCGATACCATTATGGTAGTCACTCGCGGGGCGCTCGAAAAACTTAATCGCCAAGAGTTACAAGGTGTAGTCGCGCACGAATACAGCCATATTTTTAATGCTGATATGAAGATTAATGTGAAGCTAATTAGCATTTTGGCAGGTATTTTAATTCTCGGTCAGGCAGGCTATTTTATTATGCGTAGTATTCGTCACGGCAATGTGCGCAGCAATAATAAAGAAGGTGGCGGTATTATCGCCGTAGTGATAATAGTAGGCCTTTCGATGTACATCATTGGCTCGATTGGTTTGTTCTTTGGTCGCTTAATTAAAGCAGCTATTTCTCGACAAAGAGAGTTTTTGGCAGATGCATCAGCAGTACAGTATGCACGTGATAATGAAGGTTTAGCGGGTGCTTTTATCAAGATTGGTGAACAAAGTTCCTTACTCAGCAATCGCCATGCCGAAGAAACTAGCCATATGTGTATCGCTGAGCCCATCAAGTTAAGTTTCAGCGGATTAGCTACTCACCCTCCTATCGAAAAACGCCTTGATGCCATCATGCCTCATTGGCGTGAATTCAAAGATCGCCGAGATAGAAGAACCGATCGTCATCAACGATATGCCGAACAAGATGCTCTGCGCAAAGAACGTGAAGCTAAGCGTAAAAAAGACTTTGGTTTCGGTCCACTGATTGATACCGTTGGAAAACCTACCACTCTACATATGCACGCAGCCAGCGCCTTACTTTTAGCAATGCCTGAGATACTCAAAACAGCTGCTCATGGTCACCATACTACTGCCCATGCAATGCATCTAATTTTTGCATTATTACTCAGTGATGATGGTCAAATTGAAGAAGAATCTCTACAAGAAATTCAAAAAGTCTATGGCGATGACAGTCGTCATCAAGTGTTAAAATTAGCCAAATACATTACCAAGGATAAGCGTTACCTGAGATTGGCTATTTTGGATATTTCAATTCCAAGTATTCGTCGCTTATCTGAAACTGAGCGCAAGGACTTCTTTTCACTGCTCAAAAGAATTATTCATTTAGACAAACATGTCAGTCAATTTGAATATGTTTTATATGCTTTACTCAAAAAAAGCCTTACCGAGGGTTCAACCCAGTCGCGTAAACGTATTACCCGTTTTGATCCTGTGCGTGAAGACTTACAAAGAGTCATTTCTGCAGTTGTCCATTCTAGCGGCAACACACTCGAACAAAAACAACTGTTGTTTACGCAAGTAAGCGCTGGTTTTAGTTCGCATACCATGTCGCTATCTGAAAACAAATTTGATGCAGAAAGTTTTAATGAATCTTTAATGCGCCTAAATCAGCTCACTCCGATGCTAAAAAAACCATTACTCAATGCTTTAGAAGAAGCTATCAAAGAAGATAACATTGTTAAAGCAGAAGAAGTGGAATTACTACGAGCCATTGCTGAATGTTTAGATTGCCCTATTCCACCAACCGTTGAAGAGATGCAAAAACAAGCAATCGAGGTTTCTGAACACTCAAAAGCATAAACATATTGCTTCACAAATCTAATTTATATGCCGGTTGTGGCTTACCAAAATAAAACCCTTGCATGGTTTCACAGCCCATTTTTTTGAGCAATTCGATTTGTTGCTCATTCTCCACCCCTTCAGCAATCATCTTAATTCCCAGCTTATGAGCCAAATCAATTGTTGACGCTACAATATTTCGATCTGCATCATTAGAAACAATGTCTTTCACAAAGTCTTTATCAATCTTAAGCGCATGAACGGGAAAACGTCTTAAATAGCCAATCGACGCGTAGCCTGTGCCATAATCATCGATCACAAGCTTAAAGCCCATATCACTCAAGAACTCCAATTTTTTCAACGTTTGCTCGGTATAATCAATAAAAATACTTTCCGTTAATTCAAGTTCAATCATTGACGCTGGAACATCATAATATTGGCACATATCTGAAAGCTCAGATATGAAATCGGCTCTTAATACTTGCATAGCCGAAATATTGATGGCTAATGACTGAAAGTCTTTCTTCTCGTCTAGCCAAGTCCTAAGCTGTGAAAAAGCGTTGTGCAATACCCATGAGCCTAACTGACTAATGATAGAAAACTCCTCAGCCACTCGAACAAAAGCCTCGGGTTCAACAAAAGTTTCACCGTCATGCCAACGAATCAAAGCTTCATAACCAATGATTTTATTACACGTTACAGAAAACTTAGGTTGATAATAAAGTTCCAAGTCATCTAAGTTTATGGCTTGGCGCAGTTTATGCGACAGCAATGTTTTATAACTAGCTTCCTTTGCATAATCCTGGTGAAACACTTTGAACTGAGCTCCACCCAAAGTTTTAGCTCGATACATGGCAATATCAGCTGCAGAGATCAACTGATCATAGGTATTACCGTGAATCGGATAATAAGCCACTCCAATGCTGCAACCAATATGAGCTACACAATTACTCAAAATAAATGGCTCCGACATTTTTTGAATAATACTAGTGCACAACTTATTAATTTGATTTGGCTTTCTATCAATAGGAACAATCAAAAACTCATCCCCGCCTTGCCGACAAATCAAGTCATCTTGCGACAACAACTCTCGAAATCTCTTCCCTACTTGCACCAATAATTCATCACCAACGCCATGTCCATAACTGTCATTGACAGACTTAAAAGCATCAAGATCAACAAATAATAAAGCCACTTTGTTATCTTTTCTCTGCGAAATCATTTGCTCAAAATTGCTTGCGAAAAGACTTCGATTGGATAGAGATGTCAAATTATCAAAATTTGCAATTTCAAAAATTTGCGTTTCTTTTAATTCAAGATTTTTTTCTTTGGCTCGATGCTCGTAGCGAGTCAATATCATCAAGAAAGCAATGGTCACTAAAGATCCAATACGATTGGACATCGTCACAAAGTCAAACTCTTGTGGGGTTAGTGGATTAGGGAAATCCTGCCCAGAAACCTTCATTGAATAGTAAATCAGTATGATGCCCAGAATAAGCAGCGTATAAAGCCACGAGGAATAATGCTTTAGCAGCACACCACCAGCAAGCGGAATCACCAAAAACCACGAAAAATTGGGGTTATCAAATCCCCCAAATTGATTATTAGCAGTCAATAGAATGATAAATAATAAAATTAATAATATATGGGCAACCAGTTCCGCATGATAGGTTCGTTTGAGGTAAAGAATTGAAATGAGAGCAACTACAATGCTGAAAACTAGAACGTTTCCGACGACATCCAAACCCATCTTGTAGTAAATAATGGAAAAACAAATTGAGAGTCCAATCCCTGACAAAGCAAACAAGAACACAATCTGCACATGTAACATATGCGCAAGATTCTTATTATTATGATCCATTCCAAGGCTCGCTAAATTCAGAACCTTATCAATGGTGCTATGAAGAATTCCTTTTATATTGCCTCCTCAATTAATTCCAGTAAGGGTTTTGCTCAAATGCTTGCTGGCGCATTGTCACTAAAGCTTGAAGAATATCTTGCTCGATCTGTTCAAGACGTTGATCGACTTTTTGTTCTGACTTCAACGCTTGACGAATAAAGTCCAGTTGCTTAAAGAGTTCAATATTAGCCACCAAATCTACCCAATTTTGACGATAAGCTCTTCGTTTTCGACTGTCGAACAAACTGCCAAAAAATAAGCCAATATCTAATGTTCGATACATCTTAGGCAAATAATTCAAATAATCCTTTTCGTCCAACGCTTCTTTTTCGCTCAAATGACGTTTTAGATCCAGCAGTTGATGCTGTAATTGTCGAATGGCAAATGGGAAAATTTCTTTTTGTAATCTATGTTGTTCTGACTCAACGACACTTCGCCATTCTTTTAAGTAAAGCCAACGCGAAAAATGCAGTAATTTAAGATTATAAGAAGGTGTGTGCAAATATTCGACAAACCGTTCACCCTCTGTACGGAAAGCATTTCTCAATCCTTGCTCAAAATCTTTTAACTCAGGATAGTCGAAACCATACATTTTACCGTTATTTAACCAATTGATTTCTAAGGAAACTTTAAGCAGTTTGGCAAAATTTTTGGTGATTTCGCGCCAGTCTTTACGCAGCTCTGTTAAAGCATTGCGGGGGATTAGTGGCGCAAATACCGCATACATATGCTGCATAAACATCAAGGCTCGATTGAGCTGTAACACGCTATCAACTGTCACCTCACGCTTAATCTGTTTAATATAATGTTGCCAATGCTCAAGCCCGGTATGGGCAATCGTTTCAAATGAACCTTCGGCTGGCGATTTAGCCGTTAATTGCACTACATCCAATCTTTTGAGGTATGGGGTAGGATTAGTACACATGCGATAACCGCGTTCAGCTTTACTTTCACTATCAAGCACCAAACCAAATTTATCAATCAAGGCTCTACAAACATCAAAAATAACACTGGGATGACCGAGCTTAAACTCGAGTTCAATCTCGGAAATTAATTGGTTGTGTTCTTTATGACTGATACTTCCTTGATCCAAGGCGATTTCAACTTGACTCCCTTGCACTTCAACAACACACAGATCGCGGTGAAAATCGGTTCTAAATAAAGGGCGAACCGCACCATCTTCCTCTTGCGCCTCTTCAAGCAGGATCATCAAATAGGGATCAGTGACCGCCAATAAGTCTAAACTGGCATTAGGAAGCTTAATTTCAGACTCATTGTGTTGAAACAAGCCTCCCACGACTCGACCTGCGGATTTAACCGATTGAATATAGTCATCACCATCACGACGTACTCGCAAACCAATTTCAAGCTCACGCAGCTTATGATTTTCTGTATCATAATAAGTGTTCACCAATAGCGAATTACGCCATCCAGATTGCGGCGCATACTTTTCGCTAAGCCATTGTTTTATTTCATTAATTTGCTCTGGCTGGGCGGCGAGTTTTATTTCTATTTCTACTGACATAAATGTCTAATGCCCCTCTCCCCATTCGTGATCTAAGTGTACAGCGCAACAAGCCAATTGCCAATCCTTATCCCACGCCACACATTTTCTGTAAATTAATGTATAGTGTTACGCCAACTGTAACAAATCTTTAATATTTCAGTGATAGAATGGCCGCCAATTTTTTGGTAAGCCCATTTCGCGCTAGTTTAGTGAATAATAAGTGGAGTAATTATGGCAAACTCGATTCTTGACGTTTTCGCATCGTCGCCTATTCGTCCTATGCAGGACCATATGGCGAAAGTGCATGAATGTGCGTCGCAACTCATTGATTTCTTTAAAGCAACCGTCAAAGGTGATTGGCAAACGGCTGAAGATGTTAAAAATAACATCCGCAAGCTAGAGAACGAAGCTGATGAACTCAAACATAGCTTACGTATGCATTTACCAAAGGGCTTGTTCCTACCTGTAGCGCGCACAGACCTATTGGCCTTATTAAGCAAACAAGACAAGATTGCAAACATTGCGCGCGACATATCAGGTTTAGTCTATGGCCGCAAAATGCAATTCCCAACTAATGTAACGGATCAGCTAGAAGCATTGGTTAAGCGTTCAATTGACGCTTCAAAGCAGGCTTTCAAGGCGATCAGCGAGCTTGATGAGCTACTAGCTACTGGCTTCCGTGGTCGTGAAGCAACTTTGGTTGAGGAAATGATCGATAAACTCGACAGAATTGAAAACGACACCGACGAATTACAGCGTAACTTATTGTTAGCTATTTTCGAGCAAGAAAATGACTTACCACCAGTTCACGTTATGTTTATGTACAAAGTGATCCAGCAGCTGGGTGACTTGGCGGACAGCGCTCAAAGTGTTGGCTCGCGTCTAGAAATGACCATCGCACGCTAAGGGGGACGGCATGGATTTTATACTACAAAACGCCGACACCATGATTTGGATCGCTGTGGCTTTCGGTTTCTTAATGGCCTTTGGTATTGGCGCAAATGACGTTGCTAATGCCATGGGAACTTCAGTTGGTGCAAAAGCGCTAACCTTAAAACAAGCAATTATCGTAGCGGCAATTTTCGAATTTGCAGGCGCTTACTTAGCGGGTGGCGAAGTCACAAAAACCATCCGTAAAGGTATTATTGACGCCAATTACTTTACCGACGTACCTGAATTCTTAGTATTCGGTATGATGGCAGCGCTATTGGCAGCAGGTGTATGGCTACTAATCGCTTCTAAGTTTGGTTGGCCTGTGTCAACCACCCACTCCATTGTAGGCGCTATTGTTGGTTTCGCAGCTGTTGGTGTGAGTGTTGATGCAGTTAGCTGGGGCAAAGTAGGTTCGATCGTAGGTTCATGGGTCATCACACCAATGCTAGCTGGCGTGATTGCATTCTTAATTGTCATGAGCGTACAAAAGCTGATCCTCGACACCAAGACCCCATTCCAGAACGCTAAGCGTTATGTACCTTTCTATATGTTCCTAGCAGGCTTTGTGATTGCGTTGGTAACCATCATGAAAGGTTTGAAGCACGTTTTCAAAGATAAAGATATTTCCTTGTCTATGGGCGAAACCTACCTCATCGCAGCGGCTGTTGGTGCTGTAATTGCTATTGTTGGCGCTATTGTTATCAGTCGCATCAAAGTCGATAAAAAAGAAGATAAAGCTTATCACTTTGCTTCAGTTGAAAAAGTTTTCGCAGTACTTATGATTGTAACCGCTTGTGGTATGGCTTTCGCGCACGGCTCAAACGACGTTGCAAACGCTATTGGCCCATTGGCTGCCATCGTTAGCGTTATCAATAATAATGGTGAAATTGCAGCTAAAGCCGCAGTAGACCCTCGAATTTTGTTGGTTGGTGCTATTGGTATCGTTATCGGTCTTATCGTATTAGGTAGTCGAGTGATGAAAACTATTGGTACTAAAATCACTCACTTAACGCCAAGCCGTGGCTTTGCAGCAGAATTAGCAGCAGCCTCAACGGTAATCATCGCTTCAGGCGCAGGCTTGCCAATTTCGACCACTCAAACCTTGGTTGGTGCGGTATTAGGTGTTGGTATGGCACGCGGTATTGCCGCCTTGAACTTAGGTGTTGTACGTAACATCTTCGTATCATGGGTTGTAACCTTACCAGCTGGCGCATTATTATCGATTATCTTCTTCTACATCTTCAAAGCTATTTTCTCTTAATAGCTGACTGTTAATAACGAAGAAAACGATAATATATCAAACTCAAAAGCCCCTCTTAATAAGGGGCTTTTTTGTATCTAATACAGTCAATCATCGAAAAGTTAGCCCTTCACGCTGCCAGCCAGCTCACAAATTTCACAATAAGCTGATCGATATCAATCATTGCTGGTCAGTCTTGCCGTTAGAACCTTTCCCCTGCGCCATAGCTACTATATACTTGCTTTTTTTTAACTATAGGACATTTGCTCAGGATTGCTTATGTTACGTATCACTTTATGTTTAATCGTGCTGTTATCCGCGGACTTTGCCGTTGCAGCCGCAGCCCAAGCTCAGTCGTATTACATTTCTGAGGAAATCGGGGTAACACTGCGCAGTGGGCCAACAAGCCGCTACCGAGTAACAGGCAAACTGCCTGCAGGAACACCGATAGAGGTGTTGTCCAGTGATGCTGAGAATAAAACCAGCCAAGTTCGCGCTCAAGACGGTAAAACAGGTTGGATCAGCAGCGAATTTATTTCGACGGATAAAACCATTCGCGCGCTATACCAAGAATTACAAACCGAAAACAACAACTTAAAGCAAAGAATTAATCGTTATGAGCAGCAAGTGTCTGATAATGATAATATTATCCAACTGAACAACCAGCTACAGCAGCAAGTCTCTGAGCTGCAAAATGAAGCTGATAATCTGCGCCAACAAAATAGCTTATTAACAGGTCGTTTCCGACAAGAAGTTTTTTACGCAGGGGCTTTGGTTTTGCTTGCAGGAATGCTATTAAGCTGGATAATCTCACGTTTCTCTAATAATCGCCGTCAACGTTCCGGTTGGCGTTAGTATTTGGGCTAAACATAGCCTTATTTTGGGTAGATCACATATGTTGAAAGCAAGTCAAATCTTATCCGACAAATATCAAGAGCTATCTCTTGAGCAGTGGCAAGAAATCATTACTAATAATTATGACATTGATGAGTCTGCTTATCTTGAACAGCTACTAGAATTAGCCACCCCAGATCAAGCGACCATTGACACTATCACCAGCCAAGCTAGCCAATTAGTCGAAGGTATTCGTAAAAGTAACAAAGCCAAAGAAGGCGTAGAAGCTTTTTTACAACAATATAGCCTGAGCACTAAAGAAGGTGTGGTATTGATGTGTTTAGCTGAGGCGCTGCTTCGAATTCCAGATTCCAATGTCGCTAACTCCTTGATCCGTGACAAACTAAGTACCGCTGAGTGGAAAAAACACACAGGGCAAAGTGAATCAATGCTGGTCAACGCATCGACTTGGGGCTTGATGTTAACGGGTAAAATTGTCGATGTGGATAAAGATGGCGATGGTAAACCTGATACCATGCTCGGTGGCTTGATTGCTAAGTTTGGTGAGCCAGTGATTCGTCAAGCCATGAACCAAGCAATGAAGTTGATGGGACGTCAATTCGTACTTGGCCGCACTATTAATGAAGCAATTAAACGCGGTTCAAAAAGCATTGATAAAGGCTATACCCACTCTTTCGACATGCTCGGTGAAGCGGCGTTTACTGCCGAAGACGCACAAAAATATTTTGATGCTTACAGCCGAGCAATTGATGAAATTGGCGCAGTGCAAGTCAAAGAAGGTCAATTAGCACCGAGTATTTCCATCAAATTATCTGCTCTTCATCCGCGCTATGAAGTAGCGCAACGAGATCGCGTGTTGACAGAAATGGTCGCTAGTGTGACCAAATTAACTCAGCAAGCTCGTGATTTAGACGTTGCCATAACCGTTGATGCAGAAGAAGCTGATCGCCTAGAGTTGTCATTAGAAATCTTTGAGGCCGTGTATAATTCTGAAGCATGCCAAGGTTGGAACGGTTTTGGTATGGTGGTGCAAGCCTACTCAAAGCGCGCGTTACCAGTTCTAGCATGGCTGAATGCTTTATCACAAAAACATGGCCGTCAAATTCCATTACGCTTAGTCAAAGGCGCTTATTGGGACTCTGAAATCAAATGGTCGCAGCAGGCTGGCCTTGGTAGCTACCCAGTTTATACGCGCAAAGCAGGAACTGACGTTTCTTATTTAGCGTGTGCGAAATATATTTTGGCTTGCGGCAACAGTTTTTATCCACAATTTGCAACTCACAACGCTCAAACCGTATTCAGCATTATGAATATGGCCGCTGAACGTCGTGACTTTGAATTCCAACGTCTGCATGGCATGGGCGAGATTCTGTACGATATGATCTTACAGCAATATCCTGGCCTACGTTGCCGTATTTATGCTCCAGTGGGTAACCATAAAGATCTGCTTCCTTATTTAGTCCGCCGTTTATTGGAAAATGGTGCCAATACTTCTTTCGTCCATCAACTGGTCGATAAAGATACGCCGGTAATGAGCTTAGTAGAACACCCAAGCGTTATTTTGAAGCGTTACCAAACATTACATAATGATCGCATTCCTTTACCACCGCATATTTATGGCGCAGATCGTCTAAATTCGCAGGGTACTAACTTACATATCAACAGTCAGATTAAACCGTTTATGAGCACAGTAGAAAGTTTCCTCGACAAAAAATGGCATGCCAAGCCAATCGTTAATGGGCAAGAACTTACCAGTGAAGAAGTTACTGTAACTGGACCATTCGACAATAATTTTGCTATTGGCAGCGCCCATAAAGCCACCGCTGAGCAAGCCTTGGATGCGCTAACCGTTGCTAAACAAAACTTTATTGCTTGGGATATGACTCCTGTTGAACAACGTGCAAGCATGCTGGATAAAGTTGCAGACTTGTTTGAAGAGAATAAGCATGAACTTATCGCCTTATGCTGTCGTGATGGCGGCAAAACCATGCAAGACGGCATTGACGAGGTACGCGAAGCAGTCGATTTCTGTCGCTATTACGCTAATAAAGCACGCGAAGACTTTGGTCATGAAATAAAATTGCCAGGCCCAACGGGTGAAAGCAATGATATGTACTTACAAGGTCGTGGTGTATTTGCTTGTATTAGTCCTTGGAACTTCCCATTAGCTATTTTTACAGGCCAAGTAGTGGCTGCATTGGTTGCTGGTAATACAGTATTAGCAAAACCAGCCGACCAAACAACTTTAGTGGCTTATCGCGCAGTTCAACTTATGCATCAAGCAGGTATTCCAACTAGTGTGTTGCACTTTGTACCTTGTCGCGGTTCAACATTTGGCAAAACCGTATTAGCGGATCCGCGTATTGCAGGGGTAGCTTTCACAGGCTCAACTTCAACAGCTCACACTATCAACCGTACTTTAGCCGCTCGCGATAGTGTAATCGCACCATTAATCGCTGAAACTGGCGGTCAAAATGCCATGATCGTTGATAGCTCGGCATTACCTGAGCAAGTGGTTGCTGATGTGATTCACTCTGCCTTCACCAGTGCAGGTCAACGCTGTTCAGCATTACGTGTACTTTATGTACAAGAAGACATCGCAGATCGAATTTTGGAAGTGTTATCAGGCGCTATGCAAGAATTGCGTCTAGGTGATCCATCCGAATTAAAAACTGACGTAGGCCCTGTTATTGATGCTGCGTCACGTGCAGAATTGTTAGGTCATATACAAGAACTAAAAGATGCTGGCAAATTAATCGCTGAAGCTAAGTTGCCAGAAGGCTTAGAGCAAGGCAATTTTATTGCTCCAGTAGCTTTCCGCATTGATTCCATTAATGATTTAACTCAAGAATGGTTTGGCCCGATCCTGCATGTAGTGACCTTCAAATCCAAAGAATTGGATAAAGTTATCGCAGAAATCAATGGTTATGGCTATGGTCTAACTTTAGGTATTCATTCGCGTAACGAAAGTACAGCGACTTATATCGACAAACGTGTTCGCGTGGGCAATGTGTATATCAATCGTAATATGATTGGTGCAACCGTAGGTGTGCAACCGTTTGGTGGCCAAGGTTTATCTGGTACAGGCCCTAAAGCTGGTGGCCCATTCTACTTACACCGCTTTGCGACCGAGCATACACGAACCAATAACACAGCTGCGATTGGTGGTAACGCCACATTACTATCGCTCGGCGATGATGAGTAATTTAATTACTATTTTTCAGTTTGTATTAGAAAAGTTCGAAATACCAGAAAAGGGCATCATAAGTGCCCTTTTCTTTTTGTGTATTTTCATCATCCAACAAATAGATTAAGCTAGGCCATGGCAAAAATTTCCCCCGCATTTGTAGAGCATATTAGTCAGCAATTAACTGATCCAAGTCAGTTGCAGCAGCTGATCGACTATTGCCACAAACCTTTACGAAAAAGTATTCGCGTCAATACTCTGAAAACTAGTGTTGAGCAATTTTTTCAGGATTGGACAAACGCTGGCTTTGAACTAATACCCATACCTTGGTGCAAGGAAGGTTTTTGGATAGACGAATCCGTCAAACCATTACCAGCAGGCTTGGGCAATTTCTTGCCGCATCTACAAGGCAGCTACTATATTCAAGAAGCAAGCTCCATGTTACCCGTAACAGCCTTATTTCATGCCTGCTCTTCTCCTGACATGGTATTAGATGTAGCAGCTGCTCCAGGCTCAAAAACCACACAAATCGCTGCCAACATGGATAATCAAGGATTGATCGTCGCCAACGAATTATCTTCTTCACGCTTAAAAGGCTTATTTTCAAACATACAACGTTGCGGAGTACGCAACGTTTGTTTGACCCATGCCGACGGACGTATTTTTGGCGACAAAGCCGAAAGTACTTTCGATGCTATTTTGCTTGATGCGCCATGCGGTGGTGAAGGAACCGTCCGTAAAGATGAAGATGCTTTGCAAGACTGGAATATTGATAGTGTCAATGCCATGGCACATCTGCAAAAAGAATTGATCCTCAGCGCTTTTAGAGCATTAAAGCCTGGCGGTACATTAGTTTATTCAACTTGCACTTTATCTTTTGAAGAAAATCAGCAAGTTTGTAAATTTTTATTAGAGCACTTCTCCGAACAGGCATCAGTGGTATCTTTAGATTCACTATTTGAGGGAGCACAAAAAGCGGTAACAGCAGAAGGTTATCTACATGTTTATCCGCATATTTTTGATAGTGAAGGTTTCTTTGTAGCCTGCTTCAAAAAAACAGATCCCGTTTGCGATAAAGCCGCCACTCCTGAATCTATTGATAGCCGCTTCCCTTTTACACCAATAGATAAAAAAAGCTATAGCGATTTGCGAAACTATTGCTCATCACTAGGCTGGAATATTGAATCAATTCAATCACAAATATGGCTACGCAAAAATGAACTATGGTACTTCCCCAAAGGCATTGAACGCCTGATTGGCAAAGTGAAAATGGACCGCATGGGAGTAAAGATTGCCGAGAGCCATAAAAGTGGGTTTCGCTTACAGCATCAAGCTGTAATTGCTTTTGCCAAGCAATTTTCAATCGATAACAAATGTTTTTCACTAACCGAGGAACAAGCGGTTGAGTACTATCAAGGCAAGGATATCTTTGCCGACAATCTGAGCAACCTGAACAAAGGTGAGATCATTATCAAACACAATGATATTGTACTTGGCCTTGGTAAGAACTTGGGCAACAAACTGAAAAACTCTTTGCCACGAGAGTTAGTCCGCGATAATCCTTTTAGCCAACTGTAAGCTGATAATATAAAGCACAACATCATGAACAACATTATTACCTTGTTACTTGCCTTCATCATTAGTGTCACTTTAGTTAGTTGCCAAACAATGACCGGCGTTTCTCAAAATGACCAAAAGTCACAATTACCCATATCTAATTTAGTTAGTTACGGCCAATTAGATAATGGCTTAACTTATTATTTGCGCCCCAACGAAAAGCCAAAACAACGCGCTTTTATAACACTAATACTCAATGTCGGATCTTTACAAGAAGAAGATCATGAGCGTGGTGTAGCACATTTTGTAGAACATATGGCTTTTAATGGTAGTGAACATTTTGCTAAAGATCAGCTTATCAAAACCTTAGAAAGTCTTGGTATGGAGTTTGGTTCAGATATTAACGCTTTCACCAGTTTTGACAACACTCGCTATTTACTCGAAATACCCACTGGTCAACCAGAAAATTGGGATACTGTAGCCTTGATCCTACAAGATTGGATCAAAGGCATTCAGTTTGATGAACAGGAAGTGAAAAAAGAACGAGGAGTTATTCTCTCCGAAAAGCGTGGCCACAAAGGTTTAGGTGAGCGCATTTCAGACATAATGACACCAATAAATTTTTCAGGCGCTCGCCACGAACAACGAATGCCGATTGGCACTGATGCAGTGTTAAATACGGTTAGCTCGGAAACCTTGCAAGCCTTCCATGCGAAGTGGTATCAGCCGCATAATATGGCCATAATAGTCACTGGTGATATTAAGCCTCAGCCGTTAAAACAATTTCTTAATGCTACGATTGGGCAACTGAAAAACACAAACAGCGCAAAACCGCAAAAATATTTAATTCCAAAAAATCCAACCTATCAGTTTCGAACTATACAAGATCAAGAAATCTTATCGACTCGCTTACAACTTCGCTATCAAAGCAAAAGCCTAACATTAAATAACCTTGAAGCACTACGCTATCGATTACTTAATCAAATGATGGTTACCTTATTTAATCAACGAATGTTTGAGCTGACCGACAAAGCAGATAAGCCGTTTGATGGTGCATCGCTTGGTTATTCTCAACTTGGTGATGATAGATTGCTATTTAGCTTTAATGTATCGCCACAACAAGATCAGTTAGAACAAGCCTACCAAGCTTTGTTCACCGAAATAAAAAGAGTGCAACAACATGGCTTTATCGCAGCTGAAAGACAGCGCTATATTGAGGATGTTCTCAAATCCAGCGCACTTTCACTTCAAGATCAAGATACCATTCATTCAGCCAGTTTAACTGGTAGCTATATGAATCATTTCTTGTATGGAGATCACTTTTTATCGCGTCAGCAGCGCCATCAATTACTCACTCAAGAGCTGCCACAAATTTCATTGCAGGAGTTAAATCAACACTTCAACAACCTTGTTAATCAATCGGTTCATTCATTAATTGTTTACGCACCGAATAACCAACAACTTCCGAAAGAACTTGAAAGTAATGTGCTTACTGCACTGCAAAAAGCACAAGCAACAACTGCTTATAAAGAAGGTTCACTTGAAAAACCTTTATTGCAACAGCTACCTGAAGCTGGAAGCATTGAAAAGCATAAAACTATTGCCGCAGTAAAAGCTGAACAATATCTTTTAAGTAATGGAGTACGCGTTATTGTTAGACCAAGCTCTCTCTCTAACACAGAAGTGCTGCTATCAGCTTACGCGGCAGGCGGCTATTCGCTTGCTGATGATAATAATCTACGCTCCGCTATGGAGTCGGCCAAGCTAGTTGCAGCCTCAGGTATAGGCCCCTACAGTCGCAGTGAACTTGGAAAAAAATTAGCTAACAAAGATGTTCGCGTGCGTCTGAGCATGGATCGTTATTTCAGTCAGCTATCAGGCTCAAGTATTCCTGAAGATTTGGAAACATTATTTCAGTTGATTTATCTTTATTTTACCGCTCCTAAAATTGATAGTGATATCGCTAAAAATTATCGTCAATCGGTGATCAAATATCAAAACAACCGACTCAATGATCCTGAGCAGAAATATGCCGACGAATTACATCGCTTGCTAGTCAACAACCATCCTCGATCACAGCCTTGGTCTGTAGAGGATGGTAAAAAGATTGATCATCAACAAGCATTAAGCTTTTATAAAGATCGCTTTAGCAACGCCAGCAATTTTACTTTTGTTATTGTGGGCAATATTGATCTTCCCCAACTAGAGCCTCTGCTGGAGCGCTATTTAGCTAGCCTTCCTACTGGAGACAGTGAACAATGGATTGATGAGGGCATTCGAACTGTAGAAAAAAACATTAACTTTTCTCGAGACACTAGTCTAGATGAAAAAACCAAGGTCGCTTTGCGTTATCACAAGCCTATTCCGCAATACATTGCTGATACTCGTTTCAAATTAGGTTTTTATACACAATTACTCGAACAGCAACTGCAACAAGAGTTACGAGAAGAGTTGGGTGGCGTTTACTCGGTCGGCGTTTCTGCGAATATCCAACGCTATCCTGTGGATTGGTTTAATTTATTAATCAGTTTCAACTGCGACCCTGAGCGAGAGCAAGAGCTATTGGATGCAACTCAAGCAGTAGTTGAACGCACATTATCGCAACCGCTATCCGCAGATGATTTTGCTAATATTAAGCAACAAAGAAAAGTATCTTTCGAAGATGGTCAACAGAGTAATAGCTTTTGGCTTGGTCAAATTTATGCTTATGAGCGAGACAGTATCGATTACTTTTACTTTACAGAATACCTTAATCGACTGGAAGCAGTTCAACTAGACGATATTCAGGCAACTGCAAAAACATTATTTGAAAACAGTTACCTGATTAAAAGTGTAATGCGCCCAAAAATCACCGACGAACCAATTAAGGATTAATATCCGTTAAACTGGGCACAGTGATTTTTTTGCCATTATGCGAAAGTACTAAATCATTT
Source organism: Kangiellaceae bacterium (assembly GCA_013373015.1). Lineage (GTDB taxonomy): Bacteria > Pseudomonadota > Gammaproteobacteria > Enterobacterales > Kangiellaceae > Kangiella. Next base: position 64,918 of record JABXIQ010000026.1, read on the forward strand.
TCTAGAATATCCACTACTCGCAAACGCGAATTAATGGCATCGCCAATCGCATAAGCCTTGCCATTGAGCATTACAAATCGATCTTTTGCTTCGGTTGCGTAGATATGAGTAGTGTAAATCAAACGTGGCAAAGCGCTAGTATCGCTAGATTCAACATTTTTATTCGAATTCAAAATAGGCACACTGTCACTTGTATTATTTGATGAGGCAGGCACATTAGAAACAGTCGCTTCATTATAAAAACCATCTAGTTCGGTTGGCTCACGAACTGTTTTAGATGACATGCTTTTCTTTGGCAAAACCACTTTCTCGACAACAGGTTGCTTGACTTCTAAAGGAGCAGTTTGAACAAGCAAACCTTGGTTATTATCAACTTTTTTAATTATTTCCTTGGGACTATGATCATCAACTATTAGGGCGCCGCTAGTTTCAAGTTCATTTGATTGTTGATTCAACTGGGTTACAACATCTTTACTATTTTCATTAATTTGTTTTGGCTTTATTAATAACCAAGCCACCAAAGCTACAATTACCAAAAGTAAAGCAATAATAAGATATAACGACCAATTTTTCGCCTCACTTTCGCTTTCTAACGGCACATAATCATGCTCACTGGCTAGGTCAGGAATATCACCTTTATTTTTGTCTGCTTCGTTTTTTTTAAGCGCGTCTAAAATATACGACATTATTGGCTTACCTCAGCAGTTTGTGTAATGTCTTTATTAACCAACTTTGGAATATTAGCCACCGTTTCATTATTAATCATCATCACTGTGTGCTTACCAATAATACCATCAGTTAATAGATTATTTCTCTGCTGAAAGTTTAACACCCACTCTTCAACACGCTGAGAAAAGCGATTAGCTGGCTGAATCACAAGCCCATCAAGGTGTTCAATCTGTTGCGTTAACCAGACAACGCTTACACCTGTAGAACCGACACTCATATGCCCTGAAAAACCTATAGGTTTTTTCCAAAACAATTGATATTCACCACTCCACAAAGGATTTAATTTTTTCTTAGCAATCCTCACTTGATTATCACCAAATTGTAGAATGGCCATATCTCCCTCAAGCGCCAACAAAGTTCCCCAAAAAGCTCCTGTATTTTCTGTAGAAAATTTTAAGTTAGCTGGCCGATTGAGTTGCGACAAGAAATTCCAATCAGCTACACCATCATCACAACTCAAAGTATAGTTTTCAGCAAATTGACAGGCTTGAGATGATTGGAACGGTAAATATTCAACTCCCCATAAAGCCAATAAATTTTTTGCAGCAACATTGCCAGTTCGATCCCAGCTTTGCTCACCCCAAAAATCTTGCGCAATTTGATCGGCTGTTTTTTCAATGGTTTTTTGTGTATTTTGCGATTCGAGTGATTGGGCTTTAGTAACAGCAACCTCCTCGCTATTTTTAGAGGTATTATCATCGTTACTCACTAACTGCTTTGAAGTGCCGTTAGTAGATAAGTCACTTTTAGAATTACTTGCCAAAAACCAATATGCTGCCGCAACAATTAAAAGGCTTGCCATAGCAAAAGTCGCCCACTTCCAAATACCACCGCTGTTATAAGTGTTTCGATGAATATCTTCTTGCGGTAATGGTTTTGCATTATTGCCCATCACTTCATCAACCGCTTTTTGTACCGTTTTCACATCGACTTGATGACGATGTTCAGAAAAAGCACCTAATAGTGAGCGGTCACTGATCACATTGATCAATCTCGGAATGCCCTGACTGGATTTGTGAATCAGCTTAATCGCAGCGTCTTTGAATATTGGTCGCGTTACACCCGCAATACGCAGGCGATGCTCAATATAAGATTTCACTTCTACCAATGACAAGGGTCGCAAATGATAGCGAGCAGTAATACGTTGCGCTAATTGGCGTAATTCTTTTTTCGCCAATAATTCCTGTAATTCAGGCTGGCCAATCAAAATAATCTGCAATAGCTTTTTCTGATTAGTTTCTAAATTAGTCAATAAACGAATTTGCTCAAGCACTTCCACACTCAAGTTTTGAGCTTCATCAATCATCAAAACCGTATTCAAACCTTGATCATGGTTGTCGAGCAGGCGATTACTCAGCAAATCGGTAAAGGTTTTTAGGCTATTCTCACCTTTATCATATTCAATACCCAACTCATCGCACATGGTCGCCATCAACTCAATGGCATTCAGTTTGGGGTTCAGGATATAGGCCAAACGAACATTAGCAGGCAGTTGCTCTAACAAACAACGACAAACAGTAGTTTTTCCCGTGCCAACCTCGCCTGTCAGCAGCACAAAGCCGCCACCGGCACCGATACCATAAAGCAAATGTGCCAAAGCATCACGGTGCCGTTCGCTCATAAATAAATAACGAGGATCGGGTGAAATAGTAAATGGAGTTTCTTTGAGGCCAAAAAAGTCGTTATACATATTATTTTATGTTTCCTGGTTCCTGTCCGTATTGTAACTACCGTACGCTTTGCTTATTATGGACTATAAACTATCAGGTCTCAAATGGTTAAAAAGGTATAAAAAGGATGCAGTCTCGCCGTATCGCGCACCCTATCAAGATATTGATATTCATGTGCTTTTTTACAGGCTTATTTGCTCTGTTAAGCAAACCTGCAACGGCGCAAGTGTACAAATGGACTGATGAAAATGGCAAAGTTCACTATTCCGATAAACCACCTGAAAATAAGAAACAACGCTATCAGCGCCAAGTACAAGACCATTTAACAGTCACCGAAATGCCAAAACCGTTAAATACCAAGGCTTTGGGAAGTAACAAGTGTCTATTTGCGCTGGAAAATATTAAGCGCTCGTCAAATCGTTACCGCAAAGAACTTGAACGACGTTTAGGCAATAATCGGATCAATGATATGCAGTTTGCCGAAGGTCTTGCAAAAGTTGACGAATTAAAAAAGTTTAACAAAAATAGCTGCGGCAGCACTGAGCCAGAAACCATTCACCTTATGAACTGCCTCGCATCAAGTGGCGATGCGATTAGCTGTGTGAAATAGCTGTGTAAAATAGTTGTAAATAACCAATGCAAATATACCTAGTCGGCGGCGCTGTTCGCGATCAACTTCTCAAACTACCAGTCACCGATCGTGACTATGTGGTAGTGGGCGCGACTCCTGAGCAAATGCAAACCCAAGGCTACAAAGAAGTCGGTAAAGATTTCCCAGTATTTTTACATCCCAAAACAGGCGAAGAATATGCGCTAGCCAGAACTGAGCGTAAATCAGGTAAAGGTTACAAAGGTTTTAGCGTCGATTTTTCTGCAGATATCACCTTAGAGCAAGATCTTATTCGCCGCGACTTAACCATCAATGCAATGGCGCAAGCCGAAGATGGCTCCATTATCGATCCTTATAATGGCCAAAAAGATATCAAGGATAAATTTCTGCGCCATGTGTCACCAGCTTTTGCCGAAGACCCGTTAAGGGTGCTTCGAGTTGCGCGATTTGCTGCAAAGCTAGCACATTTAGATTTTGTAATTGCCGATGAAACATTAATTCTGATGCAGAAACTGTGTGAGCAAGGCGAATTACAACACTTAACCGCAGAAAGAGTCTGGGCTGAAACCGAAAAAGCACTCAATACCCAATCGCCGCAAGTTTATTTTGAAACCTTAAGACTGTGTGGCGCGTTAAAAATATTGATGCCTGAATTGGATAAACTGTGGGGCATTCCCAACCCTGGAAAATGGCACCCTGAAATTGATACGGGTGTGCATACCATGATGGTGCTGGAACAGGCTTGTAAAGCAACCGAAGATACCCAAGTGCGCTTTGCCGCAGTGATGCACGATTTAGGCAAAGGTAAAACCCCTGAAAAAGATTGGCCGCAACATCGTGGACACCAAGAAGCTGGAATACCAGTGATCAAGCAATTATGCCGCCGCTTAAAAGTACCAAAAAATTATGAACAACTAGCCTGCCAAGTCTCAAAGTACCATCTGCATTGCCATAAAATGTTTGAATTGCGCCCTAAAACCATCCTAAAAGTGCTCAAAGGATTAAGCGCATTTCGCAATCCAAACTTGCTAGAACAATTTATTGCCACTTGCCAAGCTGATTTTAATGGCCGCTTAGGTAATGAACACCTTGAATATGAACAAGGCAAGTTGTTATGGCAGTGTTACCAAACGACAAAAGATATAGACACCCAAGCTTTAATGGAAAAAGGGTTTGAAGGACAAAAATTAGGGGAAGAGATTGATCGAGTGAGAGTTCAATTAATCAAACAGCTTAAAGATTAATAGTAGGTTGGCGGTGAGTCTGAGAAGCTCAACAAATTAAGTTGCAACAAACTCATAAACGTTAGGGTTCATTCTTCACCCTAACCTACGTTTACTATATTGGTTGACCCTCATCATATTTCTAATAGAATTAATAAAAGGTGATTTAGACATTCCGTGTCTCCTTTGCTCTGTTACTGCAAGAATAAAGAGAAGCGATTAAATGGTTAAGAGGCAGAAACTACAAGGCCTGTAAGCCATTTCCGACAAGTTTTGTAAGAAATGCTGAAAATACTACGGGAACCAAATTGTTCGCTTTATAGGGATAATTAAGACCAAAGGGGATCTAAAGAATAAATGTCTGGTAAATCAATAAATTATATGCGATGTCGCATATTCAACTGTTATGTGTCCCCCGTACTGCCAATAGGGATATATTGTGAGTCGAAATAATAAGTCCAGACGGGATGCCCAAAAAAAGAAAGCAAAGAAAAGCCGCAACAGTCTTAAATCAAACAACAACAGTGCTAAGAAAGCAACTTCCTCTGGCCCGGTAATGACAATGATGGAAAACCCACTGTCTGGCATTACTGATGAACAGAGGAAAGAGTTGATTTCAGAGTTAGGGAAAAATGGTAAAGACAAGGTTATTGAGATATTCGAATCGTTGAATGCTATCTTGAGGCAGTATGACCCTATAACCCTTATAAGTATTCTCTCAGGCTATGGTTTGACTGTTGGAGCCGGTGATGGTGGAGTGCAATCAAAAGAATCATCCGGGGGATTAAACCAAGCACATGTAGAACTATTTCAGGCCCTTGCTCTACAAATACCAGAGAACGAGCTCGGCGCGCTCCCTGTCACTCCTGACATAGTTCAGAATGTATGGGAGCAATTAACCGAAATAAGTCATGCCTTTAAATTCAGTAGAATGAATGTGGAGCTGTTGGAGTCTTCAAATATTGAAATGGCCATCAATCAGATCCAAGAGTTGATACGAAGTCATACTCAAATGGTTAGAAATTGGGGTTTTCATTCTCAGGTGGTCAGCATTTCAAAAGAAATATACAGTCACTTTGATGGACTAATTCAAAGTAAGTTTGGCTTTTCAGCCACAAATGCCATTGATGTTTTTAAAGTGCTGACTGACTCTGTCGAGGACAAGCTTTCTGAAAGGCTTAATATCTTGTCTGATCTAAAGTCCACAAAAAAACCATACGACATGCTAGTTAAATATCATGAATTAATTGGACAAGGGAAAGAGGAGGCTGACAGATTTTCAGAAAATATTGATATAAGTAAGATTTCACAAAAGAATCTTTTTTTCATGCTGCTATCGCATTTTGACCTTAGAATGCCTGACTATTACTTCATCGATAGTGATGAGTTATCTAAGCAGTTAAATATTGATAAAGACATTGTCGATAATGTTTTAAGTCAATTTTCATATAGATTCGGCGATCTTGGTGGTGAAAAGAAAGAATTTTTCTTTTTGGAAAACCCTGTATGGAAGAAGCCAATAATTTCATCAGATAGTGGGTATTATTGCGTATTACCTCAGTTATTTTTTAGCTTTGTTCTAAATACACTCGATGAAATTGTTGAGGGAATAGATAAGAATTCTCTCCACAATCGACGAGCTGATTATCTGGAGTCAAAGATTGAAGAAATTGTTAAAACAAGATTTCCTGAGTCACAAGTAGTTTCAGGCCTTAAATGGCATCTAGGTGAAACTCAGTATGAAACTGACCTAATTGCATTCATTGATTCTCATGTAATTATTATTGAAGCGAAATCACAAAAAATATCGAGGCCCGCCTTAAGAGGTGCGCCGGATCGAATAAAGAGGCACCTTGAGGAAATCTTAATAGAGCCAGGAATTCAGTCAAATCGATTAGAACAAAAACTTAACGAGCTTAGGGTTCAAGATGCCCCTGATGACCCTCTTCTAACAAAAATCCCTGTAGATATATATTCTATAAATAAAGTACTTCGCGTTTCAGTGTCTCTAGAAGATTTTGCTACTCTTCAAACGAATTTGAGGTTGTTTGATGATACAGGTTGGATTCCAAATGATTTCGCACCTTGCCCATCAATGAACCTTGCCGATTTTGAAACATTATTTGATTTTCTTGAACACCCTGTCCAAATTATTCACTACCTTCTGAGAAGAACTGAGCTTGAAGGCAAGTACAAGTTTATGGGTGATGAACTCGATTATATGGGGCTATACATTACTACCTTGCTGAATGTTGGAAATATGGTAAGCGATGATAAAGCTGAAATCATAATATCGGGGATGTCTGAACCGTTAGATAAATACTATATGTCAAAAGATCAAGGGATATTAATTGATAAACCGCAACCCAAAATATCCCCGTTGTTCAAGAAAATATTTAGCAAACTTGAGGATCGATCAACTCCTCGCTGGACGGAGATCGGATGTATACTGAATCGCTTTCCTCCAGATGATCAGAGCAAGCTAATTAGATATATAAAAGACTTATCCAAAGTGGTAAATAGAACTTGGCAAGTCGAGGGCCATAAAAATATTGCTTTATATAGACCACCAGAATCATCAGAATATGCTTTGGCTGTCGTATTATTTAAGGAAGAAAATCGAGATAGGCGCTACGAGTTTATTGATCATGCTTCTGCACTGGGTCTAGAGCCTGAACATGTGAGATATTGCTTGATTATAGCAATCAATATCGATAAAGATGACTTACCATATCACTATATAGCACTCGCAGAAAATCGAGATGCCGAATAATCACATAACAAGCGCGTCAATTAGGACGCTCGCAGGCTCGCGCCTATTACGCGAGCGTTAAGTCACAAAAAACAAGACAAACAATCCAATACCTAAGGCCAATCGATACCATACAAAGGGCATAAAACCGATTTTTTCTAGCCACTTCAAGAATAAATGGATACAAGCAAAGGCACTTAAAGCTGACACCACCACGCCAAGAATTAATAAACTCCAATCAAAATTAGCGCCTTCGCTGACCAGTTGATAGCCTTTTAGGCCACCTGGCAATAAAATCGCTGGTATCGATAACAGGAAAGAATATCTTGCGGCGGCGGTTCGTGAAAAGCCTAATAATGCTGCAGCGGTCATGGTGATGCCTGAGCGAGAAGTGCCTGGAATTAGGGCTAAGGCTTGCGCTGTGCCAATGGTAAAAACATCTTTCCAACTGAGTTGGTATTCGTCTTTAAGCTCATTGGCTGATTTACTGTTATATTTTCTATCGGCATAGCCTAGTAACAAACCAAAAATAATGGTGGTAGTTGCGATCACGGGAATGGCACGCAGATAATTATCAACAATATCAAAGGCTTCTAAAAACAAGCCGAACAAGCCAACTGGAATGGTGCCTAAAATCACTGCCCATGCTAAACGTGAATTGGGGGTGTGATTACCCTTGAATGTCGAGGCAAACCAAGCACTGATCATTTGCGCCACTTCTTTTCGGAAATAAACCAATACCGCACTCAAGGTTCCCACATGTACCGCCACATCGAATGCCAAACCTTGATCCTGCCAACCTAAAACAATTGAGGTTAAAATCAAATGCGCCGAGCTTGAAACGGGCAAAAACTCTGTTAAGCCTTGAACGAGTGCTAAGAAAACCGCTTGTAACCAATCCATTCTAATATTCCACTATCATCTTTATTTTTTAGTAAAAATTTTCTGAGGTATTTTGTTTTTAACAAAGCATAAAATCAAAATAAGCACAAAATCACTTAGTTAATCCAGTATAAAAGCCGTACAGCATCACTTGGATAAAAATTAAAAACCAAAACCATGCCCCAAAGCCCATCGCTTTGGTGGTGAAAGTATCGAGCTTTTTGCTTTTCCAAACCAACAAAGCAGAAACAATTGCTGAGTTAGCGACGGCAATGCCTACCAACCAATACCAAGTGTTGCGCGCGCTAGCATCAAGCAACACCATCGCACTGATGGCAACGACAAAAAAAATGACAGCGATAAGATATTTCATAGGTTTTGAGTTAATGTCTGTTTTTTTGTTGATTTGTTTTTACCAATCAAGCTTCAAATTCGAGTTTACAGCTGATGCAATTGATTGCTTAAACTAAAGGCTGACAAGGAAAGTTTACACTGCTTTCCCTCCTTGCCAATGCCCAAAAATTTGATGGTTTCACCCATCTCATCTGGCATCAATAAGGTTCTAAGCTGTTGCCCGATTTTTATTTGCTCTGCTGTGCTGGGGATTGTATCAGAGTCCGCCGCTTGTGCTAACTGCTCAATGCCATTTGCTATCAAAAACATGGCTTGTGAGTTATAACCCAGCAATTGAGCATGTTGAGCATCAGCAGCCATAGCCAACTGAGTAAAGTTCACTGATGCGGTTATATCTTGCAAACCCAATAAAAACAATGGGTTATTATGTTTATGTTGTCGATAGTAGCATTGCAAAGTGCCCAAGTTTCTTTGCGGATGATAATAATCGGCTTCGCTGTAGCCATAGTCGCTAAGCAAAATAGCCCCTTTATCTAGGCAGTTAAGCAGTTCAGTAAGCCAACTTTCGGCTAATGGCGAATATTCAGTTTGATAACCATCAGGCCATTGTTCGAAATGAGTCACTAATGCTTCTGGAATATCAGTTGGTTGCCAAGTTAGATTAAAACCTGCATCGTTATAAACTACACTGCCCATTTGCAACTGCGGGTTCGACTTGCGATATAAATCCACTGGCAAAGCATCCACCACTTCATTGCCATAGATCAGACCGTTAAAACCCTTGGGTAATTCGCTAATCCATTGGACTCTTTCTACAAGATGCCCTATCTTTTGTTGCGCTAACTGTTGTTGGCGCTGCCGCAAGTCAGCAGAGACCTCAAGAATATAATACTTTTCTGGTAAACAATTTTGCTTTTCCAACTGCAGCATCACATCGCATAACAAAGCCCCTGAACCTGCGCCAAGCTCTAAAATACTTCTCTCACAAGATTCAAAAATTTCAACAACTGTGTTGACTAGGCTTTGAGCGAATAATGACGATAGCTCAGGAGCGGTGACAAAATCACCTTGCGCGCCAATTTTATGGCTACCTGCGCTGTAGTAACCCAAAGCTGGTTGATAAAGCGCCATTTGCATAAATTCGGCAAAGGTTAATCCACCTTTTACATCAATCTCTTGGCAGACGGTTTGAGCCAGTTGCAAGCTGGTTTGAATGGCCTCGGCAGTTGGTGCAGGAACCTGTAATTGTTGGCATTGCTGCTCAATGGTTTCTTGGTAATTTTTGATATTGGCGCAAAACCACGGCAATGACATTATAAAAATTCACCACCATCAATCGGCAATATAGCGCCAGTGATAAAATTTTGTTGCACAAGAAAGCTAACCGCATGAGCAACATCAGTGGCTTGCCCTGTTCTTTGCAAAGGAATCTTACTGGCCATACGCTGAAAATGATCATCTGATGCGCCCGGCGGCGGCATGATGGCTCCAAGCGCTAAGCCATTAACTTGAATATTCGGTGCAAGTTCACGCGCTAAACTTTCCGTTAGATGCCATAAACCTGATTTCGATAAACGATAAATCAGATGATCACCTGCTGGCTTATTTATTCTGGCATCAAGAATATTAATGATATGTGCTTGGTAATTGTTTTTGTTAACCGCACCAGCAAAGGCTTGTGATAATAATAATGGCGCTTTGAGATTAATATTCATCACGCTATCCCAGTGTGACAAATCATCATTGATAGTGTCGTTTTCAGGAAAAATTGCCGCGCTATTCACTAATATTGTTAATTCGCCCAATGCGCTTGCCTGCTCAATTAACTCATCAGCATGTTCAAGTTGACTTAAATCACTGGCAATTAATACAACTTCGCGCCCAAGCTGTTGTATTTGCTGGGCAGTATCTTGAGCTTGCTCTTCCGAGCCGTTGTAGTGCAAGGCAATATCATAGCCGTCTTTAGCCAATTGCAATGCAATGGCTTTGCCTACGCGAATAGCCGCTCCTGTGATTAACGCTACTGGCATAAGCTAGTTTACACTCCAATCAAATTCAATGGGCCACAACTTTTGTTGTTCTTTTTTATCAAAATCAGCCCATAAAGATTGATAAGTTTGCTTTTCAAGCGGATGTACTAAGTCTGGAGAAATCTCAGTCAATGGCAATAACACAAAAGCATGTTTGGTCACTTCGCCTCGCGGTAGTTTCACAGGCTTATCACACACCAAATCATCGTACAGCAATAAATCTATATCCAAGGTCCTATCGCTAAATTTAGGTACGTCACGACGACGACCAGCCGCTTTCTCTATACGCTTAAAAGCCTGATCAACTTGCGAGATGGTCAATTGAGTGGTGGCTTTTGCCACTAAATTTAAGAAATTATCACCCTCAAAACCCACCGCTTCGGACTCATAAACGCTGGATAATTCAAGATGACTGAACATTTCATCAAGGCGTTGCACCCCATAACGGATCTGGCGAGCCGCGTCTTGGTTGGAACCGATACTGATATAAATAGTTGCCATCGAGTGATTTACGAGCTGCGCTCGCCTCTTTCAATCAAAACACCCACATTCTTAGAGCCACGAACCGCTCCTGGCTTGCTCAGTTTTAAGCGCAGCCAAGGTACATTAAATTCATTTCGCACAATCGCAGCTATTTCCTCTGCCAGAGTTTCTACCGTTTGATATTCAGCAGTCTCAACAAAACTAATGATGCGTTTAGCGACTGACTTATAATCCAAGCATTTGTCGATAGTATCTTCAGCCGCTGCAGGACGATTGTCGTGTCCCATTTCTAAATCAATACTAACCGTTTGACGAATTTGACGCTCCCAGTCATAAATGCCAATCACCGTATCGATCTTCAAATCCTCAATAAAAACAATATCCACAGTTTTCTCATTATTTTTCAATCTTTTGTGGGACATAGGATAGCAAATTTACGTGGATTTGTTATAAAGAGAATAAAATATTGTGGTTAAATTCAATAACATGAAATTTCAAGGTTTTTTAGCTACTAGACCATACGTTAACAAGGCAGAACTTAGCTTATTAAACGGAGTTTTTTAAAGTAAATGACGACTATAAGCGAGCTTTTAACACAGTATTTGCAATAAGCAGGAGTTAATTTGATGGAATGGCAAGCAGTTGGCTTATGGATTCTAGCCTACCTCACTGGCTCTATCTCCAGCGCGGTGATCGTGTGCCGTATCATGGGTTTACCCGATCCGCGCGATTTCGGCTCTAATAATCCTGGCGCGACTAATGTTTTGCGTCTTGGCGGCAAAAAAGCTGCTTTGTTCACATTGGCCGGCGACATTCTCAAAGCTGTGCTCCCCATTCTGATTGGTTATGCGCTAGAACTGCATAACCGAAATTTAGGCTGGGTTGGCTTTATGGCCTTTATCGGACACCTGTACCCGCTATACTTTAATTTCAAAGGCGGCAAAGGCATGGCCACCTATTTTGGCGCGTTAGTTGCTTTATCCCCGATATTATTGGCATTTAGTCTTACTACTTGGCTAGTGACTGCTTTCTTTACTCGTTACTCTTCGCTGGCTTCGATTTTATCCAGTTTTGCAGTAGCGGCATTCGGCTTTTATATTGATAAGAAATACTTTTTCCCATTGCTCGCCATGTCTTTAATCTTAATATGGCGACATAGAACTAATATTAAAAACTTATGGCATGGCACAGAACGGAAAATAACCGATAAGAAAATTAATAAGGAATAAAAATCACTTTGTTTCGTTAAAGGGTTACTATTACTCAAAAGGAAATCATTATGCTTCAAGCTCAAGAAAGAAATGATATCCAACCAATCTGTCCTCATTGCGAACAGCCTATTGGCACTTTGGCTTACCAAGAAGTCAAAACCACACTTGGCAAACGTTATCTGTATTTTTGTTCAGCCTGTCGAAAAACATTAGGTATTTCTCATCGCAAAGGCTTTTGGATGGGCTAACCTATTCCACATAAGCCTGTAATACCTACTTACAATTGGTAGATTCTAACTAACAACTTATTTGCTTATTATCAGTGCAACCTTATTGATGGAGTCTATCATGCGAAAATTATTTTTTTCTGGCTTGCTACTGTGTTTAAGTCTGAATGCTTTAGGGCAACAAGAAACAGAAAAGCCATCCTACCAACAAACCTCTCAAGCTACCCAATCTATAGCTGAACAGTACTTTAATGCTTACATTAGTCTGGATTGGGACATCATTGAAACATTATTGGCAGAAACAGGCGGTTTTGAAGATCCAACCGCTGAGCTTGTATTCGGTCAAGTAAAACGTATTGGCAAAAATGAAACCATGAAAGGCTTTCGTGAAGGCTACGCAGGGATCACTCAAATGACCTTTAATCCGCAACGTACGTTCTTTTCTGGTCAGTACGCCATTTTCGAAGGCACTTTAGATTGGTCTATAAAACTAACCGAAGATAAAATTGCCGAAACCAAAGCCATGCCTTTTGTTACGATTTTAAAAGTTGTGAATGGGCAAGTTGTCGAGCACAAAGACTTCGCCCATTATGGTCCTTTTTTTGAAGCAGTGAGTGCAACTCGGAAGTAATGGGATTTTATGTTTTATAACTCCTCAATCGGCCATCTCGGTTTTGCTCGGATGGCTGGTTCTTCAAACTGACCACTCCCCTCTAACACAGCCTTATAGCGGGCATAGCCAGCATAGGCGATCATGGCGCCGTTATCAGTACAGAATTTTGGTCTTGGGTAATAGGCTTTGCCGCCTTTCGATTCGAGTAACTCGGACAGTTTTTCGCGCAAAGATACGTTTGCTGAAACACCACCGGCCACAACCAATCGCTTATGGCCTGTTTGCTCTAGTGCTCTGCGACATTTGATATAAATAGTGTCAACCACCGCTTCTTGAAACGCGTGGGCAATATCAGCAAGCGATTGCTCATCTTTATCGGAATTATGATATAAAGTGGCAACCGCAGTTTTCAGACCGCTAAAACTAAAGTCCAAACCGGGTCTGTCGGTCATGGGTCGAGGTAATTTGTAAGTCCCTGCACGACCTGTTTCTGCTAGTTTTGATAATGCAGGACCTCCGGGATAGCCTAATCCCATAATTTTGGCGGTTTTATCAAAAGCTTCACCAGCGGCATCATCAATAGATTCGCCAAGGATTTGGTATTCACCCAAGGCTTTTACATCCACTAATAAGGTGTGTCCGCCAGAAACCAACAGCGCCACAAAAGGGTAATCAGGCTTATCTTCTTCGAGTAATGGCGCGAGCAAATGCCCTTCCATGTGATGAACGCCAATTGCTGGAATATCCCACGCATAAGCTAAACTGCGCCCAACACCGACCCCGACGAACAAGGCGCCAATCAACCCAGGGCCTTTGGTATAGGCAATAGCATCAATATCGTCTTTTTTACAATTAGCTTGCTGCATCACTTGCTTGATCAACGGAATGGTCTTGCGCACATGATCACGCGACGCCAATTCAGGCACCACGCCACCGTATTCTTCATGCAATTCAATTTGCGAGTAAAGCGCATCAGCAATAATGCCCTGCTCGCTATCGTAAATCGCAATACCGGTTTCATCACAAGAGGTTTCGATGCCTAAGATTTTCATTATTCATTCCGTCATTCCCGCGTACGACTAAAGGAAGTCCCTTTAGGGAGGCGGTAATCTATAAAAGCGTAATGTATCAATTAAAAGGATTCCCGTTTCCACAGGAATGACTATTTTCCCACGATTTTAGTAAAGAACGCTATAGATAGCGAGCCTTTAAGACTATTTGCAATTAATAAGGATTTCAGTGACTTTTAACCATTGATCCTTTGCTTTTTGATCAAAAAATAGCTAAAATTCCCGCCCTCTTGTTATCAGGAGAGCTATTTTGCTGCCTGATTAGATTGCTTCTAGAGTAATAAGCAAGAGCTAAGCGATTGATTTTATTGAATATTATTTATTTTAACATTTTAAGGTTAGGTGATTCTTAATGCCAAGCGTAAGAGTAAAAGATAACGAGCCATTTGACGTTGCATTGCGTCGCTTCAAGCGCTCATGTGAGAAAGCAGGTATTTTGGCTGAAGTTCGTAAGCGTGAATACTACGAGAAGCCAACATCTGTTCGCAAACGTGAGAAAGCTGCTGCGGTTAAGCGTTCAGCGAAAAAAGCGTCTCGTGAAAATGCTCGTCGCGTTCGCTTGTACTAATCGATAAATCCTAAGATTTTCAATTAGTAGGAGTTGCCGTGTCTGATCTGAAAGCGACTATCAATGAAGCAATGAAAGAAGCTATGCGCGCCAAACAAAAGGAGCGTCTAACGACTATTCGTCTTGCGTTATCTGCGATCAAGCAGGTTGAAGTTGATACTCGTACAGAGCTGGATGATGCGGCAATTCTAGCCATCTTAGATAAGATGGTTAAGCAACGTCGTGAGTCGATCAAGATGTATGAAGAAGCAGGGCGCCAAGAATTGGCCGATGTAGAACATGCCGAGATCGCCGTGTTACAAGACTTTCTTCCACAGCCTTTGTCGGAAGAAGAAATCAACCAATTGATTGATCAAGCCGTAAGCCAATCTGGCGCAGAATCTATGCGCGATATGGGCAAGGTCATGGGTATATTAAAGCCGCAGCTTCAAGGTCGCGCCGATATGGGCAAAGTCAGCGGATTGATAAAAAGTCGTCTAAACTAGACCTTTTCGCAACACTCTCCTTTTTACTAATGCTCGATTAGAGTAACAGCCATTCTATATTTCATATAGAAGCTCTGATATGATGTGGCTGCTATAGAATAACGCCAATCGCGGCGACTAAAACAACTTAATTAACCCAATGGCACTGATCCCACAGCACTTTATTCACGATCTATTAAATCGAGTTGATATCGTTGACTTGATCGATTCGCGTGTGCCATTAAAAAAAGCAGGAACCAGTTACAAAGCCTGTTGCCCTTTTCATGGAGAAAAAACACCGTCTTTTACCGTTAGCCAAGATAAACAGTTTTATCATTGCTTTGGTTGTGGCGCTCATGGCAATGCGATTGGCTTTATCATGGAGTACGACCGTTTAGAATTTCCTGATGCGGTAGAAGAGTTAGCCTCAAGCTTGGGTTTAGAAGTACCGCGCGAGCAAGGCAGCGATAATCGTCCCAAAGTCGATGAAGATCTGTACACCATCATGTCTAAAATTGCGGCCTTTTATCAACAGCAACTCAAGACGCCCGCTGGCAAACAAGCTATAGAATACTTAAAAAATCGTGGTTTAAGCGGCGAAATAGCCAAACAATACGCAATTGGTTTTGTGCCTAACGAATGGAATAATCTTGAAAAAATATTCGGCAACTTAAAAGCCAACCCTAAATTACAAAAGCAATTATTAGATTGCGGGATGCTGATCAAGAACGAAGAAAAAAACTCTATTTATGATCGGTTTCGCGATCGGATCATGTTCCCGATCAAAGATAAGCGTGGACGCATCATTGCATTTGGTGGAAGAGTATTAGGTCAAGGTGAGCCTAAGTACCTCAACTCGCCAGAAACCCCGATTTTCCATAAGTCAAACGAATTGTACGGCCTGTATCAAGCACGTCAGGCCAACCGTAAATTACAGCGCATTTTAATCGTCGAAGGCTATATGGACGTGGTGGCTTTGGCACAATTTGGCATCACCAATGCAGTGGCAACATTAGGAACTGCCACCACCGCTAGCCATATCCAACAATTATTCCGCACTTGTCGCGAGCTGGTGCTGTGCTTCGATGGTGACCGCGCAGGTCGCGATGCAGCATTGCGCGCACTAGAACATGCACTTCCACAATTACGCGATGGCCGCGAAATTAAGTTGATGTTTTTGCCTGATGGTGAAGACCCCGATTCAATGGTGCGCAAAATTGGCCAACAAGCCTTTGAGGAAAAAATCGCTCAAGCGTTGCCGATCTTCGAATTTTTGCTCAAATATCTTGCCAAACAAGTTGACCTAGATTCAGTGACAGGACGAGGCCAACTGGTTCATTTAGCCAAACCTTATTTAGAGAAAATCAGCGACCCGATATATCACGAATTTTTTAGCGGCGCCTTAGCCGAAAAAGCAGGATTAACCGCTGATAAACTAGAAAAAATTCTCGGCGCAGACCAATCTGCTACCAGTAATTCCGTGAGTCAGGCACAAAATAGCTATCAAAACCGCATCAACAGCAAATCGAACCTGCAAGCGCAACAAAAGAAAAAAACAAACAAAACCATACAGTTAGCTTTGACTTTACTGTTGCAAAACCCGAAATTGGCGCAAACCATTGATAACTATGCTTGGTTGTTAACATTGCCAGATAAAGGCTCAAAAGTATTGCATCAAGTGCTTGAAATTATCGCTACAAACCCCAAATTAACCACAGGATCGTTGCTAGAATATTGGCGTGAGGATAAACTCTACCCAAGACTTGCCGCGCTGGCCGTCACCGAACGAGAAGAGCGCATGCAAGGCAATGAAACAACAGAATTACAAGACTGCTTTAAGCACCTGTTGCAACAAGCGCGCAAAATGCGTTTTAATTTTTTGCAACAGAAAGCTGCTGAGCATGGTCTTACTGAACAAGAAAAATCTGAATACCAGCAATTACTATTGCTGGCTAAAAATAGCCCGAGCAAGAGTGCAAAAAACTAGCACTTGCTGAGAAGGGGGCAAACTCTGTATAATTCGCGGTTCGCTTAACGCCAGCCGCAGGGTTGAGTATTGGCTCGCAGTTTCTTGCGTTTTAAGAAGAAAAACGTAATGCGATCAACAACATAGGTTATTCTCGATGTCACAAAGTTCACAACAGTCACAATTAAAGTTATTAATTGCTCGTGGTAAAGAGCAAGGGTATTTGACCTTTGCAGAAGTCAATGATCATTTGCCACCCGACATTATCGATTCTGATCAAATCGAAGACATCATTCGCATGATCAATGATATGGGCATCAAGGTGTTTGAAAAAACTCCTGACGCAGACGAATTATTGATGAATGATGAGTCAGTTACTGACGAAGATGCCGCTGAAGAAGCTGCCGCCGCACTAGCCAACGTTGATAGTGAATTTGGTCGCACCACGGATCCTGTGCGCATGTACATGCGTGAAATGGGTA
>JABXIQ010000003.1 GCA_013373015.1 Kangiellaceae bacterium
GGTAAGTGCGGCGAAGGTAAATGTGGTGAAGATAAAGCTGCTAAGCATGAAGAAGGCAAATGTGGCGAAGGTAAGTGCGGCGAAGATAAAAAAGCCGAAAAAGAAGGTAAGTGTGGCGAAGGTAAGTGCGGTGAAGATAAGAAAGCCGATAAAGCTGAAGGCGAAGGTAAATGCGGTGAAGGTAAATGTGGCGGTGCTGCATAATACTCAACTAAAGTTTTATTACGTCTAAAGCGCAAAAGCTACTTATACTTTTGCAATTGAATAAGTGGCAGCTGGTCTGCCACTTTTTTGTTTAATATTGTTGGAATTGATGTTGGGAGTTACTGTGGCGATAAGCAGAGCAAATAATTTTCCGGTTTCGGGCGCAGGTTTAGGGTTGCGTAGAGAGTTTATCGACGAATTTGAACAGTTAAAAAATAGTAATGTAAGCTTTATGGAAGTTGCTCCAGAAAACTGGCTACCTTTTGGCGGTCGCTTGCAAGAAAAGTTTGCCCAATATGCTGAGCAGTTTCCCTTCGTAATCCATGGACTATCTTTATCCATTGGCGGGCCTAGTGCATTAGATACCCAGTTTGTCAAAGATGTTGCTAAGTTTATGCGGGATTACAATATTCGTTGTTATAGTGAGCATTTAAGCTACTGTAGTGATGATGGTCATATGTATGATTTAATGCCAATACCCTTTACAGAAGAAGCTGTTCATTATGTAGCTGATAGAATAAAGCAAGTACAGGATATTATTGGTCAGCGATTAGCGATGGAAAATGTTTCTTATTATGCAGCTCCTGGCCAAGAAATGTCTGAAATTGAGTTTACCAAAGCGGTGTTAGAAGAAGCTGATTGTGATTTATTATTAGACATTAACAATATTTACGTTAATAGCATTAATCATAATTATGATGCTAAAGACTTTTTACTGGCGTTGCCTAAAGAACGTATTGCTTATTCACATATTGCTGGTCATTATGATGAGGCGGATGATCTGAAAGTCGATACTCATGGCGCAGATGTGAAAGCTGATGTTTGGTCATTACTTGATATTGCTTATGAGCAATTTGGTGTCTTCCCAACCTTGCTTGAACGTGATTTCAATATTCCTTCGATGCCCAAACTACTCAGCGAAGTGGAGCAGATCCGTGCTTTACAAGAAAAGCATTTAGCTAAATCTGTAGCAGCAATAGCTTAGGTATTTTGTATGGCTTTAACAGATCAAGATATTAAAAAATTGCCCAAATTTCAGCAGGTTCAGTTTGAGTTTGCAAAAAATCTTCGAAATCCAGCTAAAAACAAAACGCCTGATGCTATAGAAACAAGACGTATGAAAATCTATCAGGATTTGTTTTATAACAATGTTCAGACCTTTTGTGCCAATAGTTTTCCTATATTGCGATCCTTGACCCCTGATGATAAATGGCATCGAATGGTTCGTGACTTTTTTACTGAATATCGAGCCCATTCCCCTTATTTTATTGATATTTCAAAAGAGTTTTTGACTTATATTAGTGAACACCGACCAGTTGAAAAGGATGATTATCCTTTTATGCTTGAGCTTGCACATTGGGAATGGATGGAGGTGCATACGGTTGCTGCAAAAGACAATATCCTAAAGATCCCGCATGAGCGAAATGGTGATCTTATGAATGAAAAGGTCGTTATTTCTTCATTGGCTTGGCCGCTTGTGTATGAATATCCTGTGCATCGGGTTGGAGATGCTTATCAGCCACAAGACAAGCCAGAGCAGCCTACTTTTTTGATAATCAGTCGCAATCGTAAGCATCAAGTTGATTTCTTCGAGGCGAATCCATTGACCTATCGGTTATTAGAGATTTTCCAAGAGCACTCTGAAAACAATATACAAATCAGTGGGTTACAAGCTCTCAAGCAGTTAATTGATGAGTTGAATTACCCTCAGCCAGAACAACTTATCGCTGGTGGACAGCAGATCTTGCAAGATTTGCTACAAAGAGACATTATTCTGGGCGTTAATTCGTAAAAACAGTTTTTATTTCAAAGTTTTGTGCTTATTGTTACAGCTTTACTAGCTGAGTTGTGGCACAAATCTTAATAGTGATTTATCATTAGCCCATTAACGAAATACAAATAAAAATAAGGACTTGGTTGATGAAAGCTCAACGCATCTTGTTATTTAGTTTAGCCGTATTTTTAACTGCATGTGCCAGTACAGGTAAAAATCCGGCTGATCCTTATGAAGAATATAACCGTTCTATGTGGGAGTTTAATAAAGGGCTTGATAAAGCGATATTAAAACCTGTCGCTAAAGGCTACAAAGCTGTGACTCCAGATCCTATTGAAAAGGGTGTTTCCAATTTTTTCAGTAACCTTGGTGAAATTACCACCATTATCAATGACTTACTTCAAGGTAAATTTGGTAAAGCAGGCAAGGATACAGGACGTTTTTTAATAAACTCAACATTAGGCTTGGCAGGTCTACTTGATCCTGCAACTGATATGGGGTTAGAAAAAGAAGAGGAAGACTTTGGACAAACTCTTGCGGTTTGGGGCTTTGATTCAGGCGCTTATTTAATGCTGCCTTTTTTAGGGCCATCTACAGTTCGTGATGGTTTTGGTCGCGTGGTTGATTCGACTGCTTTTTACACACCTTATGATGATTTGAATGATGATCAGACTAAATGGTCATTGCGTGCGTTAGACTTAGTTCAAACTAGAGCGGGATTATTATCATTAGACGAGCAGTTAGAAGCAGCGTTAGATGATTATACCTTAGTGCGAGATGCCTATTTGCAACGTAGAGAATTTATGATTCATGATGGCGCTCCGCCTATTGAAGATGATGAGTGTGAGTTTGAAGAAGAGTGTGAGGAGTTTTAATAAACTTTTATGCCTACTGAGTTTAACGACACCTTAGTTATTGCAATATCGTCAACGGCTTTATTTGATTTAGCCGATAGTCATCGAGTTTATCTTGAAAAAGGTGTCGATACTTATGCTCAATATCAAATTGATCATGAGGATGAGTTGTTAAAGCCTGGCGCGGCTTTTGGCTTAGTTAAAAAATTACTGGCTTTGAACGTTGGAAATTTTGATAAACCGTTAGTGGAGGTCATTCTTTTATCAAGGAATAGTGCTGACACTGGCTTAAGAGTCTTTAACTCAATCGAAAATCATCAGTTACAAATAACTCGCGCTGCCTTTACTTCGGGCAACAGCCCATATTTATATGCTTCAGCATTTGGGGCTCATTTATTTCTTTCAACCAATCCTTATGACGTTAAGCAAGCTATTGATAATGGTATTGCTGCAGCAACCATTGTGGCGCCAAATCAAGCGAGCAATGAGTCACATCAAATAAAGTTTGCTTTTGACGGCGATGCGGTACTATTTTCTGATGAAGCAGAAAAAGTCTATCAACAAAGTGGTTTAGAAGAATTTACCAAGCATGAAAAGGCCTCTGCGCAAAGGCCGTTAGAAGGTGGGCCATTTAAGAATTTCTTGGCGGCTCTGCATAAAATTCAAAAAGAATACAGCTCTGAAGAATGTCCTATTCGCACGGCATTGGTTACTGCTCGTTCTGCACCAGCTCACGAGCGGGTTATTCGAACATTACGCTATTGGGATATTCGTATTGATGAAGCCTTATTTTTGGGTGGTATGGACAAAACTCAATTTTTGAAAGCATTTGGTGCAGATGTTTTCTTTGACGATCAAGAAGGTCATATAGAAAGAGCTAAAGGTCATATTGCAAGTGGTCACGTTCCTAATGGTATTGTGAATCATAAATAGTATCACAACAAAGTGTTCTTAAAATCCCTACTTGAAATTTAATCTTTACAAGGAACATTACTTGAGTGACTTAGGGGAATTATCTATGAAAAAAACTATATACTTTGCATTGTTTCTAATTTCTTTTGGGCTCAACACTTTGTTTGCAGCAACAATCGACGCACCTAAACGTAGCGAGGGTGAAGGGCCATTTGACCGCTTGATATTAAGAGGCGGGATACTGATTAATGGCGAGGGTGCTCCGCCAACAGGTCCTGTAGATATCGTCATTGAGGGCAATAAACTTGTAGCCGTTCGTTCTGTAGGCGCTCCAGGTGTGCCTATTAAAGATTCCTCCCGACCCAAAGCAGGGCCTAGTGATAAAGTCATTGATATATCAGGCCATTATGTTTTACCTGGATTTGTGGATCTGCATGGGCATATTGCAGGTAGTGTGGATGGCTTGCCTGCTGAATATCCTTTCAAGTTATGGTTGGCGCATGGCATAACCACGGTACGAGAACCGGGAAGTTTTAATGGTTTAGATTGGACGTTAAAGCACCAAAAGCTCAGTCAGTCAAATGATATTACGGCACCAAGAATAGTGCCTTATATAGGTTTTAACATGGATTGGGATAAACAAATTACTACTCCAGAAGAAACTCGCAAGTGGGTACGTCATGTTGCCAAAAAAGGTGCTAAGGGTATTAAGTTTTTTGGGCTGCCAAAACCTATGATGAAAGCAGCGCTTGATGAAGCCAATAAGCAGGGTTTAGGTACAGCAATGCATCATGCTCAACTGAATGTGGTTGGTACTAATGCGCTTGACTCTGCTCGTCTTGGACTTACCACTATGGAGCATTGGTATGGTTTACCAGAGGCTTTGTTTGAAGGGCAAATCATTCAAGATTATCCGCTAGAGTATAATTATAATGATGAGTCGCACCGGTTTACTGAAGCTGGTAGGTTATGGCAACAAGCAGCCAAAAAGGGCAGTGAAAAGTGGAGTGCTGTTCGTGATGAACTGATAGAGTTGGACTTTACATTAAATCCAACCATGACCATCTATGAAGCCAGTCGAGACGTTATGCGAGAGCGTAATGCGGAATGGCACAATGAGTACACCCATCCAAAGTTAACACATTTTTTTGAGCCAAATCGTGAGTCACATGGTTCATACTTTTTTGACTGGACAACACAGAATGAAATTGACTGGAAAGAAAACTTCCGTATTTGGATGGATTTCTTAAACGATTACAAAAATCACGGTGGACGAGTCACCACTGGATCTGACTCAGGCTATATTTATAAGATTTTTGGCTTTGGTTATATAAGAGAATTAGAGCTGCTACAAGAAGCAGGTTTCCACCCTTTAGAAGTTATTCAATCTGCAACATTACATGGTGCAGAAGCGTTAGGGTTACAAGATCAAATTGGCTCTGTCATACCAGGTAAGTTAGCTGATCTGGTTATTGTCGAAGAAAATCCTATTGCCAACTTCAAAGTATTGTATGGCACTGGTCATTACCGTTTAGGTTTAGATAATATTGCTAAAAGAGTTGGCGGCGTTAAATATACTATTAAAGATGGCATTGTCTTTGATGCTAGAAAGTTGCGTGAGGATGTCAAGCAACTGGTTTTAGATGCAAAATCTAAAGAATAATATCTTTTAAAGCCTCTTCTAAGTCAGTAAAGCGGAATTCAAAACCGCTTTGCTGCAATTTTTTAGGAATTACTTTTTGCCCTGTTAAAAGTATTTCAGCCATCTCTCCCATAATGACTTTCAAAGCGAATGCAGGCATGTTGGCAAATGTTGGTCTGTTGATGATTTTGCCTAGTGTTTTTGTCAATTGTTCATTCGTTACAGGGTTCGGCGCGGTTAAGTTGAAAGCGCCAGATAATGAATTGTTATTAATAAGATGTTTAATTGCCGCTATATGATCCTGTATATGTATCCACGAAAAATATTGTTGTCCGTTACCAAGCTTTCCGCCAAGGCCAAGTTTGAAAGGTAATAACATTTTCGGTAACGCACCATCATTTCCAAGCACAACACCTGTACGAATGATACAAGTTCTAATTCCATACTTTTGCGCTCGAAGAGCTGATGCTTCCCAATCTTGGCAAAGTCGAACTTGAAATTCTTTAGCGTAACCAGCATCAGAATTTTCGGTGATATCTTCATTTCCACGAACGCCGTAAAAGCCAATGGCTGATCCGCTGATAAAAGTATGCGGAGTTTTTTCAAGACTTTGCATCCAGTCCACTAGCTTAATAGTGTTTTCAATACGACTTTGTTTTATTGTATTCTTAAATTCTTTACTCCAACGTTTATTACTAAGGTTTTCGCCTACCAAATTTATAACTATATCAACTGAATTCAGTTGTGATAGGTCATTGATAAAGTCAATGTGCTGAAAGAAAAAATCTTGTTGATAAAGAGCTGGATTACGGCTTAAAACGGTAATTTTATAATTGTCTTTTTGCAGTAATGGAATCAGGTTTCTTCCAATAAAACCTGTGCCGCCGGTGATTAATACTGATTGCATCGTCACTCCTCGAATAATGAACTTTCATTATTCAACTATTACTATAAAAAAACTGTGAATTGCGTTAGTACGCGTTCAAAGTAAGAGTTTAATTAAAGCTTAATAAGCAAAAGTACTTAATTAGCACTCAATTATATGGACAGCTAATCCTCCGCGTGCAGTTTCTTTGTACTTATCACGCATATCCATACCTGTATCCCACATGGTTTTGATTACCTTGTCTAATGATACTTTATGCTCACCATCGCCACGGAGAGCTAAGCGGCAGGCGTTAATGGCTTTGATGGACGCCATAGCGTTGCGCTCGATACAAGGAACTTGCACAAGACCACCAACCGGATCACAGGTTAAACCTAAATTATGTTCCATGCCTATTTCTGCTGCGTTTTCCACCTGTTGAGGAGATCCGCCTAACACTTCGGTTAAAGCACCAGCAGCCATTGAGCAGGCTACCCCAACTTCTCCTTGACAGCCTACTTCAGCTCCAGAAATTGAGGCATTTAATTTGTATAAAATACCGATTGCGGCCGCGGTCAATAGAAAGTCGATAACACCTTCTTCATCAGCCCCAGGTTTGAACTTCATGTAGTAAAATAAAACTGCTGGAATTATACCTGCAGCCCCATTAGTCGGGGCTGTTACTACACGACCTCCAGCAGCATTTTCTTCGTTTACTGCTAAGGCGTAGAGATCAACCCAGTCCATAGCTGAAAGAGTGTCTGTCGAGCTGTGGGGATCGGATTTCAATTTCATGTAAATACCATGCGCACGACGTTTAACTTTTAATCCGCCTGGCAAAATTCCTTCGCGATCACAACCGCGCTTAATGCAGGCTTTCATTACATGCCAAATTTCAAGAAGCTTTTCTCGTACTTCTGATTCTGGACGCCAAGCTTTTTCGTTTTCCATCATTAGCGTACTAATCTTGATACCTTCATCTTTGCAAATTTGTATCAACTCGGCAGCGCTAGAGAAAGGGTATTTGACTTTAGTGTCATCTTCCATGATGGGGGTGTCAGCATCAACATCATCATTAACGACAAAGCCACCACCCACAGAATAATAAGTTTTCTTACAAATTTGCTGCCCATCTTTATCAAAAGCATAAAAAATCATACCGTTAGAATGTTTCGGCAATGATTTTTTGCGATGCATAATTAAATCTGTTTCTTCGTTGAAACGGATGGTTTTATTTTTATTGAGGGTAACTTGATGATTTGTGCGAATAGTTTCTAGTCGCTCAGCAATGATATCAGGATCAACTTTGTCTGGGCGTTCGCCTTCTAATCCAAGTAGAACCGCCTTATCCGAACCATGGCCTTTTCCAGTTGCACCTAAAGAGCCAAAAAGCTCGCAAAGGACTCTATCAGTATTATCCAGTAAGCCTTTACTTTCTATCGCTTCTACAAAGCGACGCGCTGCACGCATAGGGCCTACAGTATGTGAACTTGAAGGTCCAATACCAATACTAAACATGTCAAAAACGCTAATGGCCAAGGTGATTCCTCTAACTCGATGTTATTACTGTTATCATTAATTGGGATTGTACTCGTTCTATTACAGGGTTGCTATGTTTTGCATCTCTGACCAGATGCTATGTTTCATAAGATTTTGTTATTAAGACGGTTTATTTGAGCAAGTTCGCAAACTGAACAATGATGCTTGCTGTTGCACCCCAAATATTACGATTTTGGTAAGGAATAGAATAGATAGGGTATTGGCGGCCTTGGTATTCTTTGAAGTAATGATTGTGATTGGCTTCGTCACACACAAAATCCAAGGGGACTTCAAAAGCATCGGCGACTTCATCAGCACTTAATGTCATTTCATAATGGTTAGCGATGGTCGCCACGACCGGTTGGATCATAAAGCCAGAAACTGTCGGCTGTAAGGGTAGTTTACCCATTACCTGAATCAGAGGCTCTTCAATGCCAACTTCTTCTTCGGTTTCACGCAGTGCTGTGTGGATTAAATCTTTGTCGCTATCATCCATTCGCCCCCCTGGAAAGCTGATTTGCCCAGCATGATGTTTTAAATGCTCAGTTCTTTGAGTGAGCAAAAGCTGTAGTCCTTGCTCGCGTTCAATGATTGGCACCAGTACAGCGCTAGGCCTTAGCTGAGTGGCTTTGGGAGTAATATGGTTAGCTTTATCTAAAGCATCATGTATTTGTTGCAAACTAATCATCAGTGTTTTATTCATGCTGGCTCAAGACTGGCAAAATGCGACTCAATTTATGAAAAGTTTCTTGGTATTCATTAGTAGCTTCTGAGTCAGCTACTAAACCACCTCCACCCCAAGCGTAAGCAGTTTGATTTTCAGTGACCAAGGTTCGTATTGCAATGTTTGAATCTAAAACACCCCTAAAATCGCAATAAACAATAGAACCGCAATAAATACTGCGTCGATGAGGCTCTAGCTCTTCAATGATTTCCATCGCTCGAACCTTTGGCGCTCCAGTGATCGAGCCACCAGGAAAGCAGTGTTTGAGCAGGTCAATAGCGTCTTTTCCTTCGGCTAGATCAGCTTCAATAGTGCTAACCAAATGATGAACTGAAATAAAACTTTGCAGCTCAAAGAGTTTACTTACTTTAACTGAGCCAATTTTAGCGGTACGGCCAATATCATTACGTAGCAAATCAACTATCATCAGATTTTCAGCGCGATCTTTCTCACTGTTTTCCAGTTCATCAGACAATCGTTTATCTTCAACAGGATCTTTGCTGCGCGGACGAGTGCCTTTAATAGGCTGAGTGAGCACATGGCTCGTGGCATCATCTTTTTCAATTTGAATAAATCGCTCAGGCGACAAAGATAAAATTTGTTGCTGTCCAAGGTTCATATAAGCTGAAAACGGCGCTTGATTATGTTCGGTAAGCTGCAAATAAGCATTCCAAGGATGGCCAGTGAAATTAGCTGCAAATCGTTGTGCTAAATTGACCTGATAACAATCACCCGCATGAATATAATCATGAACTTTTTGAAAGCGCTCGCCATACTCTGTTTCGCTCATGTTGGATTGCCATTGAGTGGTTAGCTCAAAAGTCGGATATTTAGGTGCTCCTGCGCGTTCATAATAATCTTCAAATTCACTAACAATATCTAGCCAATAACTGTGTTGACTTGGTTTGTTAGAAAGGCAAAAGCGTAATAAATAGCTTTTTTGTTGTCGATGATCGCTGATAAATGCCCATTCATAAAGACCATAACTCATCTCTGGAAGTGAGATATCTCTTTCAGCAATATTAGGAATACTTTCAACTTGGCGTCCAAGGTCATAAGAACAATAACCAGCAATACCACCATGGAAAGGCAAATGAGCTAATTCTTCAGGTAAAGGTAAATAATCGTGTAGGGCAGCTTGATAAAAGCTTCGTAAATCTTCAAAAGGTTTATGTTGTAGATCAATATCTAAGCCATTAACTTGCGTATGATCAAGTTCAAAACTAATGGTTGCTTTGGGGCGGGCTAATATTAAGTCAAATTTAGCAGCTTGATGTATGGTTTTACCGCTATCGAGTAGCAATGCCCAAGGTTCGTCCGCAAAATAAGCAAAAAGCTGTCTAACACCTGCGGGATCTCGATAAGGCATTTCAATGTATTGAGCCTGTTCGGCTGTTTGTTGTTGATTTTTCATGCTAAATGTTCAAAAAAGCATCAATTTGGTCGTCAAATGCGACTAATTGATATGCAAAATTTGGGAAACGACTGATCCAGCAGTTATACTATGCAATGATTTTAGAGATTTCTCGTTAGATTGTATATAAACAATCTAACCACTTGAATTTGGGAGAGTTCTTGTATGGCTATTATCAAAGCCGAAGATTTCATCGCAAGCGTAGCAGACGCTTTCCAATATATTTCTTATTACCATCCAAAAGATTTTGTGCAAGCCATGACCGCGGCTTACGAAAAAGAACAAAGTCCAGCCGCGAAAGATGCAATGAAACAAATTCTAGTCAATTCGCGTATGTCAGCAATGGGACATCGCCCTGTATGCCAAGATACTGGCATTGCAATGGCTATTGTCGAAGTGGGTATGGATGCACGTTTTGAAGGTGGTATGGATATCCAAGAGATGGTAGATGAGGGCGTTCGACGTGCTTATTTGAATCCAGATAATCCTTTACGAGCCTCGGTTCTTATGGATCCTGCTGGTAAACGTATAAATTCTAAAGACAACACTCCTGCTGTTGTGCACGTTAAAATGGTCAAAGGTGACAAGGTTGATGTCACGGTAGCTGCCAAAGGCGGCGGTTCTGAGAACAAGACCAAGTTTGTCATGCTAAATCCTTCTGATTCCATTATTGATTGGGTAGTAGAAACTGTACCAAAGATGGGCGCTGGTTGGTGTCCTCCTGGCATGCTCGGTATTGGTGTGGGCGGTACGGCTGAAAAAGCTATGTTACTAGCTAAAGAATCACTAATGGAGCCCATTGATATGCAAGAACTGTTAAAACGTGGTCCTTCCAATCGGGTAGAAGAGTTACGCATCGAAATTTATGAGGCTGTTAATAAATTAGGTATCGGTGCGCAAGGTCTTGGTGGTGTTACGACGGTTTTGGATGTCAAAATCAAGGATTGGCCGACTCATGCAGCTTCTAAGCCTGTGGCTATGATTCCAAATTGCGCGGCAACTCGTCATATACACTTCACATTAGACGGCACAGGGCCAGCTATACTGACTCCACCTTCAATTGAAGATTGGCCAGATATGGAATATGAGGCTTCTGCTGACGCTAAACGTGTTGACATGAACAATGTCACAGAGCAAGAGGTAGCAAGTTGGAAGCCGGGAGACGTACTGTTACTAAACGGTAAAATCTTAACAGGCCGCGATGCGGCACATAAGAAAATTAAAGACTTACTCGATTCTGGAGAAGGTTTACCAGAAGGCTTAGACTTTACAAATCGTTTTATCTACTACGTTGGCCCTGTTGATGCGGTGCGTGATGAAGCAGTTGGCCCTGCTGGCCCAACAACAGCGACTCGTATGGATAAATTTACCGAAATGATGCTCGATAAGACAGGTTTATTAGGCATGATTGGTAAGGCAGAGCGCGGTGATGTAGCAATTGAAGCGATTAAAAAGCATAAGTCGGTTTACCTTATGGCTGTTGGTGGCGCCGCATACTTAGTTTCAAAAGCAATCAAACATTCAAAAGTCGTTGCTTTCCCCGAGTTAGGTATGGAAGCGGTGTATGAGTTTGATGTGGTTGATATGCCAGTGACGGTAGCTGTAGATTCGTCTGGAGAAAGTGTTCATAAGACGGGACCAGCGATTTGGAAGGTTAAGTTAGAAAATGACATTAGATAGAAGTATAGAAAAATTCAGAAAGCTATCAATTAAAGATAAAAAGAAAAACTTAAGGCTTTCAATTTGGTTAGGAGTGTTATCTTCTGTGACTTTTACGGTTCTTGCTTTCTGGCAAATTTTTGTTTATCCAAATTTGTGGCTTCTGAGTATCGGTAGTATTTCCTCATTAGTCGCGACTATATTTATTCTGTTAAGAGAGTTCAATTTAAAGTTAAATATTCTTATATCAGAAAAAATAAATTAATAACTAAGGTATCAATTCATGAGTGCAGGTTTAAAATTTCGTCAAGCGGTTGCAGAAAACCATCCGCTTCAATTAATGGGTACTATCACAGCTTATGCAGCGCGTATGGCTGAAGCAGTAGGTCACAAAGCGGTTTACCTTTCTGGTGGTGGGGTTGCTGCTAACTCTTTAGGGATGCCTGATTTAGGCATTTCTACGGCTGAAGATTTATTAGTAGATATTCGCCGTATTACCGATGTTTGCTCTTTGCCATTAATCGTTGATATCGATACTGGCTTCGGTGGTGCATTTAATATCGCACGAACTACTCGCGCTTTGATTAAATCAGGCGCCGCTGGTTTCCATATGGAAGATCAGGTAGCAGCAAAACGCTGTGGTCATCGCCCAAACAAAGAAATCGTTTCGCAACAAGAAATGGTTGATCGTATTAAATCTGCGGTTGATGCTCGAACTGATGAAAACTTTGTCATTATGGCGCGTACTGATGCATTAGCCGTTGAAGGTATGCAATCAGCTATCGATCGTGCAAATGCATGCTTGGAAGCAGGTGCGGATATGATTTTCCCAGAAGCGATGCGCACGCTTGAAGATTATAAAACTTTTAAGTCGCAAGTTGATGCCCCAATTTTAGCGAACATTACTGAATTTGGTGCAACGCCATTATTCTCATGTGAAGAGTTAGGGAATGTAGGTGTTGATATCGTTTTATATTGCTGTGGTGCATACCGTGCCATGAACCGTGCTGCTGAAACTTTCTATAAGTCAGTATTAGCTAATGGTCATCAGCGCGATGTTGTAGACATTATGCAAACGCGTGAAGAGTTATACGCACACTTGGGCTACCACGAATACGAGCAAAAATTAGATAGCTTATTTTCTGAAGGTAAAGAGAAATAGTAAAAAGAGAAATAGTAAAAAGAGAAGTAATCTAAAAGAATAGTTAAGAATTTTATTTTAGGAGTTAATGATGTCTGAGAGTAAATTACCAAAGCCAAAAAAATCAGTGGCACTTTCTGGTGTTGCAGCAGGTAACACCCAATTATGTACTGTGGGTCGAACGGGTAACGATTTAAGCTACCGTGGTTACGACATTTTAGATTTAGCAGCGAATGCTGAGTTTGAAGAAGTTGCACACCTTTTAATTCACGGTAAATTACCAAACGCTGCCGAATTAAAAAATTATAAGCGCAAATTAAAAGCACTTCGTGGTTTACCAGCCTTAGTTCAAGATGCACTAGAATTAATTCCTGCCAATGCACATCCAATGGATGTATTGCGTACCGGTTGTTCTATGTTAGGTACGGTGTTACCAGAGCGTGAAAGCCAACCTATGAACGAAGCGAAAGATATTGCTGATCGTTTAATGGCATCTTTCCCTTCAATGTTATTGTACTGGTATCACTTCTCACATAATGGTGTATGTATCGATCTTGAAACTGATGAAGATTCTATCGCAGGTCATTTCTTACATTTATTACACGGCGAAAAATGTCCTGACTCTTGGGTTCGCGCAATGCAAATTTCATTAAATTTATATGCTGAACATGAGTTCAACGCTTCAACCTTTACCAGCCGTGTTATCACAGGTACAGGTTCAGATATGTACTCGGCAATTTGTGGCGGTATTGGTGCATTGCGCGGTCCTAAGCACGGTGGTGCTAACGAAGTGGCGCTAGATATTCAAATGCGTTATGACAATGCCAATCATGCAGAAGCTGATATTAAAGAGCGTTTAGCTCGCAAAGAAATTGTCATTGGTTTCGGCCATCCTGTTTATACAGTTTCAGATCCTCGCAACGAAGTGATCAAGAAAGTTGCTAAAGAGCTTTCTGAAGAGCAGGGTGATATGAAGTTATATGACGTTGCAGAGCGTTTAGAAACGATCATGTGGGATGAAAAGAAAATGTTCCCGAACCTAGATTGGTTCTCAGCAGTATCGTACAACAAGATGGGTATTCCAACGTCAATGTTCACACCTATCTTTGTTTGCTCACGTATTACTGGCTGGGCAGCGCACGTTATGGAGCAAAGAGTTGATGGTAAGATTATTCGTCCGAGCGCGAATTATTATGGGCCAGAGAATTTAGAGTTTGTTTCAATCGAGAAACGTTAATTATTTACAGATTATTACCGTGTGACCAAAGAAAATCTCTTTAGGGAATCGCGGGAATCTATTAATAGAGTGTAAACTGATTCCCGCTTTCGCGGGAATGACAAAGAAAACATTATGAACACCAATTACCGTAAAGCATTACCAAACAGCAAATTTGATTATTTCGATACGCGTGAAGCCGTTGAAGCAATTGAGCCGGGTTCCTATGACAAGTTGCCTTACACATCGAAAGTGTTGGCTGAGAATTTAGTGCGTCGTTGTAGTCCAGAGACTTTAACTGACTCACTAAAGCAAATTATTTACCGCAAAACTGATTTGGATTTTCCATGGTTTCCAGCGCGCGTGGTTTGCCATGATATTTTAGGTCAAACCGCTTTTGTTGATTTAGCAGGTTTGCGTGATGCGATTGCTGAAAAGGGCGGTGATCCTGCACAAATTAATCCAGTTGTGCCAACGCAATTGATTGTTGACCATTCATTAGCAGTTGAACACGCAGGCTTCGAAAAAGATGCTTTCGAGAAAAATCGTGCAATTGAAGATCGTCGTAACGAAGATCGTTTCCACTTTATTAACTGGTGTAAAACAGCCTTTAAAAACGTCAATGTAGTGCCTCCAGGTAACGGCATTATGCACCAGATTAATTTGGAGCGTATGTCGCCTGTTGTTCAAATAAAGGATGGCGTCGCGTTTCCTGATACTTTAGTCGGTACTGATAGCCATACTCCAATGGTGGATGCTCTTGGCGTTATTTCTGTTGGTGTTGGTGGTCTTGAAGCCGAAAGCGTGATGCTTGGGCGTGCTTCTTATATGCGTTTGCCTGACATTATCGGTGTTGAATTAACGGGTAAGCCGCAAGCAGGCATTACTTCTACCGATATCGTTTTAGCTTTAACCGAATTCTTAAGAAACGAAAAAGTAGTTTCTAGCTACTTAGAGTTTTATGGTGAAGGCGCTAATGCGTTAACTCTTGGTGATCGTGCAACGATTTCCAACATGACTCCAGAATTTGGTGCGACAGCAGCCATGTTCTATATTGATCAACAAACGATTGATTACTTAACACTAACGGGTCGCGATGCGGATCAAGTTAAATTAGTAGAAAACTATGCCAAACATACCGGCCTTTGGGCTGATGATATGGTTAACGCAAAATACGAGCGTGTATTAAGGTTTGACTTGTCTTCTGTGGGTATGAATATCGCTGGGCCTTCTAATCCTCATGCGCGTGTTGCAGTAAAAGATTTGGCACAAAAGGGTATTGCTCTTGAAAACGGAGAGGGCGTTTACGCTTCAGAAGATGGTTTAATGCCTGATGGTGCTTGTATTATTGCAGCGATTACCAGTTGTACCAATACTTCAAACCCACGCAATATGATTGCCGCAGGTTTAATCGCCCGTAACGCTAATAAGCTCGGCTTAACTCGTAAGCCTTGGGTTAAAACTTCATTAGCACCAGGATCTAAGGCGGTAACGTTATACTTAGAAGAAGCGAACTTGTTACCAGAACTTGAGCAGTTAGGTTTTGGCGTAGTCGCTTATGCTTGTACATCTTGTAACGGTATGAGTGGCGCACTTGACCCAAAAATCAAACAAGAAATTATTGAACGTAAATTATATTCAACAGCGGTTTTATCAGGTAACAGAAACTTTGATGGTCGTATTCACCCTCATGCGGATCAAGCTTTCTTAGCATCGCCGCCACTTGTCGTTGCTTATGCTATCGCGGGTTCCATTCGTTTTGATATCGAGAAAGATCCATTAGGTCATGATGCAGATGGAAATCCAATCACGCTAAAAGATATTTGGCCAACCGATGAAGAAATTAATGCAGTGATCAAACGAAGCGTTAAGCCTGAGCATTTCGCAAAAGTGTATGAGCCAATGTTTAATATCGAAGTGGACATGGGCGAAAAGAGCAATCCACTATACGACTGGCGTCCAATGAGTACCTATATTCGTCGTCCTCCATATTGGGAAGGCGCGTTAGCAGGCGAGCGTACTATGAAAGGAATGCGTCCGTTAGCTGTACTTGGCGATAACATTACCACTGACCATTTATCACCATCAAACGCTATCCAAAAATCGAGTGCGGCAGGTGCTTACCTTGATAAGATGGGCTTACCAGAAGAAGACTATAACTCTTATGCAACCCACCGTGGAGATCACTTAACCGCGCAACGTGCGACTTTCGCTAATCCAAAACTATTAAATGAAATGGTTCGTGATGAGAATGGTGAAATTAAGCAAGGTTCATTAGCGCGTCTTGAGCCAGAAGGCACTGAAATGCGCATGTGGGAAACGATTGAGACCTATATGGAGCGTAAACAACCGCTAATCATTGTTGCTGGCGCAGACTATGGCCAAGGTTCATCTCGTGACTGGGCAGCAAAAGGTGTACGTCTAGCTGGCGTAGAAGTTATCGTAGCCGAAGGTTTTGAACGTATTCACCGTACTAACCTAATCGGTATGGGCATTTTACCACTAGAATTTACCAATGGCGAAACTCGCAAAACTTATAACATTGATGGCACCGAAACTTTTGATGTCGAAGGTGAGATTAGCCCAGGTTCAGAAATGACGGTGGTGGTCACTCGCAAAAATGGCGAGCAAGTTAAGATCCCTGTGAAGTCTCGATTAGATACCGCCGAAGAAGTATCTATTTATGACGCTGGCGGGGTTCTTCAGAGATTCGCTAATGATTTTTTAGCGAATAACTAAATAGACGTCTTTCCCGCGAAAGCGGGAATCCTGCTGAGGTTATGTAATAAACCCTTATAATGTTGTACTAACAATATTCCTATTTTCATGGGGTTGCGTATTAAATAACTTGGAGAACAAAGGATATGAAATCTCCATTCGTCTATATTCTAGCGAATAAAAAAGACGGAGCTTTATACATCGGTGTAACCAGCGATTTAATTAAAAGAATCTGGCAGCATCGAAGCCATCTGGTTGATGGTCATAGTGAAAAGTACAATATTACTCAGCTTGTTTATTTTGAACAGCACGAAACTATGGACAGCGCCATAGTTCGTGAAAAACAAATGAAGAAATGGAATCGACAATGGCAGGTTGACTTGATTGAAGAGAATAATCCTCAATCGAATGATCTTTGGTCTGAGATTGTTTGAAGTCATTACCACGAAAGAGGGAATCAGAGTAATCGATTAAAAGATTCCCGCTTACGCGGGAATGACGAGTTAAAAAATAATGTAATTCCCATGTAAATAGGAATTAAACAAAGAGTTATCAATATGAGCTTTAAACCTCAAATCAAAGTCCCAGCCACCTATATGCGTGGTGGTACTTCTAAAGGTGTTTTCTTTAAGTTAACCGATTTGCCAGAAGCGGCGCAGGTTGCTGGTGAAGCGCGCGATAGATTATTGCTTCGCGTGATTGGTAGTCCTGATCCTTATGGTAAGCAAACCGATGGTATGGGCGGGGCGACTTCGAGCACCAGTAAAACAGTTATTGTTTCTAAAGCCAGTGTTCCCGATCACGATGTAGATTATTTATTTGGTCAGGTATCGATTGATAAGCCTTTTGTGGATTGGAGCGGCAACTGCGGTAACTTAACCGCGGCAGTTGGTTCTTTCGCTATTAGTAGCGGTTTAGTCAATCCTGAGCGTATTCCCGAGAACGGTATTTGCGTTGTGCGTATTTGGCAATCCAATATCAAGAAAACCATTATTGCTCATGTGCCAATTACCAATGGAGAAGTCCAAGAGACAGGGGACTTTGAACTTGATGGGGTAACTTTCCCAGCCGCAGAAGTAAAAATCGAATTCGTTGAGCCAGTATCAGGCGATACGCCTATGTTTCCAACGGGCAATTTAGTGGATACCTTAGACGTCCCAGAAGTAGGGACATTTAATGCCACCATGATCACGGCAGGTATTCCAACCATTTTCTTAAATGCAGCAGAATTACCACAAGCCTTATTTAATGGCGGTAATGGTGAAAACGGCGCTTACAATGGCACTGAGCTGCAAACTAATATCAACAGTGATGCACAAGCTTTGGAAATGTTTGAAAAAATCCGTGCTTATGGTGCGATTGCAATGGGCTTAATCACTGACATCGAAGAAGCAAAAACACGCCAACACACGCCAAAAGTGGCTTTTGTTGCTCCAGCAAAACCTTATACTTCATCAAGCGGCAAAGATATTACAGAAAACGATATCGATTTAAACGTTCGAGCGCTCTCTATGGGCTTGCTACACCATGCCATGATGGGCACAGCCGCAGTCGCCATCGCAACTGCCTCAGCCATACCTGGAACGCTTGTTAATTTAGCCGCAGGTAGTGGTGAGCGTGATTCAGTAAGATTTGGACATCCATCTGGTACGCTAAAAGTTGGAGCAGAAGTTGAGCAAGTAGAGGGTCAGTGGAAAGCTAAGAAAGTGATTATGAGCCGAAGCGCTAGAGTCTTGATGGAAGGCAATATTCGAGTACCGTTTGAATAAGCTAATTGTAATATATTGATTATAATGCAAATTTCATTGTGGTATCCGCTGGTAAAGCGCTTTTTTTGTGGGATATTTTTGAATATGTAAATTTAATTATTTACAATGCCTACTAGGAATTTAAATAAAAAAGGAATATATTTTGGACTTAAAATTACAACCACTTGGACTTGATGTAAGCACCAGCCTTTTTTGACTATTAAACCAGAAAAACCTGACAACCAAATCCAAAATGCCGTGACTAGCCCGCGGGGGGATAAATTAACCATTCTTGAACGATATTTAGAGTTTTAACAATAGTGGTCAGAGGCCTAATTGGAATGCTGTCGAAGAGTAAACTGGAAAACCTTCGGAGAATTACTGGTTTGAAAACTTACTGGCACCGCCTCAACTTCCGAGCAAAACGCCAGAATCTCGGATCCAAAACTGGAAAGCCTTCCGAGCCTTGCTGCTAAAGATCCGAATCACAGGCAAAGAAAAGCCGTCAGATGCTGGCTCAACTAATTTGCAGGCCTTCTATTCAATTATTTGCTTTTTTGATGTCTTGCCAAAAAAACCATAATTTTGAATGCTAATAAAAGTCTATGCGTTCTGATTTCTAAAATCTTTAAAAATAAATTTAACAACTCCATATTCTTTTGAAAAATAAATTATATTTGCAGTACTTTTATTGTCATCTTCCGACGTCAAGATTACATCCACATCAATAAGTTCGTGGGAACTAGGTATCACTACAGTGCCTAGCTTATAGAAATTCAAACCTTCAAATGACCACCTTTGAGGCGACTCACTCCAGTTTTTCTTATAGCTGAAATTTATCAATTTTGAGCTAATGCAGTGCCATTCATTATCGGAGCAACCCATATAATTTTTGGTTTCTCCACCTGACAAAGAGAACTTTTCATTTTTTTCAAAAACGTATATTTCATCAATAACAAATTTTACTTCATGCTTATCATTTAACCATATTGTCGGTTCCTTGTTATACAAAAAATTAGCACTAACACAAGCACTATTTATTACTAAGAAACCAAGCAAAATAACATTTCTAACTAAACACTCATGTTCTCACAACCTATTCTTTTTTTGTACTATTTATAATCATATACCATTTATCTGCTAATGCTTCATAACCTTTTCGCCCCCATTGCCCCTGTAATGTTCTAATGAGTTAGGACTGTACGACGAGAGTTATCTTTTGTGTTTTGAGATAAATTCGCACCTAATATCAAAATGAGTAACTCTCTTCTTTGCTAATCCATGTGTCAGCTTTTGTCGAAATAAACCAAGAATTACTTATTAATAAAAGTTAGTTCTAGCTTATACGTTTGACCTTATAGCGCTTTCCTTTGACCTTACCATTACTCAATTCATGATAGGCAGTTTCAACAATTTTGCGTGAGACGGCAACATAAGAC
>JABXIQ010000040.1 GCA_013373015.1 Kangiellaceae bacterium
AAGTTAAGAATGCTAACGGTGGTTATGTCTATCAAGAGATTCAAGACCTTGATGCTCACGGCAAAGTCACAAGCCAGCTAATGACCAACGGTTTAATCACCCAAACCGCTAACTACCATGCAGCGACAGGGCAGATGACCCAGGTGCGCAGTAGCACCAGCCAAGGTGATAACCTGCGCCATGAAATCAGCTACAGTTACGAAGGTTTTAGCAACCTTGACAGCCAAGTGGTGACCACCAGCAACGGCGGCCAACACTCAGAAGAATACACCTACGACAAGCTGCACCGCTTAACCTTAAGCAAACGCTGCTACTTGGGCACTTGCCCCACGGCTGACACCATCAGCTATGGTTATGACTCTGTAGGTAACTTCACTCATAAATCAGATTATAGCAATACCTATTATTACGGTAATACGACCAAGAGTGCAGGCGGCAATGCAGGCCCGAATGCGGTTAGAAGTGTTACACTAACCAATGGAGATACGGCCTTGTATGAATATGACGGGAATGGAAACTTGCAACTCCACACAATTACTCCTAGCGGTGGCAGTATTTATGTGGATAAAGAAATCATCTACAACGAGTTTAATAAACCTCTTACTATTGAAAAAGGCGGGGTGACCAGCGCTTTTAGTTACGGTGCCGACCTGATGCGCTACAAGCAGATAAAATCAGGCTTATCGGGCGGTCGTACCGAAACCACCTATTATCTGGACAAACTGTTTGAAAAGGTAGAAACCACCACCAATGGTAATTTGACCAAAACCGAGTACAAACACTACATTGGTGATGTGGCGGTGCAGACCAAAACCGTCGCAGGCAGCACAACCACCCATGACATAGGCTTCACCCATCGCGACCGCCTAGGCTCGGTAGTCACCATTACTGACCATAACGGCAACGTCAAAGAGCATCGCAGTTACGACCCGTTTGGCAAGCCGCGCAAAGGCGACTTGAAAACCGCGACCAGCAACACCCTGTTAGCAGCGGTACAACAAGACCCGCATGGCGGCAGTAGCCTTATCACCACCCGCGGCTTTACTGATCATGAGCACCTCGACGACGCCGAGCTCATTCATATGAATGGACGCGCGTATGATTACAACCTAGGTAGATTCTTGTCGGTTGATCCGTTTATACAAGAGCCTGGCAACAGCCAAAGTATGAATCCGTACAGTTATATTATGAATAACCCGTTGGCTGGGACTGACCCGAGTGGGTATATCAGCCGTCGTCATCACTTTACTCTCGGTGCAGGCATTTCTTCTTATCAACCTCAAGATACACCACTAAGAGTATATTATGGACCGCATGGAGAGCCTCTAAACCCGCGACCTAAGCCATATTCTCCTTTTGGACTTAACTCTAGTTCAGGTGATTCTGATAAGCCTGAAATTAAAGATGATACGGATAATAGGGATATGACTGGCAATGAAGCATCCTTTCCGATAAATGGAGACAGGCCTAGAGATGTAGAGCGTGACGCTAATCCTTATAAGGTTATTAATATCGATTATCAAGAAGATGTTGGATATAAAAAAGAAGACATTAGTGACAAAGACGCTATTTCTTTGCAACTAAAAAGGGTAATTAAAGGGATGAGAGAAAGCATGGATGGGAATAGTGTTCATGAATTTAGAAATAAGGAATTAGGTGCGATTGTTGTAGAAGGGGAGTACGACTCCACAGATTGGTGGCCAGGAGGAGAAACAGATCCTGCAATAATACTATCTAAAGTTAGAGTTTTAGACCAAGATGGTGATATTAATGATCGCGAATTTGGCACGGGAATTGATAAGGTTGATAGATATGATAGAAGAGTTGCAGATATTTATGGGTATACAAGTGTTTATTCTAAGATAACACCAGCCACGTACTCAATGAATAATTCTTATCGTCAACAGAATATTGAGAAATATTTGCAGGCAGCAAAGCGTGGAAGAAAAACCATTATCCAAATAGATCATAAGCTGAATATATATCGATTTAATTCTGATGGCACATTTAATTTTGATAGGAGTGAATAAATGAGAAGCATAGTATGCCTAATGATGTTGATTTTAATCCAATCATGCAATGATAATAGACCTAAAGATGTATCTTTAATGAAATTAATTTTGAATCCAAAACCTTATTATAATGATGAGGTTATTATCTCAGGGTATTTGCATGGCAATGAGCTATATATTTCAAAGGAAGCATCAATATTAGCAGACCCAGATATGAAAGTTTTTATTAATAAAAAAGAGCTGGGAAAGCAAGGTTTTAACCTTGAAGCCAAGTGTGGTATTAATTATATAGCTGTTCATGGAACAGTAGTAAAAACAAAGACTAATATTAGAATTTCAAATATAAGCTATTTAACAGTTTTAAATAAATCTAAGAATGAACCAGAAGACTTAACTGTTATAACCCAATGTAACTTTAAAAAGCCAAATAATAGCAATTAAAATAATTAAATAATCAAAATAATAATAATTAGGGTCAAATAATAATTAGGGTCAGAGTGAATTAAAGGTAGTTACCAAACCCAGTTGACCAACGCAGCCACAGGCTTTATCTACCAAACGGTGGACAGTCGCGATGCATGGCTCAATGTGTTGACGGGCAAAAAGAACCACAACAGCTTGCTGGAAACGCGCAGCTACAGTTACGAAGGTTTTAGCAACCTTGACAGCCAAGTGGTGACCACCAGCAACGGCGGTGTCCTGTCCGAATGTCCGTTAGATTTTTGTTAAGATATTTCAAGGCTGATTTGCTCAAGGAATGAGCAGCTCAGCTTTAGCAGTTGTAAGTTTCTTCTCTTTTATCAAAACTATTTATTAGTTTAAGAGTTAATCTGGTTGAGTTTTAAGCAAAACTTGTCTTTCAGTCACACTAAAACTGCCGAGCTAGCGGACGATTAACTGAAACTAGTATTTTCAATGGTTTCTAATGTCGGTATTGCTTCCGAGCCTGATTCCAGTAAACCTCTTCGGGTGTTTTGCCCTTTAAATTTTGGTGTGGTCGAATGACGTTGTACCACTGCTGAAAGTCATAGCAGATTAGCGGTAACTCTTCTGCGCTAAATGCCATTCCACTAATCGTCGATTTCAAAGTCCCAAATAACCGCTCAATTCGACCATTCTGCCAAGGGCTGTGTTTTTCAATCGCCTGATGCTTGATTCCTAAGAGTTTAAAGAATAGCTTTAAAGTTTTAGAGTTGAAGCAAGCCTCATTATCTGTCCGAATGATTTTGGGCTTAGAATAATCACGAAACATGAAAATTAATTGTTTAATGATATTCAGTGATGACTTATTACTTAACGGTATCAAACCTATTAACTTACGGGAATGGTGCT
The DNA here is from genome assembly GCA_013373015.1 of Kangiellaceae bacterium. GTDB lineage: Bacteria > Pseudomonadota > Gammaproteobacteria > Enterobacterales > Kangiellaceae > Kangiella. The sequence continues at coordinate 3,345 of JABXIQ010000040.1, forward strand.
CAATAACACCTAAAATAAGCTTGTTGTCCACAAAGGAAATATCCATCCCCCAATATTGATTGAATTTTACTTTATGAGGTTTTTGATTTTTCCAATGTTTACGCATAACTTGGATTTCATACAGGTGAGCTTGAATAGTATAGCTTACAAAGGTTTTGCCTACTGACTGGCCTTTGTGAGCAAAGCGTCTATTGAATAGGTAAGCAATTAGTCGGCAACTTAGATTCGGTGACTGAGCTTTAATTTTAAGCACTTCTTGAACCACCCAGTCTGGCTTTTTGCGAACTCGAAACACAGGTAGACTTTCACTATTGGTGATAGAGACATTACGAAATTTGAACTGGTTAGTTGAGCGCTTAAAAAATGTTACGAGAAATAGTGTAAGCAATATAGCAATTAACATGTGGTGAGACTTGGACTGGCTAGAGACGAGGGGTTATAACAGTTTGTAAAGCTACATAGAAGAGATTTGGATTCCTGTTCTCCTCCGGTGCATTTTCAGTGGTCAGATATAGAAATCAATCATAACCATAAGTAATTGATATTTAATGCTATATTCATGAATGACAAAGGATTATGTAGAAGTTGTTATTACTTGTTAAGGGTTTTCAACAGACTTAAAATCCCTCGATGGCAACACCGTGCCGGTTAGACTCCGGCCCTGGGCACCATTATAAAAGAATCATAAGACCTTGATTATTCAATTTTTTTTCGTTTTAAAGCCCATCAAAAAACTCTCCTCAGTAGGCTATGAATTTCCCTTCTGGTGCATTTTTGGTGCAGATTAGTTAATGGTCCAATAAAGGTTGGGCTCTTAGTTAGGTCGTAGCCGGGGATGTATGGAGTGTTAGTGAGTAAGTCTATATTATTTCAATGTTTTTGTGCCGGCTTGACTATAATTTTATACTCATTTCACTATAATCAGGTTATTCAATCTACTTATCGACTGCAAAAGTCTTTTCATGATTAATTATCACATTCAAGCAATCAATCCCAACGCGCACTTGTTTCAAGTTGAACTTTTTATTGAACAACCTTGCACTCATGGACAAAAAATCTACTTGCCTAACTGGATCCCAGGTAGTTACATGATTCGGGATTTTTCTAAGCATATTCAATGGCTTAAGGCTGAAAGTCTTAGCGGCGAATCTTTAAGGATTGAAAAGCTGGATAAATCTAGTTGGCAGCTAGAACCCTGTAATGATTCTATAAAAGTTATCTATCAAGTTTATGCCTGGGATTTATCGGTTCGAGGTGCTCATCTTGATCAAACTCATGGCTTTTTTAATGGTACTAGCGTATTTTTGGCTGTGGCAGGGCAAGAGGATGATGTTTGTCAGGTTGAGATTGTTAAGCCGTCGGGGAAGGAGTATCAAGATTGGCGGGTAGCAACAGGGTTGCAATTGGTCGATGGTACACAAGAATTTGGCTTTGGAACCTATACTGCTCAAAACTATGATGAGCTTATCGATTGCCCAGTTGAAATGGCTGACTTTACAGTTATTAGCTTTGAAGCCTGCAATATACCTCATTACATGGTATTAACAGGGCGTCATCAGTGTGATGAGCAGCGTCTGAAAGGTGATCTCATTAAAATTTGTGAGCATCACTTAAATTTCTTCGGATTGCCTGCGCCAATGGATCGTTATGTTTTTATGACCTATGTTTTGGGTAATGGGTTTGGTGGTTTAGAACACAGAAACTCTACTGCTTTGCATTGCAGCAGAGAGGATTTGCCGCTTAAAACAGATGATCCCACTAAAGTTAAAAAGTCCTATCAGCAGTTTCTTGACTTGTGTTCTCATGAATATTTTCATACTTGGAATGTTAAGCGCATTAAACCCAAGGCCTTTATTCCTTATGATACTAGTCAAGAAAGTTATACAGAGTTGTTATGGGCGTTTGAAGGGATCACTTCTTATTACGATAGCCTCGCTCTAGTTCAGTCAGGAGTTCTTGATGCAAAAGACTATTTGCATCGTTTGGCCAAGAGTTTAACTTCTGTTGAACGCTCAAAAGGGCGTTATGTTCAGCCAGTTACTGATTCTAGTTTTGACGCTTGGACTAAATATTATAAACAAGATGAAAATGCTCCCAATTCTGTGATCAGTTATTACACTAAAGGTGCGCAAATTGCTTTATGCCTAGATCTTATGATCCGTTCAGAAACTGATGGTGAAAAATCTTTGCAGAACATTATGCAACAATTGTGGGACAATCATGGCAAAGTTAATATTGGTGTGGAAAATAATACTATCCAAAATTTAGTCTATGCGTTAGTGGGGGCAGACAAAAAGCCGGTATTTGAAGCGTTTTTTGATCAAGCCTTGTATAGCACTGATGACTTTAATGTCACTGCATGCTTAGAGCGATTTGGCGTAAAATTAGAAACTGGAACAAGAAAGTCAATCAGTGATCGTGGTGGCTTTATTAGCGAGCCCCTAGAGAATAGTATCAAGTCAAGTTTAGCCATTGAATACAGTTCAAAAGTCACAGGAATCTTAGTGAAAAATGTTTATCTTAATGGTGCTGCCAGCAAAGCTGGTATTTCTGCAGGTGATCATTTGATCGCTATTAATGGTTTGAAGGTCAACCACTCAGACTTTGAACAGAGAATGTCAGAATTTGCTGTGGGTCAGCGTTTGGAAATAGTTGGTTTTCGCAGAGATGAGTTGATGATCTTTCAAGTCGAACTAGAAGCCGCTGAAAAAGATACGGTTTATTTATCATTAGCTGATAATAATAAAGATCAAGAGTTGAAAGAATTTAGACAATGGTTGGCTTTGGATTAAAGAATAATAGGAATTTTAATGAAAATTGTTACTTTTAATATTAATAGCGTGCGTACGCGAGCTCATCAAGTTGAAGCTTTGGTAGAAAAGCATGCGCCAGATGTCATTTGTTTGCAGGAAACAAAAGTGCATGATGATATGTTTCCTTTTGATCTTTATGAACAACTAGGTTATCACATAGATATTCATGGAGGTAAAGCTCATTACGGAGTCGCTACATTTAGTAAACATAAGCCTATTTTGGTAGAAAAAGGCTTTCCAAATGACCCTGAAGACGCGCAACGCCGAATGATTATCACCACATATCAATACGGTGAAGAAACAATTAAAGTGCTTAACGGCTATTTTCCTCAGGGTGAGAATCGTGACCATCCAGTAAAATTTCCTTATAAAGAGAAATTTTATGCAGATTTGTTGTCTTACTTACAAGAGCATAATCTTTCGACGCGAACCATAGTACTTGGTGATATCAATATTTCACCTCAAGATATTGATATTGGTATTGGTGAACCGAATAGAAAACGTTGGTTGAGAGATGGAAAGTGTAGCTTTTTACCAGAAGAACGCCAATGGTTAGCGAATATTCTTGAAACAGGTCTGACTGATACTTATAGAACTGTCAACCCTGATCGTGACGATAAATTTAGCTGGTTTGATTATCGTAGCCGTGGTTTTGAGCGTGAGCCTAAACGCGGATTACGAATTGATTCTATTTTTGCTTGCGATTGGCTTAATGAACGGGTTGTTGCTTCGGATATTGATTATGAGATTCGTGGTATGGAAAGGCCTTCCGATCATGCGCCTGTTTGGACAGAATTCAAGTTAGATTAAGGTTCGGCAAGGTATTCTAGCCTAGAATATTTTTCTATAGAGAAAGGCTTTATGAAAAAAGCATTGAAATGGACCAAAAGATTTAGCTATCTAGTATTAATACTATTTGCCTTGCTGTTTATTGCGGTAGGTGTTTTAGTGTACTTAGTTAATTCTGAATCTTTTCTGCAAAAGCAAATCCGGCAGCACTTTGGAATGGAGTCTGAGGTAGGGGAGTTAGATGTTTCATTATGGAATGGTACTGTTGAAATTGGATCAACCAGAATAGGTCCGATAGAGAATCCCGCTGTAACTTTTGATAAGTTATCTGCCAAATTTAGCTATACGGATTTGTTTAGTAGTCGTTTGCTTATTGAAAGTGTTCAACTAGACCGAGCTATCATTAAGTATCCTTTTGAATATCAATTGGCTGAAAGTGATTCTAATGAGCAAGATGACAGATTGCTTTTAGACTTTATTGATGTTTCAGATATTCAAATTAATAACTTGGACTTCGAATATACTGAAAATATTACTCTTAAAGGCCATAATGTTAACTTGAGTGTGAAAGATTTGCCCATCGCTCAAGATGGAGCGATTATCTTTCAAGATCTGTCTAAGTTGTTTCGAATAAGTAAAACAGATATTCAGTTAGAAGTTGATAAATTAGAGTTTGAAAAAAGTCATCTAGAAGATGCAAAGTTACAGGCCTACGTTAAAGATGATGTAGTAATTGTTAAAAAGATTATTGCTAATGGTGCAGAATTTAATATTGACGTGCTTAATTATGATGAAGAACAAAAAATTGATCCGCAACAAGCCAATGATTTAGATATTCCATTCAATGATCTTATTGTTGAAAACATAGAAGTTAATAAAACTAATATTAGAATTAAAGGTCAGCAACCTTTGGCTATTGATGACCTTGAAGTTGACTTTAGTAATCTAAAGTTTGTTGAAAATAAAGTAGCTTTGTGGAAAGACTGGCCAACCTTTTATAAAAAGCAGTCGAGCCAATACAAGATTCAATCAAATTTAATTGATGCGGGTGATTACAAACTGCATTCTTTTGATTTGCAAGGTGATTTAAACAATAGCAAGTTTGTGATCCGTCAACTAAATATCAAACAGCCTCAGATAGCATTGAATATCGAACAATCAAATTCAAAGGGTGCCAAATCCGAAAAGTTAGTGCTACCTTTTGAACAAGTATTGATTGATAAGGCAGCCATTGAATCGGCAGGCATTAAGCTTTCTATCGACCAACAAAAGCATCAGCTAAGCAATGCAGATATAGCAATCACTGATTTACCGTTGGTTTTAGATGGGCAGTTAATTACACAGCAGGAATTGCTTTCTGTTGGTAATAATTCTGCTACCGTTGCAATAAACTCCTTAGCCTATCAAGGTGATTATGGCACAATTGAAAAAGTTAGTGTTAATGCAACAATGCTTGAATCAAAAGTGGTGGTTGAGCAATTGGTGGTTGATAAAGCTGCAATTAAATATACAGACGTTCCAGGTTCGAGCGCGAAAAAGGCAGATAATAAATTATTACCAATAAACAATCTAAAACTCTCAAGGTTTACAGTAAATAATTCAAATATTGAGGTTGAGTTAGACAAACAGTCGTATGCTGCAAAAGCTCTAAATCTTAGTTTAGATAATGCGTCAATTATTAATGATCGTTTACTGATTCTATCTACGTTTGAACAATGGACTGGAAAGACTCGTGGTCAAGTTAACGCAGCAACATTAGTCTTACCGCAAGGGGATGTGTCAGGCCTACAAACTCGCTTTGAGCTTGAAAATCAGCAATTGATGTTTAAGCCATTAAAAATATCTTCTGCAAATATCAGCGTTGACCTAAGTGATCAAAAGCCTACGGATAAGGAAGGGAGGACGGAGGTGTCAAGTCGTCGCTTGCCGCTAAAAAAAATAAGTTTAGCGCAAGTGGATAGTAAAGGTTTAAACATAAATTACAAAAGTCATCTTGAACAATTTAGTTTGCTAGGAGGGCGTTTACTGTTTGGTGCTTTTACCATTGTTGATGATTTTCATTTGATTGATGATGCCAATGTCATTGCTTCAACAATCAATACTAAGATAGGATTCTCTGCCGATAAAGTTAAATTTATCCAGGGAAACGAGAAAACCAAGCAAATTAATGCTCAAATCAGCGATTTATCAAGCTCTATAGTAGCAAGCCCAAAAAAGCTCGATATTGATCTGATTAAGTTTGATTCGAGTAATCTTCAGCTTGTGTCAAGACAGCTTCATTCCGAAGCAAAAGAGTTAGAACAGGATGCGCTCGTTCAACCCTTTCTATTTGATAGTATCAAAGTATCAAATTTGGATTTGAATAATACTGATATTCAATTATTGCAAAAAGTGGAAACACAGGATGGTTTAAGAGAACTTCAGGTAGAAAACTTAAATGTATCGGCAACTCAACTGACCTTGGCTAAAAAAGGGCAGATGATTGACCAATGGTATTCTAGTGACTTAAAAGATGCTTTTACCTTGGTCGCACTTAATATTGACTCTGTACAACAAAACCAAAACTTATACCGAAACCTTAAAGTTACAGCGATGCAAAATAATGGCGTTATTACATTTGCTCCATTTGAGGCATTGATTAATCAAAGCCCGGTAGGATTAGAATGGACCATTGATTTGAACCAACCGAATTACTACTCACAGCTGCGCACCAACTTCAGTAATTTAGCGCTGCATGATTTGTTAGTGCCTGCGAATGATGAAAGTATTAGTTTGCGTGGTGTTGTTGATGGTTCGGCGCAATTGACTTTTTCTGGCTTAACTCCAGACATCATATTCCCAAGTATGAATGGAGAAGTAGCCATTGCTAATCAACAACCAATCCTACTAGAAAATATTAATGTGAACAAGGTGCTGCGTCACTTCTTGGATAGTCAAAGTTTCGGTTTACTAGATATTGGTGGTTTTTTATTGGCTGGGCCAGCAGGGCTTTTACTCTCCCAAGGAGTGAGCTTTCAAGGAACGATTAGTAATTTAGGGGCTGATGAAGGTGATACAACCATTACTGATTTCAATGCAAATTTACTGATTGAAAAGGGTGTGATCAAAACTCAAGATGTGGCTGCCGCAACGGAGAAATATCGCTTTGCGTTTAATGGGTCGATAAACCTCGTTGAGCAACAATTCAACGACTTTGAGTTTGATATTATTAACGAGAAGGGCTGTAGTGAATATGGTCAAACTTTAAATGGTGATTTAGCGTCACCAGATATTGAAACCTTATCCGCAGCATTTGATGCGGTAACAGGCTCTGTCGTTGGTTTGCTCAAAGATGGCGTCAGCTTGTTAACTGGTGGTAGTTGTGATGTTATTTATGAAGGTGTTGTAAAACATCCCCAAGACGCTGCAGAAATTATTCGCCAGCCTACGCCTGAAGAGTTAGAGGCTATTAAGGCTCGTCAGCTACAAGAGCAAAATGACTCTCAACTCATTCAGCAGAAGTAATGAAGCTCTAGGCTTTAGCCTTAGAACTTTAACTCTGAAATTTAGCCTCTAGCAATTGCGCCTTTATTGACACCTTCAAAAGCTTTGACACGGATGTCAGAGTGAGGCTTGATGTGCTTAAGTTGTTTAACAATATGAGCTGCAATAAGTTCTACGGTTGAGTCATTAACCATCATATGACACTTATCTTGGGGCAAGGTTAAGGAAAAAGATCCTTGCTCGCTGTGATAGGCAAAGTGATTATAACGAATGCCGTCAATATCAATTTCTTGCACTAGATCTTCTTGGGTGCCAATATATATGTCTTGCCACTTTTCACACCAGAACTGCTCAAGCTGTTGACTTCTTTGGCCATTTTCAAAGATATGAATTTGCGAGCGGTGTCCATGCGCGATGCGTTGACAATCACCAAGATGCTTTTTCAAACCGTGAGCGTAGTGGTAATAGTCGCCTGCAATGTTTTCGGTAGAAAGATGAAGTTCGATAGTATGTACATTGTCGGGTACTACTTTGAAGCACTCTTCAATCAGAAGTTCAGTAACAGCTGCTTGATTGACTGACTCGTCTTCTAGCAGTACCACTGCTTGTGGTGGTGATTGATGGCGATACCAACGGCCTTGGCTATCACGCAATTCGAGCAATAATTCATCGTCATTGAGTTCATGACTCAGCTCCGAATAGTTAGCTGGGACTACAAATTTGTGATCAACGCTGTTATCTATAGCTAATTTGATACGTTTTTTAACATCTCCAAAATCAAAAACCATACCTTGATCGTCAAGATCACCTTCAAGCACAACATCAACGATCCAGCTTTCTCCGACAATGCCTCGCTTAGGATCGAAGAAGGCAAAATCAATTACAGTTAATTGATCAACAAATAATGCAGGCATAATTTTTACACTTTTAAGGTGGTTTGGCATATCAGCCATTCAATAATATAGTAAATTATAGCATAATCCCTGCAAAGCTAATCTATGGTAATTGAAAGTTTCATGAGTAAAAAATACGATTTATACGCGTTAGGGAATGCGCTTGTTGATATTGAAATTGAAGTTGATGAACAAGAATTGCAACGTATAGGTGTCGAAAAAGGTGTTATGACCCTTGTTGACGAGGAACGACATGACTATTTGTTGCATCATTTGCATGGCAAAGCTCATCAACGTGCTTCGGGTGGCTCTGCGGCAAACAGTGTTATGGCATTGGCGCAATTAGGCGGAAAGGCTTTCCACTCGTGTAAAGTTGCAAAAGATGAAGCGGGCGAATTTTATGCTACGGATCTAGACAATGCCGGCGTTGATAATAATTTATCTCAGCTTAATGGTAATCATGGCGCAACTGGCAAGTGTTTGGTAATGATTACTCCCGATGCTGATAGAACCATGAATACCTTTTTGGGTATCAGTAACGAGCTAAACAAGAAAGATCTAGATTTTGCTGCTTTGGGTAGCAGCGAGTATTTGTATATTGAAGGTTATTTGGTTAGTGGTGAGGATACTCATGCCTCAGCATTGGCGGCAAAAGATTATGCTCTACGACACGGGGTAAAAGTGGCAACAACTTTATCGGATCCGAATATGGTGCGCTTTTTTAAGCCACAAATAGAGCAAATTTTAGCAGGAGGGGTTGATTTATTATTCTGTAATGATGATGAGGCTCTTGAATTTACTGGTCAGCAAAACATTGCTGATGCACTTAGCGTATTGAAAACAACGGCTCGACAGGTTGCCATAACTCTTGGCAAGCAGGGTGCTATTTTCTTCGATGGTAGCAATGAGCACATAATCAGACCGCATCCTGTTCAGGCCGTTGATACCAATGGTGCAGGTGATATGTTTGCTGGAGCCTTTATGTATGGATTAACGCAAGGGTACAGTTACGCCGATTGTGGTCGCTTAGCTAGCTTCGCTTCAGCGCATTTGGTTACGCAGTTTGGCCCGCGGCTTTATGGTGAGGCGGTTGAGGTGTTGCGTCAATATAATCAAAGTCACATTAAACCTGCTTATTCATAATCGAGCAGCGGTTAGTCACTCATGAATATTTATATTATGCGACATGGCGATGCTCCATTTCAGACTGATCAAGATGGTCATGGAGAACGTCGTTTATCGGCTTTAGGAAGCTCTGATGTGGCTGATATGGCTCGCTTATTGAAGGAGCACCTGAGTCAGTCACAACAAGCGATTGATGCGGTAATGGTTAGCCCTTTAACTCGAGCTCAAGAGACTGCTGATATTGTTGTAAGGGTGCTTGCTGAACAGTTTATCGGCGAACTCTCGACAGACGATTGTTTATTGCCAGAAGCAAATCCTGAGTTCAGCGCCTTATATATTGAAGCGTTGGCTCATAAAAATATTTTGTTAGTAACGCATATGCCTTTTGTCGCGAATTTGTTTAATTATTGGGTGCCTGAGCAAAGACAATATTTTGCTACATCTTCTATTGCAGCTATTTCAATAGAGCCACAAGTGACTGATAAACCACTGCTCAAAGCTTTTTTTCAGCCGAAATAGGCGGTGTTTTGTTACACTGTAACACTGTAACACTGGAACTTCATGTCAAAAGTGGCTAGCATTGCGCTTTCGTGAAGTTTTTATGACGCTCGAATAATCAAACTAGAGGTTTTTGTGCAAGGTTCTAAGTCCACAAACAGTCAAAATGAGTCTGTATTTCCGCCTCGTTCGGTGCGTAAAGCCAGTGTGCCGCATATTCTGTGGATCATGTTCTATTCGTTAGCAACAACCTTTCGTTATTGCGTTAAAACATTATTTGCGGCTTGGTTTTCAAAAGACAACTTGCGTCAAAAGGTTGATCAGATCATTGAAGATTGGTCTGTGCGTTTGGTGCGAGCGGTAAAAATAGATTTCCGGGTGGAGGGTGATTTAGAAGCGCAAATAGAGGACGGAAGAAGAGTGATTTTAATGTGCAATCACTCGAGTGCCTATGATATTCCACTCGCTTTTGCCGCCTTACCAGGCAGCATTCGCATGATTTCTAAGAAAGAGTTATTCAGTATTCCGTTGTTGTCTCAAGCAATGTCAGCTGCGGAAATTTTGTCTATTGACCGTCAAAATAGACAAAAAGCTATTCAAGATTTAGAAATTGCACGTCAGAAGATGGAAAGTGGGATCCGAGTTTGGATGTTCCCAGAAGGTACACGTTCGAAAGATGGCCAATTGCTTCCACTGAAAAAAGGTGGGATCCGACTGGCGATTGATACTAACGCTCTGATTATTCCTGTGGTTATGCAGGATATCTATCAAGTGTTGCCAGATAAGCAGTGGTTTTCAATGCGCTTAAACCAACCTGTGACTGTTAAAGTGGGAAAAGCGATTGATTGTCGAGAATTTGACGTAGAGCATCGTCATCAGTTGTCCGACTTAGTGTATAATTCTATGCAGGACATGCTAAATCAGAAATAGCCGAAGGCTTTTGCACGAGTGAAGTTATGACTAAAACCATGAGCAGTGCCGTTACCGAGTCGCAAGCGGATATCTATCAGCAGGCGCGAGATCAATTATCGAGTATTGAAGATTTCATCCGATTTTCTGCTTCTCAATTCCACCAAGCTGATCTTTATTTTGGTCATGGAACTGATAATGCCTGGGATGAAGCGGTAGCTATCGTGCTACAAATGCTTGATTTACCGAATGATTATCCTGCAACTATGCTTGGGGCAACATTACTTGATGATGAAAAAGCTCACTTGGTCAGTGCCATTAAAGAGCGCGTGGAGCATCGCAAGCCATTAGCTTACATTACTAATAAAGCCTATTATTGTGGTTTAGAATTTTACATAGATGAGCGCGTTTTAGTGCCTCGCTCGCCTATTGCGGAGCTCATACAAAATGATTTTTATCCTTGGCTAGAAGCTGATAATCCGCGAATTTTAGACTTGTGTTGTGGAAGCGGTTGTATTGGTATGGCTACAGCAGCTTATATTGAAGATGCTGAAGTTGTGGTATCCGATATTTCAGAAGAAGCGTTAACAGTAGCTGAGATTAACAATGAACGCTTAGGACTTTACCCTAAAGTACAAATTGTGCAGTCAGATTTGTTTGAAAACTTACAAGGCGAACAGTTTGATTTGATTGTCAGTAATCCGCCTTATGTTGATGCAGAAGATTTAGCCGAAATGCCTCACGAATATCAACATGAGCCAGAAATTGGTCTTGGTTCTGGTGTTGATGGCTTAGATTTAACGCGCAAAATTTTACAGCAAGCGGCTAATCACTTGACTGAGCAAGGCTGCTTAATCGTTGAGGTAGGCAATAGTTGGCCTGCTTTAGAAGAAGCCTTTCCATTAATAGAATTTACTTGGCTTGAGTTTGAGCATGGTGGTGATGGTGTCTTCTTATTAACCAAGCAACAGTTAATCGAAGCTTTTAATTAATCATCAATATTTGCGCGAGTTGAGTTTCTTTTAGTGCTTGTTTCTGACCAATATCACGACGTGTTTGTCTTAGCAGAGCTCTTTAACCAAGAGTTTTCAGATTATGCTGTCTTGTTAAAACCGGGAGCCGATGAGCCTTTTTATCAAGCCGTAAATGAACATCCTTCTTCGAATGCAAAAGCTAACTCTGCAATCATTTATTCAACTCAAGACTATTTCTCTAGCGCTCTGCACGAGCTAGCTCATTGGTGCGTAGCTGGTGCTAAGCGACGCCAGTTAGATGATTATGGCTATTGGTATGAAGCTGATGGACGTAGCGCTGAGCAACAAGCGCTTTTTTACAAAGTTGAAGTAAAACCCCAGGCTCTAGAATGGGCTTTTTCCTTGGCCTGTAATATTCCGTTTCGTATTAGTAATGATAATTTGAATAATAACGAACTTGCTCAAGAAGCTGTCATACATTTTAGGGATAATGTTCATCAACAACTTGCTTACTATTTTACACATGGATTTTCTGGGCGTAGTTTGAGGTTAATACAGATGTTGTGTCAGTTTTATCGACAAGGCGCCCCTATTCAGCTTCCGGACAAAGAACAATGTTTACTTTAGGCTTGATCATAAATCCTTTTGCGGGAATTGGCGGTAAAGTGGGGTTAAAAGGAAGTGATGGCGCTGACATTCGCCAACAAGCCTTTGAACGTGGCGCTATAGCACAGTCGGCTAATAGAGCGCGAATGGCTTTACAAATCTTAAAGCCATATAAAGAGCAATTACTTTTTTTTACCGCCGCTAATGATATGGGACAAAATCTTCTTGAAGAACAAGGGTTTAAGTATCAGGTAGTCCACCACTATCAAGCTCAATCAAGCGCTCAGGATACCATTGATGCCGCCCAAGCGATGGCGGATCACAATATCAATGTTTTGTTATTTGCTGGCGGTGATGGAACTGCTCGAGATATATATCAAGCGATTGGTGATACTGTCCCTGTTTTGGGTATTCCTGCAGGCGTGAAGATCCATTCGGGAGTATATGCGGTTACACCAAGAGCTGCGGGGTTGGTCATAGAACAGATGATCAAAGGCGAGTTGGTGAGTTTGCTCGAAACTAGCGTGATGGATATTGATGAAGAGGCTTTTCGCCAAGGAAAAGTTAGGGCGAAGCAATATGGTGAAATGCAGGTTCCTGCAGAACATCGTTATGTTCAAGCCACAAAGTCTGGCGGTAAAGAAGTTGAGGCTATGGTACTGCAAGATATTGCAGAATATATCGTTGAGCAGATGGATGACGATATTTATTATTTGGTGGGTTCTGGCACAACCTGCGCAGCGGTTATGGATGCGTTGGACCTGCCGAACACCTTGTTAGGGATAGATATCGTTCATCAAGAGCAGCTGATACAAGCAGATGTTTATGAAAAACATATTTTGCAACTTCTGGAACAGCATCCAAAGAAAGTGAAAGCCATCATCACTATTATCGGTGGCCAAGGTCATATAATAGGTCGCGGTAACCAGCAATTAAGTGCGACTGCCTTGCAGCAATTAGGCAAGGACAATTTAATCGTTATTGCCACAAAGACCAAACTGAATCAACTGGCTGGTAAGCCCTTAATTATAGACAGTGATGATAGTAATATTAACTTAAGTTTAGCTGGGCCTATTAAAGTTATAACGGGTTACGAAGATTTTGTTTTGTATCCGGTTGCTACATTTGAGTGAACATTCGTTTATTAGTTAATCTTTTCTATCGCTTTACGGTTGAGCTTTTGACCATTTGCTTTGTAAGAAATATCGCACAAAGAGTTCAGCAATGGCTGAAAGAGGCCGCATCAATAAGTAAGGCTTTTGCTAAAATAATTGTAACCTATTGAAATATAAATAATAAATAGCAAGTTGTTTTGCTGCGATTGTTTTTTAGTCACTTTTGGCTGTTGTCGAAAAGTGTTTTTTTGCTACATTAGCTCCCGTGATTAGGACTATCACACTATCTACAAATCGTATTTGGAATATATGGGAACAATAATTAGGACTGAGTAAACGGAGTTACCACCCAGGATGGGATTAGGGATTAACTGAAGGATGGATTCATTAGAGAAGCGGCTTTAGCCGCTTTTATTTTGCCTAAAATTTATAAAAGCTTAAAAATATCCTTGTTTTTTCAATCCTTTAGTTCAATTTGCGAGTATCTTTAAGTACACTCAAGTATAGAATTTTCACTCTTGTACGCTAATGGCGACTATTGGTTTGCCCAAAGGAATTAGTATGCAAAACAAAGTGTTAGTCAATTTTGTCCATCCGCTTTACGAAAAATCTAAAGCAAATAAAGCTCTAGTAAGCGCGATCAATGATATTGAAGGGGTTACCTTCAATGATCTCTATGAGCGTTACCCCGATTTTTATATTGATATTGAGCGCGAGCAAAAATTGCTACTCGAGCACGATGTTATAGTGTTTCAACACCCTTTTTATTGGTATAGCTCACCGTCGTTATTGAAAGAGTGGCAGGATTTGGTTTTGGAAAATGGTTTTGCTTATGGTGATGGTGGATATCAATTGCAAGGAAAACAATGGCTTACAGCAATTACCGTTGGTGGAACTGAGGATAGTTATGGCGCAGGTGGCTATAACCAATTTCCTATAGAGTTATTGCTAAAGCCCTTTGAGCAAACAGCTGACTTTTGTGGCATGAAATTCTTAGCGCCGTATGTGATGTATGAAGCTTTGATGTTAAGCGATACCGAGTTAGCGGATGCGGCTCATCAATATGCACAGACAATTCGCCATTTGCGTGATGGTGATTATAAGTCTTAAGTCTCAGTTTGAGGGGTTGGATAGTCATGTTAGGTAGTGATAAGCGCTTGGTGCAGGAGTTGTAATGGATACCCATAGTATTTTATTTCAGGCTTTTATCTTTTTATTAGCGGCGGTCATTGGTGTGCCCATTGCTAAGCGCTTGGGGCTCGGTTCTGTATTAGGTTATTTGCTCGCAGGGATTATCATTGGACCTTTTATTCTAGGTTTAGTGGGGCAAGACGTCACAGACATTATGCATTTCGCTGAATTTGGCGTGGTAATGATGTTGTTTTTAGTGGGGTTGGAGCTTGAACCGCATAAATTATGGAAACTGCGAATGCCTATTTTGGGCTTGGGTGGGTTGCAAGTCATTATCACCAGCATCATCATTATGTTTGCTGCGTTAGCGTTTGGTTTGAAGTGGCAAATGGCGTTGGCAATCGGCATGATTTTGGCTTTGTCATCGACGGCCATCGTTTTGCAAACCTTGAGTGAGAAGGGGCTGATGCGCACCGACGCGGGTAAGTCTGCTTTTGCCGTGCTCTTATTTCAAGATATCGCAGTGATTCCGATGTTAGCCTTGATGCCGTTGTTGGCAACTTTGACGGTAACGTCGCCAAACTCAGTAGGTCATGCAGCGCTACAAGGCTGGCAACAAACCTTGCTGGTTTTTGCTGTTATTATCAGCATTATTTTGGCGGGACGTTATCTGGTTGCCCCAATCTTTAACTGGATAGCTCGTACTGGTCTTCGAGAAATTTTTATTGCTAGCTCCTTATTATTGGTGATCAGTATCACTCTTGCAATGCAAGCCGTTGGGTTATCGCCCGCCTTGGGTGCTTTTTTGGCTGGTGTTGTGCTGGCTGAAAGTGAGTATCGCCATGAGTTGGAAGTCGGCTTAGATACATTTAAAAGTTTATTGCTAGGTCTGTTTTTCATCACTGTAGGTGCTTCGATTGATTTGGCGCTGTTTTTACAATCCCCTTGGCTAATTTTAGGTTTAGTAGCACTTTTGATTGTGATCAAGATATTGGTATTAGTGCTATTGGCCAAGCAGTTTAAAATGCCGATCATTGAAAATGTTATATTTTCTTTCGCCTTAGCTCAGGGCGGTGAGTTTGCATTTGTATTATTCTCTTTTGCATCAAAAAATGGTGTCTTGCCACAAGATATTATTGCGATACTCGTGGTCGTTGTGGCACTTTCAATGGCTTTGACACCTGTCCTGATTATTCTTTGCGAGAAGTACTTACAACCAATATTTGCTCATAAAGCCGAGGAGCGTCAGTTCGATGAGATTGACGATGGTGATACTCCTGTGATTGTTGCGGGTTATGGCCGATTTGGTCAAATAGTCTCGCGCTTACTGCGTTCGCAAGGATTTCAAACGACATTGCTAGAATACGATGCGGTGCAATTGGATTTGGTCCGGCGTTTTGGTACTAAAGCCTTTTATGGTGATGTCACCAATTTAGAGTTGTTGAAAGCGGCTGGAGCCGCAGAAGCTAAATTGATTGTCATTGCGGTTGATAATCAAGAAAAATCATTAATAGTTACCGAGTTATGTCGTAAGCATTTCCCTCACCTTAAGATTTATGCAAGGGCAAAAGGGCGGCGCGAAGCTTATGAATTACAAAAAGCAGGAGCCCATTTTGTGATGCGAGAAACGCTGGGCTCTGCGGTGTTATTGGGTAGAGATGCATTAGTTTCATTGGGCTATCGTAATTATCAAGCCCATCGTGCGGCAAAAATGTTCTTGCATTATGACATGCGTCATTTAGATGAGTTGGCTGAGCTATGGGGTGACGAAAAACAATATATTTTAGAAGCCACTGAGAAAGCTGAGCTGTTGGAAGCGGTACTTAAAGCAGATCAAAAAGATCGTCAAGAACTGGAAGATCATGCTTGGAATGCTGAAGATCGGCCGACAAGTTCAACTTTAGACAATGTTGAGAAGAACCAATGAGCTTGCCTGAAATCGGTGTATGGGAGCTAAGTTTGACTTTAATTCCTGTGCTGTTTGTGGGAATGATATTTTGGCAGTGGAAACTACCTCTCAAGGATTTGATCGTCGCGACCTTAAGAATGGTAGTGCAGTTATTGTTGATAGGGTTTTTGCTAGTTTATTTGTTCAAACAGGATGATTGGTGGCTTGGTTTAGTATTGATGGGCTTCATGCTGATCATTTCTGGCTGGATTGCAATGCGTCCATTACTCAATAAAACCCGTCAACACTTTACTCAATTGAGCATCTCATTATTGTTAGGCTGTGGCTTTATTTTAATCTTGATATTGGTTGCGGTTTTGAAGTTAGAACCGTGGTATCAACCTCGCTACGTTATTCCTTTAGCAGGAATGTTGTTGGCAAATACCATGAATGGTTTGAGTTTAGCAGGAGAGCGTTTTCAGTCAGAACTTGAACAGAAAAAAACATTATTAGATGCCCGCAACGCTGCTTTTAATACCGCAATGATTCCACAAATTAACAGTTTGCTAGCTGTTGGATTGGTGGCTTTGCCTGGTATGATGACTGGCCAGATTTTGTCGGGAGTATCACCATTGATCGCTGTGCGTTACCAGATCATTATCATGGCTGCCATTCTTTGCTCAGCAGCTTTTTCAGTGGCCGTGTATTTAGTGATGCGAGTAAAAGAAATGGTTGCAACTAATCGTTAAAATTAACTGTCTAAAATCAAGCGTTTCATCTTAAAACTGGAGTGAACGGATATATGCTTTCACGAGGTATTTTGCTTAAAGTCAAAGCTGTTGAGCTTATGGAAGGTGGTGGTTTTAAGGTTAAACGTCCATTTCCCGGGCAAATTCCAGATCGACTAGTAGACCCTTTTCTTTTGATAGATGAAATGGGACCCTCAGATTATGCGCCTGGCGAAGCTGTTGGTGCTCCTGATCACCCTCATCGAGGATTTGAGACAGTGACATATATGCTTGAAGGCGTTTTTGAACATCGTGATTCAGCTGGGCATTCAGGTACTCTTAAAGCGGGAGATGTGCAGTGGATGACGGCAGGAAGTGGGGTGGTACACTCTGAAATGCCTGCGGCTTCAATTGTTAAGCGCGGTGGACGAGTTCATGGTTTTCAAATTTGGGTGAATTTGCCTGCCAGTAAAAAAATGATGGATCCGCGTTATCAAGATATTGATAATGATGATATTCCAACAGCAACATCGCAGGATAAATTAGTATCAGTGAAAGTAATCGCTGGTCAAGCAATGGGTGTTAATGCAGTAATTGATACGCAAATTTCAATAATTTATCAGCACTGGATCGTCAATCCAGGCGGTAAATTTCGTCAACCTCTTCAATCAAACCTAAATGCAATGCTGTATTTGTTTCAAGGTGATGATTTATTGATTGATGGAGCTCAGTTAAAAGAATCTGAATTAGTCATTTTTCATCAAGGCGACTATATCGAGTTTTCTTTGCCAGAGGCGGCTCAACGACATGTTGAGTTCATTGTGTTGGCAGGAGAGCCTATACGCGAACCAGTTGTTCGCTCAGGTCCTTTTGTGATGAATACTCTGTCGGAAATAAAGCAAGCTATTGATGATTATCAGCAAGGTAAAATGGGCGTTATTAACAACTGAACTCAAGTTAATTAATTGCTTAATGAAGGTTTATTAAACTAGCGATTTACTCGCAAAGGGCTGAGTCTAGCTAAAAGATTTTTTGTTAATGGCAGTGTTTGATGGCTAATGCTATTGGCAATAATTTGTCCACACAATAAAGAAAGACATAATCCTCGAGTGCCAAAACCGTAGTTTGTCCAAAGTGTTTGTCGGTTTTGAGTTGACAATATTCCAGTAAAGGGGAATCGGTCATAGGATGAGGCGCGAATACCTACATAGTCTTGAGTGTGTCTATTTGGGTTAATATTGAGATCAAAGTTAGTATTTGCGAGTTGTAGATTGGCTTCTTGATCTTGAGGCCATATATTTTCATCGACGCTATTATGGAACGTTGCCCCTAAAACAAGTTGCTGCTTAGTCTTAAAAAGCTGTCCGTTATAATTAATAGGTGCTTCTATATTTACCTGGTTATTAACCGTTGTGAGTTGTCCTCTTAATGGCATAATGGTTGGTAAATGCTCAATACCAAGGTTGTTGAGTAAACTATTGTGACCAGTGGCTAGTATTATGTGATTAAAATCTGATAATTCTTCAAGCGAGGATATGCTCGTATTGTAGTGGATGTTTTTTTCATTAATATTCGAAACTAAGGACTGACAAAATGTTTGTCCGTTAAGTTGAAATGCTGGTAAAGCTAAGCCAGAAATAATCTGTTCGTTAAGCTGTGTTTGGTGCCATTGAAAGTGATTGCTCTGTTGGTTGTTGATACGTTCTCGATACTGTTGAGCATATTGATCTAGTTGATACTGAGAATATTTGTCACTAGTTAGTTGTAAGCATTGAGTGTATTCAGCCATTCTTGGTTGCTCAGTTAGGTATTGAGCTAATGTATAAAAACCTTGGAAAGTTAACTGGCTAAAAGCGTTGTGATCTAAAGAAAGATTAGGCGTTGCCAACAGTGCGGGCATTTTAGAAGCTGCGTCAGCAAGCCAAGATCTTTGCTCAAAAATTTCAACATCGATATTTTGTTTGTGTAACCAATAAGCGGTTGAACAACCTGCTAATCCTGCGCCAATAATTGCTACACGAGCAGACTTTTTTTTCGATTGTAGGTAACTTGACGCTAGTGTAGGTTTAGGAGTAGAAAGTTTTTTCTCTATAAATTGCGCAGTGATCATTTCACGCTTTTGTGCAAATCCTTTTTGTTTTGTTACCTCGAATCCATAGTGTTGTAGTCCTTTTCGGATTGCTGAAGCCGCGGTAAATGTTGCAACCGTAGTTCGCGATGTATCATTATTTTCCGCATGAAGTGCCATAAAATGTAATAAGCCTTTATGCCACATATCGGGGTTTTTGCTTGGAGCAAATCCATCTAAAAACCAAGCATCAACCTTAAAGTCTTCTTGTACTGCAACTTCTTTTAGTGCTTTATCGATAGGTAACAAGATTAAGTGCAAGTGAATAGTGCTCTTGATCTGTATGGTATAAATCCCCGGCAAAGCGGGAGGATAATGTTTCAGTAAGGTTTCGGTTAGTTCTGTTTCTAAATTAAGGTTTTGGTATGCTTTTTTTAGATCTGCTATCTTTAGTGGAAACTGCTCAACTGAATAATAATGTAAAGACTTATTGTTGGTGTTAGTTGATTTTTGCCATAGCTCACAACTGAGTAAAAAATTCAGTCCTGTGCCGAATCCTGTTTCAAAAATAACAAAAGAATCTTTCTTTGAGTTTTTAAGATTGGCAAAGCGCTGTGCTAAGTTATTGCCTTTTAGAAAAACGTATTCACTCTCGGCCAATCCATCTTTACTATTAAAGTAAATATCATCAAATAACGGTGAGTAGGGCGTGAAAGTTAGGCGACTATTTTCGCTGGTGTTTTCACGCCACTCTATCGTTACGGGTTTTACGCCTAAAAAAGCGTTGTGCATACTAGTCTTCGATAAATTGTGTTATTTTCCAATCAGACTTAGGAACTCGTTGCGTGTATTTTGTGATGAGCGAAACAGCCCAAGCATAGTTGAGCTGGTCATCACGGAGTTCTGTTTTTCTACACCACGCATCATCATACACATATGCTTGGCTTCAATAATGACTGCCACGCCTGCTGCGCCAGTGACGTCTTGGATAGCTTCAGCAATTTGTTTTGTGAGATTTTCTTGGATTTGTAGGCGACGCGCAAACATATCGGTGATGCGCGCAATTTTAGATAGGCCAATGACTTTACCTGTTGGCAGATAACCTACATGAACTTTGCCTACAAAGGGTAACATATGATGTTCACACATAGAGTAGAGCTCGATGTCTTTGACGATTACCATTGAGTCGTTATCGGACTCGAAAATAGCGTTGTTAACCACGGTTTCCAAATCTTGGTTATAACCACGTGTCAAAAACTGCATTGCTTTAGCTGCACGTTTTGGAGTATCAACGATTCCATCGCGCTCCACATCTTCTCCGATCTCAACTAATATTTCATGGTATAAATGGGTCAATTTGTCAGACATTAAAATTTCCTTTGGCTAAATCTATAAGCAATTTTATAGTAAACTCAGTAACATACTCAAATTTTTGTCGAAAATAAGTGAAAACAAGTGTTAAAGATTATAGCTGATGAGAATATGCCTTTGGTTGAAGACTTGTTCGGTCATTTGGGGTCTATTCACAGGGTTGCAGGGCGAAATATATCGGCAAATGACGTGCAAGACGCCAATATTTTGCTAGTGCGCTCCATTACGCAGGTTAATTCAGAATTATTAAATGGCTCATCGGTACGGTTTGTCGGTAGTGCAACCATTGGTACCGATCATATTGATCAAGATTATCTAGCCAAAAATAATATTGGTTTCGCCTATGCTCCAGGCTGTAATGCTCAGGCAGTTGCTGAGTATGTGCTATGCGCTATAGCATATTGGGCAGAGAAGCGTAATCGAGATGTCTCACGCATCAGGGTGGGTATTATTGGTGCCGGCAATGTCGGCAGTAAGCTAGCGAAGGTGCTTGATGCATTATCAATTGATTATGTTTTGAGCGATCCTCCTTTACAACAAGCTGGTGATAGACGAAGTTTTGTTTCATTAGATGAGATTCAAGCCTGCGATGTGATTAGTTGCCATGTACCACTGACTTATGATCAGGCTGATGCAACTTATCATCTTCTTGATCAATCTTTTCTTGATGGCTTAAAGGATAACTGCCTATTGATTAATTCATCGCGTGGAGCGGTTTTGGACAATCAAGCGGCGCTTAACGCGAAAATTTTAGCCGAAATTGACAATAGAAGGTTGGATATTGTGCTTGATGTTTGGGAGAACGAACCAGATCTTGATGTTCATTTGTTAGATAAATGCCTCTTAGCTACGCCGCATATCGCAGGTTATAGCCTTGCAGGTAAAGTCCGAGGTAGTTTTATGCTCTATCAAGCCGTATGTCATTGGTTCGATAAAGCAGAAGTTCATAAATTAGTGGATTATTTGCCTAGAAATAATCACTGGCCATTGAACCTAAGAGCATTGAAACAGCTAAAAAAATACTATGATATTTCGGCAGATGATCAGGCGTTGCGGCAAGTTAAGCAGTATTTGCCTCAGAGTTTTGATAAATTACGAAAAGAATATCCAACTCGCCACGAATTTATAGATTTTTCAAATATTATATGAATCCATTTACTTACATTACCAGAAGTGCTTTGCCAAGAGGTTGGAAAGTGGTTCTTATCAGTTTGTTGATTGCAATACTGTCAGCGTTACCGTTGTTGTTACTCACTGCTTACAGCCCAGAACAAGAGATTCCGCTTGTGCTGGGGTTTATATCTATGTTTGGTGTGATCTGTGGCTTAATCAGTATGATCGGAGGTTTTCTGATCATACTATTTGATATTTATAAGCAGTAGTTGATTTAGTTAGCTTTCTTTTTCTTCATAGGGGTGAAACCAACATCGCGTGTTTCGCCAGGCGCGAGTTCAGATGCTCCGAATTTTTTAATAGGCTTTTTCGCCGCTATTTTCTTGTTTTGTTTCTTTTCTAACCGCTTTTTATCACGAGCGGATAATTTTTTACCATCTTTACGTTTTTTATTACTCGCTGCTTTACCATTTGATTTGAGGTTTTTGGGACCTTGATATTTACCGAGCAAAGACTTTATGACACGCTTTTCGAATTGTGTGTCCATAAAACGCTCTATACTGGCCATTAAATTCCACTCACGAGAGCTGACCAAAGAAATTGCTAATCCTGTTTCACCCGCGCGACCAGTACGCCCAATTCTGTGAATGTAATCGTCAGCATTTTGCGCCATATCGAAATTAATGACTAGATCAATATCTTTCACATCAATACCGCGAGCAGCCACATCAGAAGCCGCTAGTACTTTGAACTTATTATCTCTGAACTGACTCATAACCAAGTTGCGCACTTCTTGAGTGTTATCGCCATGCAGGGTACCTGCGGCATGATTGTGATAACGCAATAAGCCGCCGAGTCGGTCAACTTGAGCTTTAGTATTACAAAAAACGATAGCTTTTCTGTAGTTTTCATGACTTAACAGCCAGCTAGTAAGGTTTTCTTTATGCTTCAAATCGTCAGCAGTGATTATCTGCTGCTGGATATTATTTTGAATATCTTGATGATGGTTTAAGTGAATTGATATGGGTTTTGTGAGCAGTGATTGAGCAATTTGCTTTATGCCTTTGCCATGTAAGGTCGCTGAAAAAAGTAATGTTTGACGCTTAGAACTACAAAATTTAGCAATAGATAACACATCATCACTGAAACCTAGCTCAAGCATCTTGTCGGCTTCGTCTAACACTAAAAACTCCAATTCATCTAGAGCGACAGAGTTTTGTTGACAGTGCTCCAACATACGTCCGGGCGTAGCCACAATGATTTCAGGGTTTTTGCGGAATACTGCGCGTTGATACTTATAATCATCACCTCCAGTAATCACGTCACACTGGATCTGAGTAAATTGAGCTAGTTCTTTAATATGCTTAACCAATTGCCTTGCTAGCTCTCGCGTAGGAGCAAGAATTAAAGCTCTGGTACCACTTTGCGGAGCTTGTTTAGTTATGAATCGATGCAATATCGGTAGTAAAAAAGCCGCACTTTTTCCAGAACCAGTTTCTGCGCTGGCCATTAGATCTTGACCACCTAGTGTTAATGGTATCGTGGTTTGCTGGATTTCAGTTGGGGTTTCGAATGTTAGCTTTGTTAACCCTTTACGCAAGCGTTCATCCAGTAAATCGAATACTTTTTGTGCTTGTATAGGTGTGTTTTGTGAGCTTTGGTTCAAAGCAATATCTCTTTCTCAAGGTCTTGTAAGCATTTTACCATCAAATTGGTTGGTTACGCAGTGAAATCATTGATTTGATGTTGTTTAAATATTAGGCTTGGTTAGTTGCTATCTTATATGGAGGTGAGCCCTTGTCAGTTCAGCCAAGAAAACAACAAAAAGCTTATGACCATATCTTGTGGCAGGACAGTAATCTAACTATTGGAACTTTTACCGCTCGCCCCCTATTTAGTGACTTCAACAATACAGGACCCGCGCAGGGACATCTTTTAGTATTTGCCAATCATCCCGTGATTATCAACAAGCGGAATCAGCGTTATATTGCCAATCACAATACGGTGATGTTTTATAATCGGGGTGATGAATATACTCGTGAGGCATTGTCAGAAGAGGGGGATTTTGCCCATTGGATCAGGCTTTCACGTGTCGCTTTGGACGGATTTAATGGTCTGTGTGGTATTGATAGTCAGAACTTCAATCCTTTTCAGAGTTCGCAGGTTAACAGCAATAACAAAATATTTTGGTTACAGAAGCAGCTGTTTAAATTGTTGGAGACCTATCCTAAACTTGAATCACTGATTGTTTATGAGCTTGTTGCGCAAATTGTTGAACAGGTTGTGGATCAAAATGCTGGTAAGCACAGTGTCTCAATCAAGCAAAAAAAACATATATTGAGTTCGGTTGATTACATCAGTCGATGTTATAGGGAAAATATTAATTTAGAGCAACTGGCCAAAGAATCCTGTTTATCACCTTTTCATTTGTGTAGGGTATTTAAAAAATTCACTGGTTTTTCAATTCATCAATACATTATTAATTTACGGTTAAAAGAAGCATTGAATGAAGTGTGCGATAGCCAAAAATCGCTTTCTGATATTGCTTTGGATTTGAATTTTTCGAGCCACAGTCATTTTTCGTCGATTTTTAAACGTGAATATGGTGTTTCCCCAAAGAAACTTAGAATAGATTCGTGCTTACCGATTAAGTAAGGGGCGTAACATTCCCTCTAATCCATTTAGTTTCACTTCGTACATCAGTGCCAATTGTTGACCTAATTTATTCTCAGGAAATCCTTCTTTATGGAACCATACTAAATAAGGCTCAGGGAGTTCTAGCAGTTTACGACCTTTATATTTACCATAAGGCATAGTTTGGTTGACGGCTTCGATTAGTTGCTTTTGGTTTTCAAGAAGATTCATTTCAAGACATAGCTTTTAATTTTAATGATTACTCTTTATTATGCCTGATAAGGTTATCTATAGTGAATAGCAAAATTCATTCAATGATTATGAAAAAAACAATTATCACTTTACTTATCAGTGCCGCATTGGGCACTTTAGTAGCTTGTCAGGATGATGATTCTAAAGTTTCTGTTCAGTCCGAAACTCAAGCTCAATCTGTTAATCAAGCTGATGTGAAAAAAGAAGCTACAACAGAAATTGATTACGTAAAAGAGGCGCAGCAGATCAGCAAAAAGTATGTGATTGCTGATTTGCATGTTGATGTGCCATATCGTTTGGAAGAGCAGCTTAATGATGGGCATGAGCATGATGATGTGTCTCAAGCTACACAGTCTGGCGATTTTGATTATCCAAGGGCTAAGTCTGGCGGTTTGGACGCTCCATTTATGTCAATTTATATTCCAGCGTCTATTGAGCAAGAAAATGGTCTTGATGGCAGTAGTAAAGCCATGGCGGATAAGTTAATTGGTTTGGTTGAAAATATTGTTGCCGAAGCGCCAGAAAAGTATGCATTAGCTTATAGCTCTGACGACGTTATTGACAACTTCAATAAGGGTTTGATCTCGTTACCTATGGGAATGGAGAATGGTTCGCCACTTGAAGGTAATCTCGACAATCTGCAATACTTCTATGATAAAGGTATTCGTTACATTACGTTATCGCATTCTTTGAGTAATCATATTTCTGATTCGTCATACGATGAAGCTCGTCCAGCCGATGGCTTGACCGATTTTGGTAAGCAGGTCGTGGCAGAAATGAATCGACTTGGAATTATGGTTGATGTTTCACATATTTCTGATGAAGCCTTCTATGATGTGATGGAGATTACTAGCGCCCCAGTTATTGCGAGTCACTCGTCCGCTCGTCATTTTACACCAGGCTTTGAGCGTAATATGTCTGACGAGATGATTAAGAAGTTAGCTGATAATGGTGGGGTCATCTTTATCAACTTTGGTTCAACTTTTGTATCACAAACTTCCATCGAAAATTATAATGCGTATAAAGAAGCACGAGCAAAATTTGTTGAAGAAAGTGGTATTGAATTAGATGATCCAAAAATTGCTGAGTTTACTAAAACGTATCGCGCACAGACTCCTTTTGAGTTTGCCGATTTAGATGTCGTGCTTGATCATTTTGATCATGTAGTCAAATTGGTGGGCATCGACCATGTCGGTATTGGCTCTGATTATGATGGGGTAGGCGATAGTTTACCTACAGGTTTAAAAGATGTGGCTACCTATCCAAATCTGATAACTGGTTTATTGAAGCGTGGCTATAGCGAGCAGGATATCGAGAAGATTTTATCGGGAAATTTATTTCGAGTTTGGAAGCAGGCTGAACAAATTTCACAACAATAGTGAACAGATGATTTGAATAATTTGTTGATATCGGTATTATGAGCAAGGTGTTTTTTTAATAACAAATGGGGAATTGTTAATGGATAAGAAAGTTATCGCAATTGTATTATTGGTAGTAGGCGTTGCCTTGTTTTTTTGGGGATACAATATGACTCAATCAACTGCTGAGCAGTTATCAGAAGCTTTCACAGGCTCTTTTTCTGATAAAGCAACTTGGCTAATGATTGGTGGTGGTGTTTGTGCGTTACTAGGAGTTCTTCAACTAGTAATGGGTAAAAAATAATCTTACCGTAGAAATTAAAAAAAGCCTGCAAACGCAGGCTTTTTTTGTGCTTGAAAGTTACTAGCGCAACTTATTTGCTCATAGCGTTTTTGATCAAACCAACGATTGCAGTAACGATACCGCCACCGCCTAAACCGCCGCCTAATGTGGCTAAAATAGCTTGTAAATCTAAGCCTGCACCAGGCTCAACACCTACAGCACCAGCTGCAAAAGAACCACCTAAGCCACCGCCAATTGCTCCTATGATAGAGCGTAAAGCAGGACTTAAGTTAAGATTTTTGATGATTGTTGGAATTAAGTTGCCGCCAGCTGCACCGCCGATGATACTTAAAATTAATGGTATCCAATCCATAATGAACCCCCAGTTAATAGTAGTTAATAGTTTTAATAAATCCCTATGACTTATCATCAGCTAATATGCATACAAAACAACGACTTGTCTATTAAATAGCGCAAAGATTTACAATTGTTATGATTTTTCTGCTAAAGCTTGTTTTAGCCCATTTACTTGAATAGTTTGCACTTGATTAACAATTTCAGCGAGTTTATCTAAACCATCTTTAGAATAGCCTGTGACTTGATAGCGGTGAGTAATTTTGCTCATGCCGTTATCTAGAGCTTCAAATTTCCATGACATACCACCATGAACCCCCATCATTTGTAACGGTCCAAGCCCACCAATCATGCGGATTTCTTTATTGGGTTCAACGTATGATACGGTCATGTGAATGGCTTGCTTTGTACCATCAATTTCACAAAAACAACCGTTTACACTGGGCTCAATATACATTTTTTTAGCATCACCGAACCAAGTGTGATCAGAGTTCCACCAGTCTCCAACATTCAAAAATTGTTGATAAGCCGTTTCGACTGAAGCATCTGTTTCTATACTAATTTCAATGGTAAAACCATTTGCGGCTTTGTCTAAAACCTTAGCAGTAATTTGGGGTGATATAAGTGTGAGTATGATGGTTATTAATAATATTGTTGGCTTCATAGTAGATCCTGTTGTTTCATCAATTGATAGTTATATAACGATTATATGTGTTGTGAATAGACAGCATTGATGATTTTTATTGATATTAGTTGTTCTGTAATAAACCTATAAATGCTTTAGCTGGATTAGATAAAGTTCTATTTGCACGATGAATAATCCCCATTTTTCGGAATGATTTATTCTCGTGAGTCAAGGCAACCAATGGCGATGTGATCATGGCTTTGGGTAGGATGGTCCAGCCCATCTTACAAGCCGCTAGTTTTGCAATAACCTCAAGGTAATTAGCGGTTTTAACACGACCATGCTCAACGCCCAGTTCTTGTAAGTTGTGCTCAAACAACTCGCGTGGAAAAGTATGAGCTGGCGGTAAAATACTATCATAATCAGCAAGCGATGCTAAAGGTTGTGGCTCAGAGGTTAAGGGATGATCCTTATGACAAGCAATTTGCATACGCTCTTGCCATACATCTAAGTGATTTAAGCGCGGATCTTGGTTATGCGGAAAGGTCACTAAGGCCAATTCTATATCACCTGAAAGCACTTGTTCATAAGCCAGCCCAGAGTCTATAAAATCAATATGTAAATCAACCTCAGTGAACTGATTAATAAACTTTTCCAAGTGCTGCGGCAGATAATGCAAGCCAATATAGTGGCTGGTGGCAATTGATAATTGACCAGAGATTTTACCTGATAGATCACGTATTTCCTGTAAGGAACTGCTGATACTATTAAGCAAGTAGGGCGCTCTTTGTTGTAATAATTCACCTGCTTGGGTTAAAGCTAAATGATTGCCATCTCGATCAAATAGAGTTGCACCAATGATATTTTCGAGCCGTTTAATCCGCTTACTCAAGGCTGGCTGAGTAAGTTGTAGTTCCTTAGCTGCTTGAGTAAAGGATTTGAGACGCACTAAGGTCATGAAACTTTTAAGGAGATCAGTATCCATATTTTTGATTTCTAATTGAAATCACAATGCCAATCCATTCCTAATGGTTATTGATATTATGAAAATAATGAATTTGAGTAATTGTAAACTTGAGAGTAGCATAAAGCCATAATTTTGTTATGGGCTCGATGTTTGATTGAAAACAAAGTCTGTAACCTTATGATTTTAAAAAAGAAAAGAGATAAATAATGGCCAAAACTTTATATGATAAATTATGGGATGATCATTTAGTTGCCGAAAATCCAGATGGTTCGGCTCTCATCTATATTGATCGTCAATTACTTCACGAAGTGACTTCGCCGCAGGCGTTTGAAGGTTTGAAGCTCGCAGGGCGTAAACCGCGCCGCTTAGAAGCTAATTTGGCAACGCCAGATCACAATGTTCCAACTACTAATAAAGAGCGTCAAGCGGGTATTTCGGGTATTGAAGATCCCATTTCATTGATTCAGGTTAAAACTTTGGATGAAAACTGCGATGAATTTGGTGTAACTCAGTTCAATATTGATGATATTCGCCAAGGTATTGTGCACGTTGTTGGTCCTGAGCAAGGTTACACATTACCAGGTTTGACCATGGTTTGTGGTGATTCGCATACCGCAACGCATGGGGCTTTTGGCGCTATGGCTTTTGGGGTGGGCACTTCTGAAGTTGAGCATGTTTTAGCAACTCAATGTCTTCGTCAAAAGAAGATGAAGAATATGCTGGTTAAAGTTGACGGCAAATTGGGTTACGGCGTGACTGCAAAAGACGTTGTTTTGGCTGTAATTGGTGAAATCGGCACTGCTGGCGGTAATGGCCATGCGATTGAGTTTGCGGGTTCAGCGATTGAAAGTTTATCTATGGAAGGTCGTATGACCATCTGTAATATGGCGATTGAAGCTGGCGCACGTGTTGGCTTAGTGGCTGTTGATGATAAGACTATTGAATATGTTAAAGGCCGACCCTTTGCGCCACAAGGCGAGCATTGGGATATGGCAGTTAAGGCTTGGAATGAGCTGCATTCTGATGAAGGCGCGCATTTCGATACAATCGTTGAGCTTAAAGCTGAAGATATTGCGCCACAAGTCACTTGGGGCACTTCACCTGAAATGGTGAAACCTGTAACAGGCACTATTCCTAATCCTGCCAATGAGACTAATCCTGTTAAAAAAGAGGGTATTGAGCGCGCCTTGCAATATATGAACTTAAAGGCTGATGCTGCGATTAGCTCGATCCCAGTGGATAAAGTCTTTATTGGATCTTGTACTAACTCGCGTATTGAAGATATGCGTGAAGCGGCGCAAGTAGCAAAAGGTCGTAAAGTTGCCGCTAGCGTCAAATTGGCCATGGTGGTTCCAGGTTCTGGTTTGGTTAAAGAGCAAGCTGAAGCGGAAGGTCTTGATAAGATTTTTATCGACGCAGGTTTTGAGTGGCGTGAGCCGGGTTGTTCAATGTGTTTGGCGATGAATGCTGATCGTTTAGAGCCAGGCGAGCATTGTGCTTCGACGTCAAACCGTAATTTTGAAGGTCGTCAAGGTCAAGGTGGTCGTACTCATCTTGTAAGCCCAGCAATGGCTGCGGCGGCAGCGGTGTATGGTCATTTTACCGATGTTCGTGATATTGAGATTTCTAGCTTGAAAGGGGGCAACTAATGGACGCTTTTACTCAACATAAAGGTTTAGTGGTACCTCTTGACCGCGCCAACGTAGATACTGATGCGATTATTCCAAAGCAATTTTTAAAGTCGATTAAACGTAGTGGTTTTGGTCCAAATCTATTCGATGAATGGCGCTATTTGGATCACGGCGAGCCCGGTATGGATAATTCAAAACGCCCAATCAACCCTGACTTTGTTTTGAATTTTCCACGTTATCAGGGCGCTTCAGTGTTATTAGCTCGTGAGAACTTCGGTTGTGGTTCTAGTCGTGAGCATGCGCCTTGGGCACTGGAAGATTATGGCTTCAAAGCAGTAATAGCGCCAAGTTATGCGGATATTTTCTTCAATAACTGCTTTAAGAATGGCATTTTACCGATTATTTTAGATAGCAAAATTATGGACGTGCTTTTTGAAGAAGCAGAAGCCAATGAAGGTTATCAGTTGGATATCAATTTAGATACGCAGACCATTACTCGTCCAAATGGTGTGGTAATCAGCTTTGAGGTTGAGCCAGATCGTAAGCACAGTTTATACAATGGCTTAGATGATATTGGTATTACTTTGCAGCAAGAAAGCTCCATAACTGAATATGAAGAAGCGCGTAAGCAAAGAGCTCCTTGGTTGTTTAATTAATGTGGACTGACTTTGATCAATATGTCGAGGAATTAAAGTCTAAGCAAAACTTAATTCCTCTGCAAATATATGATTTAGCTACAAATATAGAACGGCATGAGCTGTCTAATCCGTCATCTTTACATGATTCATGGTTAGATGTTTATACGGTTAGAGAAATCCGAAATCCAGAACGTCCGTTTGAATGTAAGGCTTTAATTGAATTGAGATTATTAGGGCAAATGCACGATAGATATATTTCTATTAGCTATGAAAATGTTGCCTCTCATGAGTTTATTGGTTCCACAAATGGCTTTAATGTTACTGATACTTTTCATGGAGATATTCTAAAGCATGCAATAATTGTTCTTGATGAGGGTATGTTTAGACATAAATTGGAATTTAGGTCAGGATCAAAGTTAAGTATTGATTTTAAAGATTTAGAAATTACAGAAGAAATGATATGACAAAGAAAATTTTAGTATTACCAGGTGATGGTATTGGTCCAGAAATCGTAAGCCAAGCGACTAAGCTACTGGATTTATTAATTGAGCAGGGTTTAGATGTAACTTACGACAACGCTTTAGTGGGCGGTTGTTCCTTTGATGAGCATGGTGTGCCATTGACTGATGAAGTGTTACAACAAGCGCGTGAAGCTGATGCTATTTTACTAGGTGCGGT
Source organism: Kangiellaceae bacterium (assembly GCA_013373015.1). Taxonomy (GTDB): domain Bacteria; phylum Pseudomonadota; class Gammaproteobacteria; order Enterobacterales; family Kangiellaceae; genus Kangiella. The sequence goes on from JABXIQ010000040.1 coordinate 34,269, forward strand.
TGGCGGCCCAAAATGGGAAGGTTATGATATTTCAGTTCGTCCAGAGAAAGCTTTATTGAAATTACGCTCAGAATTGGCGCTTTTCGGTAATCTGCGCCCAGCATTGCTGTATCCGCAATTGGCGAGTGCTTCTAGCCTTAAACCAGAATTGGTAGAAAACCTTGATTTAATGATTATCCGCGAGTTAACGGGTGGTATTTATTTTGGTCAACCACGCGGTATTCGTACTCTTGAAAATGGCGAAAAAGAAGGTTTCAACACCTACGTTTATTCTGAAAGCGAAGTTGAGCGTATTGCGCATGTGGCATTCCGCACCGCAATGTTGCGTAATAAGCGCTTATGTTCAGTGGACAAAGCCAATGTGTTAGAAGTCACTGAGTTATGGCGTCAAGTGATGGATCGCGTTGCTAAAGAATACCCAGAAGTTGAATTGACGCATATGTATGTGGATAACGCTGCAATGCAGTTGGTGCGTGCGCCTAAGCAGTTCGATGTGATGGTAACGGGCAATATGTTTGGTGATATTTTGTCGGATTGTGCGGCCATGCTGACGGGTTCGATTGGTATGTTGCCATCAGCTAGTTTGGATATTAATGGCAAAGGTATGTATGAGCCAATTCACGGTAGTGCGCCAGATATCGCAGGTCAAAATAAGGCCAATCCGCTAGCAACCATTTTGTCGGTTTCAATGATGTTGCGTCATAGTTTTGGTGAAGCGCAAATTGCAGATAAGATTGATGCGGCAGTGAGCACGGTGCTTGATCAAGGATATCGAACTGCAGATATTTATACTGACGGTATGACCTTGTTGTCTACTTCTGAGATGGGTGATGCTGTACTTGCGGCACTAAAATAATCCTTATCTTTCAACGATGCGGTGTTAAAAACTGGTTCAAAATGCTCATTTATTAGAATAAACTGCGCTTTTTCGCCAGTTTTATGCCTGGCATCGTTATCATCTAATGATTATTTCTTTAATGGAGGCAAGTGAGTGATAAATAGTGGCTTATTTGCTTCAGATTTAACCGTTTCTCGTGCAGAACAAACGCTTATTGAAGGTGCCGAATTGCATTTAGCACCTTCAAGTATTACCTATTTGTATGGAGAAAATGGTGCTGGCAAAACCAGTTTAATGCGCTGTTTATGCGGACTTCTGCCTGCTGATCAAGGAAGTATTCGTTGGAATGGCAAACCAATTAGTTCATCAGATTCTAATTATTTCAATGATTTACTATTCTTAGCTCATGCGCTTTCCATGAAAGCTGAGTTAAGTATCATGGAAAATCTACACTTTTACGCCAAACTGCGTGGTGTTAACAATGCTAATGGTTTGATCCAACAAGCTGCGCAGCAATTGGGGATTGATCATTTATTAGCGCGTCGTTTTGCAGAGTTATCTGCAGGTCAACAGCATAAGGTTGCGCTATGCCGTTTAGTTGTTGAACCAGCAAAAATTTGGATTTTAGATGAGCCTTTTGTCAATTTAGATCATCAAACACGCGACTGGTTAGCCAACACTATGATGGAATTTGCTAAGCAAGGTGGGGTGGTGCTGTTTACCTCACATCATGAAATTGAGCAGTTGACCATCGATCAGCGCTTGAGTTTGGAGCATTAGCTATGTTACTAACTTTGCTTAAACGTGAATTGATGATTGCTCGTCGCAACTGGATTGGCCTTGCGATCCCTGTATTTTTCTTTGTCATGGTTGTGTCATTGTTTCCTTTTGCAGTTAGCCCCGATGCGCCAGTGTTACAAAAAATTGCCCCTGGTATTATTTGGGTTGCTGCTTTGTTGGCAACTTTATTATCTTTAGAGCAGTTTTATCGAACTGATTATCAAGATGGCTCTTTAGAGCAGTTGGTCATCATGTCCAGCCCAACTTTGGTTGCCAGCGCTAAAATTATTGCTCACTGGATTTTGACGGGACTACCCTTAGTATTAATTTCACCACTGTTGGGTGTCTTGATGCAGCTAAACTATGGGGTTGGGTATGATTCAGTGGCAGAAGATCATACAGTGGTATTGATGCTAAGTTTGCTATTAGGTACGCCAACCCTTTGTTTGATTGGTGCCGTGGGCATGAGCTTAACACTTGCCGCAAACCGTAATGGTATGTTGGTATCTGTGTTGATTTTACCCTTGTATGTGCCAATTTTAATTTTTGGCGCATCAACAGTTACAGCATCATTGGAAAATTTCGGCTATAATGGCCAACTCGCGATATTAGGCGCTTTGTTATTGTTGGCGATGGTTTTTGCTCCTTTCGCCGCAGGGCGCGCATTGAAAATTTCAGTAAGTTAATAGGTTTTATATTAATGGCTTCTAACTGGCGTTGGTTCCATCAATTAGGCTCGCCCAAGTGGTTTTTTGAAAAATCGGCAAAATGGCTTCCGTGGTTGTGGGCTTTATTCTTCATTCTACTTGGATTGGGTTTGTACCATAGCTTATGGGTATCCCCTCAAGATTATCAACAAGGCCATAGTGTTCGCATTATGTATATTCATGTTCCTGTCGCTGCGCTTTCGATGGTTGGCTATGTGGCCATGGCGATAGCCTGTACCATCGGTTTAGTATGGAAGATGAAAATGGCTTTTGCAGCTGCAAGAGCGATTGCTCCGGTGGGCGCTGCTATGACCTTTCTTGCTCTGTTCACTGGTGCCGTGTGGGGTAAACCGACTTGGGGTACTTGGTGGGAATGGGACGCACGCTTAACCTCTGAGTTATTATTGTTTTTCCTATATTTGGGCTTTATAGCGTTACATTCATCCTTCTCCGAGCGTAACAAAGCTGATAAAGCCGCATCGGTTTTGGCCTTGGTTGGGGTTATCAATGTTCCAATCATCTATTTTTCAGTGAAGTGGTGGAATACCTTACATCAGGGGTATTCGCTAGGTACTGGTGGTGTTGCTGACGAATTTAAGCCTGCTTTATTTATCATGATTGCGGCAATTTACGTATTGTTCGCTAACCTAGTTATTATGCGCTTACGTGCGGAAGTTTTATTACGAGAGCAAAAAGCACGTTGGGTTGCAGACTGGGCTAAAGGATCAGAAAAAGGAGTTAAGCGATGAACGGATGGGCAAATAGCTTACAAGAGTTTTTGGCAATGGGTAAGCATGGCGACTATGTGTGGGCTAGCTATGGTATGACTTTGTTGGTTTTTGTGCTGCTTTTTGTGTGGTTCCGATATATGTTGAAATCCCTGCGTAGCCAAGTACAATCACGCCTGCAAACTGATGACCAAGAAGCTTCTTCGGCAAAAGCTCGAAAACTCAAAGTGGATAAAGCATGAGGTTTGTATATTCACTATATGGCAAATGATTTTTTAAAGCGGATGTTCAATGAAACAGCATAGACGTAATAAATTGATCGCTATCATTGGTGGTGTGGTTCTTCTAGCCGCAGCAATGGGCTTAATTCTTTATGCGTTAAGTGAAAATATCAATCATTTTTACCCCCCAACAGAAATCAAGCAAGGCAAAGCTCCGCTGGATAAAACTATCCGTGTAGGTGGTTTAGTCACACAAGGTTCGGTGCACAGAAATCAAGAAAGTCTCAAAGTATCTTTTGATATTACCGATAATCAGAATGTGTTAACCATTGAATTTGAAGGGATTTTGCCCGATTTGTTTCGAGAAGGGCAAGGTATTATCGCGGAAGGAAAATTGATCGACCAAAACAAACTGGTTGCGACTAAAGTGCTGGCAAAACATGATGAAAAATATATGCCTCCTGAAGTTGAAGCTACATTGCAAAAATATGGTCATCCTGGCAAGTCAAATGACCAGAAGAATGATTCATATTAGATGATAGGTGATATCTTTTGATACCTGAACTGGGTAATTTCTTTTTAATTTTAGCATTCATCAATGCTGTCTTTTTAGGCACCTTACCTTTGTATGGTGCTCATACAAACCATCAAGGCTTAATCCATTTTGCACGTAAAGCATCAGTCAGCATATTTATTTTGATGCTTGCTAGTTATGCCTGTTTAACCATTGCATTTGTGCAAAATGACTTTTCAGTAGCCTATGTTGCCAGCCATTCTAACAGCCAATTGCCACTGTATTATCGCATTCCAGCGGTTTGGGGTGCGCATGAAGGTTCTTTATTGCTTTGGTTACTAGTCTTAGCGGGTTGGACATTTGCCATCGCTATCTTTAGTAAGTCATTGCCCAAAGTCATGCAGGCTCGTGTGTTGGGGGTTATGGGCTTGGTGTGTATCGGATTCACATCATTTACTTTATTTGCATCTAACCCTTTTGAACGAGCATTGCCATTTATCCCGATCGATGGCGGTGACTTAAATCCTTTGTTACAGGATTTCGGTTTCTTGATCCATCCCCCGATGTTGTATATGGGCTATGTTGGTTTTTCAGTGGCTTTTGCCTTTGCTATCGCCGGCCTATTGCAAGGAGAGTTGGATCAACAATGGGCAAAGTGGTCGCGTCCTTGGACTACCGTAGCTTGGGTGTTTATGACCATTGGCATCGCGCTTGGTAGCTGGTGGGCTTATTATGAATTAGGCTGGGGCGGCTGGTGGTTCTGGGACC
>JABXIQ010000022.1 GCA_013373015.1 Kangiellaceae bacterium
GTCTTATGTTGCCGTCTCACGCAAAATTGTTGAAACTGCCTATCATGAATTGAGTAATGGTAAGGTCAAAGGAAAGCGCTATAAGGTCAAACGTATAAGCTAGAACTAACTTTTATTAATAAGTAATTCTTGGTTTATTTCAACAAAACTATCCGCTGAGTCAATTAATGACTTAGCGGTCAATTTTGTAACACCGTAAACGGTTGATTTAACATTAAAGTCTTGTTTTATTGTGTTCAGTAACAATGAAAAATCACCATCACCTGATAACAATATCAAATTATCTAACTCTAGATTAGCGCAGGCTTTTAAAATATCAATTGTAATTCCAACATCCCAATCACCTTTGGCAGAGCCATCAGCTCTTTGTATAAAGGGTTTAAGCTTTACAGAAAAACCTATATGCCTTAAAGCATCTTGAAATTTTATCTGACTATCATTGACATCAGATTGCTCACTGCGCTGGATTGCATAAGCATTAGCAATCACAATATTTCCCTGCTGATTAATATGTTGCCAAAACTTTCTATAGTCAAAAGAGCGTCCAAAAGCATCTCTTGTAGTGTAATAGATGTTTTGAACATCAACAAAAATCCCTATTTTCTTCATATTACTTTTTTACTTTTTTCACTTTTCTTTCCCAAATAAAAGTTTCTTTAGCTGGGTTATTGAGTTTTGCCTTTTTTTGTTTAGGCTTTTGACTTGTTTTTTTTGTTGTTTCACTACCTTGCGCTAAAGGCCTTTGTTTTTGGCTTTTTTGATGAGGCTTTCTTTGCTGTTTTGTTTTAGCAGCAATTTTTGATTGATTACTGCCACTGCCTTGTGAAGCATTATCATCAGCAAACTTCTTGTTCTTTTTCGGCTTTTTTGGCTTTAGAGGACGAATAGCTCGCGAAGCTGGTAACTCGTGGCTTGGCTCAAAACCAGAAACGTATTCTCGCTCAATGTGTTTTTGTATTAAATACTCAATATCTTCCAGCAATTTAATCTCATCGGCGCTCACTAAAGAAATGGCTTGCCCACTAGCTCCAGCTCTACCCGTACGACCAATTCTATGCACATAATCAGCTGCTACTTGTGGCAAGTCAAGATTAACAACTTGCGGTAACTGTTCTATATCCAGTCCCCGCGCCGCGATATCGGTTGCGACCAAGGCTCTTATTTTACCAGCTTTAAATTCAGCCAAAACTCGTGTGCGAGCACCTTGACTTTTATTGCCATGAATAGCCGCAGCATTAATGCCGTGGGATTCTAGATAACGTGCAACTTTATTAGCTCCATGTTTAGTGCGACTGAAAATTAAAACCTGTTTCCAATCATGTTCTACTATCAAATGCGCCAAAAGTGCAGGCTTTTGCTTTTTATCAACAGGATGCAACCATTGCTTTACTTTTTTTGCAGTAGAGTTTTGCGGACTGACCGATATTTCTATTGGATTATTTACAATATTATTAGCAAGTAATTTAATTTCAGCTGAAAAAGTCGCTGAAAACATTAAGTTTTGCCTATTCTCTGGTAACACTTTGAGGATCTTTCGAATATCATTGATAAAGCCCATATCTAGCATACGATCAGCTTCATCAAGAACCAAAACTTCTAAGCGATCAAATTTGACCGCATTTTGTTGATACAAATCCAACAATCGTCCGGGAGTAGCAACTAAAATATCAATACCACCAAGCAAGCGCCGCATCTGCGGATTAATTTTTACCCCACCAAACACCACCTCAGAGCGTAAAGCTAAATGTTTACCATAGGTTTTAACATTTTCTCCGACTTGAGCTGCCAACTCGCGCGTCGGGGTTAAAATCAAAGCCCGAACCTGATTTGAACCAGCTCTTTGACCTTGCGATAACTTCTCTAAAATAGGTAAAGTAAAACCTGCTGTTTTACCCGTTCCCGTTTGCGCAGCAGCCATTACATCACGACCTTGTAATATTGCTGGTATGGCTTTTTCTTGAATAGGCGAAGGTTTGCTATAGCCTTGATTAGAAACGGCTTGTAAGATTGGCTTTGATAAGCCAAGTGAATCAAAACTCATGAATGGTACTCAACTGTAAGGGATTCGTCATTATGAACCTTCCCCTTAATAAACGTCGGCCAGCTTACAGTAAGTTAATGGCTAAAGCTAATTAAGTTAGGTATATTGTCGCTAAAATTAAGTAAATGGCCACTAATTTCTAGCGAGACAACCCTAAAATCTCTTAATAATTACCAAATGAACCAGCCAGTTTTTTTATTAGATGAAGAACCAATATTCCCACCTGTTGAGTTAGCGCAGAATGATCCCAATGGATTGCTGGCTATTGGTGGCGATCTATCTGTTGAACGCTTAGTTGAGGCATATCGCAATGGTATTTTCCCTTGGTTCTGCGAAGATGAGCCCATTCTCTGGTGGTCTCCCGACCCTCGTTGTGTGTTTTACCTAGATCAACTGCATGTTTCACGCTCATTGCAACGTGAGCTTAAAAAACAACATGTTAGCGTTACCATTAACACTGCATTCGAGCAGGTTATGGCCAATTGTGCCGCCCCAAGAGCCAGCCAAAGCGAAACTTGGATCTTGCCAGAGATGATGCATGCCTATCAGCAATTACATAAGCAAGGTTATGCTCATTCGGTTGAAGTTTGGCAGAATGATGTGTTAGTTGGCGGCCTGTATGGTCTTAGTATGGGTAGGTTCTTCTTTGGTGAATCCATGTTTAGTAAGCAGCCGAATACCTCAAAAATGGCTTTGGTCTACCTTGCTAACTATCTCAAGCAGCATGATTTTTTGATGATCGATTGCCAAGTTGGCAATCCACACTTATACAGCCTGGGTGCGCAAGACCTGCCACGGAGCGAGTTCTCAAACTTGCTACAGCAATCAATTGACACACCTCAAGACTCTTCACTATGGCAACCTAAAACACTAGAGCGCTGGTGTTAAAGCTGTTAAGTTAACTGTATGACCGACAAACAAAAAGACAGCCATCACATTAAGCTCTACGCAGGGCCTGAGCACGCATGCGGCTACCTTAAGGATCAAACCTCTATTTCACTGTTTGCCGATCCTACTTTACCCATGAACAATGCAGTCTATTCAGAACTCAGTAGATTGGGATTTCGTCGCAGTGGCAATCATGTTTACCGCCCGAAATGCCCCAACTGTTCAGCGTGCTGGACTTATCGGGTCATCACAGAAGCATTCAAACCCAGTAAAAGTCAGAAACGTATTCTTAAAGCTAATCAACATCTCAGCGTTGGTTTTGAACCTGCAAAACCTAGCCTAGAGGATTATGAGCTTTATGAGCATTACATCAACGAACGCCATAAAGATGGGGATATGTTTCCTCCATCTTATGATCAATATGCGGATTTTCTATTCTCAGAATGGTGTGATTCGGCATTAATCCGAGTCAAAGATGAAGACAAGACAGTGGCTATTATGTGCCTTGATCTCCTCGATGATGGTTTGTCCGCAGTCTATTCTTTCTTTGATAGTGACAAACACTACAAAGGGCTTGGAGTATTTTTAATTCTTAAGACCATTGCTTTATGCCAAAAATTGCATCTGCCCTATTGTTATCTTGGTTACTACATCCAAAATTGCAATAAGATGAACTACAAACAGTCTTACAAACCTGGCCAAGTTTATAAAAATAATAGTTGGATTACCTTGCAAATTCATGAATAATCAAGCTCAAGTCATCAGTCACAATCTTCATTCATGTTTGAAAAATCAAATAACTTATCAGGCGTCTGTTATGACATTAGAGGCCCTGTATTAGACGCTGCTAACCGCCTTGAAAGTCAGGGTAAAAAAATTCTTAAATTAAATGTGGGCAATCCTGCACCATTTGGATTTGAAGCACCTGATGATATTGTTAAATCTGTTATCGCTAATTTACCCCAATCTGAGGGCTATACTGATTCAAAAGGAATTCATTCAGCCCGCGTTGCGGTATATCAGCATTATCAAAATAAAGGCGTAAGCAAACTGAATTTTGATCATATTTATATTGGTAATGGGGTCAGTGAGCTAATCTTGATGTCGATGCAAGCTCTTCTAAATAGCGGAGATGAAATTTTGATACCCGCGCCCGATTATCCTTTGTGGACAGCCTCAGTTAGGCTGGCAAGTGGTAACCCGGTTCATTATATGTGCGACGAGCAATCTGACTGGCTGCCTGATTTAGATGATATTCGAGCCAAAATTACTGACAAAACCCGCGGAATTGTTTTGATTAATCCCAATAATCCAACAGGAGCGGTTTACCCGAAAGAGTTTTTACTACAGCTTATTGAGGTTGCTCGTCAGCATGATTTGATTATTTTCAGCGATGAAATATATGATAAAATCTTGTATGACGATACCGAATTAACCTCTACCGCCAGTTTAAGTGATGATGTATTGACCTTAACCTTTAGCGGATTATCAAAAACCTATCGAGTAGCAGGTTATCGCTCTGGCTGGATGCTGCTTTCTGGACCAACTGAAAAAGCCAAAGGTTATCTTGAAGGACTGAATATTCTCTCCTCCATGCGCTTATGCTCAAACGTTCCAGCGCAACACGCAATTCAAACAGCTCTCGGTGGCTACCAAAGTATTCGAGATCTTGTGCTACCAGGGGGGCGACTTTACCAACAACGCAATATGGCCTGGGAATTGCTTAACCAAATCGAAGGGGTTAGCTGCATTAAACCTAAAGGGGCTTTCTATCTGTTCCCTAAAGTCGATATCAAAAAGTTTAATATCCACAATGATGAGCAAATGATCTTAGACCTTTTGCTGCAACAACAAATATTATTTGTACACGGCAGAGCCTTTAATTGGCCGACTCCAGACCATTTCAGAGTTGTTTTCTTGCCACCTATAACTGAGTTAACCGCAGCTTGCCATAAGATGAAACACTTCTTCCAAAGCTATAAACAAAGCTGATTCAGCTTGGATTAAGGCTTTTTCGCTAAAATACTTTGCGATTATTGCTCAAATAGTGCATTATACGCGCGTTTTTTGAACATTAATCAGTATGTTAAGCAATAAAGGTACAATTGTTAATATGGCAAAAGAAGACGTAATTGAGTTAGAAGGCAAAGTGCTAGAAACTCTACCCAACACCATGTTCCGCGTTGAATTGGAAAATGGTCACGTGGTCACTGCGCACATCTCAGGCAAGATGCGCAAAAACTATATCCGTATTTTAACGGGTGATACTGTAACTGTAGAAATCAGTCCTTACGATTTGAGCAAAGGTAGAATTACCTTTAGAGCTCGTTAATACCGAATTCTTGGTATCTGCTTAGCGCGGATATGCAAAAGGCGCTCACATGAAGCGCCTTTTTTTGTTTCTCACAGCTTTGACAGCACTACTCGAAGCAACTAGCTTTGCGTCAACTTTTCCATATGCGGTTCGATACGTATGTCTAGCTCACCATTGTTAAGCGTAATATAGACATCACCACCCTGCACCAACTTGCCGAATAGAATTTCATTAGCCAAAGGCTTTCGCACCTTATCACTAATCAAACGTGACATTGGTCTAGCACCCATAGTGACATCATAACCTTGTTCAGCCAACCATTGACGCGCCGCATCATCCACATGCAAGTTAACTTGCTTATCATCAAGTTGACCTTGCACTTCCGTTAAGAACTTATCAACAATGGACAAAATAACCTTCTGATGCAACGCATTAAACCATACGATCGCATCAAGACGGTTTCTAAACTCTGGAGAGAAAGTACGGTTAATAGCTTCTGTGTTATTACGTGAAATATCTTGTTCTTTGAAGCCAATTGAACCCTTAGCTAATTCCTGAGCACCTGCGTTACTGGTCATCACCAGCACCACATTACGAAAATCAGCTTTACGGCCATTATTATCCGTTAATGTACCATGGTCCATAACCTGCAACAGTAAATTAAAGACATCAGGATGCGCTTTTTCAATTTCATCCAGCAACAAAACCGCATGCGGATTTTTGTTTACCGCTTCTGTCAATAAACCACCTTGATCGTAGCCAACATAGCCTGGAGGCGCACCAATTAAGCGCGAAACCGTATGTCGCTCCATATACTCAGACATATCAAAGCGGATCAACTCAACACCCATCAAGCGCGCTAACTGCTTTGTGACTTCGGTCTTACCAACCCCTGTTGGCCCAGCAAACAAGAAAGAACCCACAGGTTTATTTTCCTGACCTAAGCCAGCACGCGAAAGCTTAATCGCCTCAGATAAGGTATCAATCGCTTGATCTTGACCAAATACCACCATTTTAAGATTGCGCTCAAGATTTTTGAGTAATTTCTTATCCGAAGCCGAAACCGTTTTCTCAGGAATACGAGCAATTTTTGAAATCACTAATTCAATATCATGCACAGTAATGGTGCTTTTACGCTCGCTTTCTGGTAACACGCGCTGGCGGGCACCCGCTTCATCAATCACATCAATCGCCTTATCAGGTAATTGACGATCATTAATGTAACGTGCTGATAACTCAGCCGCAGCTTGCAATGCCGAACGAGCATAAGCCACGCCATGATGCTTTTCATACCGCTCTTTTAAGCCTTCAAGAATCTCAACCGTCTCCTGCACAGTAGGCTCATTAATATCAATCTTTTGGAAGCGACGCGCTAAAGCATGATCTTTTTCGAAAATACCGCGATATTCCTGATAGGTCGTCGATCCCATGCAACGCAGCTCACCATTAGCCAACACTGGTTTAATCAAGTTAGAAGCATCCATTGTGCCGCCTGAAGCAGCACCAGCGCCTATAATGGTATGAATTTCATCAATGAATAAGATGACGTTAGTTTCTTTCTTAAGCTGCGCTAATACCGCTTTAAGGCGCTTTTCAAAATCACCACGATATTTAGTTCCAGCAAGCAGCACTCCTAAATCAAGACTATAGACAACCGCATCGGATATAACCTCAGGAACTTCACCATCAACTATTCGCTTTGCTAAACCTTCAGCAATTGCGGTTTTACCTACGCCTGCTTCACCGACTAATAATGGGTTATTTTTTCTACGACGACATAAAATCTGCACTACACGCTCAATTTCATGAGCACGACCAATTAAAGGATCAATCTTACCTTTTTCAGCTAACTCATTGAGATTAATAGCATATTGGTCTAATGGACGCGCCTCTTGTGCTTCTTCAGACTCATCCTCATCACTACTGATATGAGACAAGTCATCATCCTCATCACGCACTCCATGAGAAATAAAATTCACCACATCTAAGCGCGAAATATCTTGCTTCGACAGTAAATAAACTGCTTGCGACTCAGGCTCACTAAACATAGCCACCAACACATTGGCACCGCTGACTGCATCGCGTCCAGAAGACTGAACATGAAATACGGCTCGTTGCAAGACCCGCTGAAAACCAATAGTCGGTTGGATTTCAAACTCGTCATCTTCTTCAGCAAACAAAGGCGTGGTCTTATCGACAAAGTTTTGCAGATCATCGCGCAAAGTCGAAACATTAGCACCGCACGCCTTGAGCACTTCTAACGCATCTTTGTTATCAAGCAATGCCAACATTAAATGCTCAATAGTAATAAACTCATGGCGTCTTTCACGAGCATTGTGAAACGCATTATTGAGAGAATGTTCGAGTTCTTTATCCAGCATAATTATTCCAGCTATTGTTACTCTAGTTACTACTTATCAAGCAATAAAAAATTCTACAAGCACTAATCTGAATCAGGTTCCATCACACATAGCAACGGATGTTCATTGGCGCGTGAAAACTCATTAACTTGCACCACTTTGGTTTCAGCAATATCTGGTGTAAAAATACCACATACGCCCTTGCCATCATTATGCACCTGCAACATCACACGTGTTGCCGCCTCTTGATCCATCGAAAAGTATTTGCGCAACACTTCGACCACAAAATCCATCGGCGTATAATCATCATTTAATAACAACACCTTATACATCGGTGGCTTTTTGACCTGCGGTTTAGCATCCGCTACCGCGAGACCATGTTCGTGTTCATCATCAAAATTATCGTTTTGACTCATAACTCTTTCTGTTAACTATCTCATTAAGACATTATTGACTTCTATTATGTCGCTAAAATGGGGGTAAAGTGAAGTTCTTCAAGTAAGATCCTGAATAAATTTACACCTATCACTCAACTATGTTAATGTATTGAGAGCTGCTTACCTCTAATTTTATCAATAAGTTAGAGATTTTATTGAGATTAATTAACTGTATCTCTAGAGCAATAAGCAGCTTCATCCCATAACAAAAATAGCTTTGCGCATTCGATTACCCACAACCTTATTGAATATCAATGAGGATAAGGCCTTTTATGGCAAATTGGTGAATGAATGAAGCTAAATCACAGTAATTGGCAAGCCTTTATTAAGGAACTCAGCCGCCGTAAAGTTGTACAGGTAATTATTGCCTACGTCGCTTTTGCATGGTTATTGATACAAGTTGCTGATGTTCTTGCCGATGCTTTTGAAGCGCCATCTTGGATGGTGAAAGCCTTATTTATCATCTTAGTAGTTGGCTTACCTATAACGGGAATTCTGGCTTGGGTTTTTGATATTACTAGCCATGGCGTAGAAAAAACAAAAGAGCTGCCCCATCCCAGCACGCTTGATATCAAAGCCATTCCAATCATATTTCATGCCAGCTTCGATAAATCAGTAGACCAACAAAGAGCAGCGTTTCAATTTAAAGACTATTGCCTGTGGGCTGAAGACTATCAAGCAGTCAATCATGTTATTAATGAGCAAGATTGTATTATTCTATTCTCCAATAGTATTGATGCAATGCGCTACGCCATTCGTATCCAAAACCATTCCCAATCGCTGGAACTTCCCCTAAAAATAAGCATTATTGAAGCGCCCGACAATTACACCTCAAATACTCCAGAGACGCAAAAGTTCGCTCGCGCTCGAGCATTGGCTGTAGATTCCCAGCTGGGTGGAATAGTAATCACAGCAGCGGTTAAAAAAGCCATAAAAAATCGAGGTATTGAAAGTATCGAGAAGGCGCTACACCCACTTAAAGAGCAGCATAGCAAAATTGAACAAAATGAATTTGTAATTGATCCAGAGCAAATTCACGCAATTAATCTTGAACTGCAAGAGTATTCAGATACGGTTCTTTATTATAAAACGCCTATTGCATTGAAACTAGCCGCTTTAGCTTTTCTAACCATCATTTCAGGTGTTTTATGGACTTTTATTCCAACTCTAGAACACTCAGAAAACTCAACCATCGCCATATTGCCATTTAAGAATAGTAGCAGTTCAAAAGAGCATGAAGATTTTGTTAATGGTTTCAGCGAAGATATTTTTATGAATATTGCTCAAATACCAGGCCTTAATATTGTTTCAAGAAGAGCATCACAAAACATCAATACCGATAAATTATCCCCACAAGAAATTGGAGATATTCTAAACACCGATTTATTGATTGAAGGAAGTGTTATTAGGAATGGGAATAATATTCGTGTATCAATGTGGATAACAGACAGCGATAGCGGAATTGAAAAATGGAATAAAATTTTCAATATGACAACCAGTAATATCTTGCTGGGCAATAGAACCATTATTCAATCATTGGCTAACTTTTTTGAAAACCCTGTTGATGCAGTGAGCCTTACCAAGGTATCTGAGAATCCAAACGAAGAACTCTATCCTCAATACTTAAAAGCTAAAGGTTTACTAAAAAAACCTCCTACCGTACAGCGACTTCTGGAAGTAGAACAAATTTTTAGAGCCATATTATCTGAGCAAAAAGGCTTTCTGCCGGCTATGGCTGGTTTATGCAAAACCTATTTATTGATGTACTCCCTGCAACAAGAAAACTACCAATTTCAACAAGCTGAAGATCAGTGCCTCCAAGCGTACGCAAAGCAAGAAACCAATCTAGATATAATAAATACTCTTATCCACCTTCACACTAAAAAAGGTGATTTTGAACAAGCAGAACACTTTGCAAAGATTGCTCGCTCCATCAATCCAAGCGATACAGAACTCCTTTCAAATTTATCCCAATTGAGCAAAGCGCAAGGAGATCAGAAACAAGCCATTGAATATTTAGAGCAAGCCATTGCCATTGAACCTGGTTATTGGCTTTTATCACAAAAGCTAGGAAATCTATATCTTTTTTCTGGGCAATGGGATAAAGCCATAGAGCGATTCAAAAGAGTTACCCTATTAATACCTGAAGATGCTCATGGCTATGTGAACTTAGGAACTGCATACTTTTTCAAAGGTGATTTTGAACAAGCGGCACTGACCTATGAACAATCTCTTGAATACCAGAAAGATGATGTTGCACTATCGAACATTGCCACAATGTGGTTCTATCATGGGGATTATACAAAAGCGAAAAATTATTATTTACAAGCCATACAGTTAACTCCCAACAGCTATGTGTTTTGGTTAAATTTAGCGGATACCAAAATTCAGCAACCAAACTACAGCTCTGAGGCTTTGGCGCACTATCAACACGCAATAAACTTAGCCCAAGATATCATAGCCATAAATCCCAACGATGCAGAAGCCAGAATTGCTTTAGCTTGGTGTAATGCCCAACTGAACAACAAAATCAGTGCTGAAAATCACATGAATAACGCACTAAGTTTAAGCAATCAAGACCCTAGCATTCTATTTTTAGCTGCAAAAACCGCAGCCAAGATTGGCGATATTCAAAAAGGCCAAGAATTTTTGCAGCAATCTATTGAACTAGGATTTCCTTTAAAGATTATCGAGGTCTCCCCTTTCGTAAAACAACTTAATTTATACTCGCAAAAAAGCTAAAAGGAGTTTTTATGAGCACTGTAACCATTAAAGTTAAATCAAAAAAATTAAAAAAAGGGGATTCAATCCCAGAGTTAGACAGCAAATCTCAGAAGGTAGTCATAGTCAATAATGGAGACACTATTAAGTGGAAATATGATGACAGCGCGACGATAACTGTTAATGCCGACACTGCATTCAATAGTAACTCATCTTCAACAACTTCGAGCGGCAAAGGGGAAACCCAAGTAACAGTAAATGGAGCAGTTGGCTTACAAGATAAAATAATCAGCTATAACATTTCAACGTCTGACACCGATGCGGTACTAGACCCTGTAATTGTAGTAAAAGATCCCGAATTTAAACCTTCTGTTCTAAAAAACCCTATTTTCTGGTTAACAGTAGGTTTTATTTCTGGTTTTATTATTGGTTTACTTCTTTGATAACACTTTTGGCGTCAATAACCAAGTTAGCTGTCCTTTGTTAGCTTTTACTTGACGCCATTCATCAACTCGAAATTTCAAGCAGGCAACTGCCGCTGTTGGAAACTTCACATGGGCACCAAAACATAGCTCCGATATTAATTCAGAGCACATAGGTTCATGTGCCACAATCATTAGCCTTTCGATATCTGATGATACCGCATGTATTTGCTCTAGCGCCTCTTCAACACTCGCGAGATATAAATTTCGACTACTTTTTATCTCGCAATCCCATTGGCCAAATTCATGTGCTAAATGAGCCGTATCTAAAGCGCGCTTTGCAGTCGAGCTCACAACAAGTTCTGGCTGCTGCTCGATCTTTGTTAAGTGCTCCCCCATCAATTGAGCAGCCTGAATACCGCGTTCCGCTAATGGCCTCTCATGATCAGTTTTAAATTTCGCAGTCCAATCAGACTTTCCGTGTCGGAATATAAATAATTTCTTTGTAGGCATTAATGATTTCCTCGACCATTCAATTGAGCACAAGCATAGCGATCAATTACGACAATTTAATGACAGTAATTTGATACTTGTATTTTGCTCATACTTTTTACACACTAGTGGTCTGACCAACAGCAATATTGCAAGCCATGACAGAAACCATAATTGGTATTTCAGTGCCCTTTTTCATGCTATTTATCCTTATTGAAGCAGCCTACTCCTATTGGAAAAAGAAAGGCTTTTATCGTCTTAATGATTCTATTTCAAGCCTAAGCTGCGGTCTTGTCACCATTCTAGTCGAAATTTTCAGCAAAATACCGATGATTTTGGCCTATGTCTGGCTTTTCGAGCATGTTGCTATTACTGAGTTCTCAATGGATTCTGTTTGGGCATGGATCGGATTTTTTATTGTTGGTGACTTTATCTATTACTGGGGGCATCGTTGGTGCCATGAAATTAATTTTCTATGGAATACCCACTTACCACATCATCAAAGCGAAGAATACAACCTAACCACTGCACTGCGCCAAGGAGCGTTTCAAGATACGCTACTCTACCCAATTTATTTTCCTATGGCTCTTATGGGCTGTCCCATTGAAATGTTTCTGGTACTACGAGTATCCAATAAGCTCTATCAGTTTTGGATCCACACCCGCGCAATTGACAAAGTGCCATTGATTGAAGGTGTCTTAAACACCCCTTCCGCCCATCGTGTACACCATGCGGTCAATGATAGCTATGTAGATCGAAACTATGGCGGCACCTTCATGATATTCGACAAATGGTTTGGTACCTGGGTCGAAGAAGATAAAACTAACCCCGCCGTTTATGGAGTGCGCAAACCTTATGCCAGCTTCAACCCCATTCGCGCGCATACCGACTGGTGGATTAGGCTCGCCAAAGATGCCTACCATACCCAAAGCTGGAAAGATAAAATCAAACTATGGTTTATGCCCACGGGTTGGCGCCCGCAAGATGTTGCGCAAAAATACCCCTGGCAAAAGTTTAATTTAGCCACTTTTGAAAAGTTTGATCCAAAGGTTTCCAATAAAAACAAAGGGTTATCACTAATTCTTTATGCCGTGGCAGCGCTCGCTTTTCCTCTAGTTCTTATGAATAAAGCACAAATTGAATTATCACTTCTCGCCTTAATTGCTGTTGTGTTAATCTTAATAACCTACGCAGCGAACCGATTGAATTACTAACAGGATCTAGTATGTTGAATAACAAGCTCATTGGCACTGCTCTTATCTTTATTCTTGGCATAACATTCAATGCTAAACTATTAGCTTCGACTTTTTGCTTTAATAATTTGCAAGCAAATTATACTCCATTTGTTACAACGTTTGGTGATTACACTAAATATACTGTTTACGATGAATCGCAGCACTTTATTTACTTCTTTGATAAAAGGGCCCCAGATGCAGCGAGTTATAATAAAAATCTCATTAGCACATTGAAAAATAATCTTGAGTATAGTTTTGAATATTATCACTGCGAACTAGGCTTTATGCCCTTTAGTACTTTAGAAAAAGCTCACGTATATATTGAGAATCACCCTCCAGGTCTAAATGGCACATCCCCTTTTAATTATAACTACATAACCATCAACGATGACTTAATCCTTGGAGCAGTAATACAGGATAAGCTAGTCACTACACCTTCTCATGAGTTATTCCATAAAACTCAATACAAGTTAGGACATACCGCAGATGAAAATGTTTCAGAAAGTATCGCAGCTTTAGCTGAGCGACTTCCCAGTTTGCAGCACTTTAATCACTCATTAGCAAGCAAGCACATGATATTCACTCATCCTGAAGCTAATAATAGTTTTTCTACCTATTCTAATGCACTTTTTTGGCAATATTTAATAGAACAAGTACATGGTCCAACTTCACAGACCATTACACATGATTCGCCCACCAAAAAATTATTAGTCGAATTAGTAGAGATAGCCCAACAAGGCGGTTTATATGCTCGAGAAACTATAAAACAGTTTATAAATAGTGAAGCTACCAGCAGCTCAACCAGCCATTCAGATATTGAAGTCATGGATAATTTCATTACAGCTAAGTATAGCTATCCTTTTATTAACTTGAATTTACAACCTAAATTTGGTTTTTGGCATAAAAACAATTATCTAAATCACGGGTATGATTTGCAGTATTATCAACAGCATACTATTGCACCTGATGATAAATTTAATATATCAAATAGAAATGTATATTACTATTTAACAGGATTTGCCAGCGACACAGGCTTTATGAGGTTCCTAGCTGCAGAATACCGTGAACTGATAGTCTCCCCTGGAGTGCAAGAGTTAAGTTTCAAAAACAATCTTCAGGATCCTGACATAAGAATGCAAGTGATAGTCCGATTTACCGATGACACTATTCAAAGATATATTATTGATTCGCAACAACCTTATTTAACAGTCAAAAAGCCTCTTCCAAAACCTGTATCTCAGATCATATTCGCGGCATACACGATAAAGAATCATCCCAGAGCGGGTTCTAATGGGCGTAATTTTGATATTACTATCAAAGCAAATTAATAAAAAACGATGAGCAAAGTATCTATTCTTCAACCACAAGGTAACTATTCATCAATCCCATTGTTTTCAGGCAAGGTTTCAGCTGGTTTTCCTGGGGTTGTGGATGAACACATGGAAGAACGGCTTAGTCTTGATCAACTTCTGATAAAGCATCCAGCCACCACCTTTTTTGCTAAGGTAGATGGTGACTCGATGATTAATGCAGGAATTTATCAAAATGATATTTTAGTGGTTGATCGTTCTCTTCACGCAAAAGACAAAGATATTGTAGTCGCTTTGGTCGATAATGAGTTCACCGTTAAACGACTACGTCAGCGCGCTGGGAAAGTATGGTTACAAGCAGAGAATTCAGCTTATAAAGACATTATCATCAGTGGTGAAAGCGAATTAATCATTTGGGGAGTTGTCACAGGAATGACAAGAACATTTCGATGAACAGCCCCTCTGAAAAAGCAAAAATTTATGCACTTTGCGATGTTAACAACTTCTATGTCTCCTGTGAGCGTTTGTTTCGTCCTGACTTACAAAATAAACCCGTCATTGTATTAAGCAATAACGATGGTTGTATTATTTCTATTTCAGACGAAGCCAAAGCAGCTGGCATTAAAATGGCTATTCCATACCACGAAGCAAAAGAAATTATTGAGCAGCACAAAATCACGACATTTTCTTCAAATTATGGATTATATGGAGATATTTCTCAGCGCTTTAACTGGGTCTTAGAGCAATACTGCGATCAGGTATCAGCCTACTCCGTTGATGAGTCTTTTTTGATGTTTGAAGGCTATGAGTCCAATCTGTATGAGCGAGCTATAAATATACGCAAAGAACTTTTGCGCACATTATCCTTGCCCACCTGTATAGGATTAGCACCAACTAAAACTTTAGCTAAAGTCGCTAATCACTACGCAAAAAGGCATAAAACATCAACCCAAGGGGTTGTTGATTTATGCTCTCCACAACAGCGCCAATGGATCTTAAAACAAATTCCTATCCAGAATGTTTGGGGAATCGGAAGGCAACTGTCAAAAAAGCTAATGACTTATCGTATTCACACAGCTTGGGACTTACATAACGCCGATTATAAAACTTTGCAGCGGTTGTTTTCCGTCAATATGGAGCGCACCATTTTAGAACTTAGAGGCCAGCCGTGCTTAAGCTTTAACCAATTAGCACAACCAAAAAAATCCATTCTTAACTCACGCTCCTTTGCCAAAAGGATTACTGAATACTCAGACCTTCGTGAAGCTCTAAGCTACCACGCCACTCGCTGCTGCGAAAAACTACGCAAACAAGGATCTCTAGCCTCATCCATCAGTATGTTTTTATATGCTCGAAAACACAATAAAGACTATCTATATCGACCTAACCTTACCATTACCTTACCAGAAGCAACCGATGACACCAGTATATTTTTGCAAGCTATTGATAAAGGGTTAAAGCAAATTTATTTATCAGGAGAACATTATAAAAAAGCAGGAGTAATGTTAAATGGCATTGTAACTCGTGAAGGTTATCAATCAGATTTTTTTAATCACATTCAACAACGTCCAGAGCTAATGCAAAAGCTTGACCTAATTAATCAACGATTTGGAAAAGACAGCGTTAAGTTTGCTAGTTTAGGTTTTAGTAAAAATTGGGCGATGCGAGCCAACCACTATTCTGGGAATTATGTCGGAAGTTGGCATGATATTTTAAGACTTAAATAAATAACCTGCAGATACGGGAGAACATGTTCCAGCAAACAGGTTTATCTGCACCAGCAATAAAGGAAAGGACGTTCCAAAAATGGGTAACAATGTTCCAGAATAAATGAGTAAAGTCTTAAGCATAAAAAAGCCAGCTAATTAGCTGGCTTAAAAATTGACTCTGACCCTATTTATTTCAATCTGGAAAATCAGCGACATTATAAAAAAAAGGACACTCACGAAACATCTTCTTTTTGTTGTCTATTACTACGGGCAACTTTTAGCTGGTGAAATGCTTTTGATTATCTTTCCGTATTCATTACCTTCTGTGTTTAAAATTACACATTCATTTACCATAGATTTAAGAACTTGATTTCTTTTAACTATTATTCTTATGTCATCTTCATGATGAAAACTGTAACCAAGAACATTTACTTTATCTTTTGTCCAACTCTCTCGTTTAACTTTTTTAACTTTGAAATCTATTTTTTGAGGAACAAGCTTATCATTTTTTAAAAAATAATACGCTAAAGACGTTGATAAATATGCAAACACAAGCATTAAGGACAAAAAGGAAAGCACAGCTTTCAGCACAAAAAACAACTTTTTCTTAGGCGTTGTATTTAATTGATATAGAAAAATAAAATGCGGTTGACTATTTGTTCTATACATAAACATCATGCACAATGCGCTGATAGTATAAAACAGCACCGTAATTGCCATAATGAAGATATAATTTCCATCATATATTATTGGTTGTTTCAATGTTGGAAGTAATGCGAAAATAAATAAAACCTGAGGACCAATATAAATTAGCCTTCCCAGTCTCCCAAGTGTTTTTTGTTTCAATTTAACACCTCAATAATATTTTAATACTTAAAAGGCATTTTAAAATTCCATATTTCATCTAGTCTATCTTGAATTGTCACAGGTGCAACATTTAACGGCTTTAATGGCGTGAGTTAAATTGTGAGAGCCCTTTTTGTTTAGTTACTTTTTGCTTAGTTAGTAACTTTTATCTTCTTAAATTGTGAATATCCTTTTTGTTCACTAAGCTTAAAATACATATCTATAAGCTATATGTGGCTCCAAGAAATTAATTAAATACAACAATAAAATCAATTATAAATACAACAAGTATAAACAATAATGAAATTCGAGCTCTAGCTGCGTATTTAAAATCTTCCTTGTCCATCTCTATTTTATACACTCCACCCACAATAAACTCTCCAACAAAATTAAGAGAGCTGGGAGAAGGTATCAACACATTTGGTTTTCCATATTCAGCGTATACTGCAGGATATTTAACTTTTAAAACATTCACTAACAAGGAGCAAACAATTAAATTGGAAATTACCGCAACAACTATTAATAAAAAAGTCCACATTTCTATTCTCCCTCACACCCACATTTAGATCTTTTGTAAGGATAGGATGCATTATTTACTACCTTAGAGTTACCAAATATAACACTACCCCCTAAGTCAAATCCTCCAGCTGTTGAAAACCCAGAAGATCTTACATTACCAAAATCAATCCAACAAAAAGGACACACACGAAATATCTTACAAGCTTTATAGTGATTTCCCAATAGCTTTATTATCTAATCTAGCTAAGCTTATGAGGCCACACTGTCGCTTAAGGATGAGCCATGACCTTGCCAAGAAGCCGTTTAATCAATATTGAGGATGCGCCTTATTACCACATCGTTTCTCGATGTGTTTAGCGCACTTTTCTCTGCGGTTTTGACTTCTTCAGAATTGGCTTCACGAACCGTATCACCCGATAAACGCTTCTTGCCAGCTTCTAGGCAATCCTTTGACCAGCGGTAATACAAATTCAGATTAATGCCCTCACGGCAACACAGCTCCGCTATCGTATCCTCGCCGCGAAGCCCTTCGAGTACAATTCGAACTTTATCCTCCGCATTGTATTTCTTGCGCGGATGACGACGGATATCCCGAACCGTCATTTCAACACTTGATGGTTTGCTCATAATTAACTCCTTTGCAGTTAACTATGAACCAAAAATCTCTCTCAAGCAAACGCCTTAATTAGTCCAACTTGTGTTGACGGGGTAAAAGATTTCAAAAAATAATAGACAGGAACTCTGAAATCCATTTCAAGTTAGTTGGCACTCTAACCAAAGATATAGTCAGAGTAAAGTTGAATGTATTTTTATTTAAATCTTTTAATAACCATCCCCAAACAACACACCTTGCACCCCTCTTACTGTCCATGGGCCTTTAGCGCCATTGGGTAACGGCATCAGGCGATAACGTTTTTCACCATTACCTTTAGTATCATTATTAAGAATGTAAGCCATTTGATTGACCAAGCGGCTGGCGGCTATTTGCGTTTTCCATGAACGATAGCCATTCGGCCAATTAAGGGTATATTGTCGTGGGCGAGTACCACCATAACCCGGTACCGTTCCAATATCTTTGAAACGTTCGCCAAGTTGTGCAACACCCGCTTCTGCTAATAAGAAATCTAGGCGTGAAATAACCGCTGAGGCAATTCGGCTGTTCCAACACACCATCGGCAAGCGTCCAATTTGGCCTTCTAAATGGGCAGTGGAAACTGAGGCTAAATATGACCAGCCGCTGTTCATTTTTGCATTTGGATTATCATCTGCACATTCATCGGCATTTACCGCAGCTTGAATGACCGCTTGTACTGTTTCAAGGTTGACATCAGTTTGCGGAGTGCCGCTGACTTGAAACAACTCCTCTGCAGTTTTAACCGCCATATCACGCCACTCTTGATCCCACTGCTCGCCTTTATCAAGGGTTTTAGCCAATTGATTAGCACGATAATACAAGGGATTTAACGTCGCATGATGTAAGTTATAACCAATTCGCGGTTTCGGCCAGAAAAAGGCCAATAAGCGATCATGCCAAGTCGCTACCGCTTCACCAGCGGGTTGTTTTAGATAAAAGGCTTGGAATGGCGCATCTTCAATCCAGCGCACTAAAGCTCGTACAAACTCGATATCTTCGGCATCTTTTTCAGGAATGTATGGAGGATAAGTATCTTCACCGATCAACTCAATACCTTGATCGTCGAGCACTACCGGATCACTTGATTTAACCTCAATATCTGCCTGCACTCGCGCTTCAGCATAGGCCATATAATCGTCTTGCTCGGCAAAGCTCATATTGTCCCAGTGGATTAACGCCTGTTCGGTTAAACAAGCCGCAGCCACTTCTCTACCATCAGCATCGCTGACCACTGATTGCTCTATCAAATGGCTATAGTTGCGCAAGAATACATCATCAACTTGCTGATCATTGCGAAACTTCCAAGGCACCATCATGCGGCACATCACTTCTAGTGAAAATCGTTGATCTTGACGGATCAGATCACTCAAGCTATCAGAGCTTACACCAACTGGCATTTTGCCAATTTTCCACGAATGAGTATTTTCTTGATAAGAATCTGAAAAACGCTTAAACCACACTTTCCAAGCCGCAATAAACAGGCTGTTATTGATGGAAAAATTGCTGGCACGTTCAAATATGACTTTCATGATGATCCTTGTTTATATAAAACACTGCTACCAAAGTACGCAAATGCACTAGAAGTATTTGTTTTTAATGACTTTTACACCATATCAATACCCATACCATAGCAGAAAGCCTCTAAGCTGCAAATATTAAACGCTTAATTTGCTAATTTTGTCATAGTGCCTCGAAATCAACACCTATGAGGCTTGATTTGGGGTATGAACTGACAGCCAACCTCGCTATAATTCGCCCTGTCTTTTTAGAAACTAATAACATTCAATAGCTATAAGCTTAAACGCAGCGTTAAACCCATCAAATACATTAGACTTACATGAAACTTAATCTGCCAGAAATCAAAAACAAAACTAATTTTGTCCAACATTGGCAAGGACTGGCGGGTTCTAGTCGAGCATTGGGTTTGGCACAAATGGCCAAGGCTCACGACAAGCCATTATTAGTCATCAGCAATGACGCGCCCAAGCTATGGCAACTGCAAAAAGAAATTGAGTATTTCCTTAAAACTCAAGGTAATGACGATATTCCGGTAATGGTCTTTCCAGACTGGGAAACCCTGCCATACGATAATTTTTCACCTCATCAAGACATTATTTCACAACGTCTTTTGACCTTGTATCAATTGCCTCACCTTAAGCAAGGCATTGTTTTAATTGCCGTCAACACCTTGCTGCTGAAACTACCGCCACAGCAATACATTGAACAAAATAGCTTGATCATGCACAGCGGACAAAAACTGGATATGCATGAAGTACGCAGCTTATTTGAACAAGCTGGCTATAATGCGGTAAGCCAAGTATTTTCACATGGCGAATTTGCGGTGCGCGGCTCAATTCTTGATGTATATCCGATGGGTTGTGAGCAACCGCTACGAATTGATTTCTTCGATGATGAAATTGATACCATTCGCTACTTCGATCCTGAATCGCAATTATCGAATGATAAGGTGGCTAAATTTGAGTTATTACCAGCCAAAGAGTTTCCGCTCGACGAAAGTGGTATCACTCAGTTTAGACAAAATTTCCGCAGTAGTTTTGAGGTGGATTTACAAAAAGTCTGGCTCTACCAAGAGGTTAGCGAAGGTGCTTCACCCGCAGGTATCGAATACTATTTACCCTTATTTTTTAATGAGTTAGCAACTTTATTTGACTATTTACCCGAACAGTCACTTATTTGTACTTTAGGTTCTCATCAAGAATCTTGTGATCATTATTGGCATGAGATCGAAGAGCGCTACCAGCAAAGACGGCATGATGTTGAAAGACCAATTCTCGAGCCAAGACATTTGTATCTACAGGCTTCCGAGCTAAATAGCCTGCTCAAACAACAATTGCGACTGCAAATAGATACAGCTCAAGCAGACACCCAGACCATTGCCAGCCCGATTCCTAACCTACCGATTGAGCATAAAGCTGACGATCCCATTCATCATTTACGTCGTTTTGTTGAGTTATGGCAAGCAAAATCAAATAGACAGTCGATTTTTATCGCCAGCGAATCACCCGGGCGTCGAGAGGCCTTAAAAGACTTATTTGAGCGCAATAATTTAAGTTGCAAAACAGTTAGCCATTGGCAACAAGCACTTGATGAAAGCGTGCTAACCATTGGTGTAGCACCTTTAGAGCAAGGTTTTGCTCTTGATAATTTGGCCATTATTACCGAAAGCGAATTATTTGGTGAACAAGTTTTTCAACAACGACGCCGTGATGCCAAACAGACCCAACATGCAGAAGATGTCATTCGTAATCTTGCGGAGTTGCACGAAAACGACCCAGTGGTCCATATCGAACAAGGCATTGGTCGCTACCGCGGATTGATCAAGCTGCAAAGTGGTGACATTGAAGCGGAATACTTGATGCTGGAATACTCTGGTGGCGATAAGCTTTATATTCCAGTCCAATCCTTACACCTGATCAGTCGATTTTCTGGTTCTAATCCTGAGCTAGCACCGTGGCATAAATTAGGCACAGACACTTGGGACAAAGCTAAGAAGAAAGCAGCAGAGAAAGCCCGCGATGTG
The DNA here is from genome assembly GCA_013373015.1 of Kangiellaceae bacterium. GTDB lineage: Bacteria > Pseudomonadota > Gammaproteobacteria > Enterobacterales > Kangiellaceae > Kangiella. Next base: position 21,470 of record JABXIQ010000022.1, read on the forward strand.
GCTGCAGAATTACTTGATATTTATGCCCGCCGAGCCGCGCGTGAAGGGATCAGCCACCCGCTTGATGAAAAAGAGTATCATAAGTTTTGCGCTGAGTTTGCTTTTGAAGAAACTCCTGACCAAAGCACAACCATTAACGCGGTTATCCGCGATATGACCTCACCCAATCCAATGGATCGACTTGTCTGTGGTGACGTGGGCTTTGGTAAAACGGAAGTTGCTCTACGGGCTGCTTTTATTGCAGCGCAAGCGGGCAAACAAGTTGCGGTTTTGGTTCCAACCACCCTGCTAGCGCAACAACATTTTGAAACTTTTTCCGATCGCTTTGCCGATTGGCCAGTAAAAGTTGCTCCTTTATCACGTTTTGCCACCACAAAAGAAGTCAATGAAACCCTCAAAGGTCTCGAAAATGGCACTGTGGATATCGTCGTCGGCACTCATAAAATTATCCAACAAGATGTAAAATTCAAGCGTCTAGGACTATTAATCATTGATGAAGAACATCGCTTTGGAGTGCGTCAAAAAGAGCAGTTGAAGAAATTCCGATCACAAGTAGACATTTTAACCTTAACCGCCACTCCAATTCCGCGCACGCTCAATATGTCAATGTCGGGTATGCGCGATTTATCAATTATCGCCACTCCTCCCGCTAAGCGGTTATCGGTCAAAACCTTTGTCCGCGAACATAATAAACCTTTGATCCGTGAAGCTGTTCTACGTGAAATTCTACGTGGTGGTCAAGTTTATTTCTTACACAATAATGTAGAAAGTATTGAGCGAACGACCCGTGAGTTAGAAGAGTTATTGCCCGAAGCGCGTATTCAATTTGCCCATGGTCAAATGCGCGAACGCCAACTTGAGCAAGTGATGCGTGACTTTTATCATCAACGCTTTAACGTGCTGGTGTGCACCACCATTGTTGAAACAGGTATTGATAACCCTAATGCCAATACCATGATTATTGATCGAGCTGATAAATTTGGTTTAGCTCAGTTACACCAATTGCGAGGTCGTGTGGGACGCTCACACCATCAAGCTTATGCATATTTACTAACCCCTGCAGAGCGCAAAATCACTAAAGATGCTGAAAAGCGCCTAGAAGCCATATCCTCATTAGAAGATTTAGGCGCTGGATTTACCTTGGCAACCCACGATCTTGAGATCCGTGGTGCTGGTGAGCTGCTTGGAGATGAGCAATCAGGCCAAATGCAAGCGATTGGCTTTAACTTGTATATGGATATGCTTGAAGATGCCGTTAAGGCTCTAAAAGAAGGCAAAGAACCCAGCCTACAACAAAGTTTACACAATAAAACAGAAGTTGAATTAGGCGTTGCCGCTTTAATTCCCGATGATTATGTGGGTGATGTAGCAGCACGATTATCCCTATATAAACGGATTGCTAACGCTAAAGATAAAAACCAACTAGATGGCTTACAAGTCGAGTTTATTGACCGCTTTGGTTTATTACCGCCAGCACTGAAAAACCTCTTTGCAATCAGTGAGTTAGTGCTTGAGGCGGAGCCGCTAGGTATCGCTAAAATAGACTTAGTACATTCTGGTATTAGAATTCGATTTGCTCAGGATACCACCATTGATCCAACTCGCTTGATCCGCTTAATCCAGATGAATCCTGCTCTTTATCGCTTTGAAGATAAGGTTATTCTGAAGATTCTTACCGAAGAAGAGGATTTGCCTGAATTATTAAAACTGATTAGACAGGTGCTGGATAAGGTAAGTTAAAGCGATAAGATTGGCTGAGAGTAATTACAGCTAATAAAATAGCTTCTGTTGCCCATAGATAAGATTTAGGCTTTGAATTAGCTTGTTTCGTGATAAACTCATAACACCAAATGGGCTTAATAATTCAATAAATAAGATATAAGATGAGATCAAAACTAGTTTATTTTGCTAGCGCGGCCTTTTTGTCGTTATTTTTGCTAGCGATACCAACTACCAGCAATGCACAGAGTATCTTCGATGTTGAGTTGGTATTTTTCAAACGTGTAGACAAACAAGATAACGAGGCTCAGGTAGCAAACGATAATCTTAATATCGAAGACTCAGGCTATTCACTGACCAGTTCCAACTTACCCGAAAACTATCGCCTGCTTGAACGTTCCGAGCAAAAGTTAGAAGGCGTATATAACCGCCTACGCAGCAGTGCTTCTATGCGCCCTCTTTTGCACATCGGCTGGCGTCAAGAACTCAATGATAAAGATCTCACTCCATGGCTTAGCTTCACAGTTTCTGATGAGGCCACTCAAAAAGGACTTATTAACTTTAATGGTGCTATTCGCTTTAGCCGCAATCAAGGATTATTGATTGAAAATAAAATCGTTGGTTTTCGTGAGGCAAGCCTAAATACTGGGAATGGCGTAGAAGAAAACACTCCAGAGGATCAAATACCCGATGAACTTTCAGGTTACTTTTTATTAAATGAAAGTCGAAAAATCAAGCTTGGCGATTTGAACTATTTTGATCATCCTAATATGGGGATCCTGATTAAAGTTAGTCCTTATCAAGTCAGTTTAGAAGAGCAGGAACAATTGCAAAACTCACAGTGATATTGGTGAGTTTGAAAACCTATAAGGATTTTTTATGAGCAATATTATTGTATTAGGCGGCGGAATGGTCGGCAGCGTTATGGCGCGTGACCTATCAGAAAAACATGATGTAACCGTTGCAGACATTAATAAAGCAACCTTGAAATTGCTAAAAAAACGCAATCCAGCAATCAACACTTTAGAATTAGATAGTCAAAATGCCGATGCACTTAAAGCGGCTTTAGCACCTTTTGATATTGTAGTATGCGGTGTACCAGGTCATTTAGGCTTTGAAACACTGAAAAACATCATTGAAGCAGGCAAAAATGTCGTCGATATATCTTTTGCGCCAGAAAATTGTTTGGAGCTTGATTATCTTGCTAAAAAGAACAATGTTACCGCGGTTATAGACTGTGGCGTAGCGCCTGGTATGGACAATATTTTATTAGGTTTCCATGATACTCGTATGGAAGTAACGCACTTTGAGTGCTTAGTCGGAGGCCTGCCAAAAATTCGTCAAAAACCATTTGAGTATAAAGCGCCTTTTTCTCCCATTGATGTCATTGAGGAATATACCCGCCCTGCTCGTTTTATTGCTCATGGCCGTATGGTTACTCGCGAGGCATTAAGTGATCGAGAGTTAGTAGAGTTTGATCAAGTAGGTACTTTAGAAGCCTTTAACACCGATGGGCTACGCAGCTTGATGTACACCATGAAGCACATTCCCAACATGAAGGAAAAAACATTGCGCTACCCAGGCCATGTTGAATCCATCAGAACACTGCGCGCTAGTGGCTTTTTCAGCAAAGAGCCTATAAGCATTCATGGTATGGCTATTTCACCTCTTGAATTTACTTCAGAGGTTTTGATCAATGAATGGAAGCTCAAGCCAAAAGAAGAAGAGTTTACCATCATGCGTGTCACTATTCGTGGCCAAGAAGGCGGCAAAGAAAAAGAATATGTTTACACCCTATTCGATGAATATGATCGTGTAAAGCATGAAACATCAATGGCGCGAACCACAGGGTTTACCGCTACTTCAATTTGCCAATTGCTCTTGAAACAAAAGTTTGATAAAAAAGGCGTGTTCGCACCAGAACACATTGGTGGTCATGCCGATTGCTGCAAAACGGTCATCGATTATTTAGAAGAACGTAAAGTGCGCTATCGGCTTGAGGAAAATGTTATATCAACCTAGACGACTCCTCAAAAAGCGTCAATTTTAATGAGACAAGATAATGTCAGAAAACAATCATGGTATGTTGCAATTCAAAATTGAATTAGAGCATTTGAGCATACCCGTTTGGCGTGAAATTTTAATCGACCCGCAAGCAACACTTGAAGACCTACACTTTTGTATTCAAGTTGTGATGGGTTGGGCCGATTATCATGATCATGAATTTGTAATTGATGAACAACATTATGGATATATTGAACAAACAGGCATTTCTGAACCTGATGACAATGATATTCATGATGAAGCTCAGTTTTTACTAACCGATATTTTTAAGCAGTCTGAGCAAAGTATTCGTTACACCTATGACTTACACGATCACTGGTATCACAAAATCACTTTCATAGGTGAAGTTAAAAACTCAGCCACAGATGAATTTGCAATCTGTCTGTCAGGGAAAAATGCTTGCCCTCCTGAAGATGCTGGCGGCGTTTCAGGCTATGAGCACTTATTAAATGTGCTGAAAACACCCAATCATTTTGAACATGCCGATGTAAAAGATTGGTTCGGTGATAGCTTTTCGCCCACACAATTTGACTTAGAAGAAACCAATAACAATTTACAAGCGTTCTTTGCGCAAGAGGATGAAGACTATGAAACCACTAACTGAAGAACATATAGCAGAAGTTAAAAGTCATTTCGATTTTTTTGATACTGACAAGAATGGTCAAATTGATATCAAAGAATTTGGCAAACTGCTGCAACTTCTTTCTCCAGATGCTAGTGAAGAGCAAATAAAGAATGGCTTTGACTGGGTTGACAGCAACCATGATACTCATATTGAGTTTGATGAGTTCTTAGAGTGGTGGGAAACTTGTTGGTGGGAGTTTTAAGCTCAGCAAACACCTCAACTTCATGACCCATAAGGAACTTCTCAAACAACATATCGAGCAAGCTTTTGCAGAAGTTCCTACTCCCCCTTCAAATAACATCGCTCCTCACCCTTGCTCTGAATGTGATGAAATCACCCAACACTTCAAAGATCACAGCGTCGAGTCATTAGACCCAGCCATATTAGACCGCCATGTTTGGGATCTACCATTGTTTTCGCAAGAAGCAAAACACTACTTTATTACAGCTTGGTTGAAGCGATCTATTGACGAAATCAACAGTGATTTTACCGAGGCATTAATCATAAATTTTGCATCTAACCATCGCAATGCTGGTTATAGTGCAAAGCAAAAGTGTGCGATTGCAAACTACATCGAATGGGTAGCATTAAACTATGATGAACTGTTCGATGATGCTGCTACAGCATTAGGCTATTGGAACAACTGACTCAATCCACTAACCAAAACTAATTACATGAGCTAATCCTTAATAAAACTAATCCAAAACTAGCTTTCAATAACTTAGTTCTAAACAAACCAACAAACTGCTCCGACCTGAGCGCAAACTGCTTGTTTATTAGACAATAACTTCAATTTTCACTGGCGAAAAAGACACTCTGGTGGTATGGTAGCGCCGCCGAATTATTTGACGTTTTAAGTGTCAAAAAACAGTCACTTTAACGTATTTTTTAACCAATTTAGGGGTTTTTATGGAATTCTTGAAAGAGCTAGGTATCGAAGCCATCAACCAATCAGCAAGTTGGGGCGAAGGTTACACTGACACTCAAGACGCAGGTATTATCGAGTCATACAATCCAGCAACTGGCGAGTTGATCGCTAAAGTTTACGCAAGTTCTGCTAATGACTATGAGAAAGTTATGCAGCAAGCTGAAGAAGCTTTTGCTGAATGGCGCAAAGTTCCTGCCCCACTACGCGGTGAGTTGGTTCGCAAAATGGGCGAAGCGCTGCGTAAACATAAAGATGCTTTAGGCAGCTTAGTTTCTGCTGAAATGGGCAAAATCAAAGCGGAAGGCGATGGTGAAGTGCAAGAAATGATCGATATGGCGGATTTCGCTGTAGGTCAAGGCCGTATGCTTTATGGTAAAACGATGCACTCTGAGCGTCCTGAGCACCGTATGTATGAGCAATGGCATCCACTAGGTATTACTGGTGTTATGTCAGCGTTCAATTTCCCAGTAGCGGTTTGGTCTTGGAATGCTTTCATTGCCGCAATTTGCGGAAATACCACAGTTTGGAAACCCTCGCCAAAAACTCCATTGTGTGCCATCGCCGTTCAAAATATCTGTAATAAAGTATTGGAAGAAGCTGGTCTAAAAGGCATTTTCTGCTTATTTATCGATTCAGCTGAAAACAAATTAGCCAACACTTTCATCGAAGATCCACGTGTTAAGAAGATGTCTTTCACTGGCTCTAGCGTTGTTGGTCGTATGGTTGGTGTTAAAGTTGCTGAGCGTATGGGCAA
>JABXIQ010000048.1 GCA_013373015.1 Kangiellaceae bacterium
ACAAACGTCCTATGGATATTGAGTGGGCGAAGGATGGTGCTGACGGTAACATCTATATCGTACAGGCTCGCCCTGAAACCGTAAAAAGCCGTTCGGACAAAAATGTTATTGAGCGTTATCAGTTAAAAAACAAATCTGATGTTGTGGCCACGGGACGAGCAATTGGTCAGCGTATTGGTAAAGGTAAAGCTCGTGTCATTAGCTCTATCGATCAAATGGCCAGTGTTAAAAAAGGTGATGTGCTAGTTACCGACATGACGGACCCAGATTGGGAGCCGATCATGAAGCGCGCCGCTGCGATTGTGACCAATCGAGGAGGACGCACCTGTCACGCAGCTATTATTGCTCGTGAGCTAGGTATTCCAGCAGTTGTTGGTTGTGGTGATGCAACGGATCGTATTAAGGATGGACAAGAAGTCACGGTTTCATGTGCTGAAGGCGACACAGGCATGATTTACCAAGGTTTGCTTGATTTTGAAATCAACAAAAATGCTGTTGATAATATGCCAAATTTACCATTCAAAATCATGATGAATGTGGGTAATCCTGATCGAGCTTTTGATTTTGCTCAATTACCAAATGCTGGCGTTGGCTTGGCGCGTTTAGAGTTTATCATTAACCGTATGATTGGCGTGCATCCTAAAGCATTACTTAACTATGATAAATTGGATGATGAAAACCTGAAGAAAACGATTGCTTTGCAGATGTCTGGTTATGCTAACCCTCGTGAGTTTTATATCAGCAAATTGGTCGAAGGTATTTCAACAATTGCGTGTGCATTTGCGCCTGAAAAAGTTATTGTTCGTATGTCAGATTTTAAGTCAAACGAATATGCAAACTTGATTGGCGGTCATCTTTATGAGCCCAATGAAGAAAATCCAATGATTGGCTTCCGTGGCGCTTCGCGTTACATTTCAGAAGACTTTAGAGAGTGCTTTGAACTGGAATGTGAGGCTATTAAGCGTGTACGCAACAAAATGGGCTTCAACAATGTTGAAATCATGATCCCATTCGTGCGCACATTAGGTGAAGCGGCAAAAGTTATTGAGTTGCTTGAAGAAAATGGCTTAAAGCGAGGCGATAATGGTTTGCGTGTCATCATGATGTGTGAATTACCTTCGAATGCTATTTTGGCTCAAGAATTCTTGAAATATTTTGATGGTTTCTCGGTTGGTTCGAATGATTTAACCCAGTTATCGCTTGGTCTTGACCGTGATTCAGGCATTATTTCGCACTTATTTGACGAGCGTGATCCAACTGTCAAAGTGTTATTAGCCAATGCCATTAAAGCCTGTAAAAAAACTAATAAATACATTGGTATTTGTGGTCAAGGTCCATCCGACCATCCTGATTTAGCTAAATGGTTGATGGAGCAAGGGATTGATAGTGTTTCTTTGAATCCCGACACAGTTCTAGAAACCTGGTTGTTCTTGGCTAAAAATTAATCACATTTTATAAAAATTTTACTTTTTGATGAGCAGGTGTCATGGCATACTGCCTGCTCATTTCTATTATAAAATAGAGTGTTACCCTGAGGAGGAGAAAGAAATGAAACGTTTAGCAATCGCGTTATTAGCAACATCATTAGTTGTGGCTTGTAGTGACGAGAAAAAAGAAGCAGTAGCAGAAGAAACTAAAGAAGCGGCGGCAGCTGTTGCTGATGCAACTGTTGAAGCAGCTGAAAATGTTGTTGAAGGCACTAAAGAAGTAGCATCTGATGTGGCTGACGCTACTGTAGATGCTTATGAAGCAACTAAGGAAGCTGGTCAAGCAGTAGTTGATAATACAGTTGAAGCTGTAGACAACACTGTTGATGCAGTCGCTGAAACTGCTTCTGATGCTGTTGATGCAACTAAAGAAGCTGTAGCTGATACGGCTCAAGATATTGCTGATAGCTTGAATGAGTCTATTGACGAAGCTGAAGAAGAAGTAACAGAAGAGGTTAAAGGCGATCACTAAGATCTGCTTTTAATGGAATAGTGATATTCCTTTTGTTGGAAAAGCCGTGTAGTCTTACTATACGGCTTTTTTGTTGTTTTATTATAAATGTCATTGACTGTTCAAGAGATCCCTTTGGAGCAGGTATATGCTCTTCGCAATCTAGTTTTGCGTCCTAATCAACCTATTAGCTCTTGTCACTATGAAGAAGACCAATTTGAGGGTGTTTTCCATATGGGGGCTTTTGTTGAACAAGATCTTAAAGCGATAGCATCTTTTTATCCTCAGAATCACTCTAAACTTGATGCTCAAAATCCCATTCGGTTGCGTGGCATGGCTTGTGATCCCTGTTCGCAAGGTCAAGGTCTGGGAACGGTTTTATTGCGGCAAAGTATCGCTGAGTGTCAATATCGAGGGTTCGATCTGCTTTGGTGTAATGCAAGAACTAGCGCGCAGCAGTTTTATAAACGTTTGGATTTTGCTATAAAGGGTAATGAATTTATGCTTTCAGGCATAGGACCACACTATTTGATGTATAAAGCCCTGTGATTCCTTTAAACTCAAACGAAGACTCAGGCAATATCATATATAAACACATCTATATAAGAGACTATTTATGAGCGAACTTGTTTTAGAAAACACTTTGTCAGCATTTTACCGTTGGGAAAAAGAGCGAGCTAACGAGGTTTATTTACGTCAACCTTTTGGTAAAGACTGGAAGGAATATACCTGGGGAGAGGTTGCTCAGCAGGTTCGTAAAATGGCTAACTATCTAAAACAAAATCTACCCGCGCAAAGTAAAGTCGCTATTTTATCTTTGAACTGTTCGCACTGGGTCATGGCTGATTTAGCTATAATGATGGCAGGACATATATCGGTGCCTATTTATCCTACTGCTGGCAAAGATACCATTAGCACAATTCTTGAACACAGTGAAACTCAGTTGGCTTTTATTGGCAAACTCTGGGATTGGCCTGCTAAAAAAGATGCTGTTCCAGAAGCTATGAAAAAAATTGGCTTTTATCACCAACATGACGGCATTGACGATTGGGACGCGATCCTTGCTAAGCAGGAACCGATGCAAGAGTCCCCAGAGCCCTCGCTTGATGATTTGGCAACTATAGTTTATACCTCTGGTACTACAGGAATGCCAAAAGGGGTGATGATAGACTATCGAGCTTTGGCTAATGGTGCGGCTGCGGCAGTGGAATATGTTGGATTAGAACGCGAGCATTTCTTCTCATATTTACCGTTGGCGCATTGTGCTGAGCGAGAGTTGGCTGAAATTATCAGTATTCATACGGGTAGTGTGATTTCATTTACCGAGTCCTTGGATACTTTTCAAGAAAATGTTGTTTCTGTTCGCCCAACGATATTCTTTGGTGTTCCGCGAATTTGGTTGAAGTTTCAGCAAGCAATTGAAAATAAAGTGGGGAAAGCAAAGTTAGCGCTTTTACTCAAGCTACCCGTCATTAGCAGTATTATCAAAAAGAAAATTCTAACAGGCTTGGGTTTAGATAATGTGAAAATTGCACTATCAGGAGCCGCTGCCTTACCTGAAGGTACAATCAACTTCTTTGATAAATTAGGTTTGGAAATTTGCGAGGCTTATGGTTTGACTGAAACCATGGCTTTTTCTCATGCGAATATTCCTGGCGCAAGAAAAAAGGGAACTATTGGTGTTGCGATGCCTAGTGCGGAAGTTAAAATTAGTGAACAAGGTGAAATATTATTACGCAGCCCTTGTTTAATGAAAGGTTACTATAAAGAACCTTTAAAGACTAAAGAAACAATCAATGAAGATGGATTTTTATTAACAGGCGATCAAGGTGAAATCGATAATGATGGATTTATGCGTATTACAGGACGTGTTAAAGATCTTTTTAAGACGTCAAAAGGTAAATATGTTTCACCTATCCCTATTGAAGCGATGCTTGAACCTGAATTAGGAGTAGAGCACCTTTGTGTTGTTGGTAATGGACTTCCCGCACCTGTTGTGCTTGCTTCTGTTTATGGAAAAGAGTTTTCTGATAAAGCTAGTTATACCACTGAAGCAGAAGGCTTATTATTAAAAATAAATAACGTTATAGAAAAGCATGAGCGATTAGACAAAATTATTTTTGTCAATGATGAGTGGAATACTGATAACGGTATGATCACTCCAACCTTGAAAATTCGTCGTCAACAGATCGAAAAATATTATGAAGAACTGATTGAAAAGGCGCGTAAAAGCCCACAAAAAATTGTTTGGTGTTAAATTTTAGGGAACAATAATCACTCTTTACAATTATTTAACAGATTTTTGAGAAGAGTTTTGACACAATAATATTGTTTATTAGATTTATTTTGGAGAATAATAATGAGCTTTATAACTTGGATCCTAGTTGGTTTAGTAGCAGGTATTCTAGCAAAATTCATAATGCCTGGCCCTGATAACCAAGGTTGGGTCATGACAATTGTTCTTGGTGTTGTTGGAGCTTTTTTGGGAGGTTATCTAGCAGAAGCCCTTGAAATTGGTGGTAAAGTAACTGGTTTTAATGTTACTTCTTTAGTTACAGCAACCGTTGGCGCTTTAATTATTTTGGCATTGCAACGTTTCTTTAGAAAGAAATAGCTTCAGTATATGACCCTAAAACAGGCTTCGGCCTGTTTTTTTATATATAACAGCTTTCTAATTGGCGTGTAAAAGGTTCAGACCCCATTCAGCTTGATTTTTCTAAACTATCCTTGAAATTAAAGCAAAGTATGTTTTAGCTTTGTAAGGAGAACGTTATGAAGAAATTAACCGCAATCAGTTTAGTTATTGGTTTGGTCTTTAGTGGCTCAGCACTTGCTGATCATGATGATCGATATTCTCGTGATTCACGTTATGGCAACTCTAATAATTATTCTAATAGTCAGTACCATAATGGTTATATGCGTTATGACAAAGCAAAAGTGATACGGGTAGAGCCGGTTTATCGTTATTCAAGAGATAGATATTCGCGTGATAGAAATTACCGTCCAGCGGCTTATGAGCAGTGCTATCGTGATAATCGAAGTTATGCGAGCAGTCATGAGCGTCGCAAAGGTTCAATTATTGGCGGTGTTATTGGTGCTGTTATCGGTCACAAAATCGGAGATAGGGTCGGTCATCATCGTTCTTCCGATAAAATAGGAGCTGTGACGGGTGCAATAATTGGCTCTAAAATTGGTCGCGAAGCAACAGAAAATAAACGCCATCGTGGCTATGATGAGTATTGCGAAACCCGTTATCAGCGTGACTCAAGATATGATGAGCATCGCTATGGGCGTGACAAGATTATTGGTTATAATGTAACCTATAAATACAAAGGTAAGCGCTACACCAGCTTTATGGATTATGACCCTGGTCGCTGGGTAGAAGTGGCGGTAGATGTTCGTCCTTCTCGACGTTAATAGCAAAATAACTCTGTTTATAGTTATGATAATTTAGTTACGGTTCAGCAAAGAAAGTTTATACTGAGCCGTAACTAGTGAAAAAAGTGATAAGGTAATGAAAAAACTCTTTTTCTTGATAATGGTTGTGTTTTTTGTATCAGTTTCAAGTGCTGAGGCGGCTGCACAACGTTTTTCGCCACCAGCAATGGACAAGCAGATAAGTTGCAATCCCATTGGTAAAGGTGCTGCTATGAGTGCTGCAGCAAGCCGAGTGAAAGGAAGAGTTTTATCTGCATATTTGAATACAAATACTCGACCGCCCATTTATCGGGTAAAAGTTATTTCTGAGTCTGGTAGAGTTCGTTATGTTACCGTCAACGCCTGCAACGGCATGGTGTTAGCTTAGACAATACTACATTTAATGCGGTAATTAGGGGAATCAATGAAAATACTATTATTAGAAGATGATGATGCGCTACGCGAACAGTTAGTCACAGCGCTTAAACAACATAATTATGTGGTTGAGCAAGCTCCAAACGGTGAAGAAGCCTTATATTTGGCCCGTGAGTACGAATTTGATTTAGGTATTTTTGATCTTGGTTTGCCTGATATATCTGGAATTGAAGTGTTGGAAACCATTCGTAATGAAGAGGTCAATTTTCCCGTTCTAATTCTTACTGCTCGCGGACATTGGCAAGATAAAGTTGATGGACTTGCCGCAGGAGCAGATGATTACCTAGTAAAGCCTTTTCAAACAGAAGAATTATTAGCGCGCATAAATGCTCTATTGCGACGTGCATCTGGTTTTGCAACACCTGAAATTGTAAAAGGGCCAATTAGTTTAAACTCTTTAAAACAAGAGGTTAAAGTTAATGGTCAAGTTATGGATTTAACTGCTTATGAGTATAAAGTGCTAGAGTATCTGATGCTCAATCCTGACAAAGTTGTTTCCAAAACAGAATTAACTGAGCATTTGTATGCTCAAGATTATGATCGTGATTCTAATGTGCTAGAGGTATTTGTTGGACGGTTGCGCAAGAAAATTGATCCCGATGGAACAATCAAGCCTATAGACACTTTGCGTGGTCGGGGTTATCGTTTAAATACTAATTTGTGAGTCTGTTTTTGTGACTCAGGCTAAAGCTTACTCGCTTCAAAAAAGACTTCTATTAAATACCAGTTTTGTGCTGGTATTTTTCATTGCTGCGATGAGTTTTATTCTGCTTAATGCCTACAAAACAGGTATTTTACAAGTAACTCATGAGCGCCTTCATTCTCAATTCTATAGTATTTTGTCGGTTTCAGACGAAATAGAGGCTGGTGAACTTTTTATTCCAGAAGAGCCTCAGGTAGATCAGCGTTTTAATCAATTTGGCAGTGGGTTAATTGCATTAGTGTACGATGAAACGGAAACTCTGATTTGGAGTTCTATATCAAACGATACAGGACAAGCGGGTGAAAATTTAGCTTTACCTATTAGCTTTCCAGGCCAAGAATACCCTTTGACAGAAATGGTGTTAAATAACGAAACCTATTTTCAATTCAATTATGTGACGGAGTGGGAAAGCGCCCAAAGTGAGGTATCACTTTATCATTATGTGATTTTAGAAAATAAGCGCGCCTTTGATCAGATTATTGCTGCATATCGTAATAAATTGTGGATGTGGCTGATCGGCTTGGCAGCTTCTTTGATGTTGATCCTATTTTTGGTTCTTCGCTGGAGTTTAAGCCCGATTCGCAAAGCGATGAAAGAGTTACGACAGGTTGAGCTTGGTATTGAAGATAAGTTGTCTGAGCAGTATCCGCAAGAAATTCGTGGCCTTACAGACAGTATTAATCGCTTTATCAGTAACGAACGCCATCAAAGCTCACGTTATAAAGAAACCCTTGGCAACCTTGCCCATAGTCTAAAAACGCCTTTGGCCGTTATGCAAGCTGCTTTACAGAATGATGCAGACAAAGCCAGTCTTGAAAAAATATATGCAGAACAATTGCAGCGCATGGACCAAATCGTGGCTTATCAGTTACAAAGAGCAACCAGAGGGCCTCAAGTAATGATGCGCTCAATATCAGTGGCTCCAGCTATAGAAAAACTTGTTAAAGGATTAGAGAAAGTTTATCAGCATAAAAATATTCAAATTACTCATAATGTTGATAAGGATTTAAAAGTTGCGTTAAACGAAGGTGATTTGTATGAGGTTTGTGGCAATTTAATGGACAATGCCTGCAAGTTTGCGCAACAAAGAGTTTCAGTCGAAGCTAAGCGCGAAAGCCAACAAATTATTATTAGTATTGAAGATGATGGACCTGGGATCCCTCTGCAGGTGCGAGAAAGTGTTTTATCGCGAGGTAAACGCTTAGATGAAACAGTTGAGGGGCAGGGTATTGGTATGTCTGTGGTTAAAGAAATTCTTGAGGCTTATCACGCCACAATTGATATAGGCGAAAGTGCTTTGGGCGGCGCTTCGATTCGATTAGCTTTTAAGCGATAATTCATTTCTTCCAGTCTTTAATAATTCAACGCTCGATCAAATCTTTGGGGATAGTGATTATTCCTTTACAATATCTTTATGACTGAGAGTGAAGCAAAGTGCAAAACTGATAATGTGCGTAAAATAATTCATGTGGATATGGATTGTTTTTATGCGGCTATTGAAGTGCGCGATGATCCTTCTCTGCGCGGACATCCCGTGGCCGTTGGCGGTTCGCCTGATAGGCGCGGTGTTATTGCCACCTGTAACTATGAAGCTCGATCTTATGGAGTGCATTCGGCTATGCCCTCAGGTCATGCCAAGCGTTTATGTCCCAATTTAATGATTGTGCCACCTAATTTCGAAAAGTATCGGCATGACTCGAAAGTTATTCGTGCCATTTTTGCTCAATATACTCAGCTCATAGAGCCTTTGTCCTTGGATGAGGCTTATTTGGATGTTAGTGCCTGTGAGCAGTTCAAGGGAAGTGCTACCTATATTGCGCAAGATATTCGTCATCAAATTTATCAACAATTAAAATTAACTGCTTCAGCAGGAGTGGCTCCAAATAAGTTCTTAGCTAAAGTTGCGTCGGACTGGAATAAACCCAATGGGCAATTCGTGATCACACCAGATAAGGTTGATGATTTTGTTCGCCAATTGCCAGTTAAGAAAATTCACGGAGTGGGCAAGAAAACAGCTGAGAAACTTAATAACCAAGGAATTTATACTTGTGGTGATTTGCGTGAAATGGATTTGCTTACGATTAGCCGTAAGTTTGGTAGTTTTGGCCAGCACCTCTATGATTTAGCACGAGGTATTGATAATCGGCAAGTGATAACACATTATCCGCGCAAGTCTCTGAGCGTTGAAAATACTTATGAGCAGGATCTTTTTGAGCTGCAAGAGTGTTTAGATGAACTTCCTTTCTTGCTTGAAACCCTAAAACGCAGAATTGCACGTTCTAAAATCGAATCACCAATAAATAAACTCTATGTAAAGCTAAAATTTAGTGATTTCACAGCAACAACCGTTGAACGTACCAGTTTTGGTATCAATGATGATTTATTTTATGAGCTGATGGAAGAGGGCTTCTTTCGGCGCGATAAATCGGTTCGTTTACTTGGCATTGGGGTTCGTTTTCATACCTCAGAATCTACAAATTTTATTCAGCTTCCGCTTGAATACACCGAGCAAGAATTAGATTTGGAGTAGTTGTAAGAGCATAAAAAGCATACTAAAAGGCCTCTAGCAAAGTCATAAACATGATGGTAAGGTTATGGGCTTATAAATACTAACAAAACCAAGTGGGGAAAATACCTTGGAAATTCTTGATCAAATTAATAATGCCTTGCTATTTATTGATGGCTTTTTAGGTTCAGCAGCTTATTTCCCGTTGTTGCTTCTAGGCGTTGGTATCTTTTTTACTCTGTATCTAGGCTTCCCGCAAATTCGATATTTTGGACAAGCGACTCGAATTGTTCGTGGCAAATACACCAAAAAAGATGCTCCTGGTGATACTTCTCACTTTGCGGCTCTATCGACAGCCTTATCGGGCACAGTCGGTACGGGTAATATTGGCGGTGTAGCTCTTGCGATTTTCTTAGGCGGCCCCGCTGCCTTATTTTGGATGTGGGCAACTGCTTTCTTGGGTATGACCACCAAGTTTGTAGAAGTCACATTATCGCATAAATACCGTGAAAAAACTGCTGATGGCACTATGGCTGGTGGCCCAATGTACTTCATGGAAAAGAAGTTAAACATGAAATGGTTGGCGGTTATTTTTGCCTTGGCTACAATCGTCAGCTCAATTGGTTCGGGCAATATGCCGCAAATCAACAATATTGCTGAAGCGATGAACGATAGTTTCCAGATCCCAAATTGGATAACAGGTGCTGTACTTGCGGTATTGTTGGGCTTGGTGATTATTGGTGGTATCAAACGTATTGCTAAAGTTGCTGAAAAAGTTGTTCCATTTATGGCGGTAATTTATGTTATTGGCGCGTTGTTGGTCATCATTTATAACGCAGAAAATATCATTCCATCGTTCAAGTCAATTTTCACTAGTATCTTCTCTGGCTCTGCCGCTGTTGGCGGTTTCCTTGGTGCTAGCTTTGCATATGCCTTTAACCGCGGTGTTAATCGAGGTTTATTTTCTAACGAAGCGGGGCAAGGTTCTGCTCCAATCGCGCACGCAGCGGCAAAAGGTAATGAGCCAGCCTCAGAAGGTATGGTTTCTTTGTTAGAGCCTTTCATCGATACAATTATTATCTGTACTTTGACTGGTTTGGTGATCCTGTCTTCAGGGGTTTGGACTGAAAAGCACCACAATCAGTTTGATCGTTCAGATATGGAGTTTGTGATGGGTAATTACTCTGATCAAAACTTGGAAGATGTGAACAAATTGTTTGTGCATCTTGACACTAAGTCTGATCAAGACTCAGAAGTCAAAGCTTTTACAGGTACTATTTCAGTGCAAGAAGGTCGCGCAATCTCTGATGGCTTCACTTTGATCAACGCGCGCTCGGTTGCTGAAGATGTCATGTATTATGATAAAGATAACAACCCAATTACCGGTGAGATATTAGTTACAGAAGGCTCTTTGGATGAAGTCAGTATTAAGGTGGAGGGTAAATCGTTAATCCACTCAGTAAAATTGACTCAAGAGGCCTTTACTCGCGGTTTCCTTGGTGAAAGCGGCAAGTATATTGTTTCATTAGGCTTGTTATTGTTTGCATTTACTACTGCAATTGCTTGGTCCTACTATGGAGATCGTGCAGCAACCTATCTTTGGGGGCCTGGAGCGGTTTTACCATACCGTATTGTCTATGTGGGGCTCTTCTTCCTTGCTTCGATCATTGATGCCACTGTGGTTTGGACTTTGGCTTATGTCACGGTTGCCTTAATGACCATTCCAAATTTATTCGGCATTTTGATGTTACATAAAGACATGAAACAAACTGTTAATGATTACTGGAAACACTTTAAGGATAATCAAGCAGATTAATGCTCTTATTCACGCTAAATACTAGCCTCTAAAACACTAGACAATTTAGCGTACATTTCCTATAGTAAAGCTCTGGTCTGACCACGCGATTAAAGTGTGGCCTAGCCAGAGTTTTTTTATGCTTTAGATAAATGATTAAACTCAGGAGATAGAATGCAATATCAAGCGCCCGTCAATGACATGATGTTTTTGCTAAAAGACGTATTTAATATTCAATCCAAATTTGCTGGTATCGAAGATTTTTCTGAGTTTGATGAAGATTTGTATGCTGCTATCTTAGAAGAAGCGGGTAAGTTTTCTAGTGGTGTTTTACAGCCGATTAACCAGTCTGGTGATGAAGAAGGTTGTCGCTGGAACGATGGTATTGTTACAACACCAAAAGGTTTTAAAGAAGCCTACCAAGCCTTCGTAGAAGGTGGTTGGCAATCATTAACCGCCTCGCCAGAATTCGGTGGTCAAGGTTTACCCAAAGCCCTGCATGTACTGGTAGAGGAAATGTTTTATTCAACCAATACCTCTTTCTGTTTATATGGCAGCCTGACTGCTGGTGCCTATCATTTATTGCAAGCTCATGCTGATGAGCAGATGAAAGCTAAGTATTTGCCTAATATGATATCGGGTCAATGGTCAGGTTCAATGTGCTTAACCGAAGCTCATGCTGGATCTGACTTAGGTTTGTTGAAAAGTAAAGCTGAACCTCAAGCCGATGGTAGCTACAAAATTTCAGGCTCAAAAATCTTTATTACAGGCGGCGAGCATGATATGGCTGAAAATATTATTCATCTTGTGTTAGCGCGTTTGCCAGATGCTCCTGCAGGTCCAAAAGGTATCAGTTTGTTCCTTGTTCCAAAGTTTATGGTTAACGATGATGGAACTCTCGGCGAGCGTAATGGGATAAAGTGTGGCTCAATTGAGCATAAGATGGGCATTAAAGCATCGTCAACCTGTGTCATGAATATGGATGAGGCGGTCGGCTATTTAGTGGGTGGCGTGCATCAAGGTTTGCGCTGCATGTTCACCATGATGAATCTTGAGCGTCTATCGATCGGTATTCAAGGCATTGGGCTTGGTGAAATGGCCTATCAACAAGCTGATGCTTACGCAAACGATCGTTTACAAGGTCGTGCGACTGATGGACAAGCACCAGCTCCAATTATCAAGCATGGCGATGTTCAACGTATGCTAATGAGTATGCAAGCCTACAACCAAGCGGGGCGCGCTTTAGCGGTGTGGTTAGGTTCTTATTTGGATATCGCCCATCACTCCGCTGATCATGCTGAGGTTCAAAAAGCAAACGCTATGGCTGCATTATTAACACCAATCGCTAAAGCCTTCTTTACTGATATGGGCTATGAAGTATGTACTACGGGTCAGCAATGCTTTGGCGGGCATGGTTATGTCAAAGAGTGGGGCATGGAGCAACACGTTCGTGATGCCCGAATAGCACAAATTTATGAAGGTACCAATGGTATCCAAGCGCTTGATTTAGTAGGGCGTAAATTGGTAGCTAATGACGGTGCTTATATTGATTTATTGTTAGAAGAAGTTGCTCAAGATATGCAAAACTTTGCTGATAGTGAACTAAAAAGTACGCTACAGAATAAATTAAGTGAGTTAAAAGAATTATCACAAGCCATTATCAACAAAGGTAAAACCGATCATGATCTACAACAGTGGATTGCCTGTGATTACCTGCATTATGTTGCATTAGTAATTTATGCTTATTTATGGTTAAAAATGTTCAATAAATCCTATGAAAAACAAACGCTTGGAGAGTTTTTCTATAAACGCTTACTGCCTAGAACTTTAGCTTTGAAAGCAAGTATAGAGAATCAATTAGCCTAGGCTTTTAAAGTTTAATGTTGAAAATACGATAGGTGGTTTGTTGATTGTTTAACATTCCACCAACAACATAAAACTGTTGGTTTGTTTCTAATAAAGCCCTATGATCCATTGTGGCTGTTTCTTGTTTGCCTAATTCTTGCCATTGATTAGTTGCAAAATCATAAGCAAATATCAAGTTATGAGGTTGGCTTGGTGTACCGTTATAGCCAATGCCGTTATAGTTATAAGGGTTATCACTACCACCAACAAAAATAACCTTGTTTAGACCTTTTGAACCAGTGGCTGCCATGCGATAGCGAGCCGGACCAGGGTGATTGGCAAGTTTTTTCCATTCGATTTTTTTAAAGTCATGTTGATCTATTTCCGCCAAATAATTTTCGTCACTCATACCGTAATGACGCTTACCATCTGTGACTTTAATAACTTTTACTCCATCGCTAATGATAAATTTATTAGTAACAATGCCTGCTGCATGACCGAAAACGGGTGAGCCAGGAAATGGGGTGCCTATATGCCAAGACATATCGTGGGTATCAAGAATTTGTACCAAATCCACATTGCCATTGTTGTACCAGCCACTGACTAAATAGATATATCGATCTTGGTAGACTAAAGCCACTGAATCATCAACTGGTGTGGGCATTCTCGTCACTAAATCGTACTTATGAGTTTTAGGGTCAAAACGATAGACTTCGGCGGTGGATATTTCTGAATGGTCTTCAGCAACAGTATAGCCGCCAAAAATGTAAATCTTATTATCAACTGTTGCTGCTACCGAAGCTAAGCGACCATGAGCTCCAGGTACTGAATTTAAGGTGATAGATTCTCCGCTCTTAATATTTACTGCATATGCCTTTGAGCTAACGTCGTGCCATGTTTTTCCTGGTAATAATCCGTTAAAGGAATAAATCCAAGAATCTCCATCTATATCAGCTAAAGCCACAGCATTATTGGAAATTGGATTGCTTAATTTTAGCGGTGCAGTGTTTTGACTATCCTGACAAGCTATTAGAGTAAGTAGGGTAAATAACAATAGATAACGCATTGTGTAAATTGCTGTTGGGAATTTAATAATATAAACAGAATACTACTATTAGTAATAAAAAGCCCAACAAAGTCGTTGGGCTTTTTTTATAACAGATGTTTATTTGTTTTATCTGAAAGCTGCCAAGGTTGACTTTGTTTCATTTAAGACACGAGAATTATGGCTTTGATCTACTGTACCCATTGGCACTCCATTATAGGTTACATATGGGTTTGACCAATAATTGATACGCGTACAGCCAGTTCGGCCTTTGCAGTTATAGGCCATAATGGTTCTCCAGCCACCATTTGAATATTGATAGCCATGACCATAGGCATATGGCGTTGTAGAAGAATCAGTTCGCGGATCATGGCGAGCACTTTGCAAGTGGCCAATTTCATGTCCAAATGAGTAATAGCCAGTTGCACAATCCCAATGAGCATTTGCAAAAGCAGTGGCCGCTGTAGAGCCAATCGAAGAGGCTAAGCCACAAGAAGAAGCATTATTAATCAACAAAACACCTACATCTGCAGAAACTTGATCGCGAGTCGAGTGAATTTCATCCATGACACCATCAAATTCACGGTAGCGAGATAAATCCGTACTAAAGCTGCCACTCTCTGTGTAGTTAACCATGTATTTGCCTGCCAATTGCAAATTAATAGTTACATTACTGTTTGCATAACCTTGATTAGTTTCAGCCATAGCTAAGTCAATAAGGCCATTGATGTCACCACTGGCACTTGCGGCTGCAGGGGTATAATGAACCATTACGCGAATAGTTTCCGTTGGGCCAGGATCTGGCTCATTACCAGGATCTGGCGGATTGTTGCCACCAGGTTTACCTTTTTGCAAACGCTCAGAGCGTTGGCGAATAGAGTCAAATTCTGCTGGGTGGTCTTGTGGCATCAAGCTTTCATCGACTTTCATCAAGGCATGACCACCGTTCGATAAAGGCCTTAAAGAATAAAGCTCGCCATCCATGCGAATATTGGCAGTAACTTTATTACCATTGCGCACAAAGATAGCTGAATTTAAAGCGTCGTTGGCTGAGTTTGATTTTCCACGAATATTAGCTTTAATAATTTGAGAACCTGAGCCACTTTGTGAAAAGTCACTGATATCAAATTGATAGAAATTGCCGTCAATCTCTAGCTCGATTGATTGAGCGTCTTGATTGATCTGTTGGCTTTCTAATTCAAATAGCTTGATATTTCGATTGGCAGGATTGGCTTCGATG
Organism: Kangiellaceae bacterium; assembly: GCA_013373015.1. Taxonomy (GTDB): domain Bacteria; phylum Pseudomonadota; class Gammaproteobacteria; order Enterobacterales; family Kangiellaceae; genus Kangiella. The sequence goes on from JABXIQ010000048.1 coordinate 14,925, forward strand.
TGATGATAAGCTTTATCTGAGGCCCATACTTGAAGTTTTTTTCCATGATCCATCTCGTTTGAAAATGGATTTGCAGCTATTACACTTGTTGTACCAAGTGTTAGGGCGATAGTTAACCCTATTTTTTTTAGTTTCATGTTTCTACCCCTTTTATTAATATTTGCACATTTTTTGTGCAAATTTAGTTAATTAGAAAATCTAATTAATGTCAATGTTAAAAGTCTGAGTTTGAATAGAAAATATGCACAGATCGGATGAGCTACCATTAATGACAAATGAATGATTACAAAAAAATTATATAAGAACTTCTTTTTATTAGTTTTTTATCGCTAAAACTTGAGAGATAGGGCTAAATATGGTCTTATTAGCGGCTAGGATCAAATCTTTTCATATAACTTATAAATAACGGTAATGACAATGGCAACAAATAGAGGTCAGTTTAATTCGCGTATCGGCTTTATCCTTGCCGCCGCTGGTTCTGCAGTGGGGCTTGGTAATATTTGGAAATTCCCTTTTGAAGTTGGTGAAGGCGGCGGCGCTGCGTTCGTAGTCATTTATCTGACGTTTTGTTTCTTGTTGTGTTTCCCTGTTATGGTTTCTGAAATCGCAATTGGTCGTAAAACCCAGTTGAATCCAGTGGGCGCCTTTAAGAAGTTAGGTCATGCCAATTGGTCGATTATCGGCTTAATGGGAATTATTGCTGGAGTCTTGATCTTATCTTTTTATAACGTTGTAGCAGGCTGGGCTTTTGGCTATTTCATTGAAATGGTGCAAGGCAATTTTGCAATCGGTAAAGAGTTTGGCACTTATATTACAGATTGGCAGAAAATAGGGTTATACGGCATTGTGTTTATGGCTGTCACTGCTTTTATTGTGTCGCGCGGTATTCAGCAAGGTATTGAGAAAGCCTCTAAAATTTTAATGCCAACTTTATTCATCTTAATCATTGCTTTAATGAGCTACTCTTTTACACTCGATGGTGCAGGGGAAGGTATTAAATATTACTTAGTTCCTGATTTTTCAGAGATCAATGGAGAAGTCATTTACTCTGCGCTTGGCCAAGCTTTCTTCTCATTGTCACTAGGTATGGGCGCATTGATCACTTATGGCTCATACGTTTCAAGACAGCAAAACATCGTTCGTTCAGCCGCATTAATTACTTTAACAGACGTCAGCATTGCTTTCTTAGCGGGCTTAATGATTTTCCCATTTGTATTCTCGTATGGTGTAGAACCAAACGGTGGCCCAGGCTTGATTTTTGCAACTCTTCCAGGTGTTTTTGCTGAAATTGGACCTGTGCTAGGTATTGTTGTTGGTTCTCTATTTTTCTTATTGCTGTCGTTTGCAGCATTAACTTCAACGGTTTCTTTACTTGAAGTACCAGTCTCTTATTTAGTTGATGAAAAGAATATTAAGCGCCCTGTAGCTGTATGGGGTATGGCTGCCTTTATCTTTATTTTAGGCATTCCATCAATGTTAGGTAATGGTGCAGTAGAGAGCTTAACCAACTTCGTGAAGTTGGGTGGCAGTGAAAACTATACTGACTTTATGACTTTTGTCGGTTTGGTGGCGAGTGATACATTCTTACCTTTGGGCGGCACTTTGATTTCAATCTTTGTGGCTTATGTGTGGAAAAAACATAATCTCAATGAAGAAATTGCAATCGGACGCGAAGGAGGAAGTGCGTTGGTAGTGAAATACATTAATTTCGCAGTATCCTATTTCTGCCCACTAGTTTTGGGTTTAATTACAGTTGTGACCATTATGGATCGCTTCTTTGGTGTACAACTTATAGGTTAATAATTACTAATCGTTTTGGAGTCATAATGAACAACAAGTTTCCAAAAAATACTCGATTAGCATTGGCAGCGCTTATTAGCGCTGTCTTTGTTTCTGCTTGTAATGATTCGGCAGACGAGGATAAACAATCAAAAGAGCCTTTTGCATCACGTTATCAAGCAAAAGAATATCATCCTGTGTTAATTCAAAATGCCACCATTTTAACTGCTGCTGGGGAGCAAATTGAACAAGGAAGTATCTTATTCCAAGACGGTAAAATTGTTGCTGTAGGACATGATCTTGATGCGCATTCAGATGATGATTTAGAAGTCATTGACGCAGATGGCAAATGGATAACACCAGGTATTATTGACGTTCATTCGCACCTTGGGGTTTATCCTGCACCGGGCGTTGACAGTAGTTCTGATGGTAATGAAATGGTTGCTCCAGTCACTGCTGAGGTTTGGGCTGAACATTCGGTATGGCCTCAAGATCCGCAATTTAGTTTGGCCTTGGCTGGCGGCGTAACTGCCATGCAAATTCTTCCCGGTTCAGGAAATTTGATTGGGGGGCGTAGTGTTACGGTTAAAAATGTAGCAGGGCGTAGTGTTATGGATATGAAGTTTCCAGGCGCTCCTTATGGCTTGAAAATGGCCTGTGGTGAAAATCCAAAGCGTGTTTACGGCAACCAAGGTCGCGCTCCAATGACTCGAATGGGAAATGTTGCTGGCTATCGTGCGGCTTGGATTAAAGCTGCTGACTACAAAAAGCAGTGGGATAGTTATAACCAATCTGTTGAATCTGGAAAACCAGGCAAAATGCCAAGCCGTGATTTGCAGTTAGAAACATTAGCCGGAGTTTTAAGTGGAGAGATCTTGGTGCATAACCATTGTTATCGCGCTGATGAAATGGCGGTTATGATCGAAATTGCTAAAGAATTTGATTACAAAATATCAACATTCCATCATGCCATTGAGTCTTATAAGATTGCTGACTTATTAGCAGAAAATGAAGTCTGCTCTGCAATGTGGTCAGATTGGTGGGGCTTTAAGCATGAAGCATTTGATACGGTTCCAGAAAATGTAGCATTGGTAGAAAAGGCTGGAGCTTGTGCTGTGGTGCATTCTGACTCGGCTGTAGGTATTCAACATTTGAATAAAGAAGCGGCCAAAGCGATGGCTTCAGGCAATAAAATGGGTATGGATATTAAACCAGAAAAAGCCATTGAATGGATCACTATTAATGCGGCTAAATCGATTGGTGTTGATGAAAAAACAGGTTCTTTGGAAGCGGGTAAAATGGCAGATCTCGTTGTGTGGGATGGCAACCCGTTTAGTGTTTACACAAAAGCGGAAAAGGTTTTTATTGATGGGGCTTTGATGTATGACCGCCATAATGCGGATCTACAACCTATGAGCGATTTTCAGTTAGGTCAATTTGAAGACGTAGTTCAATAAGGAGTAGGGGATTATTATGAAAACTAAAACATATTCTTTATTAATAGCGCCTTTATTAAGAAAGTCGTTACTTAGCTTGTGTGTATTTTCAGCAGCAAGCTCAATATCTTTTGTTGCAAATGCTGATTCACTGTTAATTAAAAATGGCCAAGTTCATACTTTAGGCGCGCAAGGTGTGTTAAAAAATGCCGATATTTTTATTAATGATGGCATGATCCAAAAAGTAGGTACGAACATATCAGAAAATGCCGATAGAACCATTGATGCTAGTGGAAAAATAGTCACTCCTGGGGTTTTTGCAGTTGCCAATCAATTAGGTCTAGTTGAAATTGATGCTTTGGATCAAACAGGTGATATGCAAACTGAAGATGAAGATTTAGGTGCAGCTTTTACCGTACATCAAGTTTTCAATCCTAACTCGACATTGATCGCGCATAATCGAGCTAACGGCGTTACTCGAACTTTAATTGCTCCCTACGCAGGCTCTAGTCTATTTGCGGGCAAAGGTGCGATCATGAGTCTTAAAGGCTCGGATAATGGTTCTTTAATTCGAAAAGAAGTTGCGATGTTCGCACTTTATGGCGAATCGGGTGCAAATATGTCTGGAGGTTCGCGTGCCTCTGCTTTACACCAGTTACAAAAAGCAATTGATGAAGCAAAAGAGTATTCAGATAACCAAGAAGCAATTGAAAGTGGTGAGTATCGCGAGCTTTATCATAGTTTAGAAGATTTAATTGCGCTGCAAGCTGTAGTGGCTAAAGAAATGCCCTTAGTGATCAGTGTAAACCGCGAAAGTGACATTATCGCAATGGTAAAATTTGCCAAACAAAATGATTTACGCTTGGTCATTGCTGGCGCAGCGGAAGCTTGGAAGCAAGCAAGTTTACTTGCTCAGGAAGAGGTTGCGGTAATGGTTGATCCAACCGACAACATTCCTGATAGCTTTGAGTCACTAGGTAAACGTTTTGAAAATGCAGCACTTTTACATAAGGCCGGTGTGGATGTTGTGTTTTTAGGGCAAAGTTTCCAATCGACGCATAATGCTCATGTAGTGCGTCAATCTGCAGGTAATGCAGTAGCTTACGGCATGCCTTATGAAGCGGCGTTAAAAGCTTTTACGGTGACTCCTGCGAGAATTTTTGGCGGCGCGAGCAACTATGGAAAAATTATTCCTGGTTATAAAGCTGAGTTAGTGGTGTGGGATGGTGATCCTTTAGAAGTCACTTCAATGGCAGATCAAGTGATTATCGATGGTCAAGTGACTGACATGACCACTCGAGCTAAACGACTACGTGATCGCTATAAAGATATAAAGGATGAAAAAAATACTCACTATCGAAAGTAATCTAGTGATTCAATATTTCATAGCGCTATAAAAAATTAACAAAAAATAGAAATAGGTAGGTTTATGGTAGATTCATCTGATCGCCAACCCAGTATGTTGCAGGCATTGACGCCAGTATTGGTTTTAATTGTTTTGCTATTCTTTTCAGTAAAACTGTTTGGTTCTGACTCCTCTTATGGTGCTAATCAAATTGCGCTAATACTTAGTGCAGCGATTGCAATTTTGATTGGATTACGTAATGGCCAAACGTGGAAAGAGTTGGAATCTGGAATTGTAGATGGTATCAGCTTGGCGATGGGCGCAATGCTGATCCTTTTGATGGTAGGCGCCTTAATCGGTACCTGGATTTTGTCTGGCACAGTTCCAACCATGATTTATTATGGTTTACAGCTGTTATCACCGTCTTTCTTTTATGTGGCGAGCTGTCTGATCTGTGCGGTAGTTGCGGTCAGTATTGGTAGTTCATGGACAACCGCGGGAACCGTAGGCGTTGGTTTGATCGGCATTGCCTCTGGTCTTAATTTAGATCCAGCAATTACTGCAGGCGCAATCATTTCTGGCGCATATTTCGGCGATAAAATGTCTCCATTGTCTGATACCACCAATTTAGCACCAGCTGTTACCGGCACTGATTTATTTACTCACATTCGACACATGGCTTGGACAACCGCACCATCATTGTTAATTGCGCTAATTATCTTTACCGTTATTGGCCTAAATCAAGATGTTTCAAGTTCGGAATTAGGTTTGGAAAGTACGCTGAAACTGCTTGATGAAAATTTTAATATCAGCCTATGGTCGTTAATTCCTTTGTTGTTGGTTTTTGTTATGGCGGTAAAAAAAGTCCCTGCGGTTGCGACTATTTTGGTTGGAGCACTTGTCGGCGGTATTTTTGCAGTTATTTTGCAAGGCAGCGTCATAGATACTTTTGTCAATAATGCTGAGTTATCTAAGCCATTGATGTATTTGTCGGGTGTTTGGACTGCGCTTTTTGCTGGTTTTTCTATTGCAACAGGTAATGAAGTTTTTGATAACTTACTTAGTCGTGGCGGTATGAGCAGTATGCTAAACACGGTTTGGTTAATTATTTGTGCCATGAGTTTTGGTGCAGCCATGGAAAAAACAGGTTTGTTGCACAAATTAGTGTATTCAATAATTGGCATGGCTAAATCGACAGGGTCGTTGATTGGTTCTGTATTGCTGACTTGCATCGGTATGAACGTTATTGCTGCTGATCAATATATTGCCATCGTATTGCCAGGTCGTATGTATCGTGCTGAGTTTAAGCGTCGTGGACTTGACGCGAAAAACCTATCGCGCACTTTAGAGGACGCGGGAACCATAACCTCACCATTAATTCCTTGGAATACTTGCGGTGCTTTTATGGCGGCTACTTTAGGTGTGGCAACTGGCGCTTATTGGATATACTGCTTCTTTAACTTGCTCAATCCAATCGTATCCTTTATTTATGGTTTGCTAAACTTCAAGATTGCGAAAATTGAGCAAGCAAACGCCTAACCACTGGCAATTACTCAAAACTAGGACGTTTCTTATGCGTAGGAGATAGCGTGAGCAATACACTTAGGCGAAATATAAAAATCATTGCGCTGCTGGTCTTTATAGGACTTGCAGCGTTTTTGTTTTGGCACTTTAAGCTTCAGCAGGCAAGAAGTGCTTGGCATATTCCTAATCTCCAACCTTTCAAGCAGTGGTATCAAATTAATTGGCACGGTCAATCAGTTGGTTGGGCGAGTGTGGAGTTGTCCAAAACAGATGAGCATTTTCGCATCAAGGAGCAAGATTATATCGAGGGCCGAGTTCAAGGTGAGCGTTTAGTTTTTAGCTATCAGCGAGAACTATTGTTTGAAAATAAGAAACCGTATAATTTACTCTCAGGTAATATCCATTCACTAGAGCCCGAGTTAGTAGTAGAAACTCAGTTTTCAAATTCACTCGATGAAAATAAGCTGCAAGTGATTGATAAGCGGAATGGTAAACAAACCTTGCGCAACCTTGAGCCGATAATATATAGCTTGAAAGAGTATTTCAAATTAGCCAGTTTTATCGAAAAACAACCGCAACAGGGCGATAGTATTAACATTCGCGAACTTGATAACGAAGCCTTTAGTGTTCATGCAACTCATTATGAAATTGAAGAAGAACCTTTCGATTACAAAAAATATTATGTGGTTCGTCATCATCATCAACAAAAGTCGGAAGCAACCTGGCATCGAGTTACACCAAAAGGCGTGACTATTTTCAGTATGCGCCCTAGTGGAATGGAGTTTGTGGCCAGCGAAGGGAAAGTTTCGCTAAATCCTGAAATGCAACAAGACTTGTATTATACCAGTGGTGTTACAATTGATAAAAAAATTGGAAATCCTAGAAAAATCAACAAGTTGGTTTTAAGTTTGGAGCATGGTGATGTCTCTTGGTTCCAACGTCATCCAGACGTGAATGTAGATCCAGATAAGTTGATACACCTAAACCCAGGTAGCCGCTACCCAGCTCGTTCTAAGCCTCGTTTAATCAAAGCGTCGTTACATCCAATAGCTCGTTCTATGGCTTTAGCTCAAACACAAGGGGTAAGTAGCCAATGGCAAAAGACCAAGGCATTGGTTGATTATGTAAATGAATATATTGACTACCGTGCTTTACCTTCAGGTTTTAATGTTGCCGAAATTATTGATAAGAAGCGAGGCGACTGCACTGAGCATGCTAAGTTATTAGTAGAAATGTTGCATGCGATTGATATTCCTGCTCGGGAAGTCAGTGGTTTGGTGTACTTAGGCGACAAAGAGCAGCGTTTTGGTGGCCATGTGTGGGTCGAAGTGTGGTTGGATGAACACTGGGTGGGAGTTGATCCAACCTGGAATTTGATGGAATTAACCAGCACCCATATCCCGCTGTCAATTGGTGAAGAAGGGGCAATGGCTGCTTTGTCATCGCAGATTGAAATATCCTTCAAATTAGAAGATATTAGTTATAAGTAAAAGATAAAGAGTGGATAGTATGGCTAGCGAAAAACGTCTGTTCTCCATCATGGGCAATTCACAAAAACTCGATGGTGGGGCTATGTTTGGCAATGTGCCAAAGGCCTTATGGCAACGCTGGGTTGAGGTTGATGAACTTAATCGAATTGATTTGGCTTGCCGCGCTTTGTTGGTGGTTGATGGTAAGAAAAGGATTTTGTTTGAAACGGGTATAGGTGCATTTTTTGAGCCTAAAATGCGCGAACGCTTTGGAGTGCAAGAGTCTGAGCATGTGCTATTGGATTCTTTACAGCAGGTAGGTTTTAGCCACCAAGACATTGATATTGTTGTCTTATCCCATCTGCATTTTGATCATGCTGGCGGTTTATTAGCTGCCTGGCAGGAAGATAAGCTACCAGAGCTGTTGTTTCCTAATGCTCAGTTTTTAGTTGGGCTAGAGGCTTGGCAAAGAGCTTGTAAGCCACATCCGCGCGATCGAGCGTCTTTTATTCCCGAATTAACGGGTTTGCTGCAAAATAGCGGCCGTTTACATCTGATTGATGATGAAACACACCAGTTATTGGGATCTGACTACCGTTTTCATATCTCAAATGGTCATACTCCTGGAATGTTACTGACTGAAATCGCGACTTCGCAGGGCCCCTTAGTATTTGCAGCTGATCTTATTCCGGGGGTGCCGTGGGTTCATTTGCCCATAACTATGGGTTACGATCGTTTCCCAGAAAGTTTAATTGATGAGAAAACCCAGTTACTTAATGACTTACTCTCTGAAAAAGGCTCCTTATATTTTACTCATGACAGTAACGTATGTATGGGAACGTTACTTCAAGACCAAAAAGGGCGCTTTGGGATTGAAAATCCATTAAAGCAGTTGATTAACTTTAGAGTCTAACCTATTAATTTATAATGCTGTTATTCTTTGGTTGTGCAGAATATTATAAATTTGTGCAATTTTCAGACAATTGGCGGAACTTTTTGCGCAATCGTAGTTCCAAATATATGCCGAAAGCAATGATGCTTGGTGCTTTATCTTAACCCCAAAGCTAGAGCAACATTGTTTTCTTGGTTGTCATTGTCACTTCTCTTTTTATGAGTACAAAATTCCTCATACTGGGTCATTGAATAAATGACCCATTTTTTATGCCTCAATATATTCAGTTACAATAGAATTCACTTAGCGATGATTTGCTAAGTCATTATAAGTTATACTGTTTTGTACTGAAAAGCTTATACCCGTTAAGGTTTACTTTATGTTTTTTAAGTTTGAGCGTGAATACTCGATACAAGTCCACCATAACAAAATTGGCGTGGTTGAATGGGGCGATCCCAAAGCTGAGCCTTTATTAATGTTACACGGTTGGTTAGATAATGCGGCAACATTCCATTATTTAGCACCTTTTTTACAAGATAAGTACCGCCTAATTGCAATTGAGTTTCCTGGGCATGGGCAGTCAGAACATTTGCCTCCAGCGGCGGATTATCAATTTATTTCAGGCATTTCGATCATAGATGGCGCTTTAGATGTGTTGCATCTTGAAAAATGCCATATTGTTGCTCATTCAATGGGCGCCGCTTTAGCGGTGATTTATGCAGGAGCCGTTCCTGAGCGGATCAAAAGTATTGTTGCTATTGATGCGTTAGGCCCTTTTATTGCAACCCCTGAGCAAACGGCAGAGCAGTTGGCGAGCGCTATCAATCAGCGTAAGGAAAAACGTGGTAAAAAGCGCTATTTTGAAAGCCTTGAGTTAGCGGCTAAAGTGCGCGCAAGCGTCAGTGAACTTGACGCTGAAACCTTAATGCCCTTGATTGAGCGCGGTGTAGAGTTATGTCAACAAGGCTATCAGTGGTCAAGTGATTCGCGTTTAAAACATGCTTCTTGGTTACGAATGACGACTGCTCAGCTCAAATCTTTGATGGCTAACATTAACTGTCCAGTGCAATTTATTCGTGCGAAACAGGGAATGTTGCAAGATCCGGTTGCTGTGGCTGAGCGTGTATCCTACCTATCGAATTGTCAGCAAATTGAATTAGATGGCGGTCATCACTTACATATGCAGTACCCTGAACAAGTTGCCAGCAAAATTCGTGAATTTTTAGCAAAATAAAGGCACAATAGGTTAATCAAAGGCAGAAGCGCAATGCGATTAAAGATGGCATTTTAAACGCAGAATATTTGCCTTATGCAGCAGGATAAGGTATTTTTCTGCAACTTATTCACTGGTCATACCAAAAGCTATAGGCAGCAACCTTAGACAACACTAACTATTAGGATGAATCATGGAAAAAATCTGGCTAAAAAACTACCCCTCGCAAGTAAAACATACCATTGATGTAAGTGAATACAGTAGTTTAGTTGAGATTTTTGAGCAAAGTGTCAGTAAATTTGGCGACAAGCCAGCGGTTACTAACTTAGGCGTTACCTTAACCTATGCCGAGTTAGACCAAAAATCAAAGCAGTTTGCTGCTTATATCCAAAACCAACTAGGCTTGGAGCATGGTGATCGGCTTGCGATTATGATGCCAAATTTACTGCAATATCCGATTGCTTTATTTGGTGCTTTGCGAGCGGGTGTTTCAGTGGTTAACGTTAATCCATTATATACAGCTCGCGAATTGAAACATCAGCTCAATGATAGCGGCGCGAATGCTATCGTTATTTTGGCTAATTTCGCTGATACTTTGCAGGAAGTCATTTCTGAAACCAATCTTAAGCATGTCATCGTTACCCAAGTGGGTGATATTTGCTCACAGCCTAAGCGTTTTATCGTTAATTTTGTGGTTAAACATTTCAAGAAAATGGTACCAAACTTTGATCTGCCGCAAGCAATTAATTTTGTTGACCTTATGAATAAAGGCCAATCGCTAGAGTTTAAACCAGTAACGGTTTCCAGTGATGATATTGCTTTTCTACAATACACCGGTGGCACTACTGGCGTATCAAAGGGTGCGATTTTGACTCATAGCAATATGGTGGCAAATGTATTACAAACCCACGCTTGGATGGGGCCGTTCTTAAATGAAGGTGAAGAAACCATCATAACAGCCTTGCCGCTATACCATATTTTTTCTCTGTGCGTGAATTGCTTATTGTTCACTAAAGCTGGTGGGCATAATGTGTATATTACCAATCCGCGGGATATGGCAGATTTCTGTAAAACACTAGAAAAATACCCATTTACGGCTATCACAGGCGTAAATACTTTGTTCAATGGCTTGTTAAACACTGAAGCTTTCCGTCGGCTGGACTTTAGCAAGTTAAAGTTGGCGGTTGGTGGCGGTATGGCAGTGCAAAAGTCAGTTGCTGAAGCATGGCAAGAATTAACTAAAACACCACTATTAGAAGGCTATGGTTTAACTGAAACTTCGCCTGTTGTAAGTATGAACCCATTGGATCTAACTGCCTATAACGGCACTATTGGTTTACCTGTGCCATCAACCGATGTACAGATTCGTGATGATGATGGTAATGAGGTTGCTCTTGGTCAGCCTGGTGAATTATGGGCTAAAGGGCCGCAAATCATGAAAGGCTACTTAAATCGACCAGAAGAAACGCAAAAAGTTATCGACCAAGACGGTTGGTTAGCAACTGGCGATATGGCGACTATTGATGAAGAGGGCTATCTGCGAATAGTTGATCGCAAGAAAGATATGATCTTAGTTTCAGGCTTTAATGTTTATCCTAACGAAATTGAGGATGTTGTGGCGCTACACACAGGTGTGCTTGAGGTCGCTGCTATTGGTGAACCTGATGAAGTTCGTGGTGAAGTAGTGAAAATTGTCGTGGTCAAAAAAGATCCTAACATTACCGAGAAGGATTTGATCGCTCATTGCCGCGAGCATTTGACGGGCTATAAAATCCCAAAAGTAGTGGAATTTAGAGATGAACTGCCAAAATCTAATGTGGGTAAAATCTTGCGTAAAGAGTTACGGAAGAAAGATTAGAACGCTCTTGAGAGCTATAACATCACGATAAGTAAGGGAATCATTTGCCACGTTTCGAGCTCACAGAGCATCAAGATAGCGTTCATGTTGAAACAGTAACCGATAAGCAGAGGCTGCAACAGCTGTGTGATAACTGGTTGCAGCTTGAGGTTATCGCTCTTGATACGGAATTTGACCGTACCAATACCTATTTCCATAAGCTGGCGTTAATGCAAGTATATGATGGCCGAGAAGTTTATTTAATTGATCCTTTACAGCTTGAAGATGTGTCACCACTTGCTGAAGTATTGGCTTCGAGTCAATTAATTAAAGCTCTACACAGTTGCTCTGAAGATCTAGAAGCTCTTTTTAATCAGTACCATTTCATTATAAATAATGTATTTGATACGCAAATAGCAGCAGCAATGGCTGGTACAGGTTTAACAGTGGGTTACGCGGCTATTGTTGAGCAAATGTTAGGCGTGAGCTTGGCGAAAGAGCAAACCAAAACCGACTGGTTGCAGAGACCATTGAGCCATGAACAAAAAGTATATGCTGCCCAAGACGTTCAATTTTTATTGCCGATTTACTACAAACTTCGAGACCAATTAATTATCAATGGTCACTTTGATTATGTGATTGAAGATACCACTAGTATTTTCGATGCCGTGGCGCATTTAGAAGATTTTGACCAATATTATATTAAGGTAAAAGGAGCATTTAAGCTCAATAGTTTTCAGCTTAATCGGCTTAAAATCATCGCTGAATGGCGTGAACTTTTAGCACGAGAAAAAAACATTCCTAGAACGTTTGTTTTCCGTGATCAACATTTGGTTGAAATTTGTCAGAAGCCGCAACCTAACATAGCTTTTTTGCTTTCTATCGGCTGCAATAGAGGAAGTATTCGACGCTATGGCACCGAGTTACTCAGTCAGATCCAATATGCAGATAGCATTGATCAAAGCTTATGGCCACAACGCTTGCAACCGTTTCATAGGATCCGACATGGCAAACAACTACTCGGAAAACTTAAAGAAGTCACCCAAAAGATTGCTGAAAAAGAAGGTGTTCCAGCCGAAGTATTATGTAATAAAAGACTTACCGAGTATTACATCAAGCAAACTTTAGATATCCAAGGTCGTCCGAATCGTTTTTGGAATGATTGGAGACGCAACTTATTAGAGGCTGCTTTTGTGGCTGAAATAACTCAATAATTAGTTGATAAAACTGTACAATAAACCCAACATAAATAAATTTAAGTACGAGATCTGAATTATGATGTGTAGCATTTATAAAAGTGCCCGCAAACCTGATACTTATTTGTATATCCCTTACAGCACTAAGTTTGAAGAGTTACCAGAGGGTTTAACCCAAGTATGGGGCGAACCAGAGTTAGTGATGCACGTTGATTTAGATAAGCGTGAAAAACTTGCACTGGCGGATATCCAAGAGGTAAAGAGCAAACTCGATAGCGATGGCTATTTTCTACAAATGCCTCCAAGTCAAGACGAGTTGGCGCAATTAATAGCCGCAAACAAAAAATAGTAGGGCGCATGGATAAATTCTGGCTAACCACGCCAATGTCTGAGATGACAAATGAGCAATGGGAGTCGTTATGCGATGGCTGTGCCAAGTGTTGTCGTATGCAGTTTATTGATGAAGACGATGATTTGTTAATGCAAACCGATGTTGTGTGTTATTTGCTGGATCTGAAAACTTTACAATGCACAGATTATGCCAATCGTTCAACTTTAGTACCTGACTGTATGCAAATTACCTCAGATAACATCAAAGAATTCTTTTGGCTTCCTGATACTTGTGGTTATCGACGTGTTGCGGCGGGGCAAGATTTGCCTGAGTGGCATCATTTAATTAGCGGTGATCGTCAAACCATTCATCAGAAGGGTGCGAGTGTGCGCGGTAAGGTAGTCAGAGAAGATCAACTGGCTGGGCAAGATATTGAAGATAGGATCATCTCTTGGATACCTATAAGCGATTGATTTTTAGTCAAATTGTCCAGTAAATCGCCTCTTTTGAAAAAACTTTAATTTTTTCAAAAAAAAATGTTGACGCAAAAAAGGAAGGTCAGTATTATGCGCACCGTTGACCGAGAGGTCACCCAGCGAAACACTAGTTAGTTAAATCTAACACTCTTTGCGGAGCGGTAGTTCAGCTGGTTAGAATACCGGCCTGTCACGCCGGGGGTCGCGGG
>JABXIQ010000030.1 GCA_013373015.1 Kangiellaceae bacterium
CTGAACCCTTTCTGGGCTTTTCTGTCATTCCCGCGAAAGCGGGAATCTATCTTATACTACAATAGAAGCCTTTGAATGGATTCCCGCTTTCGCGGGAATGACGCAAATATCTTTTTGAAGAATTACAAAAGCTAAAATTAAAAAAACTCTTTAAATAAAGAGCTTTTCATTAGTTACTAAAGCCAAGAAGTCCAGATTTGGTGAACCCCTTGCCAAATGGCTGCTTTTATAATTATAAGTTATAAACTGACTAAGAGAGCGATTACAGACTTTTTTGCGTTAAATAGTCAACGAACTTTTGCCTAACCAACAAAGCCTTATCACTGTTACATAAACTTTGGCCTTGAGCGGAATTGAAACAATCGATTTCAAGTACAATTTGCATCGATTCATTTTCACCTGGTAAGCGCGTCATTGATAACCCGATCTGATCTTGGTTTTGGGGTTTGCCAGTAATGATCAGTGTATCGGTAACAACTTCAAGTTTGTTTGAACCATTCTCATGGGCAAAAATTTGTGCGTATTTCCACGCTTTATCACAACTGCTTTTGTCGCTACAAGAGAAAATAAGATCATCGTCTTGAAAGTCAGAATCGTATTGAGATTGTTTCACAAGGCGCATGGCTTTGAGCTCTTTGAAGCGCAATAAGTCGTGGTGAAATTGCTCCTGAATAGTTGTCACTCGCTGTTGATATTGCTCTAGAGAGGCTTGATTGGCAGACAATTGATTTTTTACCGATTCAATTTCAACCAAAATATTTTTGGGTACTGGCTTCCCTTTACGTTCAAAATTTGCTGCGCGTGATTGTAGTTCGGTTAATTTGTTTTCTAGCGCAGCGCTATGACTACGAACGATATCCATATTGATCTTGAGAGAAGCCGTTTGGCTTTCTTCTGAGCGCTCAATATCTTCGACAGTGTTGTATTGGCGCATTAACTGCATGTCTTTACGGCGCTGTTCGCGGCGCTTTTCGGCTTGCTCAGCGAGTTGCTGTTGTTTGATTTTTTCTGCCTGTTGCTGTTCGTCAGTTAAAAGGGCAGGAACCTGTTCAAGCACGCGGCCTTGCTCATTAATTACATCATAACCGTTCTTGACTGCTTCATTGGGTAAATAATCTTTAACCACCAAGCGACCAGTTTGATCTTTGTAACGATAATAATTCTTGGCTGCAAGATGATTAGCGGCTAAGGTTAGAATCAAAAAAAGAATTAAATTACGCGCCATAAAGTACCACTGCTGTTAATGCTATAGTTTCAAACACCGTATTGCTCTCTATATGCTACTACTTTAGCATAAAAATCACCAAATTCAGTGTTGTCCTGTAAATAGTTAATCAAATCTTGCAACTTGACGATGGAGTAAACTGGGATGCCATAATCCCGCTCGACTTCTTGTACTGCGGATAATTCGCCTTGACCTTTTTCTTGGCGATCTAAGGCTATTAGCACCGCTTTAGGGGTCGCACCATTAGCTTTAATGATGTCAATCGATTCGCGAATGGCGGTGCCCGCTGAAATTACATCATCAATGATCAATACATCACCATTAAGCGCGCTGCCTACAATATTACCACCTTCACCATGCTCTTTCTTTTCTTTACGATTAAAGCTGTAGGGGGTATTGATATTATGTTGATCCGAAAGGGCTACAGAGGTGGTACTCACTAAAGGAATACCTTTGTAAGCAGGACCAAATAAAACATCAAAAGTTAAGCCATTATCGACGATGGTTTGCGCGTAAAATTTGCCCAATTGAGCTAAGTCATATCCACTATCAAATAAGCCTGTATTAAAGAAATACGGACTTAAGCGACCACTTTTTAAGGTGAATTCGCCAAATTTTAATACTTGCTTATTTAGCGCCAATTCTATGAATTGACGTTGATGCTCTTGTAACTTGCTGTGCTGTGCTGTCTGCTGCATAACTATAGAATATAAGAATTAAGATGAATATAGCATTAATAATAACGGTTACACGTTAAAAAACAAACCGTTACCGTTATTTTCATGGCAATAAAAAAGGCAACCCAAGGGCTGCCTTTTTTGCTGTTACTGAGCTTTTATTACTTAAAACGTAATGTCCAGCTGTCGATGTAACCAGTATCACCATTATATTGGTCATACACTTCTAGTTTCCAAGTACCGTTACCACTGTTAGAAACCGAGCTTGCACCTAGCGAATATGTTTCTAGGATATCATCAGCACTGCCGCCAGTGTAGCTGCGTAAAGTTGCAGATTTACCGTCTGGAGCGATGATTTTGATGCGTAAGTCACCAACATAAGTGTGCTTGATATCAACATCAATTTCGATATCGCCGATAGAAGTACGGCCAGAAACGTTCACAGAACTTGTAGATGTTTTCTTATCAGAAATTGAAACATTAGTACCGTTAGTGAACTCGTTTGAGCCGCTTGGGGGTGGTGTGGTTTGCTCAGTGTAGTCAGCTACTAAGCTTACGCCTGAGTATGCACTCCAACCGTGTAACATAACATGGTAAGTACCTGCTGCTGTGGTGGCAAAAGTACATACTTCGTTGTTACCTGATTTGTATGGACGACATTGGCCAGTAGCCCCTGCAGATTGAGTTGGTTCACTGCCAAACTTAACGTATAAGTCTGCATCACCTGAACCGCCACTCATTGTGAATGTTACATTCGTTGCGCCAGCTGGAACGTCAAAGGTATAACGCGTTTCTGAGCCTGTTGTGCCAGAAAGGTTGGTTTTTGCCACGCCTTTGCTTAGTGAATTACCGCCTGGAGGTGGTGGAGGTGGATTACCGCCGCCTTGAGCTGCTGCAACTGCTGCAGCTGCGTCTAGCATACCGTCACCACAATTAGACGTTGAACAGTTAGAACCTGAAGGGAAAGGCTTGGCTGAAGATTTCAACTTTGACTCAACTTCGTCTGGCGTTAAGTTAGGATTAACGGCAAACATCAATGCGGCAACACCTGCAACGTGAGGAGCTGCCATTGACGTACCTGCATAGTAAGCATAGCTTTCTGATGAAGGGCCTTGAGTACCAGAGTTAACCGTAGAAGCAACACCGTCAGAACCACCTTCACCACCTGGAGCTGCGATATCAATTAATGAACCGTAGTTTGAGTAGCTTGCGCGATTAGATTGTTTATTTGTTGCTGCAACTGAAACAACGCCAGAACAGTTGCCTGGGTTGTAGTTAGAAACGTTAGCGTTTGAGTTACCAGATGCAACGATTACTACTGCGCCGTTAGAACGAGCAGAGTTGATTGCGCTTTGCGTGGTTGATGAACATGAGCCTGAACCACCTAAAGACATATTGATGACTTTAGCTGGGTTAGGGTTAGCAGGAACACCAGATACTGAACCGCCAGCAGCCCAAACGATTGCATCAGCGATATCAGAGGTTAAACCACCACAAGTACCTAATACACGAATAGGTACGATTTTTGATTTATAAGCAACACCAGCAACACCTTTGTTGTTGTTGGTTACCGCAGCAATAGTACCTGCTACGTGCGTACCGTGCCATGAAGAGTTGCTTGCTGGACCACATTGACCAGTTGTCCAATCACCTGGATCAAGTGCGCTTGAGTCGCGACCATTACCATCGTTGGCAACTGACAAGTCAGAAATGAAGTCATAACCACCAATAATATTAGCGTTTAGATCTGAGTGGCTTGTGTAACCAGTATCCAGAACCGCTACAGTCACGCCTTCACCTTGGGTGGTGTCCCAAGCTGATTCTAAGTTAATGCCTGCTGTTGCGTCTGTATAGTGCCACTGAACACCATAGTGAGTATCGTTTGCAGTTGCCGCTGGATACATCATGCGATCAACTTCAACTTCGAAGCCTTGTGCACGCAAACGAGCCGCCATTTTTTCAAGCGATGCTACAGATTTCATGCCATCAAACTTAAGAACTTGCGCACCGTTAAACGTGAAACGCTTGTGTTGAGCTTTTGCGCCCATGATGGCGTTTAACTTTTGAACAGCAACATCACTAGCCATGCTTTGCATTGCTTTTGCAGTGACTTGTTGACCTGGCTTACGTACGATCAAACCTGGCGCCATTTCGACCTGAGCGGCGGTTGGGTTTGACATCTTAACGTTAGCGATTTCACCATTAGCTATAGCTTGAGAGTTGATACCGATCAATGCACAAGATACAGCTAAAGGAGCTAAAGCCTTATTAAAAGGTTTATTCATTTCGACTGACTCCTAAAAAAAGAAAAAAGGACTACCCCAAAGGTATTGCTACCTTACTTCATGCGCTTATTGGAATGTGTAACGGTGTTATTATTTTATTACCTATCCCCATAGGCGATTGCAGGAATATACAGTATTTGAAAAGTCGAAGTGTGAACTGCTTCACATAGGTACATTGTATCAACAATATAACTATTTCTAATACAATAATAGATTAGAAAAACTTATCATAAAAGGCGAAGCTAAATTAGATGGGGCTTAATTAAAGATTGCTAATTAGACAAACTCGAGCGCGATCTGATCTTCATCAACTCTAACTACGCGCATCGGATGTAGGATCATTTTATTTTGATCTTCACCCAAGATGCCATCAATATGCACCTTTACCACGTCGCCAGCATTTAGATCGGCACCTATATTGTTTTTTAGCAATACGCCACCTTCCGAAATATCTAGGCTTTCGGTTAAAAATACTTGCGAGTCTTGTTGCCTAACGGCTACAGGCAAATGAATTGATACGCGACAAAAACGACGTCCGTCTTCCATATGAGGTACTTGGTTGGTGTTCATAACTCGTTCCTTGAGTGGTTTCCTAATAATTATAATAGTCAAAGCCCTTTATAGTGTAAAGCATTATTCGCTTACTCATTGAAAAACAAACAATTATTGGATTTGCATCTTGTCATTAATCTGTTCCGCTTAGACGTGCGTAACATTACGCAAGCTAATCTGAAAATGATGAGCAGTTCGCATTAGCTATTTGAAGGAAAACACACTTTTGAGGCGCGGTTGTAATGACTCAATAGACTGCTTTTTTTGTAATCAATTCTGCGATTCTTGTTCAATAAAACAGCAAATTTGAGTGAATTGCTGCAAGCTGATATTTTCCGCTCTTTGTTGTGGATCAATACCTAAATCTTGTAATTGAACGTCATTGATCCAATTCTTTAGACTATTGCGTAGGGTTTTGCGGCGTTGACCAAAGGCGGAAGTGACAATTTTATTCAGTTGTTTCGCATCAGTGACAGGATACGGCAGTTGTTCATGGGGTTGTAAACGGATAATGGCGGAGTCAACTTTTGGCGGTGGCAAAAAGGCTCCTGGCGGCACAACAAACAGCATTTGAGTTTGGCAATAATATTGTGCCATCACACTTAAACGACCATATTGCGAAGTTCCGGGTGCTGCACAAATGCGTTCAACGACTTCTTTTTGTAGCATAAAGTACATATCTTGAATGACTTCGCGCTGATCTAATAGGTGAAAAATAAGTGGGGTTGATATGTTATAAGGCAGATTGCCGACGATTCGTAGTTTTCCCTGAGCGTCACTATCGTTTTGATATAAATTGGTAAAATCAAACTTTAAGGCGTCATGATGATGAATAACGAAATTATCGTATTGGGAAAATTTTTCTTGTAGGCGGGGGATCAGGTCGCGATCGAGCTCCACGACGTTCAATTGTCCTACTGCTTTGATTAAGTGCTCTGTAATAGCTCCTAAACCAGGGCCAATTTCCACCATGCAGTCCTCTGTGCGCGGAGCAATAGAGTCCACAATGCGCTGAATGTAAAAGTTATCGGACAAGAAATTTTGTCCAAACCGTTTGCGAGCTTGATGCCCTTGTACGATGCTATTTTTACCCATATTCAGTTAGGATGTTTGGCGTTGAATTAAATCTAAAGTGAATTGTAGCGCATATTGCATGCTACCGACATCAGCAATATTTTTTCCTGCGATATCCAAACCAGTGCCATGATCGACAGAGGTGCGTATAAATGGTAGGCCTAAAGTCATGTTGATCGCATTCCCAAAGCCTTTGTGCTTGAGAGTGGGCAATCCTTGGTCATGATACATAGCTAAAACACAGTCGACCTGCTCAAGCAAGTTGGGCTTAAAGGCGGTATCCGCTGGAATGGGGCCTATTAAATCGGCATTAAGTTGGTCTCGTAATCGCTCTAGAGTTGGAATGATAACTTCAATTTCTTCCATGCCTAAATGACCATCTTCACCAGCATGAGGATTTAAGCCGCAAACTAAAATTTTAGGCTTTGCGATGGCAAACTTATGCTGCATTTCCTTGACGATAATAGTTAATACTTGCTCAAGCAGTTGTGGTGTAATGGCGTCAGCGACCTGTCGTAGCGGTAGGTGAGTCGTTGCCAAAGTCACTCGTAATCCATCCGTGGCTAACATCATTACCACTTTCTCAGTGTTGCTGGTTTCTGCAAAAAATTCAGTATGACCTGAGAATTTTAGCCCTGATTGGTTGATCACTCCTTTATGTACAGGCCCCGTAAGTATCGCATCCACTTGCTTGCTCATTGCCATTTGTGCGGCAATATTAAGAGTATTAATAACATATTGAGCATTATCTGGATTGAGCTGACCAATGACATTATATGCTAATAATGGACTATCAATTATCGATAAATGCCCAGCATGATGCGGCTTCGCTGGTTGGGTAGCGTCAAAATCAGTAAGAGATAAAGGAAGCTCAAGCCATTGCGCAGTATCAAGTAGGAGTTGTTTGGAAGCACAGGCAATCAGTTGCGCTGAGTGTGGTTGTTGGGCGAGCTTTACTAGTATTTCAGGGCCAATTCCGGCGGGCTCGCCCGCCGTGATTAGGATCCGCGGCGTTTGCAGTGCCGCTGAGAGGGGGCTCATTAAGCGTCTTCTTCCTCAACAATTTTCTTAACATAGGCTTCATCACGAATTTCACGAACCCAATTTTCAACTTCTTCTGAGAATTTGCGCTGTTGTAAAATTCGAGCGGCTTGCTGTTTTTTCATTTCGTCGGTTTGATCGCTTTCGCGCTTGCCGGTTAGTTGGACGATATGCCATCCAAAACTCGACTGGAATGGTGGGCTTATTTCATCAATAGCAAGGCTGGCTAATGTTTGTTCAAACACGGGATCATAAATACCCACATTGTTCCAACCTAGCTCCCCTCCTAAATTAGCAGTGCCTGGATCGTCGGAATGTTTTTTAGCTTGTTCAGAAAAATCTGCATTACCAGCCAATACATTTTCACGAATTCGAGTCAATAGAGCTTGCGCTTCTTCACTGGTAGTGATGGCATCTGGTTTGATAAGAATATGGCGCGAATTAGTTTGCTGTACCAAGTGCTGCTGTTCGCCACGTTTTTCTAATAATTTAAGAATATGGAAGCCTGAGGGGCTTTGAATAGGACGTGATACTTCACCAGTGTTCATGTAATAAACCACGTCAGCAAACAAGGTTGGCATGCTTTCTTCTGTGCGCCAGCCAAAATCTCCACCTTCTTTAGCATCAGGACTTGCTGAGACTTCTTGAGCCACTGCCGAAAAATCGGCACCGTTATTGATGCGAGTTACTGTATCAAGTGCTAATTGCTTTGCATTGGCTATAGTTTGTTCATCAGCACTTTCGTCAGCAGAAATCAAAATATGGCCAAGGTGATATTCGATTTGGTTTTGCGAGTCCATCGCTTGTACCAATGATTCCACCTCTTTTTCGCTGATTTGAATACGGCGGGCAACAAAAGCTTCGCGGAAACGAGTAGTCGTAATTTCTTTGCGCAAATCATCTAAAAACACTTCGAAAGGGATGCCATCTTGCGCCAGCTGTAAGCGAAATTGATCAAGAGTCATGCCATTTTGTTGCGCTATTTGATTGGCAAACTGTTGTAACTCGGCGGGTTGAACTTGCATGCCTGCACGTTGGGCCATTTGCCATTGCAAACTCTGAATGATTAATTGCTCCAGCAGTTCTTTGCGTAATACGTCATCAGTGGGTAGTTGTCCGCCACGCGCAAGAATGGTCTGCTTGGCTTGCTTGATCTTACGTTCTAATTCGCTTTCAAGGATCACATCCTCATCAACTTGCGCAATCATTTTGTCAATTTTTTCATAGGCATCAGCGTTAGGAGCTAATAATAATGCAGCTAGTATTGTTGCGCTGAAAAGGTTCTTTAACTTCATTTTTATACTCATTGTTTATACGCTAGGTGTTTCTATGTTGATTATTTACCTAGCAGATCTTCATAACCGTAAATACTCTCTTCAAGGAACTCGGTGGTACTGCCGCGCAGACTGCCGATACCCTTCAAGACAAATTGTAAGAAAACACCTGAGCTATGCTCATCGCTTTGACCAGGCGCTATAAATCCTTCGTTATCCAATTGGATATTCAAATAACGTCGTGCTACTAACCGTACAGCCCAGCAGCATGACTCATATTCTAGACCAATGAAAGAGTCATTGGTTCGATTTTCCGTTAAATCTTGGTTATATCGGCCTAATAAACGCCAATTATCTTTGATTGGCCAGGCAAAAGCCAGCTCCGCTTCTTCTTGCTTGCGACCCAAGCGTTCGCGATAGCGATGTCCAAGATTGATGATATGGTTAGGTTGGGGCTCATAATGAAGATTCAAGAGCCCATGCTTTGTGTCGTTGGTTTGGTCGTCCCATTCGATAGACGATTTTACTTCAATCGAGTCGGTCCAGCGCCAGTTTATTTCAGCTAGAAGTCCTGATTGTTTGGCGGTTTCTTTAGCTAGGCTGTCAATCAATTGTACTTTGCGATCTTGTAGATAGACAATGCGACCAAGCGATAGCGACATTTTTTCACGACCTTGCTCATCCAAAATACGGCTGGTTAAAGCCCCACTGATCTGGTTTGCATCGGCGATACGGTCAAGACCACTAAAACGATTACGGCTAAACAATTGGGTAAAGTTGAATGTTGGTAAACTGGTATCAAACACCCCAATATCATTCTGTTCTTCAAAAGGAGTATAAAGATAGAACAGGTGGGGCTCGACTGTTTGCGTGTAGTTGCCACTATCAAGGGAAAAGTCACGTTCGAAGAATAATCCAGCGTCAACCGAAGCTGTTGGCAATCCGCGAGTAATTGAGCTCTTGTTGCCTAGCGGATCTTCTTGTTCATACTGGGTAAAGGCATAACTGACTTTAGGACGCACAAAGCTGTATAGCGTTTCATGGCTCCAACTTAATGTAGGTTCAACATGATATCGGTTGGCAACTAGAGCATTGTCTTTGTCAAAACGGGTTAATTCAGTATGAATATTAGCGTGTAAACCACCGTCTGTAGGCTCAAAAAAACGTGTTAATTGGATGCGTGGAGCGATGCTATAACGCTGGACAGGGCTGTTCAACAATTGCCAGTCTTGGTATTCAGTTCTAAAAAACCAGTCGCGAGTTTGATATTGCACAAACAGATTCTGCGACAAAACATCTTGGTTAGAGTTTTCGATGCCGCCACCAAAATCCTGAAAATAGCCGTCATCACTGACTTTGCGAGCATTGATTCCAGTTGTCCAGTTGTCGGCAAAGCTGGTCAAATGCTGAATATCGTATTGCCAGCGTTTTTCTGATTCGCCAGATGCAGCATCAAAACCTTTGTCATTCGGCAGGTATTCAAACGCCCACTCGCCATAACTGGCTTCGGTTAAATAGCGAAACTCAGTGCCTAACATAGCGCCTCGCGATGTCATGTAGCGGGGCGTTAACGTCAAATCATAGTTTGGCGCAAGATTAAAGTAATAGGGAATACTAAAATCGCGGCCATTACGATTGGAGTTACTGAATGATGGTGGTAATAAGCCCGATTTGCGACGGTCATCAACTGGGAAGGTGATATAAGGCAAATAAAATACAGGAATATCAGCTATTCGCACCACACTGTTATAGGCCTTACCCCAACCACTTTCACGATCAATAACAATTCTTTCAGATTCAAAAGCCCAGCTGCGTTGGTCGGTAGGGCAAGTGGAAAACTCTGAGTTATTTAAGGTCAACAATTGTTTATTATCAACGGTAATACTGTCTGCGGTGCCGTTACCATTGTTGCTGTAGAGATGAAAACGAGTGTTTTCAATTTGCGTAGAGCCTACAGCTGCTTGGTAATATAAATTATCCGCGCCCACCACAAAATTCTGATTGGTGAACAGTAAATCACCTTTAGCAGTATAACTTTGAGTGCTATTGTCTGCGGTCAATTTGTTTGCAGTAAGTTGCTGCCCATCTTGGGTGACCACCACATTGCCCGTTAAATAGGCTTTATCACCTTCACGTTGAGCATCGTTTGACACAACTCGGATAGGGCCTTTTGGATTATTGCTACCTTGCGTAGGGGCTTGATAGCGAACAGGGGTAATAGCTTGACTTGGGCAGGTTTTGAACTCTGGGAAATCTTGTGTATATAGCTTAAAGCCTGGTTCAAGCGTTTGCGTTTCTGGAGCTTGACTTTCTTGTGATCGTTCAACAGCATCGTCAGTGCCATTGGCCACAGAAGGTGTGCCATAGAGCGCAAAAAGCAGACTGCTTACTAAAAAAGATTTTACCGCAAAGGTTTTCTTGCTTACCATGTATTCGTTATTTTCTTTTAGCCCTTGGTTTTGCAAGCTGTATCCTCAGGAGTGCCATTAGCGACATTAAGGATACTAGAGCTCTGTTGGCTTTGTGTTAATAGTACATTAAAGGGCTAATGATAAACGCTTATGCGACAGATTGAAAATTTATAATGAAAAAAAATATTACCTTTCAAGCACCTCACATACCCGATTCTGATCAACGCCAGCAGCTGTTGTATCAATGGGCTCAAACACAAGTTATCCGATTGCTTGAGCAAACCGCTTTAGCTGACCCAATCGAGCTAATATGGTCAATGGTTTCGGGAGATGCCAGCTTTCGACGCTATTTCCGCTTGAGTCATTCACAAAAAAGCTGGATTTTGGTGGATGCGCCCCCTGAGCATGAAAACAATCCGCAGTTTGTTACAGTAGCCAATATGCTGCAAAAGCTTAATGCGCCAAGAGTCTTAGCCTATGATTTTGAGCAAGGATTGATGTTGTTAAGTGACTTAGGAGATCAGCTGTACTTGCCTTTGTTAAATGCAGATAGCGCAGACTCATTGTATCAAGCGGCCATTGATAGTTTGGTTGAAATGCAGAATATCGATCAAGCCGAGCAGTTGCCGGCTTATGATAGTGCTTTATTGAATTTGGAAATGGAGTTATTCCGAGACTGGTTCTTAGGACGTCATTTGCAATATCAATTATCCGAGCAAGAACATGCGCTACTCGACCAAACTTTTGCTATTTTGACGCAAAACGCTATTGAACAGCCGCAAGTGTTCGTACATCGAGATTATCATTCGCGTAATATTATGTTTGTCGAAGATGAGCATGGTATAGCGCAGACGCCAGGAATTATTGACTTTCAAGATGCAGTTTATGGCCCAATAAGTTATGATTTGCTGTCACTGTTGCGTGATTGTTATATTAAATGGCCTGCGCAAAAGGTACAGCAGTGGGTTGATTATTTCATTGAGGAATCGCCACACCAGCTCGAAAAAAGTCAATTTAATCAATGGTTTGACTATATGGGATTGCAGCGTCATATCAAGGTGGCAGGAATTTTTGCTCGTCTTTATTATCGTGATGGTAAAGCGGGCTACTTGAAAGATATACCTCTAACCCTTACCTATATTCTTGAGCAAGCGCGTGATTATCCTGAACTGCATGAGTTTTACACGTGGATGACGCAAACCATTATGCCGCGTTTTGAACAGATCGCTCAACAAAACACTCAACAAAGCACAAACAGCGGAAGCCATTAATGAAAGCCATGATTTTAGCTGCAGGACGCGGTGAGCGTATGCGCCCATTGACTGATGACAGGCCAAAACCTTTATTGAAAGTTAATGGAAAAGCCTTAATCGAATGGCATATAGAAGCGCTTAAAGATGCTGGGGTTAAAGATATTCTGATTAATACCTGCTGGTTGGGTGATATGATCCCAGAATATTTGGGAGATGGTTCTTATTGGGGTGTTAACCTGACTTTTTCACCAGAAGCAAAAGCTTTAGAAACTGCTGGCGGAATACGTCATGCCTTGGATTTTTTTGAAGGCCAACCGTTTGTGGTTGTTAATGGCGATGTATGGAGCGATATTGACTTTGAGCCGATGGTGAACAAAGCCGAAGAGCTGATGCAAAAGGCGCAAGCGCACTTGGTATTAGTACCCAACCCTGCTCATCATCCGCGTGGTGATTTTGTATTAGAAAAGAATTTAGTTAAAGAGAAGGGTGAAATTCGTTGGACCTTTTCAGGAATTGGTTTATACCAGCCAAAACTGTTTGAGTCATTACCACAAAATCAACCTTATCCTTTAGGGCCTTTATTACGTCAAGTAATGGATTATGAACAGGTAACGGGTGAAGTTTTTGAAGGCAAATGGCACGATATTGGTACGCCACAGCGTTTGCAGCAACTTAATGATAGCTTTTCAAAAAGCCATAAAGTTATAGAGTTTAAATAGTTAAAATAGAGATTTTTCAATGAGTTGGTTAGGAAAAGTTATTGGTGGCGTTTTAGGTTTTTCATTCGGAGGTGGCCCGTTAGGAGCTATTATTGGCGCCGCTTTAGGTCATCAGTTAGATAAGAAAAGCGATCAATATAACGTACAATATGCTCCGGGTGATCAAGAGCGTGTTCAAGCGGCTTTTTTCACTGCCACCTTTTCGGTAATGGGGCATTTAGCCAAAGCTGACGGGCGTGTTTCTCAGCAAGAGATTCGTCATGCGGAAAATGTTATGCAGCGCATGGGATTGGACGAGTCGGCACGTACATTAGCAATTGATTTGTTTAAACAAGGTAAAGAGACTGACTTTGATTTACAGGCAGTATTGAGTCAGTTCCGCCATGAATGCCATCGTCGTAAAAACCTGATGCAAATGTTTTTAGAGATACAGATCAGCATGGCAATGGCTGATGGTGGTTTGCACGATAAAGAGCATCAAGTATTGCGCCAAATTGGCCAAGGTCTGGGCTTCTCGAGCTTTGTAATCGACCAATTAATAAAAATGGTGCAGGCGCAACAGCGCTTTCACCAATATTCTCAACAACAGCAAGCGGGTGGCGGTTATGCCGGAAGTGACACTAATGCACCTAGTGTTGAACAAGCCTATCAGTTGTTAGGCGTCAATAGCTCAGATGATGAAAAAGCGGTTAAACGTGCCTATCGGCGTTTGATGGCGCAGCATCACCCCGATAAGTTGGTTGCGAAAGGTTTGCCAGAACAAATGATTAAGATGGCAACTGAAAAGACGCAAGAGATTAAGGCGGCGTATGAGCTTATTAGGAAGCACAAAAACTGGTAAAAGCTACTGAGCTCATTATTACTTTGTTAAACTTAAAATTTAAAAGACTCATTTACTATCTGTAAAATCGTCATTGAAATTTTAAGTTTGCCTCGTACTAATATTGCTCGTGACGCTTTTATTAAGCTGATTCAGCGACTTTGCTTGCAACTGCTTTGTTAAATGATATTTTTTATGTCTTCATTTAGAATAACTAAACTGCGGGATAAAAAATATCATTTGCCGCGCATTTGCGTCGCTCGTGACGCTCAATAGTTGCTTATAACGTTTTAAGTAAAGCCATAATTGAAAATTTTGTCATTCCCGCCGTAGCGGGAATCCATATCAAGGTAGAGAAATGTCGAATAAAGAATTAATGACTAAACAAATCGCGATTATGTTAGAAATGCAAAACGCGATGAACACCAAAGTAAACGATAATTGGTTCGAGCAAGGTTTCGAGTGGTATCGCGCTATTTGGATCGAATGTGGTGAAATGCTTGAACATTACGGATGGAAATGGTGGAAACATCAGCAACCAGATGCCGAACAAGTCAAAATGGAGTTAGTCGATATTTTCCATTTCGGTTTAAGTTCGCGTATTGACGGTCAAATGGAATATCAAGAAATCGCTGCTGAATTAGCGAGTGAAATGCTTGAGCCAACTTTGAAAGACGATTTTAAGCAAACCTTAGAAGTGTTAGCTGGCCAAGCAGTGATGTATCAGCATTTTGATGGCACCAGTTTCGCAGGCTGTATGCAACAAATGGATATGCCATTTGAAGAGTTATATAAAAGTTATGTGGGCAAAAATACGCTAAACTTTTTCCGCCAAGATCATGGCTACAAAGATGGAACCTATATCAAAGAGTGGAACGGTCGTGAAGATAATGAATATTTGGTTGATATTCTAAACAGCCTTGATACCTCTGATGAGAACTTTAAAGAAAAAGTTTATCAGGGCCTTAAAGATAACTATCCGTCTTAAAGAGAGTTCTTCGTAAAAAGAGCAAAAGAAGCTTATGGATAAAGCGCAAGAAACAGTCATAAAAGAAGTAAAGCAATTAATCAAACAAGCCAAACGCGTCTGTATTCTTACAGGCGCTGGTGTCTCTGCCGAGTCAGGTATTTCAACTTTTAGAGAGGCACAAGATGGTAAAGGCTTGTGGTCGCAATATGATCCCAAGCAACTCGCCAGTCTTGATGGCTTTCTAAAAGATCCCGAAAAAGTTTGGCAATGGTATCAATGGCGCCGTGAAGTCAACCAAGATAAAAAACCAAATCCAGCCCATATCGCCATTTCCCAATGGCAAAAACAAGCCAAAGCATCTGGCAAGCAACAAGTTACCCTAGTCACGCAAAACGTCGATGGTTTGCATCAACAAGCAGGCTCCGATCCTGATTTGTATGAAGTCAGCGGCTCTTTAGTCGAGCTGCATGGCAATATTTGGCAAAACCACTGCCTGCAATGTGGCGAAAAGCATTCAGACGATGTAACAGGAACCCAACAAGTTCCTAAATGCAAACCCTGCGGTGGTCAAGTAAGACCATCAGTAGTGTGGTTTGGTGAAGCGCTGGATGAAAAGAAATGGCAAGCTGCCGAAACCGCAGCCTATTGTTGCGATCTCTTTCTATCCATCGGCACCTCAAGCCAAGTTTATCCCGCCGCAGGCTTAATGATGCTCGCAAAAAGCCAAGGTGCAAAAATAGTGGAGATTAATCCAGAGCCGACGCAGAGTACGGTGGTGGATTATCAAATAAAGGGCAAAGCAGGAAAGGTCTTACCTTTGGTTTTTTAAGAAAACTCTTAAATTACAACTTGAGCAGTGCAAATTTGGTCTTGTTTCGAGTGGCTGCAAACAAAACTCGCAATGGATCTCACTGACATCTTCCCACTCTTCAGGATTATCGTGCTTGGCTTGTTTATTTGAAACTAATTTAATTAGTCCATATAAGCTTAAGGAAAAAATTAAAACAAGAGCCAGTATATTGGTTACTCCTAGTTGAAATCTAGCAGTAAGCGTTAAACCATAAGCAATAATAAAAAACAAAACTCCCAACAGAATACGGCTGAGAGAATTGTATTTTTGTTGCGGTTCTTTATTGCATGAGTTACAGAACCATAGATGCGATATTCCGACAGGAAAAAATTTTATTCCTATGATTTTTAAATGGTATGTAAATTTTTGCTTTGTAAGAATTCTGTTTGCACCGCAATGAAAACAATAGCCATGCTTATAAGCGACATGCCCTTTATTGGTAGGCTCAATCGAATAAAACATTAATTAATTAGTCCGTATCCATCTCTCAAAATCTCAATAATCTCATCTTTCGGGTTATCCGAAAGGTGAATCTTTTCACCAGTAATCTTTTCTGCGATCCCAACATAAGTATCAGTGATCATATTAATGGCGCTGATGGGAAGTTCGTTGTCGCGTGCTAATGCTGTGCGTTCATCCATACGGTTTTTGTTGAGCAGGATATCTGGATCAGGGAAATGGTTAAGCAAGAATTGGCGGAAGCCTTCTTTTGAGTTTTCAACGATCTTGCCTTCGTTTCTGAAAATAGCGCCGTCCCAAATACGCGATGAATCGGGTGTGCCTACTTCATCCATGTAAATTAATTTATCGTTGCCACATTTGTCTTTGACATAGCCAAATTCAAATTTGGTATCGACGAACATTTGATCCAGCTTGGCGAGTTCTTCGCTGATCACATTAAAGCCATCTTTTAATAGCTTTTCATATAAATCAATGTCTTCTTTAGATGTAAAATTAAAGGCTTCGAAATTATCTTCGATATTTTGACGACTGATATTCACATCATCTTGCGCTGGAACGCCTGGAATACCTTCTAAGATCCCTTTGGTCGATGGGGTAATTAACAACTCATCTAACTTTTGATCTTTGGTTAAGCCTTCTGGCAGTGTGATCCCGCAGAATTCACGCTCACCATTTTCATAAGCGCGCCACATGGAACCTGTAATGTATTGACGGGCTATTGCTTCAATCTTAATCGGTTTTGCTTTCTGCACGATCCAAACGAATGGATGTGGAATTTCTAGGATATGGCTATCGGCCAAGCCTTTTTCGCGGAATAATTTAAACCAATGGTTTGATACGGCATTTAACGCTGCGCCTTTACCCGGAACACCGCGCACATCGCCTTCACCACGCCAGATACAGTCAAAGGCTGAAATACGATCACTAATCACCATAATCGCCAATGGCGTATCACTAGGAACATCATAGTTTCTTTCTTGGATTAAGCGCTGGCTGTCAGCTTCGGTTAGCCAATAGACTGAGCGTACCTTGCCGCTATGCACTGGTTTATCCGTACGAATTGGTAAATCGTTATTTACAGCAAGAACTTTATCCGCAAGACTCATGTGTATTAATCCTAGTTGGTATTTGAAAGCGTGATATCACATATCAAGAAGGGCGTATTTTACCGTTAAGTGTTATGGGTTTCCACAAGATTAAATAGCGTGTTTGATTGCGCGATAATGATCAATAAGGTTATATTTGTTCTTATAAATCAGAGGATTAGAGTATTTTATGGCAAGCCCAGAAGAAATGGCGCAAACGATGCGCAACAATAATCGGCTCATGGAGTGACCTATGGATTTGCAGACTTGCTCGGGTCTAGGGGTGTATCCAGTTACTTTTTCTAATATAATAGCCAGCCAAACGTGAAGAGAGCTGGCATCTATTCAATCTGATGCTGACACCAGAACTGTTAATTTAGAGATATTCTATGAGCATTGATAAGAATCAACCATTAGTAAGCATCGTGATGGGCTCCAAGTCTGATTGGGGTTGTATGCAAAAAGCTGCCGAGTCTTTAGATAAAATCGGTGTGCCTTATGAGGTGGAAGTGGTTTCTGCTCATAGAACGCCACAGAAAATGTATCAGTTTGCTGAGCATGCGGAAGCACGCGGAATCGAGGTGATTATTGCCGGTGCAGGTGGCGCGGCTCATTTACCAGGCATGGTCGCGGCGCTTACTCCTTTGCCAGTGCTTGGAGTTCCAGTGAAGTCAAGAACCCTTAATGGTGTTGATTCATTATTATCTATAG
This sequence comes from Kangiellaceae bacterium, assembly GCA_013373015.1. Classification (GTDB taxonomy): domain Bacteria; phylum Pseudomonadota; class Gammaproteobacteria; order Enterobacterales; family Kangiellaceae; genus Kangiella. The sequence goes on from JABXIQ010000030.1 coordinate 17,410, forward strand.
CCCAAATGCCTGCAGGTATTCCAGTGGGAACTTTGGCGATTGGCGATGCCGGTTCGGCTAATGCGGGTTTATTTGCGGCGAGTATTCTGGCCAATAAATATCCTGAATTTAAAGCTGCCATTAAAGAGTTTCGTGCGACGCAAACACAGACTGTTTTAGACAATGCCGATCCAAGAGAGGCTTTATAAATGAAGATCGGTATTCTTGGTGGCGGTCAACTTGCGCAAATGTTGGCGCAAGCTGGGGAATCCTTAGATATGCAGTTTGCCTTTGTCGCGCCAGAACAAGATGCTTGTGCTGCGCCCTATGGTAAGCATTTGATGTATCCTTATCTAGATCCGAAAGCCAAAGAAGAGTTGGAAAATTGGGCGGATATTGTCACATACGAATTTGAGAGTATTCCTGTACCTTTGGTTGAGGCTTTGGAACAAGTGAAACCAGTGCATCCTTCCTCTCAGGCTTTAACTTTGGCCAGTGATCGATTGAATGAAAAAAACATGTTCAATCAACAGGGTATTGAAACGGCAAAGTTTGCGACCGTAGATAGTTTGCAAGACCTGCAAATAGCTGTTGAAAAAGTTGGTTTACCAGCAATTTTGAAAACACGTCGTGATGGTTACGATGGCAAAGGACAAGTGGTTTTACGCGATCAAAGCCAACTCGAAGCTGCGTGGGAGAGCTTATCTCCTGTTGCCTGTATTTTAGAGTCGATGGTTAATTTTAAGCGTGAAGTGTCGATTGTTGCTTCGAGAAATGTGGACGGAGATATTGCTTATTACCCATTGGCGGAGAATTATCACCGTGAAGGCATTTTGCGCTTATCATTAAGTTTGCAAAATGATCCGAAACAAAAAGAAGCTGAAGAAATCATTCGCAAAGTGATGGAAAAAGTGGGCTATGTTGGCACTATGGCGGTTGAGTTGTTTGACTTAGGAGATAAATTTGCTGCAAACGAGTTATCACCACGAGTACATAATTCTGGACACTGGAGCATGGATGGCGCTATAGCATCTCAATTCAAGAATCATCTGTTAGCCATTGCAAATCAGCCGCTGCAAGATACTTCTTTGCAAAATGCTACGGCTATGGTGAATTTGATTGGCGCTATTCCTGATAAAGACCTTGTAGCAGAAATTCCCAACGCTGTTTTATACGATTATGGCAAAGAACCGAAGCCTGGAAGAAAAGTAGGCCACATTAATATTTCCGCTGATGGTGATAATGATGAAGACTTTATTCCCAATGTGATTAAAGTGTTAGATATGGTTGGTCAACAAGAATTGATAGGTGAGCTATTGAAATCTAGTTTTTACAAATAAACTATTTTTTAACGTTTAATATTTTAGAAACCCTCTTTATGAGGGTTTTTTAGGCTCTATAAGACCAGTTAAGTTATAGCCAATATAGGCACAAGTTATAACCAAACTATAATAAAATTACCAAAAAGCAGCTAAACTATACAGCTAGAAAATGTGCTTTTAACTGACAACGTGCGTGGTCTCTGTGAACTATCTTAATTTTCTAAAACATAACAAATATTTATTGCTGTTTGGTTTTTTATGCGTTTTTGTTGGGAACCTAGGGCAAACTTTTTTTATATCTTTATTCAATAAAGATTTGATAGAGGAGCTGCTGCTTGATAAAGACAAATTAAGCTTGGTGTATTCAGTGGCTACTTTGGTTAGTGGTTTCACCATGTTTTTTGTCGGTTCTAAAATTGATAACGTCGATGTTAGAAAGTTTACCAGTATCGTCTTACTAGGTTTGATCATTGCCTGCATTATCTTTGCGTTGAGCACTAATCTTATAATGTTATTTCTTGCATATTTAGGTATTCGACTCTGTGGGCAAGGTTTAATGGGGCATATTGCAGTAACCACTTTGATGCGTTATATACCAAAAGATCGCGGCAAGGCTGTCAGTTTAGCCATGCAGGGAATGGCCTTTGGCGAAATAACATTACCTTTGTTAGCAGTGCTATTACTCAAGCACTATGGTCATCAACAAAGTTGGTTTATCTATGCGGGAGCTAGTGTAGTTTTAATTTTTCCATTGCTGCTATGGTTGCTGCATAAATCTAATTTGCAACCGCGTGAGAAGGTAGATATCAGTGATGTAGAGTTGGAAAAAAATAAAGATTGGACTCGTAAGCAAGTCATGGCGGATTGGCGTTTTTGGTTTATTTTACCAGCGATTATTGCTCCTGCCTTTTTGATCACCGGTATCTTTTTTCATCAGACTCTTTTGATTGATAGCAAAGGCTGGTCATTAGAGTGGTTATCGATAGGTTTGATGTTCTATGGTGTTTTGCATTTTTCAGGAGCTATTTTTGTTGGCCCATTGGTGGATAATGCACATCCGCGAAAGTATTTGGGTTGGTATTTATTGCCATTGGTGTTGGGTATTGCTTGCCTTTGGTTGGGTGAGGATAAAACTTGGTTATTAGCATTTATGGTTTTGGCTGGAATGACGGTATCGGCAAGCAGTCCAATTGTGAATTCTTTTTACGCGGAAGTTTTTGGCACTAGCCATCTTGGAGCTATTCGCTCGTTAGTTTTTGCCGTGGTGATCATTTCGACAGGGATAGCGCCTTATTTATTTTCTCTGTTTGACTCGATAGAACACTTCTTATTGTTTGCATTGGGGTATGGTATTTTTTGCATGTTGGTGGTGCAAAAAAGATTGTTGGCAGAGCGAAAGTAGTGAGCTGCTGGTAGTAAATAAAAAGGCACTTTGTAGTGCCTTTTTATGAGTAGCGTTTATTGAGTTTGTTGTTGCGTTTCAATAAATTGATTGATGTCTTTTGAGTGATGCTCAACCTTTTCATGACATAAGTTAATACTTTCAAGTACTTGAGCTAAAGTGCGTTTAGCTCCAGAAATACTTTCTACCCTTGGCTCAAAGAAAGCTTCTACTTGTTTGGCATCTTGTAATGTACAGAATGAGTTGGCAACAAATGGAATGCGCGCCTGAGAAAATCCTGAAATACGAGCCTTAATCGCTTCGAAGTTGTCTTTAAACCATTGCCACATAGCTGGACGTAATTCATTTTTTGACATTTGTCCAAATAGGATGATGAATATTTCATTATCACGTACAGTTTCTGATTTGATCAATTCGCGTAACTCTTGTGCAAACTCAGGATCTTCAACCGCAGCTAACCCATTAAGTAATCTATTGCGTATAGTTCCATCATTGGCTTGCTTTAAGAGCTCTAATAAATGTTTAGCATAATCAGTACCCAGTTGATCAACTGCAATGGCGATGGCGCTACCAATTAGATTGCTATCAACATTGTCGTTATTGATTTTGTGGTCTTTTTGATAGCCAGTGTAGGCGGTTGCCATATCGGTTAATGTTTGGCGAATAGTTTGATCTTGTCCTTGTTTTGCTAAGAAATTGATCAAGCTTGTTCTTAGTTGAGTATCATCAACAGAGTCATCTTTACTACTGGTTAATCCTAGAGCTTTAAGTTTATTTGCGTACAGATTTTGATTAACTTTGGCTAATACGTCTTTTTGTGATTCAGTTTGTGCGATCTTGTCGTATGCAAAAGACAGCATACCGAGCGGGGCGGTTGCTATTTTGGCTGAACTTGAATCAATTAACTCTGGAGCGACTTGTACTAGATCAGTAAAGTTTAATTTACCTGCATTAATCGCAGCGTCAAAACTATCATTGGCAGACATCATTTCGACAGTACTTAACATATCTTTATGTTTGAAAAGATTCTGCCATGCTTCTCCAGACATTGAGTATCGGTAATAACCTGCGCCTTGTGAATTTGGCACAAGGAAGTCGGGACAACCCGCTTCTGGTAGCTCAATGGTTTGTGTGGCTTTATCAAAAACTTGGCAGTATTGATGCTCTGTTCCATCAATCGCATATCCAAGACAAGCAGGTACTTGCCATGTTTGCTGTGTAGAGCCTTTTGAACCAACTGGTAAGTAACGTGACTGATTAACTTCTATACTGGCTTGGTTATCTTGGCACTGCATTGCAACGTCAAGATAAGGAATGCCGGGTTGTTCGAGAAAGCTATTGAAAGCATTACGGATCACGTCAACAGGGATATTTTCTGCTTTTTCACCAATAGCGGTAATAAAATCATTTGCGGTAGCATTTTTGAAAGCAAACTTTTTCATATAATGCTGTATACCAGCTTGGAATTTTTCTGGTGTTAAAAATGACTCCAACATGCGTAACACACCGCCACCTTTAGAGTAGGTGATCCCATCGAAAGCGGAATCAATATCGTGGTTACTTTCAATCGGTTGACGAATTTGACGTGCGCTAATTAAACTGTCTTGCCCCATTGCACCAAGGGAGCGTTGTAACAAGGTTTCATCAAACTTTTGCTCAGGGAAAATAGTATGGTTCGAAGTATAGGCCATCCAAGTGGCAAATGCTTCATTGAGCCAAATATCATCCCACCATTCTGGTGTTACCAGATTGCCAAACCATTGGTGCGCTAACTCGTGTGCATGGACATTCATATAAGAGCGCTTCTGACGCAATGAAGAGGATTCATCCAATAATAAAAGTTGCTCGCGGTAAATGATTAATCCTGCATTTTCCATTGCTCCAAAGGCAAAATCTGGTGCAGCTACAATATCCAGCTTGGCGTAAGGGTATGGAATTTGGAAGTAGTTTTCTAGTGACTCCAAAATGGCCTTGGTATTTTCCAAGGCATAATTAAGTTTGTCGCCTTTACCTTTTGGCGCAATACCACGTAGCGGAATTTCAAAATCACGAACATCGGTTGTTGGCAAGGCATTCCACTCTATAACGTCAAACTCACCAACTGAAAATGCAATTAAGTAGGTCGGAAGTGGTTTCGATTTAGCGAAAACAATCCTCTTAAAACCATTACCTAAATCAGTTTCAGAAACTGCTGGAGTATTGGTAAAAGCAGAATGCTCGTTACGCACCGTCATGCTGTAAGTAAAAGGTACTTTAAAAGCAGGCTCGTCAAAACTCGGAAATGCTAAACGTGCAGCTGTTGCCTCAAATTGAGTAAAGACATAGTTAAGCTCACCATCTTTAACCTTATATAAACCTTCTAAAGAGGTGTTAAAAGGCGCACTATAGTCAATAATAAGAGTTGCATTGCCAGTGGTAGCCTGTTGTTCAAAGCTGATCTTTGATACACCAGTATCATCCAATTGTTGATAAGTGCCTTGTAACAAAGAGCCATCTTGTAACTTTAAACTAACGCTTGTTGCTGTTAAGTCTTTACCGTGCAACCAAATATGACTACTAGGTTCTTGCAATATAAGTTCAATGCGTGTTTTGCCTTGGAAGTGGCTTTGATCCGGATCAATGGTTAGGTCTAAATTATAAGAGGTTGGATAGATACTACTTGGCAAACGGCCTTTGGGAAGCTCTTGCGGATAATTGCTGGCTAGTTCGGTTGTATCAGCTTGTTCTTTTGTTAAAGGTTCTACGACTTGCTCATTTTTTTTTGCGTTGCTCTTTTGCGCGTCAGTGTTTGCTTGATCACAGGCAAAGAGTTGCAAGCTGGCAATTACCAGTCCCATCAATGCGAATTTGCTGTTCATTAGGTCTATCCTCAGACTTTGTTATTTGCTCTGCATATTATAATGAACAGCGTTTGGTTTCTAGCTATGTTTAAGTCTCTTACTAAATTCCTGATTTTTAGGATTATTTCTGTGAAACCTGTTCCGTATAACCTGATACGTGAGATGATATTGCTTGCCAGCGGCCGTCTTCCTTGATCAGATGATTGCTTGATGTGTAGTGATAAGGCGTACCATCTGAGGCAATCACATGACCAATACCCGAAACCACAGCAAACCGCTCATGATATATTTCAAGTCGTTGTATTTCATAGCGAAATGAACGAGGCTTCCATTCGCTAGTTTGCAGAAACTCGATTTCTTTTCGTTTATTGGATAACGAACCATCATTTTGCACAAACTGAAAGCTGTCATGCAGAATGCGATCTAATAATTCAGTATCATTGGTGCGATATGCTTGTGACCACAAAACGGTTTTCAAGTGACGCAATTGCTGCTCATCGCTAACTTGTAGTGAGCTGTTAGCAGGCATTTGGGCACAAGCCTGCAGGTTAAAAAGAAGAGTAAATAGTATTAGCCATTGGTATTTAAAATTCATATTGAAACCTACTTAGAGTCTAAAAATATAACTGTATTTAATCGATAAACGATTTTGGTCAACTGGGTTGCTTAATTCACTGTCTTTATAATCGGTGCTGTTATAAATAAATGTTAGCGAGCTGAGCGCATCAGGTTGCCATCGCAGACGACTGCTAGTACCAATCGAGTTACTAAAATTATCATACTGCATCGTTGTTAACCATGACCACTCTGAATTGAAAGCCACCTCATTGTGCAGACTCATTAATTCAGTTCTAAAACTACCCTCGGGTAAATTGATATTCTGGGTGTCGTAACTGCCTGATAAATAAAAATATTTGTTGGGACGCCAATTGAGTCTTATACGTGAATGTGCTTGTTTTCCAGTGAAGAAATCGCCTTTTCTATAAAACAATTCGGCACTTAAGGGGCGACTTTGTGAGCTCATCATAAATACATGCGGAGCATTAAAATCATGCTTACCTGCAGGAATCACAATGCCAGAAGCAATTTCAAAAGGGAAATCTAAAACTTCACTACGCATTTGATAGCCTGTTTCAAAGTAATCATCAGCATTGCTCTGAAAAGTAGTAGGGTAGATAGTGGTTTGTCGACTTAACATGCGGTTATCTAAATCAGTAACATATCGTGATTGAATCCAAGGGTAATAGCTACGCCAAAATGAATCTTTAAAGCGTTTTTGAAACCCTCCACCTAGATTGCTTTCGCGTATACCACGTCGATTAACAAAACCCATTGCAGGCATAAAGTTTTGTTCAATAGTAAAATTAGAAAAGCGGATATTGATATCATCATTGGGGTAGTTCAAACTGGCTCCATAAGCCTGGTTATCACCGTTAAGTCCTTGAGTTTCAGTTCGTTGATACCATAAGCCTCCAGTGATGATCTTATTATCAAAAATATTGCTGTTACGATAGTTAAAGTCCGCACCCAGCAAACTATCATTTTCACCTGTAAAAGGGTTGCCATAGGTGGAGATAAGGCCGATGCTGGATTCATCTAAAACATTAGCATTAAAGCGTCCCACAAAAACCTCTTGTTTTTCGCCAAGAGTATTTTCTTGTTGCACGCCTAGAAGACCATAGCTATAGCTATCATTACGACCAGTAATCTTAGTGCCAATATTCAGATCAATCGGTTGGCCATTATTATCTAAACCGATAGTTCTTGAGAAAAAAGGACGACCATTATTTTGGATATTACCAAATTCAAAAATATCCATATCTTGTAAGAAAAAGTCGCGTTTTTCTGGTAAAAATACAGAGAAGCGACTTAAATTGATGACTCGGTCATCTACTTCAGTTGCAGAAAAATCTGTGTTAAAGGTCGCTGAAACAGTTAAATCGGAGGAGGGTTTATAAAAAACATCAACAGATGGTTCTAGTTCATTTTCATCAGTGGTTTTGGTATGAGTGCGACTGGCGGTTACCGAAGTTTTAATATCTAACCCTAAGCCTCGTTCAATATCTTTAATACCAGTAACGGCGCCGGCTACTGCGGGAGCCATTTCCCAACTATCTGCACCGCGTGAAGACCAAGCCATAACTTCACCTTTGCGTTTGATCACGCGACCAAAATTGATTCCCCATTGTTGATTATTTGGATCAAAGGACAAAGATTTAAAAGGAATGGCAATTTCTAACGTCCAACCGTGTTCGCTAATGCGTGCTTTGCCTTGCCATATAGTCGTCCAGTTACCATGGAAGTTTTGATTATCAATTAAGGCTTCACGACGGATCCCATTAGGATTTAATTGAAAGAAATAGCCGCTTCGCTCGCTTTTAAATGTGTCTAACACTACATGAAATTGGTCATCAAATTCATAATCACGACCTTGAATTAATTGCCCCGCGTTAATAAGACTTTGATCAGATTCAAACAAAGTTGCGGCGATAAATAAGTAATCTTGATTATAAGCCACTCGAATTTCTGTTTTTTGACTGGCTTCTGCAAATTCTTGCGGTTTAACCTGATGTAATGGTCCTATAGGCGTTAACTCTTGCCAGATGGTCTCATCAAGCTTTCCATCAACATTAATCTCTATCTGTGGCTGTAAACGAGTGATAGAGAATTGTTTATTCTGCTCTGCAGCAAAGCTAGTTCCTATCAGCAATGAAGTAGCTAAATACAGAGATGCTTTTGTTGTCTTATTCAACATGACTTGTCCTTTTTATGAAAATATAAAAAATAAAAGTACAAGCTTGTTATAGCGCTATAACTTATTGTTTTAAAAGATATTGTGACGAATGGCAGGGTTTTGTGATGAATGAAATATCAATATTTGTGTGTGGGAAAGTTATAAAAGTTGAAACATAAAGTTAACTTTATAGTAAACAATATTCAGGTAACATTATTTCATTAATGCCAATGTGTAAACTCGTATTCTGGAAGTTTATCTTGGTAGGTTCGACCTAAAGGTAGTTGTTCGCCACACAACATATTAACTATGCTTTGTCCATTATTCCGCTGAACATTACGAATAGAGTTTCGGTTTACGATATAAGAACGATGGATCCGAATAAAATTTTGCTGCCCCAGCTGTTGTTCCAACTGTTTCATAGTCGTTCGCAGCAAATAATGCTCTCCATTACTGTATATTTCAGCGTAATTACCACAAGCTACGATCCAGTCAACTTCTTCTTTGCGTAATAAAATTTGTTGATGCCCTTTGCTTACAGCTAATAGAGCCTGATTAGAATAAGATAGATGATTATCTGTTTGTAATAAGTTGTTCGGATTAATGTGTTCTGCTGGCGGTTTTTCTAAAGTTTCTTTAGGTGTAATAGAACGGTGCTTTTGCCAATGAAACTTAAAGAAATGAGCAAATAAGGTGAAAATCACAAACACCTTAAATTCATGAGGTAAGTAATAATAGGTATTTTGGATGAGCTGGCTGCTTGATGTTGCTTGATCAATAATCAGTTTTATAAAAATTGAAACGCTACACAATATCACTGCAAGTTTAAAAAGGTGCACGAGATAATGGTTCAATTGCGTTCGTCCCATGGCTTCTACTTTGACTTGGTCAAATAGTACAGGCATTAAAAACAACCAAACACTCCAATCTCTTAATGACCAACCTAATGAGCTAATTATACTTGGACATTCAGCTTGTCCGAAGAGGGTATGCATGTAACAAAAACAAGCGGTGGCAAATATCAGCAAAGACCAGCTAATACCAGTGAATAGATACATGGCTTTTTGCTCGTTAGTTAGCCCCATAGATGATAAAGCATAAATATTAGAGATTGGTATGCTAAAAATAACCAGCTTCAGTTATCGGTACAAGAGCCTTTACATGGCTTTACATTACTGAAATATGTCGTCACATTTCCTTCACTTTGACACTTTATAGTAATAGTTTTGAAAAAGGTTGGATAATAGGGTGCATCGCACTATTGATATCGTTAAAATCAGACTTTAATTGACTCATTTGAATAGAATTGGCTCTTAGTATGCAGCAACACAAAAAGAAAAATATATGGTTAGCGTGGGGACTGCCCTTATTGATAGTGGTTGTGGTAGTGATGCTAATTCGATATATGATGGGTAATAAACCAAAGGCTTTTGATAGACCACAACGAGAGGCGGTTGAAGTTGTCGAGGTTAAACCTATTGAATTTACTGACTATCAAATTTTGGTAGATTCCTACGGTAATATTCAAGCTGCTACGTCAGGCAATTTAGTCGCTCAAGTTTCAGGTCTTATCATTGAAGTTTCACCGCAATTTGAAACAGGGCGGGCTTTTGAAAAAGGCGACTGGTTAGTAAAACTGGATGCTCGCGATTATCAAATTGAAGTGACAATAGCCCAAGCAGAGTTAGCTAATGCACGATTGACGCTTAATGAAGAGTTAGCTAAAGCCGAGCAGGCAAAACGCGATTGGCAAAAAATTAACGGCAATCGTACTGCAAGTGCTCTGGTGTTGCGTGAGCCACAAGTGGCTTCAGCTAAAGCTCGACTAGAGGCGGCGCAAGCTCGATTGAATAAAGCAAAACTTTCGCTTTCTCGCGCTACCATCGTTGCCCCTTATTCTGGTTACATCATTGAAAAACGAGCAGATCTTGGGCAGTTAGTGAATGGTAATACTCCAGTGGCAACTATTTTTGCGAGCGATTCTTTGGAGGTTCGCTTACCTGTTGCAAGTAATAAAGTGCAATTTTTACAGTTAGAGTCAAGTAAACAAGACCCAGTTCAGATAAAGCTACAGGCTGATTTTGGCGGCTTGAGCAAGCAGTGGATCGCTACGCTTGATCGCACGGACAGTGTTATAGATGATGCGACACGCCAATGGTTTGTAACAGCAAAGCTGCCAGCAGATTTGTTGGAAAAAGAATCTTTATTGAAAGTAGGGCAGTTTGTCAGTGCTGAAATTGAAGGGCGGTTATTGTCGCAAGTTGTGGTTATTCCATCGAAATTAATTTCGCAAGAACAACAAATTTATATCTATGACAATGGATTATTACGCCGCCAAAAAGTCAAGGTGTTATGGCAGAGTGACGAAATGAGTGTGGTTGATCCAATGCAAAGTGAGCCGCAATTAACAGAAGGTATGCAGCTAGTTACTACAGCTTTGAATTTTGTAGCTGATGGTGCCAAAGCGCGCTTGAAAGATGAGCGCCCTGATAGACCAAGAGATCAAACTGTGTCCGAGCGAACAAAGAAAGCAACTAATAACGCTAAGGGAGTTGACCAATGATCAGTTGGTTTGCGCGTAACTCAGTTGCAGCTAACCTGCTGATGGTTTTTATTCTAATTGCAGGCTTTTACACGATTACAAAAAGAGTTCCGATTGAAACCTTCCCAACCACTGAGCTGCAGTTTATTAACGTAGTGGTGCCGTTTCGCGGTGCAACTCCGGAAGAAGTTGAGCAGACCGTTTCTACACGTATTGAAGAAGCAATTTATGATTTAGAGGGGATCAAACGTTTAATTTCAAACTCTTCAGAAAATGTATCGCGAGTAACAATTGAGGTAGAAGAAAATTATGACGTTAAAGATTTGTTGGATCGGGTAAAAAGCCGTATTGATGCAATTAATACGCTACCAAGAGAAGCTGAGAGGCCTATCATTCAGCAGGCAGAGCGTCGTAGAGAAACCATCAGTGTAGTTATTAGCGGGTTATTACCTGAGAAGGAGTTACGTCAATATGCCGAAATTGTACAAGAAGAATTGTCTGCTTTACCTGGATTGAGTCAAATAGAAACATCGGGTGTTAGGGCGTTTGAGTTGGCGATTGAAGTCAATCAAAATCTTCTTAATGAGTACCAACTTACACTACAGAATATTGCTAACGCTATTAATAGCCGTTCGCTTGATTTGTCAGCTGGACAAGTTAAGTCTGATCAAGGCGAGATCTTATTACGTTTAAAGGGGCAGTCTTATACTCAACAAGAGTTTTATCAAATACCAGTCCTAACCCGAGATGATGGAACCCTTTTATTGCTGGGTGATTTGGCTGTTATTAAGGATGGCTTTGAGGAAGAAAGTCTTAATACACGGTTTGATGGACAACCGTCTATTGAATTAGAAATATTCAGAGTCGGTGATCAAAGTGCGATTGAAGTTGCGCAGATCGTTAAAGATTATGTGGCTGATAAGCAAGAGCAATTGCCTACTGGTGTACGAATGGGGGTATGGCGTGACAGATCGAAAAGTGTTAATGCGAGACTTAATACTTTAATTCAAAGTGCTATCCAAGGGGGATTATTAGTTATCCTATTACTGGCTTTGTTTTTGCGGCCGAGTATTGCATTGTGGGTTAGTCTTGGCATTCCAATTGCATTTGCAGGCGGTATGGCGTTAATGCCTGAAATGGGTGTGTCAGTGAATCTGATCAGTTTATTTGCCTTTATTTTAGTGCTTGGGATTGTTGTTGATGATGCTATTGTTACTGGTGAAAATATTTATAATCATCTGAACAAAGGCTCTGCTCCGCTTGATGCTGCGATAAATGGTACCAAGGAAGTTGCCATTCCAGTAACTTTTGGTGTGATAACCACCATGGTTGCTTTTGTTCCTTTAATGTTTATTGGTGGTGGCTGGGGATCTTTTTATGTTCAGATCCCTTATATAGTCATTCCCGTCTTAATCTTTTCTTTAATTGAATCGAAATTAATCTTGCCTGCTCATATTGGTCATATGAAGGCTAAAAGTTTTAGTGGAGATAAGCAGCCTAATAAAATTATTCAATATCAACAGAAATTTGCCTCCGGTTTTGAAAAATCAATCGTTAAGTTTTATAAGCCAGCTTTAGATTTTGCACTGCGTCATTGGCAGCTCAGTTTAGCGGTGTTTGTCGGTTTGCTTTTGATCATTTGGGCAGCGGTTAATAGTGGTTGGACGCACTTTATTTTCTTCCCTCGTATTCAAAGTGAAGTTGCTAGAGCATCATTGGCTATGCCCGTTGGTACGCCTTTTGAAATGACCGACCGTTACATTGAAAAGATGACAAAAGCTGCGTTAGAGCTGCAAGATAAGTATCGAGATCCTGAAACAGGTGATAGCGTTATTGAGCATATTTTCTCGGTCAGCGGGTCAGGTGGCGGTAGCGCACAATCCAATCAAGGGCGTGTTATGTTCGAAATTACGCCACCAGAACAACGCGAAAGCACCATAACCAGTTCAGAGTTAGTGACTGAATGGCGGAAAATGATCGGTGTTTTACCTGGGGTTGAAACTTTGACTTTCAGAGCTGAAATTGGACGCAGCCGTGATCCGATTGATGTTCAGTTGCGTGGCTCAAACATTGAAAGATTAAATTCTGCGGCGCAAGCTGTAAAAGAAAGCCTTGGCAATATTAGTGGTGTGTTTGATATTGCCGATAGTTTCTCAAAAGGTAAGCAAGAAATTCAGTTTAAGTTAAAGCCGCAGGCAGAAACGTTGGGCTTAACCATTGGTGATTTAGCTCGCCAAGTTCGTAATGCTTTTTTTGGAGTAGAGGTGCAGCGTATCCAGCGTGGCCGAGAAGATGTGCGTGTGATGTTACGATTGGCGTTACAGGAGCGTAGCTCTTTAGATGGTCTTAACAGTTTGTTGATCACAACACCACAAGGGGCGAAGGTACCTTTGGGCCAAGTTACCGAGTTATCCTTCGGCAAAAGCCCATCAGGAATTACACGAATTAATCGTCAGAGAACTTTGAATATTACTGCTGATGTGGAAAAAGAAACTGCCGACATTGAAGCGATTAAACGTCGTATTAATCAAGAAACGATAGAAATCTTAAAGCTTTATCCTGGTGTGTCTTATTCCTTAGAAGGTGAAGCTCGCGATCAGCAAGAATCCAGTAGCCGAATTATGATCAGTTTAATATTTGTATTGCTAGCCATTTACGCTTTGTTAGCAATACCTTTTAAATCCTATGTGCAACCACTGATCGTTATGTGTGTCATTCCATTTGGCGCGGCAATGGCAGTGATTGGCCATTGGGTGATGGGCATGTCATTATCAATTATGAGTATTATGGGGATGTTAGCGCTGACCGGCGTAGTGGTCAACGATAGCTTGGTTTTAGTTGATTACATCAATAAACTACGACGAGAGCATGGCGAGTCATTGCGTGATGCTGTATTGCACGCAGGTGTAAGAAGGTTGCGTCCAGTTATGTTAACCTCTTTGACGACTTTTGCAGGCTTGATGCCTCTGATTTTTGAAAAATCGACCCAAGCCCAATTCTTGATTCCGATGGGCGTATCGCTGGGATTTGGAATATTATTCTCAACATTTATCACATTAGTTTTAGTGCCTCTACTGTATTACAAAGCGGCAAATGTGAAGCACTATTTTAGAGAAAAATTGGGGTAAAAGAGAAATGGTGGGCCCAGAAGGACTTGAACCTTCGACCAACGGATTATGAGTCCGCTGCTCTGACCAACTGAGCTATGGGCCCTGATTGTATTGCTTACCCCGAAGCTGGTTTTGTCAGATATAACTCATACCAACTGTACTCTGGGGGCAGACCCAGCTATTGAGTCTTTTTTGTCTTTCTAGACCTTTTTATAGGCTTTGAAAAAACAGTTTGTGTTCTTTAAAGAACGGGCAGGAGTTTACGCAAAAATTCCTGCCCATGCAATAATCAATTAATGATAATTACAACTACTCGTCAAGATAGGTTCTAAGTTTCTCAGAACGGCTTGGATGGCGCAGCTTACGCAGTGCCTTAGCTTCGATCTGACGAATACGTTCACGCGTTACATCGAACTGTTTACCGACTTCTTCTAGAGTATGGTCGGTATTCATATCAATACCGAAACGCATGCGCAAGACTTTGGCTTCACGAGCAGTTAAGCCTGCTAGAATTTCATCAGTAACTTCTTTCAAGCTTTCGCCTGTTGCGGCATCGACAGGAGAATCTACAGTAGTATCTTCGATGAAATCACCTAAATGCGAATCTTCGTCATCACCAATTGGCGTTTCCATAGAAATGGGCTCTTTGGCGATTTTTAAGACCTTGCGGATCTTATCTTCAGGCATATCCATACGCTCAGCCAATTCTTCTGGTTGCGGCTCGCGCCCCATTTCCTGAAGCATTTGGCGCGAAATACGGTTTAGCTTATTGATGGTTTCGATCATGTGCACAGGGATACGGATAGTGCGAGCTTGATCAGCAATTGAGCGAGTAATAGCCTGACGGATCCACCAAGTAGCATAAGTCGAGAATTTATAACCACGGCGATATTCGAACTTATCAAC
>JABXIQ010000009.1 GCA_013373015.1 Kangiellaceae bacterium
AGTGATTCTCTCTACCTATAAAGAAGGGTGAGAAGGAGGCTGAAGATGCGCGTAGACAGGGTGCGCCATGAGCAAATCAAGTGTGCTTTGCGCATCGCCGGAACGAGCTTTTCTAACGTCGCTGCAGAATTGGGGATCAAGCCTAGTTCTGTCTCTGAAGTCAGTCTGGGGACGTCGCGCTCGCGGCGTGTCGAGCACGCGCTTGCGACGGCTTTGTCTACCCCCGTCGAAACTTTATTCGCCGACAGATATGGAGATCAAAATGATCTAGAGACGTAAGAGATTAATCATCCAAAAGCATCGAGAGCGATCCCCTGTCGTTACGATAGAGGGCGTGTCTTTGTGCATGTGGTTTGAATAGGGTGAGACCTTGGATCTTGCGAACCCAAGGCCTCTTGAAATCGATTAGCGACGATTTTCTTATTCATCTCCCACATCCAGCGAATTGTCAACCTTTCGACGGCGTCTGCGCCGCCGGAAGGCCTGTCTGAAACGGAATGAAGGGACAGCAGGTGTCGGATGCGCCGCATTTGACATGACTGCTCATTAAAAATGGACAACATCAGGAAATCCCCCGCGCGAGGCGGGCGGGATGCTGTCGTGCACGGGTGTCGAGCGCCCCTGCCGATCGCGACGAGACTGGCGGATGGCGAACGGCCACATCGCGGGCCAGTCGTGCCGCCCAAAACAACGGCTATGCATCGCTACAAGCTCTGTGTAGCGACCAGCGTATTGGATTTTTGAACCTCTGCAATGGTTTCGATGCCGAAGTCGCGCATATCGCAGACCTCACCGGAATTGAGTTCGACACGCTTCGATTCAATACCCCGCGCGTTGATCAACAAGGTTGGTTCCGGCTTGGGGCAGAGCGGATCAAGGCCACGGCGTTCACGTGTTCTGGCGGGCAGGTCTGTCCTGCTTGCGTGCTCGAAGGCCGCACGGATGATGCTCGGAATGGCGCTTTTCAAAGGGGCGTCTGGCAGGTGTCGAGCCTGCATTGCTGTCTAAAAAATAAGGTGGCGCTTGTCCCATTGGAGGTCTCGGGCAATAGCAAATCCGTCCATGATTTTGCGCAGCATATCAAAAGCTGGGTGCCGGGCGAAATTACCGAGGTGACCGATGAGGATCTTGGCTTAGAGGTCTACCTCGCAGATCGGATCAGGTTGGGTCGCGGACAGGCTTGGCTCGACGGTTTCGAGTTTCACTTTGTCTCTTCGTTTTGCGAAGCCTTAGGAACCCTGTTGAAATTTGGGTCAAAAGCGCGCCCGCATCTACTCTCTGCACCAGAGCTGATCAAGGCTGGTGCGGCAGGGTGCGCTGTTGCAAAACACGGGGCCAACGTCATTCGGAATGCGCTCAATACCATTCGGACGTCGGCGTTCAAATTCCATAAACCAGATTATTCGAAAATCTATGGCCCGGTGATCGTGGAACTGCGGGCACGGCGAAACGATCCTGGTTTCGACGTGTTGCGGCACCTCATGCGGGAGTACGTTTTGGATCATTTCTATGTGCCCGAAGGTACTTCGCTTCTGGGCCAAACCTGCGGGGCACCGCGTCTGCTCACCGTGGGCGTGGCCTCAAAGCGCTCAGGCATTCCGATTTCCACGCTTACGCGCCAGCTTAAGCGCAGCGGCGAACTCACGTCGGAGATGAAGAACGGCCTGAGCGACCGGGCGATGCTTGTGTCAGCCACGGTGATGGACGCTGCCATTGGTGAGGCGAAAAAGCTCTCATCGCTCAAGATCGCGCGGGAGGTCCTTGGCTGCGACCGCTACACGATGGAGCGCCTGGTCGAAAGTGAGATGATCCTTTTGCATTTCTCGATAGGAGAAGGAAGCTTGCCGATGCTTCACCGCGACGTGATCTTAAATTTTGTCTCACGTCTGCAAGCGGTAACCGAGGTGCAGTCGAACCTCGGGAACGATGATCTGCCGCTGGCAGAGGTCGCTCGCCAGTGTCACTGCACGACGCATTGGCTGCTGTCGCAGGCGCTATCAGGTCATCTGCGGCTGGTCTCAAAGCTTAAAGAACCGTTCCGACTGACCGAGTTCTATGCGTCGCTGTCAGAGGTCAGGAACCAACTGGATCAGGTCCCCGAAGGGCATGTAACGGCGGCTCAGGCCGCGAAGCTGCTGGGCTGTAATGTGGCGACAATCCATGCCCTCGCGGAGGGTGGCTTTGTTGGGTCTCAGTTTCAGGATGCGCGACTGTCGAACCGCAAACGGCGGGTGGTTCCTCTCGCGGATTTGGAGGCTTTTGAACGCGACTACATCCTGCTGCGCGCTCTGAGCGGGACGCGGCGCGCTGATTTTGAAGCCCTTCAGAGCATGCTCGCAGAGCAAGGTGTCGATCGGCTTCCACTCGGAGAGAGTGCAAGAAAGTTCTTCAAGCGTGTCGAGATCGAGCGACTTGCCTACCGCCCCGGAGGCCACGCGCTGGCGCGCCTTCTAGCCGCTGACGAGATGCACCCGCGCCTCTCGGATGGCGTCTTTTAACCCACAAATGAATATGGCCGAGAGGCCCAAACAACGAGCAAAATAATGACAGATAAAATCGAAATCATCGACCACGACAGCTGGGCCTACAACCTGCCCAAAACCCGGACGGCGGGCAAAATCACCATCGGAGACATCCCAGGTGTTCTTCCGTTCAGCGGGGTGCGCAATCCGCTGACCGCAAGCAGTACGAGCCAAAAGGTTGCCTTAACGTATCGGACGGCTGCGAATAATTTTATCCCGAAAGTCGGGGCGGCGGAGAGCCTGGCTGAGGCCGCTGTCGCGCATGAGGCGCTTTCATCCGGGCGTTTTTACGACGTGGAATTCCAGCCTGTGCGTTTTCAATACGAACATCCTGCTGAAGGGATGCACTGGCATACGATTGATCTCAGGCTGACGCTGAGGAATGGTCTGGCGTGCGTCGTTTTCATGCGCAACGCGACCAGCCTGTCAAAGCCGCAGACCATCGCTGAGATCGCGGCAATCCGTCAAGCTGCACCACGAGCCGAGGCGCATAAGGTCATTGTCATAGATGCCGATGGCTACAATCGCGCGCGCCGGGACAACCTGCGACGGATACATCATTTTGCCTGTTCTGAACCCGGTCCTCAGGCGGATGCTCTTGTGGAGGTGGCGGCTTACGATCTCAAAACGCTCTGGCGCGTGTCTGATTTGTTTAACGTTATCGACTTGCCCAATGGTCAAATCATGAAATCCTGCCTCCGCCTCATCGCGCGGGGCGCACTCAAAGCCAATATGAATGCTGTGATCGCGGCGAACTCTCGTCTCTGGAGGGCTGCAAAATGAGTGTGCGTCTGAATTATCATGTGCCTGCTGGCACCCAGTTGATGACTGGCGGCAGGTCCTTTTTTCTCTACCCGCAAATATGTGGAGTATACCGTGCGGAAGACGTTGCGACGGGGCGGTCTGAGACATGGACGGCAGATCAGTTTTTGGACCGCTCAAGCCGACCGGACGCGTCGCGCTCATACCATAATGTGCGCGGGAGCCTGGCGTCCGCACGAATCCAAACGGGCGGGCTTTTCCACCGGGATCAGTTGAACGCGAAGGGGCGTGACACAGTCAAACTGCGCAAAGCATTGATGGTTGGTATCGAAGCTCTTGAGGCTGAGGGGCTGAAGATCACGGGACCCGCTCTCGCCAAATTGCAGAACCGCAGAAAGCTTCGCGACATTGCGCAGCCGCATTATCCGGATCGACCGATCTGGATCACGCCACGCGGCGGGAGTACGCGAGAGTGTGTGATAGAGTGTGCGATTATGCCGATGGGCCGCTCCTTACAAGGCTATTGGACGCGCTACGTCGACGCGGGCTTTGACGAGATGGCACTGGCCGATCAAAACTGGCTGAAAGGCAATCGCACTCCACGTATCCATTGGCGTGTGCGCGAGTTGATTGATCAGGCTATTGATGAGGTGCATCTCGATCTGAAAAGGCCGCAAATCTCTGTGGCGCTAAGCCGTCTTGAGACGCTCACAACCTCGGAAAACGAACGGCGTGCTGTACTTGAACAGAGTGAGCTGACTTGCGTCACACACAAGACGGTTTCTGACCATGTCGACATGATCAACGCGACGGCGCTCGCCGTTGCCAGAGATGGAGAGCGTGCGGCAACGAACGCGCGCACAAGGGGTAGCACCGATACCCGCGCTCTCATGATTGGCGAAGACGTTGAAGTTGATGAGTGTAAATTGTCCGTACTTACCCCGGTGAGGAAAACCGGATTTTGGACGGTGCTGAGTGCGGAGGACAAAGAGGCGCTCGAAGAATTAGAGGAATATGTGACGTCGCGGCTATGGCTGGTGCTTGTGCTGGACGTTGCGACGCGCATGCCGCTCGGTTGGACGCTTGCCGATGCCCCGAACCATGAGGCCACTTTGGATGCTCTGCGGATGGCGACCCGCAGCAAAGAACGCGAGAAAATCATGTGCGGGTGTGATTGCGATCCAATGCCTGCGGTCGGGTTGGCTTGTGTCGCGCACGACAATGGCTCCGGCCTGCGTAATGGGGCCGTGAAGACGGCGCTTTTAGGAGCGGTGGCTCAGGTGGTCGATGTCAGGGCGTATCACTCTGGCGACACGCCCTTCGTCGAGCGGATGTGGAGCACGATGGAAAGCCAGCTCATCAAGTTGCTTCATGGCTACACGGGGCGCAAGGCGGGTCATCTCAAAGGCTACGATGCCAAGAAGAATGCAGTGATTTTCCGCGAAGAGCTCTTTCGCCTGATCACGCGATATCTGATCGACGAATACCCATACCAAAATCACTATGGGACAACGGTGTTTGGGCGCTCCCCGATCCACGTCGCGACGCAGCTTGCAGAGGAAGGCTGGGCCATCGCGGTTCCGTCTCCGCAGAATCGGCGGCTGCATCTTGGGTGGCGCAAGGAAGCCATGATCACTGACGAAGGCGTGAAAGTGTTCGGCCTGCCATACAACTTCCCCGAGCTTCAAAAATTCCGCGACAGCACAAAGCGCAAAGTCACCGTGTTTTGTGATCCTGATTGCGTGAATGAAGTCACTGTCATTGTCGAGGGGCCTCCGACCCCAATTTGCGTGGATCTGAGCTGGACAGAGATGCGCGATATGACCATTCCTGAGGTTCTGGCGCATTACGAGGAACTGCGCAGGAACGATCCCGCCAATCTGAAGGACACGCGTGTTCGCCTAGCGCGCTTGCGCTAGGAAAGGTTCGATTATCTGAAGAGCAAGGCCATCGAAAACGGTCTTGCCCGGAGTTACATGACGCGGGCGGAGGCCTTAAAGAAAGCCGCGGTGCTCACTGCAGGCATGCAGTCGTCAGAACCGAAAATCACCGAGGGCACGGTTGCGCCCGGCACGCTGGCGGATCTGGAGCATGATCCTTGTGCCTATGACATTGGAGATGGGTTCAAGCCGCCGATTGAGGGCGATTTGACGTCCAACACTCAGGACGAGCGCGCCGTATTCGGTCGCCCGGAACACGCGGGGAAGCTGAAATGAGTTTCCTTGATACTGCCGTGGCCTCGAAAATCGCAGCCCTCAAAGCCCTGCATTATGACTTTCCGCGCGCAAACGATCTGCGCGCGGGGATCTCTTGGATGATTGCCGATTATTGGGCCAAAGCCTCTGCTGGCCAGACCTTTGAGGCACGCGGCCTGATGGTGACGGGGCCGTCCCGCATCGGGAAAACCGGAGAAATCCGCCACCAGCTTGATCAGCTCAACGATGGATCAACCCTCATGCCAGATGGGCGTCCTACGCGTATCGTCAGTGTTATGTTGAAAGGAACTATGTCGTGGAAAGATTTGGGTGTTCATACCTTGCGAGAGGGATTTGGCTTGCCGACATCGGGCCGTATGACGCAGCGCGAAATCTGGGACATGATCGGCTTTCACGCGCGGGAGAAAGGCGTTCACTGCATTCATTATGACGAGTGTCAGCATATCTTTCCTAAGAAAAGCGCCGAGGGGCGGGCGATGATCCTCGACAGTTTCAAGTCGCTCCTCAAAAAGCCCGACTGGCCCCTGATGCTGATCCTCTCGGGCGTTGACGAACTGGCTGGTCACATCAAAAGCGAAGAGCAATTGGCTTATCTGCTCAGGCCCGTGCCGTTTCGTGAGATCTCTCTGGCCCGAGACGAGGATGTTCAGGAGTTAAACCGGCTCTGTTTTGCCTATGCCGATACCGCCGGGTACGACTTCACGCCACTCAGTTCGATGGATTTCTATCGACGTCTTTCCCGTGCTTGCTCTTATCGCTGGGGGCTTGTCATCGAACTGCTGATTGACGCGTTGGTGGAAGCAAGCCGCAGTAGGGACGTTTGGCTGGACACCTGTCATTTCTGCCGTGCGTTTACCGACCGAAACTCCCTACCATCAGGCTATTCGCCGTTTACAATCGAGGATTTCGAGCCGTTGTTCTAGGCCGCGAAAATCTTCGATCTGTGGGATGAGAAAGTGGGAAGAGGGGGCTGAGAGAGTGATGCAATATTTATCTTACGCTGTAAGATGGATATTGCTCAAAATACGAGAAAAGGAGAGCAGATTTCGCTCAGATATTTACACCCGACCTTGGTGTTGCCTTGATGAATATTGATCTCCACGGCTGTTGTGACCCGTTGAGCGCAAACTCCTTGCTTGAACTCGGTCTTGTTGATCTGGAACAGGTTTCAATTCATCCAGTAGGCGGGGAAACTTTGATGTTCGAGGCGGTAAGTCTGACATTGAGTGGCATTATAGAAGTTGGAAAAATCGCCCAAGTTGCATCGGTCCGACACCGCTTTTTCCAAGAAGCGTTCGCCCGAATGCAAACCGATCAGTATCGTTCCAACGAGGCGGTGGTGTTCGAGGCTTCGTATCTGAAACGCCTTCCCTTCGGAAAATTGGAGGACTGTCATCACCGTTCGGCGCTTCACTGGCGCATCTGAAAACCTACCGTGAAATCACCAGCGGGCCCGTGCAATTTGCGCGGGCTTTTCTGTTGTGGGGTTTCGGGTTTGGGATGTGTTCAGACTTATGCTGCGCGTTTATGCTCCAAACGTGCACGTTTATGGGTTCGATCTAAAGTGTTGGTTGAATTTGTATTTTAAAACAGTGGCTTGTGATTGATTCGAATTCGGGTTTTTGAATTTCGTGCACTCTTTTGCTCCACTGACAAAATTGCGCTGATGTCATGTCATTGGACCATAAGAGTGCATTTTTGGAGCATAAAGGTGCATCTCAGTGTCAAGAAAATTCTGAGACACAAGATGTGGTAGGTGTTTGCTGGTCCAAAACAAGCGCGCTCCGTTTTTAGCTCTCTTCGAAAGGTCTTCGATGTCCGAAAATCGCTATGGCGTGATCTCTGGAGTGCGAAGCGCGGAGGATCGGCAGCTTGCCCTTGCCCGGCTTAAAGCGGAAGGCATTCCGACAGGTCGGATTTTTTGGACTGACCCAGAAGAGCCAAATGCACCGCCCGTCTGGCTTAACGATCTGAGTGCAGACGCGGAACTCATCGCCCCGTCTCTGAGCGACCTCACTCTCTCAACACAGGGCATCGCCGCCACAGTGGAAACCGCGCGGAAGTTGGGCATTCATATCCGCTGCCTTGATGAGGCCTTCGACAGCCAAAACGATTGGCAGTCTCAAATCAGCACTCTGCTGAGCGCTCTCAATCGCCTCGATCGCTAAGGCTTCTCAGACCGCACCAAGATCGCACTGCAAGAAGCCAAAGTCCGAGGCCAACGCTTGGGGCGCAAGCCCAGCATGACAGACCTGCGCAAAGCCGTCGCCACCCAAATGATCGAGGCCGGTTATAAAGGGACAAAGATATGGAAAACCCTCGCGGTTCTTGAAGGCCCGCCGATCAGCCAGTCTGCCTATTACCTCTGGCAGAAAACATGGTTGGCTCAGCGGAAGTGACCAAACGAGAAGGGCGTATTTTGTTGAAAAACTATTCCTTGATCGGTGGGTAAGTCGCTGATTCAATTCTTCTCATCGGGAGGGATTGAACGATGATGGGACCGAGGCATGAAGCGCAGGCAGCGCTGTTTTATGAGTTCTCGCTGGAGGATTACGTTCCCCAGGATCACCTGCTACGGTCGATTGATCGGTTCGTCGAGCTGAGCAGTATTCGTGCCCATCTTTCGGATTTCTACAGCCACACGGGCCGCCCCTCGGTCGACCCGGAGCTGCTGATCAGGATGCTTCTGGTCGGCTATTGCTTCGGCATTCGGTCGGAGCGGCGGCTTTGCGAGGAGGTGCATCTGAACCTGGCATATCGCTGGTTTTGTCGTCTGGATTTGAACGACCGTGTTCCCAACCATTCGACCTTTTCCAAGAACCGTCATGGCAGGTTCCGCGAGAGTGAACTGCTGCGCCACTTGTTTGAGGCGACCGTTGCAAGGTGCATCGAGGAAGGCCTTGTCAGCGGTCAACGCATGGCCATCGATGCCAGCCTGATCGAAGCGGACGCGAACAAGCAGAACTCGACGCCGAAGGAAGAGTGGGACGTCTCGACAAGTGATCCGACCGACGCGCCCCGCGCCGTACACGAATATCTCGACACGCTGGATGAGGCCGCATTTGGGGCAGCCAGCGAGGTTCAGCCCAAGTTCACGTCCCATTCCGATCCGGCGAGCCAATGGACCGCGGCACGCAAAGGGCCAGCATTCTTCAGCTATTCCGACAACGACCTGATCGACACGGATCACGGGGTCATCGTCGATGTCGAGGCGACGCGCTCAATCTGGCAGGCCGAGGTTGGGTCGAGCAAGACAATGCTGAACCGCGTGAAGGCAAAGTTCGATCTGCATCCCGAGCGTCTGATCGCAGACACGGCCTACGGCACTGGTCCGATGTTGGGCTGGCTTGTCGGCCAAAAAATCGCACCACACATCCCGGTCTTCGATAAATCCGGAAGGAACGATGGAACCTGGACCCGTGCCGATTTCGAGTGGGGTGCCGAGAACGACCAATACATCTGCCCAGAAGGCCATGAGCTGAAGCAGTTCCGCCGGAACTATTCCGACCCGAACCGGGGGCCGACCGGCAAAGGCACAGCCCGCTATCGGGCGCTGAAAGAGCTCTGTCAGTCATACCCGGCAAAAGCGAACTGCTGCCCGAATGCGGAGGCCCACAAGATCACCCGCGAAGAGCACGAAGACGCCCGCGAGGTCGCCCGCGAGATCGCCAAAACCGAGCAATATGTGATCTCGATGAAGCTGCGAAAGAAGGTTGAGATGCTCTTTGCCCACCTCAAAAGAATCCTTGGCCTGAACCGGCTTCGATTACGTGGACCATGTGGCGCAAATGACGTTCGCTTCGGGCTTTCGCGGCCCCACTGGGGCCACGGTCCCGGCTCACTCCATCCTCGCCGCCACCGCCCAAAACCTCCGAAAACTGGCCAAGATTTTTCCTGCACCGCAGCAAATGCGAAAAGCCTGATCAGAAAGACGCTTGCGCCGAATTTGTAAGTTCCATTTCTGCATTCGCAAACGTTAGTTTTTCAACAGAACGGCGGAAACCGTCTTCGCACGGTCCACTCAGCCGTTCTTCAGGATGTTGCAGACCCCACGCCCTCTGACAGCAGGTTCTCGGCGACATCCATCGCCTCTTCGCGAGTCACTGCAATCCTCAACGGAAAACCCCAGAATTTAGAAAAGACCGCGCCGAAAGTCTTGAAGGCCAGACGCTTGGCGGCGTTCGGCTCAATCACAATCATCGCCAGCACGAGCGTCCGCAGTTCGGCCTTGTGCTTCTTCATCCACAGTGCAGTGCGCTTCCTTTCTTCCTGACTGTGGTCGTGGTCTTCGTCTTCTGTCGGAGCATTATCGCTCAAGATCACGAATGGTGCGCCGCGC
>JABXIQ010000044.1 GCA_013373015.1 Kangiellaceae bacterium
ATACGATATGCTCACCCAAGCTCAAGCTGAATATCAGTTCGATAGCGCAGCGGAAGCATTAGAAGCAGCTTATGCTCGTGATGAAAATGACGAATTTGTAAAAACCACTATCATTGGTGATGCGGCACCTATTCAAGGTGGAGACTCGGTGATCTTTATGAATTACCGCGCTGACCGTGCGCGTCAGATCAGCAAAGCCTTTGTCAATGATGATTTTGATGGGTTTGAACGTAAAACACGACCACAACTTGCCGATTTTGTGATGCTCACAGAATATGCAACCGACATCAACGCTAGCGTGGCCTATCCGCCAATCGCCATGAGCAATGTTCTAGGCGAACATTTAATGAAATTAGGCAAAAAACAGCTGCGTATTGCAGAAACAGAAAAATATGCTCATGTGACGTTTTTCTTCAATGGTGGCGTAGAAACACCTTTTGCAGGCGAAGATCGAAAATTAATTCCTTCACCGCAAGTGGCTACTTATGATTTACAACCTGAAATGAATGCTACGCTTGTTACGGATAACCTAGTCGAAGTCATCGAAAACCAATCACACGATGTGATTATATGCAACTTTGCCAATCCTGATATGGTTGGTCATACGGGTAATTTTAATGCGACAGTAAAAGCGATTGAGGCTCTTGACGTTTGTTTAGGCCGTATTGTCAGCGCATTAGAAAAAGTAGGTGGTGAAGCATTGATAACCGCCGATCATGGCAACGCTGAAAAAATGGCCGATGCCTGCACTGGCCAAGCACACACAGCACACACTTCTGAGCCAGTACCATTATTGTATATTGGTCGTAAAGCACAGGTAAAAATTAGCAATGGCGTACTATCAGACCTAGCGCCAACCATGCTACATTTGATGCAGTTACCAATCCCTGAAGAAATGACTGGACGTCCGATATTTGAAGTTTAATTACTCATCAACACTTTCTACACTTAATAAGCTCAAGCAGTTTTTTTGTTTGAGCTTAGGTTTTTTTGTTGCATATTTTTTGCTACTGCCAAACCTTTCTGCCGCGCAAAATAAGCAGCAAGCCGAGCGTGAATTAAAAGAGCTCAAGCAAGTTATTGCCAACGTACAAAAAGAACTACAACAAAATCGCCAACAGCAGTCGCAAACCGAAAAAAAAATACAGGTCATTGACCAAGCTTTAGCAAAAGCTTCAAATGCGCTGCGCCAAACTGAGCAACAGATAGCCAGCAATAAAAAGAAATTAGCGCAACTAAATCGCGAAAAATCTGATAATGAAATCTTAAGAAACAATCAGCGAAAGCAATTAGCTACCCAGCTTAAAAGTGCTTATATGTCAGGTCAGCAAGAGTATATTAAATTACTGCTCAATCAAGAAGATCCCGCGAAAATATCGCGTATGCTGCAGTATTATAAATACCTCAATCAAGCGCGAATTGATGATATAAAAGCACTACAACTGACTTTAATTCGCTTACAAGAGCTTAAGCAAGATATTCAATCTACATTGTTCGAACAACAGCAACTTGCCGCTGAGCAACAAAAACAAAAAGATGAACAAGTAAATCTTAAAGCTGAGCAAAAAAGCACTCTAGATAAGTTGAAAAAAGAATATAAAGATCAGAATTCTCGCTTAGCAAAATTGCAACGTGACGAACAGTCGTTACAAAAGATCATCAATTCCATTCAGAAAAAATTACAAGATTTTGCTCCTGAGCAATCTCTGTCTGGACTTTCCAAATTCAAAAAGAAGCTCAACTGGCCTGTAAATGGTAAAATTTTACATCGTTATGGCAGCAGTAAGTTTGAAAATAAGTTAAAGTGGAATGGTATTGTAATTTCTGCCTCTGAGGGAGCTCAGGTACAAGCCATCCATCATGGCCAAGTGGTATTTTCCGATTGGCTACGCGGCTTCGGCTTGGTAACCATTATTGATCATGGTAAAGGATATTTATCCTTATACGGACAAAATCAGAGTTTGTTAAAAACTGCCGGTGACTGGGTTGAAGCAGGAGAACCCATTGCCTCTGCGGGACAAAGTGGTGGCAGCAACAGCTCTGGATTGTACTTTGAAATACGTTACAACGGTAAGCCGCAAAACCCTACGAGCTGGATAAAATAGACAACCCAGCCTACGCAATTTTGTTGTCTAACATTTAAGGAAACATACAGGGATTATTATGAAAAAAGCCAGTCTATTAATTCTTTTAATGATGAGCTTAGTGCTTTCTGCCAAAGAAAATCAGCCCGCGGAAGGCTCTTTTCCTGATAATCCTGTACAACAAGAAGCACAGCAAAATATACCTCACACAGGCTCAATCGAAACTTTGCCTCTGGATGAGTTGGCAGCTTTAGCGGATGCTTATGCCGAGATAAAAAAATCTTACGTTAAAGACTTATCGGACAAAGAAATTTTGGATGGCGCCATTCGCGGCATGCTCAGTAACCTTGATCCCTACTCTACCTATTTAACGGCAGAACAATTAGCAGAGCTTGAAGAAAGTGCCACAGGTGACTATGCCGGTATTGGTATTGGTGCAAATCACCTACCAGATGGAATAGAAGTCACTCAAGTTTTTGAAGATTCGCCAGCAGCTAAAGCAGGGCTTAAAGTTGGCAATCTTATCACTGCGATCAATGATGAAAAAACCGCAAACATGAGCAATGATCGCGGCTCAGAATTGATGCGTGGGCAACCCGGAAGCAAAGTTACAGTGACTTTTGTTGATAGTTCTGGTAACCAGAAAAGTGTGACAATCACTCGCCAAGTTATTCACGTTACCAGTGTCCGTTTTGAGTTACTTGAGCCAAACATTGGTTTTACCCGCATTGACGAGTTTCAAACTCGCTCAGCGGAAGACCTCAGCAAAGCTATCAGCAAGCTTGAACTGCAAAACAAAGCACCTTTACAAGGCCTGATCCTTGATCTGCGCAATAACCCTGGAGGCATTTTAGATGGCGCTATTGAAGTGGCCGACTTATTCCTAAACAGTGGCGTAATAGTCTCAACAAAAAGTCGATTACAACAAGACAATGAAGTTCACTATGCAACTTCAGGTGACATTCTTCGTAATAAACCCTTAGTCGTACTGATCAACAACTCTTCGGCCTCCGCCTCAGAAATCGTTGCTGGAGCTTTACAAGATCATAAGCGTGCCATAATTATGGGTACTCAGTCTTTTGGTAAAGCAATGGTTCAAACCATTCTTCCTATTCATGGCGGTAACGCAGTTAAGTTGACCACATCACACTACTACACTCCCAATCAACGCCTGATTCAAAACAAAGGCATCGCCCCTGATCGCGTCATTGAACATAAAATCACCGCTCCTTCAGGTGAAAGCGCGCAAAATTGGCAAGATGATCAGCAAGTTGTGGCAGCCGTTTCGCAGCTTAAAGGCCAGCCTATCGATAAAGATGCGCTGATGGAGCACTCGAAGTAACCTTTTGTATCAAGATGTAAAACGATTGTGGTCAATTGGTAACAACGCTACCAAGTCTCTCGACCCTCTATTCATCTTATATTACACTGGCTCAGTTATTGATCCTTGATTAATAATCACTCAAATAATAAATAAGCAACTGACGGGGTAGAGATGTTGTTGAGCGTACAACCGATTTCAAAACAAAAAATACAGCTATTCTTACTGTGTTTAGCAAGCAGCCTATTAACTGCTTGTGATATTCCTAACGCCGATATTAGTGGCAAAATTACCTATGACAATGTTTCGCACAATGAAACGACTGACGGACTCGAATACACCAAGCTGCAACAGTCGCCCATTCGTGGCGTACGAGTAGAAGCTATTGAAAATGGCAAGGTGATCACCAGTGACATCACCGACGACCAAGGTAACTACAAAATCGTCGTCAAAATGGATAAATTCATCACCTTGCGTGTTCGTTCAGAGTTTGCCCTTGGCGCTGAGAATGTGCTAGGCGCCACTAAAATTGTCGACAACACCAACCAGCAGGCTGTGTATGTGCTTGAATCTAACGAATTTGAAGTAAAGCGCGAGCAATTGACGCGCAACCTAAATGCGTCATCAGGCTGGAATGGCACAGAGTATGTGGGTACTCGAGCCGCAGCCCCTTTCCATATTCTTGATCGGATTTATGATATTCATGCCAAACTTTCCACTATCGACCAGACTATCAATATGCCTGAACTGATGATCAACTGGAGCGTGAATAATGTTGCAGAATCAGGTGATCGAGAAACAGGACAAATTGGTACATCTTTTTATCAAAATGGTGAAATCTTTTTATTAGGCGCCGCGGATGCCGATACCGATGAATATGATGGACATGTAATTATTCACGAGTGGGGGCATTTCTTTGAAGATACCCTTTCTCGCTCAGACAGCATTGGTGGCCCGCATGCTGGCGGCGATAGACTTGACCCGCGTGTTGCTTTTGGTGAAGGTTTTGGCAATGCTTGGTCAGCGATTATTACGGATGATCCCTTCTATCGCGATTCGTTTGGAGCTCGACAAGAATCGGGGTTTTCTATAAATGTTGAAGCCAACGATACCATTAATCCTGGTTGGTATAGCGAAGGTTCGGTGCAATCTATTTTGTACGATCTCTATGACGACTTTACCGATGATGCCGATACATTCAGTTTGGGCTTAGAACCAATTTATAACGTCTTAATCGGTGCGCAAAAAGACAGTGAAGCCTTTACCAGCATTTTTACTTTCATGACTTATATCCTAGAAAATAACCCTGCTGAAAGTGCCAACTTTGAAGCTTTACTGAAAGCGCAAAACATCAGTCCAGCAATTGATATTTGGGGAAGTAAAGCAGCAAATGATGCTAACGAGCCAAACTCGCTACCAGTCTATATTGAACTCAATCCAACAGATCGACAGAATATCTGCACCAGCGCAGCGTTTGGCACGACTGGCAACAAACTCGCTAACCATCGTTTTATCAAATTGAATATTCCTAGTAGTGGCAACTACAGCCTAACCGTTACACCGAATAGTCGGCATGACGTTGATGCTTATCTTTATCAACATGGTGAGCTTTTGGCACTGAATGAAGATGCGGGAATAGAGCCGTTAACCTTAAGTTTTGATGCGCAAGAAGGCGTGCTGGTAGCCGATACATTGGCTTATGACGAAGCTGGCTCTGCGATATCCGCAGCTTGCTATGATGTTGCATTAACGCAAAACTAGTAAACAAACAAAGAGTTAGCGTAACTTATTGTATCAAAATACAGGTAAAGCGTAGTTTTTGCCTGTTTTTTGACTATCATTCATCGATCCTTCATCTTTTCTGTATTACACTCATTAAAATCGTTATTTTTATGGGGTAGAGTCATGCAAATAGTAAAAATTAGCCTGCTAACCATCGTATTATCTTTATTAGCCGCCTGTGGTGGCGGCAGTGATACACCAGCCAACCAAGCTCCAACCGCCAATGCTGGTGCCGATCAAACTGTGTCTGAAGGAGATACCGTTAACTTGACTGGATCAGGTAGCGACAGTGATGGCACTATAGCCAGTTATAGTTGGAGCCAACAAAGCGGCCCCTCCGTTAGCTTAAGCTCCAATAACCAAGCAAGCACCAGTTTCACTGCACCAAGCACAAACTCCAGCGCAACCGTCGTATTACGTCTAACCGTGACCGACAATGATGGCGCAACAGGTTCGGATACAGTGAGCATTACTATCAACACCAATAATCAAACGCCTACCGCCAATGCTGGTGCTAATCAGACTGTGGACGAACAAAGCCAAGTAACTTTAGACGCATCGGCCTCTAGTGATTCTGACGGCTCTATCGCAAGTTACAGCTGGTCACAAACTGCCGGAAGTAATGTGACTTTAAGTAATGCCAGCGCAGCCATGCCAAGCTTCACCGCCCCAGCAGTCAGCGCCAACGAGGTGCTAACCTTTTCAGTCACAGTTACCGATGATCGCGGTGCAACCGATAGCGACACAGTGAATATCACTGTTCAGCCCGTTGCAGGCTTAAATCAAGCGCCAACCGCCAATGCTGGAGCAGATCAAACCGTTAATGGCACTGACTCAGTCACACTCGATGGTGCAGCATCGTCTGATAGCGACGGTTCAATTGCAAGTTATAGCTGGTCGCAAACGGCTGGAACCAATGTCACACTATCCAATGCAAGTTCAGCCTCGGCAACTTTTACCGCTCCCGATGTGGCAAACCAAGAAGCGTTATCATTTCAACTGGTCGTCACTGACAACGAAGGAGCAACCAGCAACGATAGTGTCACCATTACTGTTAACCCAAAACCTGCTGGCACTACTCTTTCAGGCAAAGTTACCTATGACAATGTTCCGCATAACACCTCAACCAACGGTTTGAATTACGCCGCAACAACTCAAGATCCTGTTCGCGGAGCCACTATTCAATTACTGCAAGGATCTACGGTACTTGAAACCAGTGTAACTGACGCCAATGGTGATTACAGTTTTGTTGCGCCAAACAATGCCACGGTAAAAGTACGAGTTCGAGCTGAATTTAAGCAAGCCGGCACCCAATCTTGGGATACCCAGGTAATCGACAATACTAACGGTAATGCTTTATATGTCATGGATTCGGCCAACATTAACACTGGTAATCAGACTTCAATTACTCAAAACATTCATGCGGCATCTGGCTGGGGTGGCTCAAGCTATACTTCTACTCGAGTGGCGGCACCTTTTCATATTTTAGATCTTGTATATGACATCGTTGAAAAACTGAAAGCGGTCGATTCAAATTTAACTTTATCGCCGCTAAAAATTAACTGGAGCCCAAACAACGTAGCTCAATCAGGAAACAAAGCCAGTGGGCAAATTGGTACATCGCATTACACCAATAGCCAAATTTTCCTGTTAGGCGCCGCTAATAGCGACACCGATGAGTATGATGGCCATGTCGTTATTCACGAATGGGGCCATTATTTCGAAGATAATGCCGCGCGCTCTGACAGTATCGGAGGTTCGCATGGTGGCGGTGATCGTCTTGATATGCGGGTAGCTTTTGGCGAGGGCTTTGGTAATGCTTGGTCTGGAATCATCACAGATGACTCATTCTATCGTGATTCTCACAGCTCAGCACAAGCTAGCGGCTTTTCGATAAACGTAGAAAACAACAGTGTCAGCAATCCAGGTTGGTTTAGCGAAGGCTCTGTTCAGTCGATTCTTTACGATATTTACGATTCGAGCAATGACGCAAGCGACTCTATTAGTCTTGGATTAAAGTCCATCTATGACGTTTTAGTTGGACAGCAAAAAAACACTGACGCATTTACCAGCATCTTTAGTTTTATGACCTACATAAAACAAGAAAACTCAGCTAATGCCAGCGGTCTAAATAGTTTGCTTTCTGCCCAAAACATTCAAACAAATGTTGATATTTGGGGAGCGAATGAAACCGATGATGAAGGACAAGCTAACGTGCTACCAGTTTACGTTACGTTGAATGCTGGCGATAAAAAGCAAGTCTGCTCTAATGTTGCTTTTGGCAATGATTGGAATAAATTAGGAAACCATAAATTTGTAAGGCTCAACATTGCTAGCGCAGGCAGCCATACGCTACGCATGACACCTTCAGGAGCCAATGACTTGGATGGCTATATTTATAACAAAGGTCAACTACTCGCCTTTACAGAAGATGGTGGTACCGGCGTTGCGAATATTACTACAAATTTCCCAGCGGGGATTTCTGTTGCCGATACACTAGCTTACAACTCAGCAGGCAGCAGCATTGTTGCCACTTGCTACGATGTTGAATTAATTAAGAACTAGGAACATGACTATGAAATATTTAATAATGATTTTTTCTTTTGCCCTAGCTGCTTGTAGCAGTCAAGATGCAGGACACAAAACATCTGAATACCAGTCTCCTGGCAAACCTTCAGCGGAAGTTGCTATGAAATATAACTTAACCAAAGAACGTGTAGCTGTCGGCGAAACGGTAACCGTAAGCGTAAGTTTTGACAATAGTGCAAAAGCCATTGCTGCTCGTTTTGAACCTACCGCCAATATGGTTATGTCTGGTGATAATATCAAAAACTTTGCTCAAGCTAAGGGTGATGCCAATGCTAGCTATAGCTTTGAGGTTACACCGCTAACCGAAGGCATTCACTACATTAATGTATTTGCCAAAGATGCGTCGGTTTCTCATGAAAAGCCATTTGCAATTCGTGTTGTTGCTGGAGACAAACCAATTGAAGAATATTTAGAAGTCAACGGTACTCTGAGCGAAGATGAAAATGGTGAAAAGATCATCATTATGAAAGCCCAAGAAAATCAATAAGTTTGACACGCTTATTAGAAGTAAAAAGCCACCAGTTTATTTGTTTAAATGGTGGCTTTTTTATTGTTCCAGATAATCTTTTAACAAGTATATTGCAGCAATACTGCGCGCTTCAGTAAAATCATCTCTTGCCAGCAATTGGTCTATTTCATCAAAGCGCCAAACAATCACATCAATCGGCTCAGGTTCATCCCCTTCTAATTTACTGGTAAAGAGCCCTTGTGCAACAACTAAATGCATCTGGTGGCTAAGATAACCAGGAGCCAGACTTATGGTTCGCAAACAATGCAACTCCTTTGCCCCATAACCAGCTTCTTCTTGCAGCTCACGATTGGCCGCTTGCTCTGGAGTTTCACCGGGATCAATCAATCCCTTCGGAAAAGCCAACTCATAACGCTCAACTCCTGCTGCATACTCTCTGATCAACAAAAAGTGTTCTTGGTCAAGCACAGGCAAAACCATTACAGCTCCATATTTACCGGCTTTTAGACGCTCATAGATACGATAAACACCATTAGAAAACTCAAGCTCCAGTTCTTCAATACCGAAAATTCTAGTTTGCGCTATCGTTTTAACACGTCTAATTTTAGGCCGCTTTTTATTTTTTAGATCTTGATTGGCCATCAGTTTCTCTCGGCATCAGTTCGGTTAATTGATTCACGTTTGGATATACCATGGATTCTTGTTGAGGTAATTGACTATCAGGTTGATTAACAGCTACTACAAATTTAACACCTGATTGTTGCGCAATGGTTAAAATGCTTTCAGTGTCATCAATAAATAAACATTCTGATAATTCTGCTTCAATAGTCTGTTCAAGTTGCTGCCAAAAGCTCACAGACTCTTTAGGTTGACCAAATTGATGCGAAGAATATATCTCATCAAAATAGTCAGCAATCAACGACTTATCAAGTTTAACTTGCAGTGTATCCGGGTGTGCATTAGTAACTAATACCAATTGTTTTCTTTGCGCCTTAGCTTGCTGTAAGAATTCTAAAGTGCCAGGTCTTAAAGCAATATTGTGCGCCAATTGTTTCTTATGCCCGATGATATCAAGTTGTAATTGTTCACTCCAAAAATCGGTACAATACCAATTCAAAGTACCTTTATACTCATGATATAAATCGAACAATTGTTGTCTTGCTTGTTCAATTTCAAGCTTATGCTGTGCGGCATACAATCTGGGAACTTGTCGCAACCAAAAATCATTATCGAACGCAAGGTCTAATAAAGTTCCATCCATATCTAACAGCACAGTGCGAATCGATTGCCATTGCTCTGCAGTTAAAATAGAAGTCTGCACCACTAGCTACCAATTCCCTTGCCATTGTATATACATACGACCATTTTCAGTCTTAGCAAAAGCTCTCAACCAACGCTTAATATTTTCGGGCAAATTTTCTTGTGTATTTAATTGCATCTGGTACCGATTATTGAGATCGATGTCTATATGTCCTTTCAGATCCAGCAGGCCATCATTATCAATGATTGTTATACGGGCCACCTTCTCGTGATTTGATAGCTTATATGAAAAATTACCCAATTCTAATCGATAGTTTGGGTAATCTATGATGGCATTATTCCAGGTACCGAAGCCCGATAAATCTTCAACAATTTTTTGCTTATGCTGAACCTTGGCACTTTCTAACTCACCCTTAATTATTCCTGAAATATCATTAATAGGCGCCTTAACAAACTGTTTTAACCAACGACTGTCTAATTGATAAACAAGCCCATTTACTTCAGCCACGTCATTATTTAATCGAATATCTCCGTTAAGTTTAAGATTTTCATCATCAAGGCTCAGCTCAGAACTCAAATTACCAAGTAACAGCGACCAAGGACTGATATTTAATTGAAGATTATTAATTCGCAAACGATTGATTTGCAGGCTATCAACCTTGGTTGACCAAATAGAGCCTTGAGGATTAGTTAAAACGAGTCCAGGTACTTTATCCGTTATCCAAGGCAAAATAGCTCTTGCTGGTGCAAGGGCTAATATTAAAATAATAAGTATAATTAGGCCGATAAATGCCCATAGGAATATTTTTTTCATTCAAAGAAATTAACTTTTAGAGATTTTCAGCGAAGCATCAACCATCCCGGTAGTATCTGTATCCGACACTCGTAATGTATCAACAATCAAACCACGACTCTGCTCAAGCATAGCAATCCAACGCAATAGCTGATCGAATTCCACATCATCTAAACGCAATTGTATTTCTTGATTTCGTTTTTTTTCTTCAATGCGAGAAAACTTTAAACCAAAGCTTTGTGCAGTTTGAGTAACCAATTGGTTCAAAGGTAAGTTATTACCAGTGGATGTCGAAACTCCACGTGCTTTAATCGCTGCAACTTTTTGTTGAACTATCGGTAAATCTGCTGCGTACGATTTTACATCTGTATTTAACACGGTCATATACTTTTTGATTGGCATGACTACCGCTATAAACAATATTAATAGCACCAACATAAAGCCCAAAATAGTTACCATGCTTTTTTCACGCTGATTAAGGCCAGCGAACCATGTTTTAATTCCGCTCATTAATTCACCTTAATCGACATTCTTGCACTCCAAACTCCATTTGAGTCAGAGGCATTACGCATATCCACTTTCAAACCCACTTGCTCTAATTGACTTTGAGCTGAAGTTAATGCTGTATAACTTTGTGCTTCTACGTCAAAACTTAATTGCGCGCGATCGGAAAGATACTCAAGTTGAGTAAAGGTTAACTGAGAATTATTCATTGCAGAAAAAGACTTATCCATCAATAGCATTAAACCATTACCCGAAGCCGCCCCCCCCCCTAATTGCTGATAACTACTGTCAAGATGATACAAGCCACTACCTACGTCCGTTACGCTTGGTTTAACTTGTTGGATTTCTGACAATAATTGCTGCTCTAATTCAGTTTTTTTCGAGTTCAATATAACAATATTGCTCACCACATAAGCAATAGTAGCCACAAGTAATACACTAGCTGCTATAGCAGTAATTTTCCATTTGCCGTAATTTTTTTGTGACTTTTTATTGGAAGCATACTGCTGCTGCAATAAATTAATTTGCTGCTGATTAAACTGGCTACATAACCAAAGAAATACTTCATCAACAGGCATTTTCTGTATAGCTAAGCCAGCAATACCTTCAAGTGAAATAGCTTCATTGCCATCAGAATAAATACGGATTGCTTGGCTAACGCTTTGCTCAGCTTCGACTTGTTGCTGCATATTCCATTGCAACAAGTCCGCAACCAACATTCGATCACTTGCAAAAAAGTCATTGGCAGATTGCCGCACTAAAACTTGACTATCATTATCAGAATCCAACAGCGTCCAAGCATCATCAAAAACGGGTAAACAAGTTACATCAGCAACCACATAATCTGGTTCAATATTAGCCGCTTGTAACTGCTCCAATAAATTGGAAAGATATCCTTTATCAATCACATTAACGGCAACCAACCCATCGCTGGATATAGTGCCTAGAGCAAAATGTTGCGTATCTACACTTTCAATTATCTGCTCTTCCAATAAATATGGAACAGCTTTTTCCAATTGCTTACGGTTTTTGGTGGGAGCCTGCACATTAAAACAACGCACTCGCGAAGCAGGGATCAATACTGCTACTTCTCGATTTTGAGCTTGCTCTGCCAAAGCCACAAGATCTGCTAACAGCAGCTGACCTTGCTCAACAAAGCTGGGAGCACCATGCTCGTGAGTTAATAAACCCCATTGCACAGACTGCTCATCACTATTTAATCGAATATAAAGTCGATCATTCATTACTAATCTCCAATATGGCGCGCAACCACTTGAAATTCATTATTATTCTTTATTAACAAAGACTGCATTTGAGCTCGCCCCGACTGAACCATGGCAGTTGCCGTCATTTGCATATATTTACTGTTAAATTTCAGTCGTCCACGACCTTCCTCTGATACTTTACCACCACCCAGCGCTTCAAAAAAGCTACTTTCGTCATATCCATCTTCTGGCAACTCTTGGAGCGCCTGCTGGACTTGCGAAAGTTCTACATCTTCTAATAATATCCAAACTAACTCGGCTTTATCAGGGTCGACGGTGTTAACATTAATATCACCCTCATCACTTGGCAGCACACAGATATAATCTTTAATACTGTCATAAATTTCAGCAGTAAAACCCTTAATCACCATTAATTCACTGGTATGTGCCAACAAGGTATTACTGGTGCGATAGGGAATTTGTAATCCAGTATAAGTATAGTCCTCAGCACCGTCTACACCTGTAGGCTCACTATCATCATCAATCCAATCTCTGACCGCTGTAGCTAAAGCGTCAGGAGACACCTCACTTTGACTTATCAACGGCTCAATCAACTTGCTGAATAATTTTTCTCCCGCCAGTTTTTCCCCAAACTCTGTATCTACTTTGGTATTAGGTGTAGGCAGTGTTTGCACTGGAGGTAGATGGCTCTGCTCTGTTAACTGATCGCTCTGATTGTTGTCATCGGTATTTGAAGCAGCTTGCTGTGGCTGCATAATAATACTGTTGAGATTAAAACAGCTGTGCATATCGCGGATCGAACCCTCTAACTGTCCCAAGTTTTGCTCAATGGGAAAAGTCATTGGTGCTTGAGCCCAAGGCTGGTTTCGATGCACTCTTTTATCTTTACTTTGTTCAAAGTATTGCTGCAACATACTTTTCGCAAAAACTTCAGCGCCATACATATATTGATAAGCACGTGAATTATTAATAATATTAGCTGTGCGGCTATTATGAAGATTTTGTCGATTAAGAATATGCACAGCTAAAATACTCAACACCGCAAAAATAATCAGCACCGTAATCAATGCTAAACCTTTTGCGCGATGATTGCTTTTTAATTGCTTCATGTGCATCTACTTAATTACGACCATTTACATCTGACGGTGGCTCTACATCGGCAGACGCTTTTTGCTCAGCGCTAAATTTTGTTAACGAAAACAAGCGATATATCTCACCATAATCTTTTAATTGCATAGTTACTTTTATCGCTTCGGGCATAGCTCTGAGATCTTCTCGCTCTGGCGTCCACTCATCTTTCCAATCATTTTCGATTAAAAACTCAAACTTTATTTGTTCCACACCTGTCAATAACGAGCGGGTTAATTCTTGTTTATCCATCGCACTATCCACAAATAGCCAATGGTGTCGAACTAGCTCATCATCGATCAGCTCATATTTGAGATGTTGCAAGTTGCTTCGTTGTAACTTGGCAGGATTACGCCAACCCGCACGAGTAAATTCTAAGTAACTATTAGCGCTTGTGGTTTCAGATTTAAGTAATGGTGCTTTGTCACCAAATTCATTGCGTCTATCACGCGGAACCATATACCGAATATCATCTTCAATTTGGCGAACAGTCATCTGCAACGCACGTAGTCGATCAATAGTCTTATCGTTTCCTTCTGAGGTGGTTTGTATAAAATTAAATACTTGCAGCGCACCAAATACAACCACACTGAAAATAAATAAGGCAATCAAAATTTCTGTTAAGGTAAAGCCCGCAGTTCGCTTCAACCCTTTTTTTTCAGAAGTCATTATTTAGACTCCTTTTTGCCAACAAAACCAGTCATAGTAAAAGCTCCATCTTTTCCGTATTCGATGGTTACGATTACCCTGCGTAAATTTTCATCAGTAGTATCTACAACCTTTTGTTGCCAACGCCATGACTGATTTGCAAACTCAAGCTCGCCTTGTTTAGTTCCAGTGCTTGGCCATTGCTCCTCTAGTTGCAATTCAGCCAAATGATTTTGCGCGATATAACTCGCTAGAGTTTTATCCTTGGAATTAAGTACCGATTGCACACTCGACGAATATAAACCTGTTAGCACAGGGGTGATAAATATAGAAAAGATCGCCAAAGCAATTAAAAGCTCTAGCAGGCTTAACCCTTGTGTTTTTCGAGTTAATATCTTCATCTTAGAATTTAATCACTGTGCTGTGTTTCGCTTTCTAATTCAATATCCCAATCGTGTCGAAAATGCCCGTCAATCGCTCGACTTATACTCATATCACCAAGAAAATTACCTTTAATACGATAAAAAATTGGGGCATCACGATCTAAACCAATAGTCAATGTAAACTCATTCATGTCACCACTGGAAAGCATAAAAACTTGCGGCGTTACTAAACGTTTACTACGCTGTTCATTGAGCTCAACTTGCGCCTGTTCCGTATTAGAGTCTTTTTCAGAGCCTTCTGTTTCTACAGCCGCATTCGCCAAAAGTGACTCCTGACCTTCTACATTAACGTACAATTTTACTGGTTCATCAAATTTAACTTCTTTTAACAACGCATGCTCGTTAAGTGGCTGCCATTTATTACCGTCATACAACATAAAATAGTATTTTTCATTTTCAACGCGCAATCCTAACTCGACACCACGTAAAATAGATTCTTCTTGTGCTACTTGTAGCAAACCAATCAGTTGATAGGCTTTGGTTTTCAAACGTGCAGCTTCATTATCCTTAAACGCAAGCACGGCAACCGAAAACATGGTTGCAGCAATTAGCATGGCTATAAGAACTTCAAGCAGGGTAAAACCTGCTTGAGCCTTAAAAAACTGTGAGTTTTTAACGGATTTTTTAGCGGTTTTCTTGGTTAAAGTTTGCTTCATGAACATTCCAAGTGCCGATATCCATATTTTCACCTTCACCACCTTGACGACCATCCAAACCAAGGGTAAACAAATCAAAATCACCGTTACGCCCTGGAGAAACATAAATATATTCTCGCTTCCAAGGATCTTTTGGAATAGCTTTACTGCCTAAGTAGCCACCACGAGGATAGTTTGACGGGATAGGCTCAGACGTTGGTTTTTCAATCAAAGAACGCAAGCCTTGATCGGTAGTAGGATAAAAACCGTTGTCCAACTTATACGAATTCAAAGCTGTTTCAATAGTACCAAGATCGGCTTTTAACTTTTGGATATTGGCTTTATCAACATTACCAATCAAACTTAGTACAACGATAGTGCCCATAATGGCAACAATCGCCATTGCGATTAGAATTTCAGTTAAAGTAAAACCTGACTGCGCTTTTGCCTTTGTTATTGTATTAGCTTTTTGTAAACTTAATGCTTTCATAATGGTTATAAAACTCCGCTAAAAATAGCTTATTATTGACTAAATCACTAACCAGTTAATGAATTGGTCATACTTAAAATTGGTAACATCATTGCCATTACAATAAACATCACCATCATACCTAATAATAAAATAATCATTGGCCCCATAATATTCAGCGCCACATCAACGCTATTTTCAAATAAAGACTCTTGATTATCCGAAACCTGTTGTAGCATCTGCTCTAGCTCACCACTAGCCTCACCACTACCAATCATGTGGATCATCATTGGCGGGAACAATTTCGTTTGCTCCAGCGCGACTCTCAGACTACTACCTTCACGCACTTTAACTGCAGCCTCACTGACTGCTTGCCGCATTTTCAAGTTAGACAACACCTTGCCGCCAATATTCATTGCTTCAAGTAAAGGCACGCCACTTGAATGTAAAATACTCATAGTGCTAGCAAATTGTGCTGTATTGAGATTTTTGGATAAACGACCAAACACAGGCAACTTCAGAATTTTTCCATGCCACCGTTTTTTGTTATCAGGATTCCGAAGCCAATAACGAATACCAACAACGAGCAGAATAATAATTGTGAGGGCATACAAGCCATAATTGATTAAAAAATCACTGATCGCAATTAATATTTGCGTTGGTATCGGTAGCTCTTGTCCTAGATTAGTGAACTGCTCCACCACTT
Source organism: Kangiellaceae bacterium (assembly GCA_013373015.1). GTDB lineage: Bacteria > Pseudomonadota > Gammaproteobacteria > Enterobacterales > Kangiellaceae > Kangiella. Next base: position 16,058 of record JABXIQ010000044.1, read on the forward strand.
TCGGCACTGCGTACACCATCAAGCCAGAAACCACGCCAATCGCCACCACAATTAACACTATCGGATATACCATTGCGGTTGTGACTTTGCTGTTAATTTTTTGCCGGCGCTCAGTGTAATCGGCTAATCGGTTTAACACCTTATCCAAATGACCTGCTCGTTCACCTGCGGCAACCATTGAACGATAGAGTTCGTTGAACACATTGGGAAATTCACCCATTCCATCAGCCAAAGTATGACCTTCCATGACTTTAGCACGCACACCCAAAATAATGCTTTTTATCTTTGGCTTATCCGTTTGCTCAGCAACTGCTTTAAGCGCTTCTTCAATAGGCAAAGCTGCTTTAACTAGCGTTGCCAATTGGCGTGTGACCAATGCTAAGTCAGCGACTTTAATAGACGGTTTGAAAAAACCACCTGAAGACTTTTCTTTCGCTTTTTGGGCATCGCCAATATGAATAACATCCAAAGGCGTTAACTGCTTTTCACGCAATTGCTGACGGATCTGACGCGCAGTATCGCCCTCAAGAACACCTTTTTTTTGTCGACCTCTCGGGTCAAGAGCTACATATTCAAACGCGGCCATTAATCCTCCCGCGTGACTCTCAACACTTCTTCAACAGTGGTGATACCTTCGAGAATTCGCGCACGCCCATCGGCACGAATGCTTTGAGTAGTTTTACGCGCGTGACGTTCCATTTCTTGTTCGCTAACGCCATTATGGATCATGGTACGCATCTCATCATCAACAATCACCAATTCATAAATACCTTGGCGTCCTTTATAACCATGATGATTACAACTTTCACAGCCCACTGGATGATAAATGACTGGCGGATTAGTGGCATCCAAGCCCATCAATTCACACTCTTTAGGATTTGCATGCTCTGGACGTTTGCAGTCAGGACACAAGCGACGCACTAAACGCTGTGCTAATACACCAAGCAAACTTGAAGACAGTAAGAAAGGTTCAACGCCCATATCCTGCATACGAGTTACCGCACCAATTGCAGTATTGGTGTGTAAGGTAGAAAGCACTAAGTGACCCGTCAAACTCGCTTGCACAGCAATCTGCGCAGTTTCTAAGTCACGGATCTCGCCAATCATAACCACATCAGGATCTTGACGTAAAATCGCTCGTAAACCACGAGCAAAAGTCATATCTACTTTGGGATTGACTTGAGTTTGCCCAATTCCGTCGATCAAATATTCAATCGGATCTTCAACCGTTAAAATATTGCGCGTTGAATTATTAAGTAATGACAAACCTGCGTAAAGGGTTGTTGTTTTACCAGAACCTGTCGGTCCTGTTACCAAAATAATGCCATGCGGTTTATGCAGCAATTCATCCATCAAACTCATGGCATCCGCCTGCATACCCAAGTGCGAAAACTCAAGACGACCAGCTTCTTTATCTAACAAACGAAGCACCACTCGCTCACCATGACTTGATGGCATAGTTGAAACACGCACATCGACTGCTCGATTAGCGATACGCAAAGCTATACGACCATCTTGCGGAATACGCTTTTCAGCAATATCCAGTTTGCCCATAACTTTAATTCTTGATACCAATAGTGGTGCCATTTTACGGTTAGGCTGCAATACTTCGCGCAACACTCCATCAACACGGAAACGTACTGACAAGGTTTTTTCAAAAGTTTCGATATGAATATCCGAAGCATTCTCTTTGATTGCTTCGGTAAGCAACGCATTAATTAACTTAATAATCGGCGCATCGTCTTCTGCTTCTAATAAATCCTCAGTTTCTGGCAACTCCTCGGCCAAGCGGAACAAATCCATGTCTTCGCCAATATCTTCCATCGCCTGCCTTGAGTCACCCGTGCCCGCTTGATAATAAGCACTTAATTGCGCTTCAAAAGCCTCTTCATCCAACTTTTCAATTGCAAACTGTTGTGGGTAGTGACGCTTAACTTCAAGCAAAGCCTGCGGCGTTGTTCCGTGACGCATAAAGCATTGAATACCACTTTCAGTTGGCATCAAAAATACGCCGTGACGTTTAGCAAAACTAAAAGGCAATGGACTAAAGCGTCCCGCCTCGGTCGCTGAAGCCTGCTGAGTGCTGGTGCTAAGTTCAGCCATTACTGACCTTCAGCCTCTTTTTCCAAGTATTCTTCAAAACTTGGCGGCAACACCAAGGCTTCATCGTAAGTTGGCAAAACATGCGCATCTTCTTCAGGCATCAAACTGATACCACGATTCGCTTGCTCAATTTGCTGAGCACGAATATAGCTGTACTTTGCTGAACTTAGTTCGCGCAACTCTTTATCATCTTTCAATACGGTTGGATGAATAAAGACCATTAAATTACGTTTCACTTTTTGCGTGCGTTGCGACTTGAATGCATGACCTAAGATTGGTATATCGCCCAATATGGGTACTTTTTGCGAACTTTCTTGAATATCATCATCAATCAAGCCACCTAATACCACTAGACCACCGTCTGGAACCAATACCGACGTTTTGACCTCGCGTTTATTGGTTACAACGTCCACCGCCGTCGAACCTGCAATTGAAGATACTTCTTGCTCAATATCCAAACGAACATAGTTACCTTCGTTGATTTGTGGCGTCAGTTTCAACATTACACCAACATCTTTACGATCAACCTGTTGGAAAGGATTAGCGTTATTATTACCTAATGTTGAACCCGTAATAATTGGAATTTCTTGACCCGCCTTAAATACAGCTTCTACGTTATCAAGGGTAGTCACACTTGGACGTGCCAAAGTATTGGAATCGGTAACGCCTTCAAGAGCTTTAATAAATGCCCCCCAACTCACTCCCGATGAACTCATACGAGCAACACCTAACCCTAAGCCTTGTAAACCACCGAGTACCTGAGCAAGAGTAGAACCATTATCACCGCCCGAGCGAACGGTTTCAGTTCCAGTAATTACACCTGTTTGCGGATCGCGAGTAAACACCTGCTCTTCTGTACCGCGAGCGGCAATCGCACCACCAGCAACCTCACCAATAGTGGTGCCTGTATTACCAAAATTAATAATACCCGCTGGTTGAGTTCCGGATCCTGCAGGAGAGAACAACCACTGAATACCTAATTCTTTAGCTTTAGTATCAGAAATTTCAACAATGATCGCTTCAACATGTACTTGTTTACGACGAATATCCAAGCTACGGATCACAGAATCAAACTCACGCATAATATCTGGCGGAGCAGTTAGTACCAGCGCATTATTTTCTTCGTGCGCTTGAATACTATACAAAGAACGGCTGGCACGAGCACCAACAGCAGCAGCAGGTCCACCTGATTGAGCTTGTTCTTCTTTTTGTTTGATTTCACCAATACCAGACAATACTTCAGCTACATCTTCCGCTTTTGCATATTTCAAGAAAACCGTTTTAGTGTTTCCAGCGGTATTAAGCGGACGATCTAAACTATTAATCAAAGCTCTTAAGCGAACACGCTGTTTATCGCCCGCACTCAACAAGATGCTGTTAGTTCTTTCATCGGCCACAAAGCGCGGCATTTGCACTTCATTGATTTGTTGTTGCTGTGGTCCTGCACGATTAAGACTTTCTAAAATACGAACCACTTCTCCTGCTGATGCGTGCTGCAATGGGATCACTTCGATTTCTTCATCATTGGCTTTATCAGTACGCTCAATAATTTCCACAATACGTCGCACGTTTGAAGCTGAATCATGTAAAATCAACGTGTTAGTACCTTGAACGGCAAACAAATGGCCAGATTGAGGCGAAACCAAAGGACGCAATACGTTCATGATCTGCTGGGCATTAACATTTTGTACTGGAATAACTTGAGTTATATATTGATCGCCATATTTTTTCGGGTTTGTCACATTCACTGGCGAGGACTCATAACGCGCACGTTGATCTTGAATAATTTTAACAACACCATCCGTTTCTACCGCTTGAAAACCGTTCATTTGCAGTGAAGACACGAAGATATTGTATATCTGTTCTTTAGTGTAATCCTGATTACCCGCGGTAATGATCGTCACTTTTTGACCTTTGACACGCTGATCGACAATCATGGTTTTACCCGTGATTCGAGCCACTGTTTCCACCACTTCACGAATATCCGCATCACGCACATTTAATCGCTCGGCGTTGGCAGTGTAGGACGTCAATAACAGACTTGAAGCGGCTAAAGTCAACGCCAACATTTTACCTGTAGTACTCATCACTGAGTCCCCCCATCCTTTTGTTTTGGCCGTTGTTTGATTATTTAATTTCATTATTTAATCTCTGATTATTCGTTCTTTGCTGTCCATCATTCTGCGCATTTGCAGCGCCTAGGCCCAATAACAAGGTCACTGGTTGGCCATTACGCTCAATGGTCACTTCTAATGATTCAGAACTGTTTAATTCTTCAATAATGCCAAGATAGCCCTGTTCATTCAACGGACTACCATTAACCGATTTAATCACATCATTGCGACGTAAACCTAAGCGCGCAAACATCCGCGGATCTTTACCTGGCGCCACTTTATAACCGCTAACCATTCCACTTTCGTCCACCACACGCTCAAACTGAGCAAGCCCTGCTAATGACTGTGGACTGGTATAAAGTTTTTCTCTCAGCTCGCCTAAATCTTGTGTCAATCTTGAATCGCGACGTTTATCAATAGTTCGCGTTGCCGCATCATTGGTTTCTTGCAAATTAGGCGTTGGGGCGGAAACCATAGACTCATTGATATTCTCGATCAGGGTCAAAGTTTCATAGCGACCACCATTTTTAATAATGACTTTTTGAGTTTCCACTTGATGCAAAGTGACATTACCACTAACTTCGAGCTTATCGCCCACAAAATAGGCTTTTTCTTTACTACCATTAGACAAGATAATGGCACTGCTCAATTCTAGGTTTCGGGAAACAAAGGTTCCCATCAATTTGAGATTTAATCGTGTTTCTTCGGCTTGAACCTGCTCTGGCTCAGGCACGGCATTGGCTTCACCAAAAATGTGCATTGCCACGAGCTTATTAACATTGACGTTTTCTTTGGGTTTTTGCGTAGGGATGACCACAGCTTGAGCCGGCGCTTTTGGTTGAAGGTGTTCAACCCACAGCCAGACTAATTTAGCGATAATGAACAAGGTCACTAAAGCTAAAATCGCTGCCAGTATTTGTGCGATCAACCTACCCCGTTGTTGCACAAATTGATTAAATTTGTCCGATGTTGAATTCATTAGTTTAATTTATCACGAAAAGTCGTTGTTTTCCCTATTAATTTTATTCAGCAAACTCCTTTTAACCACACTATAATGGTTGTTCTAGGCGCATATTCCCATGCCCTAAAAAATAAAGCAAGCCAGATTAATGTAAAGCTAGGTAAGGTTCAAGATGGGCATTGACAAAACGTCAGCAAATTTGACAACTTCTCAACACAATCAAGGGGTTAGGTTGGACAAATGGCTATGGGCAGCGCGTTTTTTCAAAACCCGCTCACTAGCCAAGCAAGCTCTTGACGGGGGCAAAGTGCACTGCGAGGGGGTTAAAGGCAAAGCTAGTCGCATGATCCAAGTAGGTATGATCTTGAAAATTCGTCAGGGTCATCACGAAAAAACCGTATTGGTTGAGGCGCTTTCCGAACAACGCGGCCCCGCTAAAGTTGCACAAACTCTTTACACAGAAACCCAAGCAAGCATTGAAGCGCGTGAAACCTTGGCCGCACAAAGGCAGTCTATGCCAATGTCTGAGCATAAACCTGATAAAAAACAGCGCCGGCAAATTCATCGGTTATTGCGCAAGCAAGGGCAATAAAATATTCAACTTGCCCATATCGCCATCAATATTTGCGATAAGTACCCTAGAATTTGTACAATAAGCCCCCATTTTGCCATGACTGATATATGCTAACGCATGGCTCTAATTATTGGACTTCCTGGTAATAAGCTGCGCCTAAATGTGAATGACCTATGACTGACCAAATACAACGCTTTACCTTTGCTAATTTGCCGATCCGCGGTGAAATCATCAGTTTACAAAACAGCTTCCAGCAAATTTGTGAACAACATAACTATAGCCCATTAGTGCGCCATTTGATGGGCGAGGCACTAGCGGCAACCGCCTTGATGACTGAGATTATCAAAATAGATGGCAAAATTGCTTTGCAATTACAAAGCCCAGCATTCCTAAAGTTATTGCTCACCGAGTGCAACCACCAAGGCCAATTACGCGGCGTGATGCATACTAACGATCAGATCAGCGCTAAATCTGACTATCAATTTGATGACTGGACACAAGGCGGCCAAATGGCCATTACCATCGAGCCAGAAAAAGGCCATCGATACCAAGGCGTGGTGTCCTTAGATAAAAATACGCTCGGCGAATGCCTTCAAGACTACTTCACCATGTCTGAGCAATTGCCCACTTATATTAAGTTATTTGTCAGTGACGACAAGGTAACAGGATTGTTTTTACAGGCTTTGCCGCAAAGTGAAGACTCACCAACTACTCGTGAACAAGCCTTTGAGCACGTTACTGCGCTTGCTGAAACGCTCAAAACAGATGAGGCTCTAGAGTTAGAGCACCAAGACATTTTGTATCGTCTGTTCCACCAAGACGAAGTGACTCTATTTCCTCCTAAGGCGTTAGAATTTCAATGTTCATGCTCCAGAGAGCGCAATGAACAAGCCTTATTAACGGTGCAAGCGAGCGAGCTAATGAGCTTGGTCAAAGAGCAAAATGGACAAATTGAAATGGTGTGTGATTTTTGTAATAAACAAGAAGTATTTACCGAACAGCATATTATCGACTTGATCACCAACTCACCATCCAGTGAGCAGGTCAATTAATAGCCTAACTCCATACTGTATCTAGCGAAAACGGGTTAGCGGCATCTCAAAACGAGCTTCTAGCCCACCTTCATTGCGGTTATGTAGGGTCACTCGCCCTCGATGCATTTCCGCAATACGCCTTACAATAGCCAGACCTAAGCCTGAGCCACCACCACTGCGGGCAGTATTACCACGTGAGAACGGCTGGAATAAACGTTCAATTTCTTCTTCATCAATTCCTTGACCATTATCAAACACTGAAATGCGCACCTTTTGATCGACCAACTCGGTTTTGACCAATAACGGTGGATTGGCGTACTTAATTGCATTGGTGATCAAATTAGTAATCAAGCGCTTCAAAGCCAATGGCTTAAAAGCTACTTGCGGCAATTTACCCAATTCTACGCTAATATCTTGAGTTTGGATCTTGGTTGAATTAACACACTCTTCAACCAAAGCATTCAAATCACCTTTTTGTTCACGTTCATCACGACCATCACGAACAAAAGAAATGAACTGGCTGATGATCTGATCCATATCTTCCGTATCTCGCACAATACCATCACGCACTTCCGCATCTTCATCGGGCATAAACTCAGTGGCTAAGCGAATACGAGTCAATGGAGTACGCAAATCGTGTGAGACACCAGCCAACAATAAATTTCTATCTTCTTCGAGCTGCTGAACATTGCGCGCCATTTGGTTAAAAGCACGAGTGACTGTAACCATTTCTTCTAAGCCTTCTTCGCGCAACTGACCCGGATTATCACCACGACCTATTTCACGGGCGGCAAATTCTAAGCGTCGCAATGGCCTTGAGATCTGCTTAGTGAAGATCCAACCGCCCAGCAAACTAAGCAATAAAATCACTGAAAAATAGACAATCGGAGGGTGAATGTAAAAGCCTTCAAACGGCTCTGTAGCAATCCGCAGCCAGACATTGCTGTGCTCAGGAGACTTGATCCAATAATAAATCTTATCCGATTCCTCAACCCGCATCTCTGTACGCTCTTCAGCGACCCCGAGACTACTGGCGAGCGCTTCAGTAAGGAAGCTATAGGGTTTGGCTTCACGCAATTGACGCGGTTCACCCATCCGAGTGGACACAAACTGAACTCGCTGTTGCTCAAGAATTTGCTCGCGAAACTCTTGCGGAACACCCTCATGTTGCATTGCCAAAGCTGTTTTAACATCAGAAGACAACAACTGAACCAGTTGCTTCATTGAGGGCTGCGCAACATACCAAGAAATTGATAGATAGGAAACTAACTGGTTGATAATCAAAAGAAAACCAACCAGCAAGGCAATTCGACCGAAGGCCGTTTTAGGTAAAATTCTCACGCTGCGATTGTCTGCTTTTCTATCATCAGGTTACCCTAGACAGGTTCTAGGCTTCACCACCATCAGGCACAAACACGTAACCCACACCCCAAACGGTCTGAATATAACGCGGATGAGCAGGATCAACTTCAATTAAACGACGCAAACGCGAAACCTGTACATCAATACTACGTTCCAGTGCCGAATAGTCACGACCTCGCGCCAAGTTCATTAACTTATCACGCGATAATGGTTGACGTGCATGCTCCACTAATGACTTCAACACCGCAAATTCGCCGCTGGTCAAAGAAATCGGGTTGCCGTCATCCGTCATCTCGCGAGTGGCTAAATTCAGCGTAAAGCGACCAAAGCTGACTACGCTTTCTGAGTTACTAGGCGCGCCTGGGATATGTTTGGCTTGACGACGCAATACTGCACGAATCCGCGCTAACAACTCACGTGGATTGAATGGTTTAGCTAAATAATCATCAGCACCAACTTCCAAGCCCACAATACGATCCACTTCATCGCCTTTGGCAGTCAACATAATGATAGGAATAGGATTATTGTCAGAGCGCAAACGACGACAAATGGATAGACCATCTTCACCAGGCAGCATCAAGTCTAACACCATTAAATGGTAATTCTCGCGCTCTAAGAAACGATCCATCTGTTCCGCATTTTCAACGGTGCGCACAATAAAATCTTGCTCTTTAAGGTAGCGCTCCAATAAACTTCTCAAGCGCACATCATCATCCACAACTAATATTTTGGGTGTTTCTTCGGTCATGTTCTATTCTATCCCCAGTACTGGTAAATCTTTCTATATCAAGCAGTTATCGAAAAATCTCATACTTACGCTTGATCGGTCAATCAATTCTTTTGTAATCCTTAACCAATTTATACTTTTTTCCTATTTATACAACCACTATACTATGCCGCCATATTTTTCCCAATATTCACTTACAAGATGTTACAAATTAATCAACAGATCGCCCAAGAGCTTAACGTCCGACCACAGCAGGTTGAAGCCGCCGTAAAACTCCTTGATGAAGGCTCAACCGTGCCATTTATTGCCCGTTACCGTAAAGAAGTTACAGGAGCGCTGGATGATACTCAACTACGTGATCTTGAGCAGCGCTTGGGTTATTTGCGTGAGTTAGAAGAGCGCCGCAGTGCCATCTTAAAGAGCATCGAAGAGCAAGAAAAGCTAACCCCTGAGCTTGAACATTCAATTAAAGCGGCTGCCACTAAAAGTGAATTGGAAGACTTATATTTGCCTTATAAGCCTAAACGCCGCACCAAAGCTCAAATTGCGCGTGAGGCTGGTTTAGAGCCTTTGGCTCATGATTTATGGCAAACACCAACCCTTGATCCAGAAGTTGAGGCTGCCAAATACCTTAATGAAGAACATAAAATCGTCAGCACAAAAGATGCGTTAGATGGCGCGCGTCAGATTTTGATGGAGCAATTTGCTGAAGATGCTGAATTATTAAAGCAATTACGTGAATATTTGTGGGAAAACGCTTATATCCAAGCCAAAGTAATCGAGGGCAAAGAAAAAGAAGGCATCAAATTCTCGGATTATTTTGATCACAACGAATTATTCAATTCAATTCCATCACATCGTATTTTAGCCCTGCTACGCGGTCGTAATGAAAACATTTTGAGCCTACAAATGGTGTCCAACAAAGCCATGATCGCAGATGAATCAGCTTATGACCCTTGCTTAGGCATGATTGCAGCTCATTACAACATCAAAGATCAAGGTCGCTCAGCCGACTCATGGTTGCAACAAGTGGTACTCTGGACTTGGAAAATTAAGTTACATTTGTACATGGAAACTGAGTTACTGGCCAAAGTACGCGAGCAAGGTGAGTCGGAAGCTATTCGTATCTTCGCCCGTAATTTACATGACTTACTAATGGCTGCTCCAGCCGGAGCGAAAACCACTATGGGACTGGATCCTGGTTTACGAACAGGCGTCAAAGCGGTGGTGGTTGATGATACGGGTAAACTTATTGCCCACACCACCATTTTCCCACACGCACCACAAAATCAGTGGGATCAGTCACTGCGTAAACTGCATACCTTATGTGAAATGCATAAGGTGCAATTGGTCAGTATTGGTAATGGAACTGCATCCCGTGAAACCGATAAACTGGTCGCTGAGCTGATGAAAACAGCTCCTGAGTTGAAACTACAAAAAATCATGGTCAGTGAAGCTGGAGCTTCTGTCTATTCTGCTTCAGCACTTGCTGCGCATGAGTTCCCCGATCTTGATGTCAGCTATCGCGGTGCTGTTTCTATTGCCCGTCGTTTACAAGATCCTCTACCAGAACTGGTAAAAATTGAACCTAAATCAATTGGCGTAGGCCAATATCAGCACGACGTTAGCCAAAGCCAATTGGCTAAAAGCCTTGATGGTGTGGTTGAGGATTGTGTGAATGCGGTAGGTGTGGACCTTAACATGGCATCTGTGCCTTTATTAACCCGCGTTTCAGGCTTGAGTAAAACCATGGCGCAAAATATTGTGCAATGGCGTGAAGCTAATGGCCGCTTTAACAACCGCCAACAGTTGCTTGAAGTTGAGCGCATGGGACCGAAAACCTTTGAACAAGCGGCAGGTTTCCTTCGCATTATGGGCGGTGATACTCCACTGGATAGTTCTGCTGTTCACCCTGAAGCCTACCCTGTGGTTGAAAAAATGTTAGCTAAGTTGACCATTCAAGATGTTGGTCAATTAATTGGCAACAAAGAAATTCTCAAGCAAATCAATGCTGATCACTATGTTGATGAGCAATTTGGTACACACACCATCAACGACATTATTCAAGAGCTGGATAAACCTGGTCGCGATCCGCGCCCTGAATTTAAGATGGTGCAGTACAAAGAAGGCGTCGAAACCTTGCAAGATTTGAAGCCCAACATGGAGCTTGAAGGTGTTGTGACTAACGTAACCGCATTTGGCGCGTTTGTTGATATTGGCGTGCATCAAGACGGCTTAGTACATCTTTCAATGATGGCTAACGAGTTTATTAAAGATCCTTCTGATGTGGTCAAAGCCGGCGATATCGTGAAAGTATGGGTGCTAGATGTGGATCTGCAACGCAAGCGCATCGGCTTATCTATGATTGGTCCGCAAGCGCAAGGAAAAAATCAAGCAGCTCAAACGCATGACCGCAGCAACACTAACCATAAGCGCAACCCAAGTCACAACCAAAAGCACAATGCACCACGCAAAGGTCAACAGCGCTCAAACAATCTACCACAAGGTGCTTTCGCAGATGCCTTGTCAGCCGCTCTGAAAAAAGGCAAATAGTCTATTTTTTAAGCGCTAAATGCTCGGATCAGCGCACACATGCTTGAACTTTACGGCAAGTCCATGTAGTGTGCGCTAATTCGCACTTCAAAAATACTGATATCGAGCTAAAAAAATGAACTTGAACACTCGTGGCTGGAATTTCTTAGGCGCATTCATTTGCTATCAACTCATCGTTACAGCTCTTTATTTTCAATATGTTGATGGCTTAGATCCTTGCCCCTTATGTATTTTTCAACGTGTAGCAGTCTTAGCCTTAGGAATTGTGTTATTAGTTAATGCTCTTCACAACCCAACCATTCATTCTCTCGCTAACAAAATTTATCAAATTCTAGGTTTACTTGCCGCGCTAGTTGGCGTTGGTATTGCAGGACGTCATGTGTACCTGCAAAGCCTACCAGAGGGAGAAGCGCCTGCATGTGGTGCGCCTTTAGATTTAATGATGGATGTCCTGCCATTCATGGAAGTCATTCAAAGCGTGCTAACAGGTTCCGGTGAATGCGCTAAAATCAGCTGGCAGTTCTGGGGTATTTCAATGCCAGGTTGGATGCTAATCATCTTTATTATTGCCGCACTAGTCATGTTGATGCGACTGGTTCAGGCTTTCCGACGTCCTAAATACTATTAACCCTATAATTAACTTATAGTTAATACTCTAAACCTATAGGTTAATGAGATAAAAATATGATCCGAATTATTATCGAAAGACAAATCACTGATGGCAAATTGGATGAATATCATGGTTTAATTCGCCAAGCTAAAAATAAAGCTAGCAATGTCCCAGGCTTTCTTTCAGGTGAAATTTTCCACGTTAAAGATGATGAAAATCATGTCATTGTGATGGCGTGCTGGGATACCTTCGAAGCTTGGGAAGTATGGGCTGAATCTGAACAACGTTTGGACTTGCTTGACGCGATGCGTCCACTTTTAGACGCCGATGAGAAAGTGGTGGTGCTAGAAAACACCACCCTGAGACATTAATCGCAGAACACTATATTTTATCCAAAAGCACCGCGTAAACGGTGCTTTTTTATAGTAAAACGATATAAAAATCCTCATAAAAACTAAAACGCTGCATCTAAAACCAATCTTTTTATCTCTTACAATAAACAACTTGTATATTTAAGAAGATACCATGCACCGTTATACCATCATAATCATTAGCCTTTTGTTTTTAGCTTATGGCTTACTCCGGTTTGGGGTTGGAAGTATGCTCTTTGTCCAAGAACTTGGATACATTAGCTTATCTTTCATTGAGGAACCTCTTGCAGATATTCATAAATTCCTAATCGAAAAGAAGGCCTCTCAACTTATAACATTCAGCGCTCTTGGCTATGTTAGCTATATTATAGTCATGGGTGGTTTGTTAATAATTGGCGCCCTAGGTTTTATAAAAAATAATAGGTTAGGACCGATAGCCATCGGAATGTTTTTAGGTCTTTACACGCTACTATTTATCAACTTCCAAACAATAAATTATAAAATTTGGCATCTTATAGTGTGCACTTTATTATTTCTGATAATGTTATGGGCGAAAAAGGCGCAGCTCAAAAGTACTTAGGCCATTCTTTTTTTAATTGGCCAGTTAGCGCCATAAAAAACATTTTATAGTCGCCCCTTAATGACCATAAAGGGTAGGAAAATGTCGCGGGACGGTTCTTTTCGATAACAAAATGTCCAAACCAGGCAAAGCCATAGCCAGCAACTGGCACCAACAGTAACCACAGCCACATGTTATTAACGATAAAATAAATTAACAGCACTAAAGAAAGAACAGTGCCTAGATAGTGGAGCAAGCGGTTACTGGGCAAGCGATGCTCGCCCAGATAGAAAGGCCAAAACTCTTGAAAAGTTTCAAAGCGCTTTTCCGCCATTAGAATCAGATTACTTATCTTCTGGGTTGATTTCTAGCAGTTCAATTTCAAAGACTAACGTCGAATTACCAGGAATTGAACCTCTATCATTTTCGCCATAACCAATTTCTGGCGGAATCACAAATTCAAACTTGTCACCCACAGCCATGAATTGCAAACCTTCTGTCCAACCTTTGATCACTCCACCCAATGGAAAGCTAGTTGGCTCATTACGGCTAAATGAACTATCAAACTCTTCTCCATTAATAAAAGTGCCTTTATAGTGAACTTTCACTGAGTCTTCTGCTGAAGGCTTTTCATCATTACCGCCCGCAGTAATCACTCGATACATCAAACCACTCGATGTAGTTTGCACACCTTCTTTTTTAGCATATTCAGCACGAAAAGCATCTCCAGCCGCTTTACTTTCTTCAGCTTTTTTCTTCGCTTCTTCGTCTAATTTCGCTTGATGTGCTTGCATCTTTTCATTCAAGCTATTTTGAAATTCGTGCATATTAGCAACAATTTCTTGCTCATTAAATTGTGCCGTACCAGCAAAACCATCTTTCATACCTTGGATCACCAGATCCTGGTTAATAGTTACGCCATAATCTTTCAACGAATCGAAATTTTGCTTCATTTGATTCGAAAAATTCACCCCGATCGAATAAGCCGCTTTCTCATACATGTCTTTAAATTCAGTTTTGCTTGTACTCTCTGTAGCCGCAACTTCAACTTTGCCATCTTCTGTTTTTGCTTCTGCTTCATCTTTTTTATCACAAGCTGATAATGCTGTAGCTAATGCTAAAACTAACGCTGTTTTTTTCATAGTTTCAATTTTCACGAGAATAATTCCCCAATAGTTAAAAATTAACAATTTATATAATAAAATTTATATCTTAAAAGCCGCATTTTGCAGTAGATACCTACAAATTGCGAGTTTTACAATCAATTTAATGACTTTTGTCATTCGCCAATAATAACACTAGAGACTGCTTCGTCACTAACTGTGCCAACATATTGACTTTCTTTAACGCAAACTGCAAATGTTTAGATTGCTGCATCTTATTTTCAAGATAAGTCTGTAGATTATGCCGTTTTGCACTATTTTCAAGCGTACTTGACCATTCTTTACACAGTTTTTCACACATTTGCGCATCAAGTTGTGAACTCAGTCGCTCAATTACGTCTAAATTTCGCTGAGCACGCAGAAATAAGCACTGGATAGCAGCTTTTTGAATTATTTGCTCACCTTTTAGTTCGAGTTGCAAAGCCTTTTGATAAGCCTGATTAGGAGTGCTGTTATCAGGTTGAGCTTTAAGCTGTTTTCGTTTACGCCTAACCGTCTCGACCACTTGATTGACATTCTCACCAGCAGTCTCTATCGAGCGCCAATCTTCAATGCTTAGATTAACTGATTTCAACTGACACCAAATCGCTAGCAGTAGGTAGTTCACGTTTAGATGATAACTGTCTTGCAAAGACAAACAGAGCTTGCGTACTTGCGTATATTGATAAACGTCGCAAGACCATTGCCAAAAATACTCCGTTTGCGCCTTAACAAGCTGTTTATTAAAATTCATGATTATGATTCATTTTTATGACTCAAAACTGACCAAGCTAGACACAGCCAACTGACAATTAACAAACACCCGCCAACTGGAATGATATGACGAAAATAGACTTGCTCCGTAAGCGCATAAAAATATAATCCACCACTAAAACCAATGATGCCAAAAAACATCAACCAACCAGCCCATAAGGTTTTACGATTGGCAAACTGCTTCGCAATCAAACCTATCGCCAGCAACCCAATCGCATGATAAATCTGATAGCGAACGCCTAGTTCAAAAAGATGTAACGCACTGGTAGAGAGCTTTTTTTCTAGAATATGACTTCCCATAGCTCCCAAGGCTACGGCCAAAGCCATAAACATAGAGCCATGTAAAATAAATTTCTTACTCATATTCAACATTATAGTAATCTAGTAACACTAGTTTGCTTTGCGATGAAAAACATTATGGCAAAAATTATCGGCATTGTAATTAAGTGATTAGCAGGTAAAATGAGCAAAACCCTTGATTGTGCTCAATTTTGTCAGACACTCAGAATACAACTCACGCACCAGCAAGCAACCTGCCTGAGAAACCGCAAGGTTTAGGCGCATTTTTTATTGCTTTGATTTTTGCATTCCTAAAGATTCTTGCTCGTCTGCCATATCCTATTTTAAATGCTATTGGCCGTACCATCGGGCGCCTAATGTATTTGATCAAGAAGCGCCGCCAAGTGGTGGAAGCTAACCTGCGCTATTGTTATCCGGAACTGAGTTTTGATGAGCGACAAAAATTATGTAAAGCACACTTCCTATCATTAGGCACTGGTTTTGTTGAATTGATGGTTGCTTGGTATAAGCCTTTCAAAGATTTAGAAAAATACCATGAGGTTAAAGGTCTTGAGCATTATCAAAAAGCGCTAGAATCTGGACGCGGCATTTTATTCCTTGGTTACCATATTACCAGTTTGGAGTTAGCAGGGGCCTTAATGTCAAAGTATCTAGACTTTGCTGCTTTTTATCGCCCCAATAAAAATAAAGCCTTGGATTATCATATCCAAAAAGGTCGCAACAATAGAACGCAAACCATTGGGCGTAATGATATTCGCTCGATTGGCAAATGGCTAAAAAGCGGCAAACACTTGTGGTTAATGCCCGACCAAGACTTTGGTCATAAGGGTACCGTATTTGCACCTTTTTATGGCAAGCCGATGTCAACTATCACTTCCCCCATGCGCATTGCAAAACTGGGCAATGCTATTGTTTTGCCGGTTAGTTATCATAAAAATAAGCAAGGCAAAATGGTCATTGAAGTCTTGCCAGAGATTCAGTTTACCGGTGATGATGAGATTGATTGTAGCATGACCAATAAAATCCTTGAGGTATGTATCGATCAAGCACGAGAGCAATATTACTGGGTGCATCGCCGCTTCAAAACACTCCCAGAAGGTCAACGTGGTATTTATCAACAAAGGCCACCTAAAGTAAAAACTATTACTGCTGAACAACACGATGGCGCCTTATATTCTGGAAAAATCATTTCTCGCATTAATAGCTTACCCAAACTCGTTGAAACCATTGACGGCCAAACCCTAAATCTGTTCCAACGCCGTACCAGCTTCGGTATTGATATCACGTTGCAAGAATTACAAAATATGCTCCAAAAATGCTACTTACTGGCTTTCCGCGGTTTCTATACTATTTCGCCTCAAGAATTTACTTATTGCGCCGAGCGACAAGCCTACTTACTTCGCTATCAACAAATTCCAGGGATCAGCTTACAGCACATTCCGTCAGATAAACACCAAGCAACAGCAGTTTTGTTAGGAAATTGGTTGGGACAATTGCATAATGAAGGTGTTTACTTAAAAGATATTCGTCAAACTAACATTCAAATATTACCTAATGGTAATTTCGTATTATTGAACCCGACGGAGTGTCAATTTTTTGAAAGCTCGCTAAACGAAAAACTCAAAAAGAAAGATCAACTTTCCATGTTAAATGCCATTGATCTGTTACAACAAGAATCCTGTATAAAACTTTTTAACGAACAGTATCAGTTACATTAATTGTTAGTGAGAGCTTTTTTGATTTGATGCTTTACTTGAGCCGTTGAAATTAAACTCATTGCTTTACGATTATGCACTCTAGTCCGCCATTTGATTTGCTCGGCGTTAAGCTTTAGAAACGTTTTAGTAGCATTTTCAAACTGATCAACCGTGTACTGCTGATTAAGATAAGGGCCAGATAGTCGACTTGAAGCCACTGCGTAAATTTCAAAAAAATTCATGTTAATTTTTTGCAATGCCTTAATTGTCCAACACTAACATAACACCCGCTCTGAATACCCCTATTCAAAAAGTGCCAAGAGGTTAGAGCTCGCATAACCATAAATGCAAAATAAGCCCACCATAGACCATGATTAGCATATCCTTTTGTTAAAAAATACCCTGGAATAAACCCAAACCCAACGGCTAATAGCATACTATTTCGCATGGTTTTAATGGCTGAGGCACCAATAAAAATACCATCTAACCAGAAACTCCAAATGGACACCAGCGGCACAAGAACAATATAGATATGATAATCTTGTGCGTTAATTATAACGCTTTCTATATCCGTAACCCAGCCTATAAATATTGGTATGAAAAGTAAAAAGCACATGCTAAACAACATGCTGATAATCAATGACCAAAAGCCGCCAACGCTGATGCTGGCTCGAAATTCACGCCAGTTGTCACGACCTATGGCTTTGCCAACTAAAGCTTCTACTGCGTTGGCAAAACCATCTAAGCCATTAGCAATGACTAGTAAAAAGTTAAGCAATATGGCATTGACCGCCATAATGCTATCGCCTAATTCTGCACCTCTAGCGTGAATAGTAAAGAATACCAGCTCCAATGCTAATGTTCGGATCAATAAATCTTTGTTAAGACCTAGTAAGTATCGTAATTTGCTCCATGCTAAATAAACTCGATCCATTAGCGGATGTTGACGTAACAGTTTTACCAGTAAAATAACACCAACCACAAAACCCACAACTTCTGAGATGACACTAGCTATTGCAACCCCGTCAACACTCATGCCAACAACTTTAACAAAGTACAGATCAAGAATGACGTTGCTGATATTAATAACAAACAGCATCAAAAAGGGAACTCGGGCATTCTGCATTCCTAAAAACCAGCCAATCATTACCGCATTCAGCAGCGTGATAGGTAAGCCCCAAATCCGAGTGTTCCAATAAGTCAGAACACCTTGCTCCACCTGTTCAGAACCATCAACCCACCACAAAATAACATCAATCAACCAAGGATTAATCAGCAACACTACAAGTGCAATAATCAACGCCAATAAACTGGATAGGTATAACCATTCATGAATTTTTTGATTGTTTTGCGCGCCATAAGCTTGCGCTACAAGCCCGGTTGTAATCATGCGCAAAAAGCCCATGGTCCAAATAATAAAGGTGAATAGCGCGGCTCCAAGCCCAACAGCCGCTAAATGAAAAGGTTCTGGCAAATGCCCCATAACGGCTGAATCAACTAACCCAACCAGTGGCACTGTCATATTGGACAACAGCATCGGCAAAGCAATTTGCCATATAGCTTTATGCTGCTGTCTTTGTCGAAGATCTTGCTTAAAAGTCGAGAGTGACCATAAGGACATACGCAAGACCTAATGAATAGTGTTGGGTACTACTTTAGCTCAACTTGTGAGCGTAAAATATTGTAATCGCTAGCAACCAAACTAATTAAATCTTCCTTTGGACCTACCTCATCAGGAGAAATTAAAGCAAAGCGACGGCCCAGTGGATCGATAATAAACCAACGTGCAGTATGTTCAACTAAATAATTATTAGGATCATCATGCCCTGGAACCTTAAAGAAGCTAACACCAATTGATTGTGTCAACTTGCGCGTTTCTTCTATTGAACCCCTAATGCCAATAAAATCTTTATTAAAGGCTGGAACATATTTTGCTAGTCTTTCTAAAGTATCGCGCTCTGGATCTACCGAAACCATGACCACTTGAGTATCAACTAAAAACTCTGTATCCACTTTTTTTAGAACTTGATTAAGATTACTCATTGCTGTTGGGCAAACATCTGGACAAGTAGTAAAGCCAAAAAATACAAGACTCCATTTTCCTAAAAAATTCTTTTCATTGAACGGATTGCTTTTGTGATCTTGTGCTGAAAAGGCATCAAGTGAGCGTGGCTGTTCAAAAGTACGAATTAACTCCATTTGCTTTTCTGCAAATAGAAATTTATATACACTTGCGCCAACCATTAATGAAAAAAGTGCCGCGATAATTATAGCTACTCGCGAGCTTCCTGTACTATATTTTGCCTTAAAAATCATTACGCTAACCATGTTAATAAGAAAGGATTGAGGTAGTGATCAACCAATAAGAATACAAACAGGAAGGTTAAATAACCAATCGAAACGCCAAAGGTTTTCATTGCAATACCTTCACGTTGCTTGTACTTGAGCACTACTGTGTAATATAAGAACCATAAACCCAAACCGATAGCTCCCACCAAATAAATGACGCCACTCATATGCGTCAGATAAGGTAGTAAAGTCGATAGAATTAGTAAGATTGTGTATAACACTATTGATGTTTTAGTGAAATCTTCACCATGGGTTACGGGCAACATTGGAATTTCTGCTTTGGCGTAATCCTCAATTCTATGAATGGATAAAGCCCAAAAATGTGGTGGCGTCCAAGTAAAAATAATCAACACCAATAGCCAAGCGTGCGGATCTGCAGAGCCTGTAACCGAAGTCCAGCCTAGTAATGGCGGTATTGCGCCTGATAATCCACCAATCACAATATTTTGCGGCGTAGCACGCTTTAAGAACATTGTGTAAATAAAGGCGTATCCAACTAAACCACCAAGAGTCAGAACCGCTGTTAACGGATTAACCAAAAACCACAACAATAGCATGGCTATAATTGCTAATACCGCAGAAAAAATTATCGCATTGCGCGGACGCACTCGACCTTGAGCTACTGGACGCTGCATGGTGCGCGCCATCATGGTATCAATACGCGCATCAACCACATGGTTAACCACTGCCGCAGCCCCAGAAGCTAATGCAATACCAATAGTACCAAATACTAAAGCACTCAAAGGTGGTAACCAACTGACTGTTACGTCATTGGCTAGAAACATTCCGACGATAGCCGTAAACACTAATAAATAAACTACCTTCGGTTTAGTCAGTTCGTAGTAGTCACGCCAGGTTATGGGGCGAGAATCCATAGGTTGAGAATTTGACACTTTATTTTCAGTTGCCATGTTTCCCCCTAAACTGCCAGCTCACCACAAAATTCACAGCTAACATAGTCAGTAATAAAATTGCACCACCACCGTTATGCGCCACCGCCACATACAGAGGTAAAGCAAACACGATATTACTTATACCCAATAGCATTTGCGCTACTAATACTAATGCCAGCGCGCGACCAAAATGACGCAATAGCACACTGTCACGCTCACGGATTAACAATATCGCCAACAAACCAATAACTATGAAAACAATATAAGCGCCAATACGATGGGATACATGAATAGCCACTTTTTCAGCATGAGTTAACACGCCGCCCTCATAATTAATGAAGGTTTCGCCGCGTGCTTTGGCCAAATCAGCTTCAAACTTTTCTTGTTCGTGAACCTTAAATTCATCAAACTCGAAACCTTTCTGCCATAGATCAAAGCCACCTTTAAAATCGACATTTTCAGTCCAACCCGAATTACAGAATGGTAACTGAGTACAGGAAATAGCAGCATAATTTGATGCGGTCCAGCCACCTAAAGCAATTTGACCAATGACTACTATCAAACCCACTAGCGCCAAGAGTTTGAATTTTTTAGCCACCACTTGCGATAAAGAGACGATTTTTGGTCGCAGCTGTAAGACATACAAAAACAGTAAAGACAATATGGAAAAACCACCTAATAGGTGCAACATGACAATAAATGGATGAACCTTTAATGTCACTGTCCACATGCCTAATAAACCTTGTAATATAACCAACGGCAACAAAATACTTGGCAACAATACAGGTATCGACGGATCCTTGCGGCGCCCAAGCCAAGCACCGATAAATAAAATGACAATAACTAAGCCAATACCACTTGCGAAATAACGGTGGATCATTTCTGGCCACGCTTTTTCAGCTTCAAAATATTGGTTATATTCAACTTCGGCTTGCGCAATATAATCTGCATCTGCAGGTACTGTGTAATGACCATAACACCCCGGCCAGTCTGGGCAACCTAGACCAGCATCACTCAGGCGAGTCCAAGCTCCCAGCAAAATCACGCATAACGCGAGTAAGCAGGCGAAAATGGTTAGACGGCGTAAAGTTCTTTTTTGCATCTGTTAGTCCCCGCCTTACAAACCAGTAGTTTTCATAACGCGACGAATGTCGGTTCGTAAGTCTTTACTACGGAGTTTTGCCTCTTCTTCATTGGTCACTGGCTCATATTGCATAAAAATATTGCCATGCACATCCATTGCATAGATTTTTCCAGCCTCAAGCTGCGCACCATCACCTTGAGTTGGCTGACCATTACCTTTGGCTAACTGTAACTGCTCAGGTTTTTCAACTTTATCGACATATTGAATATCGCTTGGAAACACCACTAAACGAGTCAGTTTTTCCGATTCTTTGCCCAAACCAGCATGAGTTTGAGTTAATAAACGCATATTGATGTCACATTGACTATCGCACTCGTTAGTCTGAGGGAAATAGATCCACCAGTAACGCGTTTCAAAATTTTTGAAATGCAGCTCTTGTCCTTCACTATCAAACCATTGAAATTGCTCAAATCTTGGATAGGGACTAGGTAAAATAGTACCTTTATTCTTGCTGGCGGCATTAAACCAACCCATATGAAAGGCTACATAGGCCAAAATGACGGGGGCCGCAAATAACAATACTAAAGCCGAAACCACTTTACGGTTCTGACTTCTTTGCTTCTGATCTACATTCGGGTCAACTGCTGGCTGACTCATGGTCTCTTACTCGCTTCAAATTCAATACAAAAAATAAAATGATCAATACTAAAGCCATACCGAACCACTGAACGGCGTAGGCGATATGCTTTTCGGGAGGACTTGAAATCCATTGCCACTGCCTTACAAAAGGCGAACCGCTCTCTGCTTGCTGTCTGATCACAAAAGGAGCGCTATGATACCCTATTTGCTTGGCTTTTTCTGCAACAGTTTGCAAATCAAACTGTCCAATTAGCCATGAATCATCGACTTTTTTCCACTGAGCATTATTAGCTACGACTTGATTGGCCCCTTTAGAAAAATATAAATGTCCTTTAATGTCTTCATCATCAAAATTTGGAATATCCGGCACTTGCTGATAAAAATCTTTACGCGGTAGCCAGCCACGACTGATCAAAAGGTACGATTCACCAGTAGGTAAGGCTGACTCGAGCTGCCAAACAGCATACACCTCATAACCCAATCGCCCCTCATGTTTTTGATTATCCACCACAAAATGCACATCAGGCACAGGCTTTCCATGAACGATTACTGGGCTTTGATCTGGCTTTTCTTGCCGCAAAGCTGGTTCCAGCGACATTGGTGCTTGCTGACTTTTCTGTTCTAAATTAGCTAAAATCTGACGTTTTTCCTCAGATCGCGCCATTTGCCACAATCCGAGCTTAATCAAAACAGGCAAAAGCAACAGGAAGCCAAGTGTCGGCACGAGACTTGGCGCGAAAATTTTTTGACCTATTTTGATTTGAAATAAAGGCTTAGCCATAAGGATATCTAATGTTATATTCTGGTTAACCACACTTTGAGACTAAAGCAGATAATAAAAAAATGCTTTTTCAGCTCAAAGCGAGAGTTTTGCGTATAATAGCGCCAACCACCACACCAACACTTTATACATTTATTTAACGCTGGTACTTCTTATGTTGATAAAAATTGTTCTTATTATATTGATGGTTGCCATTTTATTCAGCCTTTTTCGCGGTTTATTCTTCCTAGGCAAAGGCGGAGAAGAGAATAGTAAGAAATTGGTTAAGTCACTGAGCTGGCGTATTGGCCTTAGTATCTTATTGTTTGTATTGATAATATTGCTAAATCACTTTGGCGTGATACAGTTACGTGACAACATATTGCCAATTGAAACACAACAACAAGTACCAGAGGATCAGAGTGAGCCAATCAACAACTAATCAACAGCTAACGAAGCCTGAAAAATACTGTACAAACTGCGGACAAAAGAACTTTCGTCCGAATCGCAGCTTGAAAGAGTTATTTGTTGAATTTGTTGAAGATTGGCTTGGTTATGACTCGAAGATTTATAAAACAGCTTTGGCGTTGGTAAAACCTGCTAAACTGACTCTGGATTACTTCGCTAATTCACACCATAAAAATCACTACATCACACCCATTCGCCTCTATTTATTGTTATCTGTCATTTACTTTGTTATGACCCAATTTGGCGGCTTTAATGTCAGTGAGATTGAGTTTGATCAACCACAAACTACCGCTGAACAACAAGAGCAAATTCAGCAAGCCAAACAGGAAATTGAAAAAGCACTCAACCAACCTGGAATTTCTGAGCAAGAAAAACATCGACTTTCGCAAGCATTACAAGCGGTTTCTGAGACGACTCAAACAAATGTTGCTGATACTGAATCACCGACCAACACAGTTAAAGAGCAACCAGATGGAGTCAAAATAAGTCTTACTGGCGATAAGAGTTTCGACAGTAACAAAGGCTGTTTGAAAGACCCCAAAGAATATCTTAATCTTTGGCCTCAATGGCTAGATACTAAAATTGATTCACAAGTCGCTAATTTATGTGACAGCTACGCAAACATTTTCTTCTTACCCGAAGAGCGCCAAAAAGAAGCCAAAATACAATTTGGTTTGGGTATTGCTCAAAATGCAATCGAAATTGTGCCGCAAACCATATTCTTCGCATTGCCCTTATTAGCATTACTACTTGGCATTTTCTACCTTGGCAAGAAACGGTTGTACGTTGAACACCTTGTGTTATTGATGCACAGCCACAGCTTACTTTTTGCTGCCATTTTGCTGTATTTGGGTTGGTATCAATTGGCTGAGTTAATTCCATTTTTATCGAAAATACCCATGGGGGCGTTACTTGGTATTGTTCTAGTCGTTTACTTGTTCATGTCGCATAAACGTTATTATCAACATGGTTTTTGGGCAGTTTCGTGGCGTTTCTGTATTTTTGGTTTATTATATTTAGTATTAAACATTCTATTGCTAGTACTGATCTTCTTTATTAGCCTCATGATTAGTTAAAGCCACTATTGTGATGCTGGCTTAGTGATACTTTGTCTTAACTGCTGCTTGGTTTGCTCATCGCTAAAGCGTACTCCGCCCCAACGCACATCAATTCCCAATTGTGCAAATGCTTTTTTATAGTCAGGAAATTGTTGGCTGTTAATTATCTGTTGGTATAATTCAGAAAATGTCTTGCTATTTGATAGCTGATCAAGCTTTTTAATCGTCCTTAATACTGGTACGGTGTTGTGGTTGGGTAAGCAGCATGCTCTATATTGTTTTAACACACTAGCCAGTGATTGTAAGCCATTTGATTCTTGTCTAAGCCTAACATCGGCCATTAAAAAATATGCCGCTCCAGTCCAATAAATACGCATGGTATTACCGCGTCGGCTTTTTACAGCTTCAAACAGTGGCATAGTGCGGCGCTCGGTGTTTTGCTCTCCACGTCTAAAACCTTGATACAGCTTTTGCCATGCCTGACGTTCTGATAACAGCCCGGCATTAGCACGCGCAATGTTTTGATAATAGCTGGCGAGTCCTTCTGAAAACCAACTATCGCGACTACCTGCATATGGCAGCAATAAATGGCTTAACTCATGTACCGCAGTCCAATCATCGCGAATGGTTGGATAATCAAAATTAAGATTTACATGAAGATCAACGCGGCTTTTGGCAGGACGATTTATTTGTCCCCAAGGCACCGGGCCACTGCCAGAATTTGCTCGATAAATTCTTACATGGGGTTTTGCTAAGGGAAATTGACCGTAAACCGTTTCTACCGCATCGGTCATTTCGGCGAGCCAGCGCTCCACAATATGCACTTCTTGTTGTGTAAAATCGCCACTAAAACTAATTTGTAAGTCACCTCCCGAAATCGGAATATAAGAATCGGGAATTGGTTTAGCCAAAAGTCCGTTGAATAGTAGTAATAGGAACCCCAGCAACAAGAGCCCAACAATTTCTGCCCAAAGTAGCTTCTTGAACAGTCGGCGTCCTGGCTTAGCCAAGTTTTTTACTTGCTGTTCACTTTTAGGTACTGCATTAGAGCTTTTAACGGTCATGCTTCTAGCATAGAGGTTTACGCTATAATTACCGTCAATTTTAACTATGGCTTTGTTACAAAGTTTGTAATGATAACTTATTCAATAAGTTAGATATGTCTATCCTGAATTAGGTAGCCTTGTAATAACAAAGCCCAATCAGATTCTCGCCAATGGAAGTCTGGATATTTGTTTTTTTCTTTGCGTAATGAACGCAATAAACGCTCAAGATTGCTTTGCAAGCTGATCGCTCCCGGCTCAACAAATTTGCCTTTATCGAAGTCGATCAACCATAACTTACCTTTCTTGTTGATTAAGATATTATGGATATTTAGGTCTGAATGGTAAACTCCATGGCTGTGGAATTGACGAATCATTTGCCCAACGGCTTGCCACTCTTCATTGCTAAGCGCTCTTTGTCGCAATAAATGGAATAAATCTTGAGTGTTTTTGACTAGACGAATAATGATGGAAGCTCGATAAACCAGTCCATATCGCTCAATCATAAAAGCTACTGGTTTGGGAACTGGTAACTTCAACTTACGCATCTTGCGTAAAATTTTATGCTCTTGATAGGCGCGGGTATTTTTTAAACTACTAAATAAATAACGATCTTCCAACCAGTTACCAAGCAATCCACCACGATAATATTTACGCAAAACAAACTCTTTGCCTTCTTTTGCAAAAAAGTATGTGGTACTGCGGCCTACGGATTGACCAATAATATCTCCCTGCTCCGCCAGCTTTTCATGATCAAACCAACTAGACTCAACAATTTTTCGATATTTTTTCGTCGTTACCAAAGTGCGACGATTATCAATCTGTTGAATTTTCAAAAGAAATTTTTAGACAATCTTATTTGGTTTATACCTTACTATACATTAAAATCCTAACTAACCCTACTTTTGCATCATTAAGAACTACTATTTTGAGCAATATTCTCAAACAAGCCCCTCAGTCAATCTGTATAATGCGCTTATCAGCTATTGGCGATGTTTGTCATGCAGTTTCGACGGTGCAAGCAATTCAAAAGCAATACCCTAACGCCTCCATTACTTGGGTAATAGGCAAAATTGAACAAAAGCTATTGCAAGGATTAGCAGGTATTGATTTTGTGGTATTTGATAAAAGTTTAGGCATTAAAGCCTACTCAAAGCTTAAACAAGACATGCGGGGCAAGCACTTTGATGTACTCTTACATATGCAGTTAGCCTTGCGTGCCAATATTGCTGCATTTTTCATCCCTGCCAAGGTTAAAATAGGTTTTTCAAAAGCGCGTAGCAAAGAGCTGCATAGTTTATTTGTTAATAAACATATTGAACACGAACAAGGCATGCATGTACTTGATGGTTTTCGCGATTTTGCTCGCGCTATTGGGGTCGAAGATTCTTCCCCACAGTGGAACATCCCAGTAGATGAAACGGTTCGCCACTGGGCGCAAGAAAAACTACCTGCAAAAAAGTATATTGTTATTTCGCCTGCCGCCAGTAAAGCTGAACGTAACTGGCTTAACGAGCGTTACGCAGCAATAGCAAACTATTGCTCACAAAAAGGATTTGATGTTGTGATTACAGGCGGACCTAGTGACTTTGAGCAGCAATTGGCGCTCAACATCATTAAACAGTGTCAACATCCCGTTATTAACTTGGTGGGACAAACCAACTTAAAACAGTTGTTGCTAACCTTACAACAAGCGCAATGTGTGATTGCACCAGACTCAGGTCCTGCACATATGGCAGTCACCCAAGGCACACCTGTTATTGGCTTATACGCGCACAGTAATCCGCGACGAACTGGGCCTTATCTCTATCAACAATATGTTGTCGATGCTTACAGTGAGCTTGCTTGTAAAGCTTTGCAAAAACCTATCCAGCAAATACCTTGGGGCTACCGCTTAAAAGGCGATCATTTAATGGCGACGATCGAGGTTGAACAAGTCATAACGGTGTTAGACCGCATGATTAAAGATCTTAATCACATCTAAATAAAGATGCCGTAAACCATCAAGCTGACCAGTAACAAAGCGATTAACACTTTGCACACATCTAGAAAAATACTTTCGGCATCGTATTCTTGCTCTTGGTGAATATCAATTTTCATCGTGAACTCCTTGTGACTCGGTTGGTATCAATAGCGTGAATGACCTTACTCAATAGAACCTTGTAATTTAATGTTCTATAGTTATTAAGACACAAAAGAACGCGAAAAGGATGTCAGTAAATGTAAATGACTGTTTCTAACTTTAAGCTTCATAAGCTAACTTGTTGAATGTCATCAAAGCATTTCAAGAAATATGTCAAAAGACACAAATTGTGTTGCCTAAAACGGATTCAATAGATTTCTTTACATGTAAAGTGTTCTATTTTTAGAACAGATTTTAGAACCTTGTTTTGATGGTGACTGAAACATCTAAGCCCGACAAATAATCAGAATTTATTGGAGTGGCAAAATCCACATTTACCACATTACGTCCACTAGAGCGTGATAAGAAAAATCGTAAACCAATTCCAACACTTGCTAGCAAACCCGTTTCTTGATTTGGATATAAACTCTCCCCAGTTGCTTTACCAATATCAACAAAAGCTGCAAAGCCAACATCCGCCAGCTTAAATAAATTCATTCCTGGGTAATAACGCTTTTCAAGATTCACTAAAAAAGCTTTTTCACCATGTTGGTATTGCAAAGGATATCCCCTAAGTCCCTGTTCACCACCTATAGAGATAGGCTTATCTATATAAGGGTTATGTGCCCCCCAATATTGCGCTTGTAAATACCAAATTCTAGTATCTGAGGCATGATAGAAGTGCTCGTAGCCGATATTGTAATAGTGGCTAGTGGGTAGCTCACGATCACCTTGAATACCATTGCTCGCTATAGAGAAATGGCCAAAGTGTTCATTATTATATTGTTGCATGAGTCTTGAACCAGCAGACCAAAGCCAACTATTTCGATAAGTATCTCCATCAGTATTAATTCCCCAACGCAGGTAATGATGCCAGCCAAGCTGTATATCTTCAGTTCGACCAATCAAATAGAGGTTTCTTGTTTTGATGAAACGGTCTTCTTGATAACTAACAGCTGCCCAAGGATAAAGTAACTTACGGTCAACAGGAAGAGCAATAGTATTTATTTCATTAAGAAAGGTATCATCGCGTTTCGTCAAACCTGCGCTATAACGCACCACATCACCATTGACTAAGCCTTTTGAAAAACCGTATGCAACTTCAATATGCTCAACATCATGCTCAAATTCATTAATAATTTCATCATTACTATAAATAGTGTCTATTTGCCGTTGCGAATTCAGATCTAAGTCCGCCATCCATCGATCATCTAAAGTGTAAAATGGCTTATTAATCCTAACAGCATATTGCTCGCCATCTGAATTATCCGATAGCACCAGTTTGCCACGAATGTGGTTTTCTGTAGTCAGCTGTGAATCAAGGCTTAAAGTGTAGCCCGTTCTTTCGGCTTCCTTAAAATACTCGATTGTAGCGCCTATGCCACGCCCTAACAGATTGCTATCCCGAATACCGTATCGATACTCAGTTTCTCCCCCTTCACGACTTACATCAACTGTTGGTAATAAAGTCCAATTCTCCCAAGTATTAACAGTTATCTCTAGCCCGTCAGCACCTTCCAGCCATTCGATTTGAGCATCACGCAAAAAAGCTTGCTGTCTTAAAATCCGTTCTGCTTCATCTATAGCACGCTGATCAATCAGATCGCTCTCAGCGAAGGGTAACAATCGTTTAATGACATAGGGCTTGGTACTGATATGCAACTCATTTGCGGTTTGATAGATCCAGCCAGTAGCTTCCTGCTCACTGAAAATAGGATGAATATTAATGGTTATCGAATGAACTTTAACTTTATCCAAAAGCTCATCCGCAGCAGTCGCATTAACCACCAACAATAATAATATTGAACAGATAAAGAATTTAAATAATCGCATACCCTTCTTAACTTCAATCCATGAGCAGGTTTTTTACTATCATACGATATTCAGTCTGAATGTCATTAGTCTAATTCACAACAAATCACTTCGTTAATAATAGAACAAGCCCAAAAAAGCCGCTAGAGGTTTCCCTGTAGCGGCTTTTGATTTAAGCAATTTATTTTTGATTACAGTAAGTAAACAAAGATAAATAGGAATACCCAAACCACATCAACAAAGTGCCAGTACCAAGCACCTGCTTCATAAGCGAAGTGATCTTTTGGTGTAAAGTGGCCTTTCGCTGTACGCAAGGTCAAAATGATCAAAAAGATGGTTCCGATCAAGACGTGCATACCGTGGAAGCCAGTCAACATATAGAAAGTTGAACCATAGATACCTGAGCTTAACTTCAAGTTCAAGTCATTGTATGCATGTACATACTCATACATTTGCAAACCTAAGAACAACACACCTAACGCAGCTGTAATTGCTGTGAATAAGATCAAGGTTGAGCGATTTTTCTCAATCAATGCATGGTGCGCTACCGTTAAGGTAAATGATGAGAATAATAAGATCGCTGTATTGATCGCTGGAAGACCAAGGCCAACAAGCTCCCAAGTCGGGTGCAGCCCACTCTTTCTAGGGAACTCAGCTGGAGTTTCAGTCAATGGCCATGTAGGTACAAAACCTTCGTAAAGGTAATTATGGGTAGAAAGGTTATTTCCTTCACCGCCTAACCATGGCATGACTAATGCCCGAACGTAGAATAAAGCACCAAAGAAGGCAAAGAAGAACATAACTTCTGAAGTAATGAACCACATCATGCCTTGACGGAAAGAACGACTCATTTGCGCACTGTATAAACCGTCCATTGATTCTTTAATGGTTGATCTCCACCAAGTCGATAGCATATAGATTAAAGTAGCTATACCAAGATACAAAACCCAACCTAAGCTGCCGCCTTGTACCATATGACCAGCACCGAAAGCGGTTAGCAATAAGCCCACTGAACCGATAAACGGCAGCTTACTTTCTGCTGGTACATAATACTTTTCGTATTCTGTATTTGTTTGTTCACTCATTATCTGTCTCCGTTAAAGACGCTTACTGCTAGCCAATCGCTAGTCAGCTGATTGTATTTGTTGTTCGGCTGGCGTTACATTGTGCAGAGTATAAGCCAATGTAATGGTGTCATACTTTGCTGGCAAGTCTTTATCAATAAAGAAGCGCATAGGCATTTCTTCTGCCTCACCTGCGGTTAGTGTCTGTTGATTAAAACAAAAACATTCTGTTTTGTTGAAATACTGACTCACTAAATTGGGTGAAAAACTTGGGATAGCTTGCCCAACAATGGTTTTTCCAGCTTTATTTTTAACTTTAAAAGCAACTTCGTACTCTTTGCCAGGGTACACCTTCATCTGCGTTGTGACCGGTTGAAACTCCCAAGGCATGTCGTTCTTGGTAATGGTCATAAACTGTACTGTGATTTCTCGGCTGGTGTCTGCGTCTTGTTCGGTATAAACCGCAAGACCATTAGACTTTCCATTTAAGCCAGTGATTTCACAAAATACATCATATAAAGGGATCATGGCAAAGCCAAAAGCAAGCATGATAACAACCACAGCTGACAACTTTTTTGTCATCAGCTTGTTGTTTTCTTTCTGTGCTGTCGTTTGTTGCACAGACTCTTGCTGCTGTTGGCTCATAGTAGCTAATACTTCCTAAAATTAATCTACTTTAGGTGGAGTATCAAAACTGTGGTACGGCGCTGGCGAAGGCAAGTGAGTAAACTCAAGGCCTTCAGCACTTTCCCATACACGGTCAGTTGCTTTTTCGCCTTTCTTCAAGATACATACTTTGATCAAGATCCAAGCGAATAGTAATTGCATTAAACCTAAACCGAATGCACCGATACTTGACCACATGTTGAAATCAGCAAACATGATGTTGTAATCAGGTACACGACGTTGCATGCCCGCCAGACCTGAGAAGTGCATTGGGAAGAAGGTTAAGTTCACGAATACAATCGATAACCAGAAGTGGATTTTCGCCAACTTCTCGTCATACATACGACCTGTCCACTTAGGCAACCAGTAGTAAACCGCCGCCATAGTACCGAAGATCGCACCTGGGAATAATACATAGTGGAAGTGTGCCACAACGAAATAAGTATCGTGGTACTGCCAATCCACAGGAGTCATCGCAAGCATAACGCCTGAGAAACCACCAATAGTGAATAGGATCACGAACGCTAATGCATAAAGCATTGGTGTTTCATAAGTGATCGAACCTTTCCACATGGTTGCAACCCAGTTAAATACTTTCACGCCCGTTGGTACCGCAATCAACATGGTCGCGACCATGAAGAATAATTCACCTTTAACTGGCATACCCACAGTAAACATGTGGTGCGCCCAAACGATGAACGATAAGAATGCGATAGAACCTGTAGCGTAAACCATCGAAGCATAACCAAATAGTTTCTTACGTGAGAAAGTCGGGATAATCGCTGAAGCGATACCGAACGCAGGTAAGATCATGATATAAACTTCTGGGTGACCGAAGAACCAGAATACGTGCTGGAACATTACTGGATCACCACCACCCGCAGCATCAAAGAATGATGTGCCGAAGTGACGGTCTGTCAACATCATAGTTACTG
Source organism: Kangiellaceae bacterium (assembly GCA_013373015.1). Taxonomy (GTDB): domain Bacteria; phylum Pseudomonadota; class Gammaproteobacteria; order Enterobacterales; family Kangiellaceae; genus Kangiella. Next base: position 47,832 of record JABXIQ010000044.1, read on the forward strand.
CACCAGCAAGCACTGGCATAACCATAACTAACAAGAATGCTGTGATTAACCAAGTCCATACGAACAATGGCATTTTCATCAATGTCATGCCAGGCGCACGCATATTGAACACAGTTACGATAACGTTGATCGCACCCATGATTGATGAAATACCCATCAAGTGAACACCAAAGATGAAGAAGTCAGTCGATGGCGGTCCGTAAGTAGTTGATAATGGAGCGTAGAATGTCCAACCGAAGTTAGGCGCGCCACCTTCCATAAATAATGATGATAGTAATAGACCGAAAGCCATTGGAAGGATCCAGAAGCTCCAGTTATTCATACGTGGTAGAGCCATATCTGGCGCACCAATCATCATTGGGATCAACCAGTTAGCAAGACCTACAGTTGCTGGCATCACGGCACCAAATACCATGATCAAACCATGCAATGTGGTCATCTGGTTGAAGAAATTCGGATCAACGAATTGTAAACCTGGTTGGAAAAGCTCAGCACGGATAACCATTGCCATAGCACCGCCAATCAGGAACATCACAAAAGAGAACACCAAGTACATAGTACCGATGTCTTTGTGGTTGGTAGTGAATAACCAGCGTTTTAGGCCGGTTGGTTTATGATCACCCATTATTATTCTCCTTTACCGGCTTTAAAGTCAGCAATGTCTTGTGGCTGAGCTTTATCGCCCATATCGTTGCCCCAAGCATTACGTTCATAAGTTACAATCGCAGCAATTTCAGCTTCTGTTAATTGGCCACCAAACGCCTGCATTGCAGTGCCTGCTACACCATTAACCACAACATCAATATGCTTGCTGATATCGCCTTTAACTACCGCTGTACCTACTAGTGATGGGAAAGGACCATTACCTTGACCATTTGGCATGTGACAAGCTGCGCAGTACTTATTATAAGCCGCTTCACCTTCAGTGATTAACTGAGCCATAGTGCGGTCATTCAAGTCTGGACCAGCTTCAGCAGCTGCAACTTTCTCAGCTAACCAAGCGTCATATTCAGCTTGTTCTTTTACCACAACAACGATTGGCATAAAGCCATGATCTTTACCACAAAGCTCGGCACATACACCGCGATAAACGCCAGGAACATCTACTTTAGTCCATACTTCATTGATGAAGCCTGGAATAGCGTCCTTTTTAACCGAGAAATCAGGTACCCAGAACGAATGGATAACGTCTTCAGCCGTTACTAGGAAACGAACTTTTTTGCCCGCAGGGATAACTAATGGATTATCAACTTCTAATAAGTAGTTCTCATCTGCAATTGCAGTTCCTGAGAAACCTGAACCAGCATTAGTCGACGCATCGCGTGAAGCTTGGTCAAGGTTAGAGAAGAAGCTTACATCGTTACGAGGATTATCATCACCGTCGATATACTTGTATTCCCATTTCCACTGCCAACCCTTAACCATTACAGTCATATCTGGGTTAGAAGTATCTTCCATCTTAATCAATAAGCTTACTGCAGGGATAGCTAAAGCAATTAAGATGATGAATGGGATAACCGTCCAAATGATCTCAACTGCAGTGCTGTGAGAAAACTTAGCTGGATTAGGGTTTTTACTCTTGCGGTGCGCCCACATTGAGTAAAACATAGCGCCGAAAGTTAAAATACCGATAACCACGCAAACCCAAGTTACAATCATGTGCAGACTGTATACTTCTTTACTGATTTCGGTCACACCTTCACGCATGTTGTACAGTCTTTCGTCTTGACTACATCCAGTCAGCACTAATGCTGCTAGAGAAGCCAAAGCTAGACTGGCTTTGCGGAACAATGACATGCTCTTCTCTCCACTAACGTTAAACCCGTTTTCACGGAAATTATTATAAATAAGAAATACCTAGACTAACTCCCCCAATTGCCTCTATCAGGAGATAGCAGCAAGAGCAATGATCTAGGTCAAGATTTTAGGGGCGTCATTTTATCTGAGAAGATAGGGAAAAACTAGCCAGATCAGTAAGAAATACTGGCCAATCTAACGCTTTTCCCCCAAATTTTGTAAGGATTTCAGTTGATTAAGCAATTTCTCGTCTATTTTTTCAACAGGGTAGTCAGGATAAGTGCGCTGAAATTGGCCCCATTCGTCGAGAGCTTTAATCTCATCTTGCTCAGAAATCGCCTGTTGAATTTGCTCTAACCACACTTCGGGTAACGGATAGCCCAACACTGCTTCATCTAAAACACCATGAGCATCACTATCGCTTACAACCAAGGCTTCGGAACTTAAATCATCAGCCACATCAGTCTCAGCCTCTATTTCACTTGCCTTTATTCGACTGCCTGTCACAACAATTTTATCTAGTTCAGCCTCAGCTTCAACGCTATTCACTCTTTCCATTCGAGCAGAAGCGGTCTTTTGCTGTGCGCTCTGCTCGACTAAAGCGATTTGTTGCTCCGCAAACTCTTCGTCTTTGATCTTTTTATCATCAAAGACTTGGTATTCAAAAGTTTCAGCCCCTGGTTCGCTTTCAATTTTTGCTACTGTTGAGCTAGCCACACGCTTAGTAGTAACTTCAGGAATATCAGGCAACTGCGGGGATTGTGCTGGAAATGCCACTGCCGTGGCCTGTTTACGCTCACGAGTTTCCATATTAACAGGTTCAATAGCAACGCTGGCTGGCGAAGACTCAAGAGCCACATTCTGCGCCGGACTAACATCAGTCCCGCCCAATTGCACCATCAAACGCGCAATCCCCACCGTCATCACCATAGCCGCCGCCATTGACACAGGATATTTGAATTGTTGCCACCATGAAGTTTTGCTCTTACCATTCTCAGCAGCCTTTGTTTGACTTTGCTGATCAGCATGAGCTTTCGCCATACTCAAAATATCATCATCTAATTTTGAACTAGTAGTCAACTTATCAAGCTCTTGGCTTGCCTTAAACCACTCTGCAACCGATTGATCTTGCTCAATATTTTGCTTTTTATCTTTACTCATAACTCCACCTCAAGCGGGTTTATTTGTCGCATTAACTGCTTGAGTTTATTAACTGCGTAACGCAGGCGGCTTTTTACCGCCTCATGATTCTCACCAATGGTTTCAGCGATTTCACTGACCGTCATACCGCTTTCATATTTCAAAATCAGCACTTCACGCTGGGCAGGAACCAACTGCTGTAAAGCACTTTGAAACTGTTGTTGCAACTGCTGCTGCCTAAACTGTTGCTCAGGCTGAGTCTCTTGTTCGGCTGACAATTCAAAACTGGCTTCATCGTCAATAGTCAAATAGTCTGCGCGGCCTTGTTTACGATAATGATCGATCAAACGATTACGCGCCACATGATATAAATAAGTACTGAATTTGGCTGAGCTTGTGTAGCCTGAACTGGCTTTAATGATACTTTGCCAAGTATCTTGAAACAGCTCTTCTGCGCTAGCTTTCGATCCAACTTGACGTGAAAAATAGCGCAGCAACGGATCTTTATGCCGCAAATACAACTGCTCAAAAGCACTGACATTACCATTAGCATAGGCAGTCATCAGTGCTTCATCGCTGAATGTGTCATCGTATTTGTGAACAGAAGTAGCCAATGATTTTACTGCTTTAATCTTATTAGAATCCTTAGCAACATAATGACCCGTTCTGCTAGCGCTTTCAAGGCTTGCTTGTTTCAACATCTAGGATTAACGCTCCTCGATCATACCCACTTGAGAATGTTCCGGTTTTTCAAGTAATTGCGCCATTTTCATTAACTGCACCATTTCTGCTCGGTAGCCATTATTATCGCGACCTTTTGCTTGGTTAGCATAATCAATTGCATCCTGCCATGACCAGCCCTCAAGATAACGTCCACCTCTGAGCAACTGTGCAAAACTAGCAGCACTCGTGGCAAATTGTATATTTTCCGAGTTAGCTTTACGCTGGAAGAAGTCTGCTTTATTGATCACTTGCTGAGTTAATCGGCTAGTCTCTTGATCTGGTAGTTTATAGCGTAACTTGACCATCGCTGCTTCATTGGCCAAACTCTGATCATGCGTTTGACTTTGTTGTTGATAGGCAGAACTATAACGCAAATCATCAATACGCTTATTGCTTGAATCCGTTAACACGACTTCGTATAAGGCTGTAATAGAGTGTCCAGCACCAATCTCACCCGCATCAACCTTGTCATTATTAAAGTCTTCACGGTTAAGAGCACGATTTTCATAACCCAATAGACGATACTCGCTTACCACATTAGGGTTAAATTCAACTTGGATTTTCACATCCTTAGCAATAGTCATCAAAGTTCCTGCCCGCTGATCAACCAATAACTTTTTAGCTTCTTGCAGGCTATCAATATAACCATAGTTGCCATTACCTTTATTGGTTAACTCTTCCATCAAATGCTCATTATAGTTACCAGTACCAAAGCCTAAACCGCTAAAAAACACTCCGCTTTGACGTTTGCGTTCAATTAAATCTATCAACTGTTCGTGATTAGTAGTACCAACGTTAAAATCACCATCGGTCGCTAAAATAACGCGGTTAATGCCATCTTTAATAAACCCTTGCTGCGCCATCTTATAGGCCAACTCAATACCGGCACCACCATTAGTCGAACCTCCAGTAGTCAAATTATCAATAGCTTGTTCGATCTTAATCTTTTGATCACCGCCTGTTGGCTCAAGTACCACACCTGAAGCCCCCGCATAAACAACTAATGAGATTTTATCTTGCGTTTTGCTTTCACGAACCAGCAGCTTCAAAGCCTTTTTCACCAAACCCAATTTATCAGGGCTTTGCATTGAGCCAGAGACATCCACCAAAAACACAAGATTTGAAGGAGGTAGTTGTTGTTGCTCTGGCTCAAACCCTTTAATACCAATTTGCACGATATGAGCATCTTTATTCCAAGGCGCAACCATGGTTTCAGTAGAAACTGCAAAAGGCATATCGGTTGAGCTAGGAGTGGTAAAGTCATAATCAAAATAATTGATAAACTCTTCTAAGCGCACTGCATCTTGCGGTGGTAAATAACCATCGTTCAACATTCGTCGAACGTTACTGTATGAGCCCGTATCCACATCAATACTGAAAGTTGATACTGGGTTTTCACGCGTCACAAATATCCCTGAATCTTCAAAATGCTTATAATTCTCACGATTGACCTGATCGATTACAGGATATGGTGAAGCAGGTGGTGCATATTGAATCGATAGTGCATCGGCTTCATAACTGGTAGCGTGCACCCTTGAACCCGTTACAACTATCTGCTCTTGTTCAACTTGCAACTTTGTATCATTGGCGACGCGCTTCTGTTCTTGCTTTAAAGCTGTTAGCACTTCTGCTTGTTGCTGTTTTACTTCCTGCTGAGAATTAACCGATTTATTTCGTTGAGATTTATTAGTATCAGCATTTTGACAACTAACAATCGCCAAACTCACTGCGACAACGATTAGTCCTTTTTTGACTTTTTGATATTCTGAAACCTTTTTCATTGTTTTCGCCCTTTAATAGAATGAACTGATTATTCGTTACAGTTATAAACGCAGGCATTCTGAAAAAGGGTTAATGACTTTATAATTATTTTTGGTAAAGTATCAAATATCATCACTCGCCATTGTTTAGCCTTATCAACATGCAAGCCAAACAGCTAGAACAGTTACTGCATCAAGAAATACCAATTACACAAGCCTTACAGATCAAAGTTGAGCAGCTAGATCAACATTCGATCAAGGTTTTAGCGCCTTTTGATGCTAATAAAAACATTCATAACACTGCTTTCGCAGGCAGTATTTATACAACGGCGACATTGGCAGGGTGGTCTTTGCTAACAAATTTCTTAGACGAACACCAACTGCAAGGATCTGTAGTGTTAGCCAAAGGTGAGATCAAATACAGCAAACCAATTAATGGCGACATTGTTGCTTGCTGTAAGCTGCCCGAAAATGAGGATTTAGAACTATTTCGTGAACGCTTGCAAAGCAAAGGAAGGGCTCGATTAACTTTGATCATTGAAGTTAAAGAAGATGATTGTGTAAAGGCGCAACTAGAAGGTAGCTTTGCGGTTATAAATTAAGCTTATTAGTCTAGGCTTACAATGTCAGCAAATACCTTTTTAAGCTCTCGCATGTCGCTGTAAACAGTTTAATGTATTCAATTGGACTGATGTTCTGAGCTAATTGATAACGTGACACAATCAAATCACTATTACTGGTACCCAATTGTGCCAATAATTGCTGCAAAGTCGCGGCTAATCGCTGATCGGCAGCGCCGATAGAATCAATCAAGACCACCGCATCTATAAGACTCATGATCGCCTGTTGCTGAAATTGTAAATGACAACCAGCTTGATTACTCAATATCAGCGCTTCAAAGATAAGTTGAATTTTTTGATCGGAAACGCCATCCACAATATCACTCAGACCATGAAACAGTGTTTCATCAATAAGATTATTTAAGGTGTTGTAAATCGTGCCACCTAACACCAGTGGCAAAGATGCACCTTTTGCATTTTGGTATAAATCAAACTCTGGAAAGGTTTCCCCGATAGCGCGATATTTCTGCTCGATTTTTTGCATCATATCCTGCCGTAACACATCACCATTGATTGCATCGTACGATTCTAAAATGTGATGAGCAAACGGTAGAGGGTATAACTTAGTAAAACCATGTCTTTCTTTACAAGAAAGCAATATCGCGATCAATAACTTATTATGATTTTGCGGTTTATCCTGCTCATAGCTCATAACAATGAAATCTTTTTCGACAATAAAATGTCCTAGGCAAGAACTGAGCGTTTGATGTGGATAGGTTCCTAACGGAGAAAATAAGTGGTATTCAAAATCCACCATTGGCTGAGCGAGCGAATGTTGTCGTGCAGCATCTCTATTTTCAGAAACTGAACCCTCGGTGGTAGCTCCAGCTTCTTCCCTATTTTCTTCTTTTTCCATACCTATCCATCCCCCAAAATGGTTAAGTCTGCGCAAAAAAGGTTATTAAAAGATAACGAACTACAAAAACCCCTTCATTGGCTTGAAATTTTCAACCAGTTCCACGCGCTTAATCCACTTTAGCACATTCGGATAAGATGACAAATCAAAGCCACCATCTTCGGCAACATGGGTATAGGCGTAAAGCGATATATCTGCAATAGTAAAAGAATTTCCAGCTATAAAGGCATGGTCCTCAAGCTGTTTTTCCATCACAAACAAAGCCTTTTCACCTAGCACTTTCTTACTTTCTAAATCTGCTAAGCGCTCAGGAGTTAGTTCCAAAAACATATGAATAAAGCGTGATGTAGCAATGTATGGCTCATGACTGTATTGCTCAAAGAACATCCACTGCATAACCTGAGCCTGCTCGATAGTATCTTGCGGGAAGTATTGGGTATTTTGTGCCAAGTAATAGAGAATAGCATTCGACTCAGCAAGAAAAGTATTCTCATCAATCTGTAAAGTCGGCGTTTTACCGTTTGGATTCATAATTAAGAATTCTTCGGTACGAGCACCGCCATTGACCAAGTCAACCTCTTGCCATTGATGCTCAAGGCCGAGAAGATGCAGTAACACCTTTACTTTGTAACAATTACCAGAAACTATTGCACCAAATACCTTGAGCATAATTTTACTACCAAACGTTAGTCACAGTCGTATTGATAAATATCGGTTACTTGCTGTGGTGACTCAAATGTTACGTTCAAATCCTTTAGCAAGCCATCTTGCAAACTGTAAATCCAACCATGCACGCTTAACTTCTGCCCTCTCTCCCATGCCTCTTGAACAATCGTTGTTTTGCACACATTGCTCACTTGTTCCATAACATTGAGCTCACAGAGTAAATCTGAACGTTGCTGCTCACTTTCAATAGGCTTAAATTTCATTTCATGCTTGAGAAACACATCTTTAATATTACTCAGCCAATTATCAATAAAACCCAGTTTTTGACGTGATAACGCGGCAATGACGCCACCGCAACCGTAGTGACCGCAGACAATAATATGCTCTACTTTCAAAACTTCCACTGCATACTGCAACACTGATAAACAGTTAAAGTCGTTACGCGATACCACATTAGCAATGTTACGGTGTACAAAAACTTCACCTGGCGCCAAACCCGTAATTTGATTTGCTGGCACTCGACTATCCGCACAACCTATCCACAAATACTTTGGACTTTGCTGCTTTGAAAGATCGTTAAAAAAATCTGGCTGTTCCTTTTTAACGCTTTCAGACCAGTTTCTATTGTTTTTGAGTAATTGATTTATATCATTCATCTTATTCTTCATTAAATAGGATATTTCGAATAAATATACATAATATTAAATTATATATCTAATGCTCTCGTTGTTGACAACATACTCACTCCTAACTCACTCCGAAATCAGTTCGATAGCGCATCGCACCATTCTTTGCTCATCTTCAACGATATCCATCTTAATAATCTTATATTCACTAAATTGTAACGAATGCCTAGCATCTGAAATAACCGATTTAAGACAAAACTCTTGCGCTTCTTGCTCACTTGAAAACTTCTGCATTGGATATTCTTGAGAAAATTTTCGGTACTGCTGCTTTCCAACAATATCACGGTATATTTCTTTTCCCGTACGGTAAGTATCAGAAACAAGATTTTCAGGTGTATTTATTTGGATGCAGCCATTAAGAAGTAACGATGTCAAAAAGATCACAAATCCTTTTTTCAATTTATTCACCTTAATTATTTTCAATTGTCCAAGGGTCAACATCTATAAATTGCTCAGGATAACCTGTTTTTTTGTTAATTAAAGCAAGCATATCTTTTCTCTTCCCAACAATTGGTGCAAATAAATATTCTTTTGGGTCAATACCCTTAGGTAAAGATAATTGATTTGCTATGCTAGATAACTCTTTTCCTTTACTTAAAACCTGCTCAATATTTTTCTCATACAACTGGTAATATTGAGGCAGTCTTTCTAAATCATTACTAGCCCCAGATAATACATCTATAACTAATTGAGCCATAGCATCGCCTTTTGGGGATTCGACATAAATATAGTTTGGTTTTGTAAAGAATCCTATCTCCATTTCAGGAATTGAGCTTTCCTGCATATTCACCTCTGAAGCGGTCACAACTTCATATCTATCAATAGCATGCACAATATATGCCGGCCTCTCTTTATGTACCACATAAAGCGCATAAATTAGTGCCGATATTTGGATGGTCGCAATTATTGACAAATCCGTTGCTAATCCTCTCTTTCCTTGTTTATAAACAACAAAAGTTAACAACGGGCCTAAGAATAGATCTACAATTAGCATTAAATACAGTATTTCACTTATTCCCTGCGTTTTATCAAATGGTGACGGATACCAAACAAAAAAGATGAGTAAAAATATAAAGCTAATTACTAATACGCTAAGTGATAAATGTATAAGAGATGCTTTAGTCTTAGACATGATAATATTAATTCTACATTGACAATTGTTGTCTTAGTTTAACTAGATTATTAAAAATAAAAAAGGCTTTAGAGATAGCACTTAAAATATTAAGTAGTTTTAATGACACAATTAAGATATTAATTATATTTATTTATTAACCCCGCCGAAGCAGGGTTTCAAAGCGATAATCATGCACTATTATAACGCAGGATCTTGCGGAGGAATTTTTTTCGCTGATAAGGCGTGAGATTTACGAGCAGCGGAATGCACTCTAGTGCATGAGCACGCGGAGTAAATCTCAACAACGCAATCAGCGGAAAAAATGGCCAACAAGATTACATCATACCAGGCATACCACCCATACCGCCCATACCACCCATATCAGGTGCAGCAGCTTCTTCTTTTGGCAGCTCAGTAATCATTGCTTCAGTTGTGATCATAAGGCCTGCTACTGACGCAGCGTTTTGTAATGCTGAACGTGTTACTTTAGCTGGATCTAAGATACCCATTTCAACAACATCACCGTATTCGCCAGTTGCCGCGTTGTAACCATAGTTACCTTCGCCTTTAGCTACGTTATCAACCACTACAGCCGCTTCTGCGCCAGCGTTAGACACGATTTGACGTAATGGAGATTCCATTGCACGTAAGGCAATTTTAATACCTACGTTTTGCTCTTCGTTGTCACCTGTTAAGTCTTTCAACTTAGATAGTACGCGCACTAATGCAGTACCACCACCAGCAACAACGC
>JABXIQ010000018.1 GCA_013373015.1 Kangiellaceae bacterium
AAAGGTGATACTGGTCCAAAAGGTGATACGGGTGCTCAAGGTGAGCAAGGCCCAGTAGGACCTAAAGGTGATACCGGTGCTCAAGGCGAGCAAGGCCCAGCAGGTCCTAAAGGTGATACCGGTGCTCAAGGTGAGATGGGTCCACAAGGTCCAATGGGTTTAACTGGCCCACAAGGTCCACAGGGCGAGGCGGGCCCACAAGGTGACGTTGGTCCAATGGGTCCAGCAGGTCCTCAAGGTCCAGCGGGAGCTGACGGTGCTGATGGTACTGGAACGAACTTGATGTGCTTTAGTACTGACCAAACTATTGGTAGTCAAGGTAAGTACATGGGATTAGGGCAGCAAGCTGGAGAGCATGACAGTGTTGGGGTAATTAGTCCATTCGCTGCTGGTGCAGAAGTCTTAACCCTTGTTGTTAAAGCTGCTCAGGGTAACAATCCTAATTCAGGTATTGCAATCCTATATCATGACAATCCAGGCGGCCAAGGCGGTGTTCCTGTAGGTAACTCGCCATCTAATCAATGTGTATTAGATGACACAGCAGTTAAATCAGTCTGTAAAGTAACTTTTGATACTAACAATGACTTGGTTGAGTTTGATAGTCTGAGTGTGTTTATCAGAACTACTGATGGTGGTAGTTTTGAAGGCGGATCAGCTTGTATCTTAATCGATCCAGATGGTCAATAACTTAGCATTTTAAGTGCTAGTCACGAAAAGCCCAGCAAATGCTGGGCTTTTTTTGTGTTATTGTTTTATCGTAAGGTGTGATTCGCGATGGTTTTCATACCACAGTTTAGTTGCTCCGCATACAGCTGCAGGCATAACAAAGAGGTTTAGTATGGGGATCATAGTCATTAACATGACCATAGATCCAAAGCCTAAAGTTCCGCTACGACTGTTTTGTAATGTTGCTAACATTTTGTTGAAAGGAATCTTGTGGTTGTCCATAGGGTAGTCCACATATTGAACAGACATCATCCAAGCATTGAAAACAAACCAGATAATCGGAAATACAATGGCGCCGAGTAAAGGAACAAATAATATCAATAAGCACAAAATTGCTCTAGGGATATAGTATTTTAGCTTGGTCCATTCGCGGCCAAGCAATCTTGGGATATCTTTTACTAGTGCTGCAAATGACTGATCTGGTAACACTTTTTCTTGATGGCCATTAGCCCCATGTAATTTATTTTCAACGGCCTCGGCCAATAATCCGTTGAAAGGAGCGGCTATCCAGTTTGCAATCATGGAAAAGAAAAAGAACACAAACAGCACAACGCCAATTATTACTAATGGCCATATTAGCCAAGAAGCAAGAGTTCCTACCCATTCCCAAGCTCCCCAGTCTGCAATAGTTGCGGCGATGCTATCAGACCAATCATTGAGTTGAGTTATGATATAAATCAATGCGATAGATAGCAAAGTTAAATTAATGACTAAAGGTATGAACACATAACGTTTCACTCCTTTTTGTGTCAACATGCGAAAGCCTTCGGCAAGATAATGTGCGCCGTGGAAAGTATTTTGAGCCATATTATTTCACTTGATATTTTGTATTCATGGTTAAAATTGGAAAATGCTTTGAAACTCTTAAAGCGAGAGTCAGAAAACTGTTGAATTAATTCTAATTTTTTTTACTTTAACTATGTGCTTATTTGCTTAAAATAATTTACACTTAAACGCTTTAGATTATAAGGCTCAAAGCAATAAAAAATTGTAACAGAGCCTTACTGACTGGTTATAGGGTATAACCTTAATATAAAGCCAGAACTCAATAAAAAGTTATATAAATCAAAGTTCTACACTTCATTTTTTAAGAAGTAATGTGAGCATAACTTGACTGGGATTTTTCTCGTCAGTACAAAAAACAAACAAATTAGTAAAGTTCAATGCGATTAAAACAAATAAAACTTGCAGGCTTCAAATCATTCGTTGATCCAACCACGGTTTCTTTACCTAGTAATTTAACGGCTATTGTTGGGCCAAACGGTTGCGGTAAATCCAATTTAATTGATGCGGTTCGTTGGGTGATGGGTGAGTCGTCAGCGAAGAATTTGCGTGGCGACGCCATGACAGACGTGATTTTTAACGGCTCAACTGGGCGCAAACCGGTAGGTCAAGCTAGTATCGAACTGGTATTCGATAATTCTGACGGAACCGTTCAGGGCGAATATGCTAATTTTAATGAAATCTCAGTACGCCGCATGGTTAATCGTGAAGCGCAGTCGAGCTATTTTCTAAACGGCACTCGTTGTCGCCGTAAAGATATTACGGATATTTTTCTAGGCACAGGCTTGGGACCTCGCAGTTATGCGATTATTGAGCAGGGAATGATCTCGCGCTTGATCGAGTCTAAGCCGCAAGAATTACGAGTGTTTTTAGAAGAAGCAGCTGGTATTTCTAAGTATAAAGAGCGTCGTCGTGAAACTGAAAACCGTATTAAACATACCCGTGATAATCTTGATCGTCTAAGTGATTTGCGTGAAGAGCTGGGTAAGCAGCTTTCTCATTTGAAACGTCAAGCAACATCAGCAGAGCGCTATAAGGAATATAAAGCGGAAGAGCGAGTGTTGCGTGCACAATTAGCAGCCATTCGTTGGCAAGGTTTTAATACTAAAATTGAAGCCTTGGATGAAGCTATTCGCGCTATGGAAACAGAAGTTGAGGCGCGTATTGCAGATCAGCGTCATGCAGACAGTGAGATTGAAAAATCACGAGACTTACACATGGAATTGACCGATGCCCATAGCGAGGTTCAGGCGCGATTTTATGGTATTGGTGCCGATATTGCACGTTTAGAGCAAGCGATTGAACATACAAAACAGCAAAAACAACAATTATTAGAAGATAAACAGCAAGTACAAACGTCATTAGATAAGTTACGCGACCAATTACGTTTTGATGAAAGTAAGCTAGAAGAACTTATGGCTGAGTTGCTGAACTCAGAACCCGATTTGGAAATGCACTCAGCGATGGTCGAAGAGCAACAGCAAACTCTGCTGGAACTTGAAGAAGAAATGCGCTTATGGCAACAGGAGTGGGATGCCTTTAACCAACAAGCCCACGCTAACGCGCAAAAAACGGAAGTTGAAAAAACTCGTATTCAGCATTTAGAAGCGCATATTGCTCGTTACAGTAAGCGTCTTGAAGATACCAAAGCGGAAATTGAACAATTAAAATCTGGACCGATGGAAACGGCTTTATTGGAAGTTGCTCAAGAGTTGAGTTTAGCAGAAGAGCAATCTACAAAGTTGGATGAAGAAGTGACTCAAGCCGTTGAGCAAATCAACCATTTCCGTCAAGAACAACGCCAGCATAATCAAAAATTGGAAGAAACACGCTCTAAATTACGAGGTTTAGAGTCGCGCAAAATATCTTTGGAAGCTATGCAAAGTGCTGCGTTAGGTACTGATAATGAAGCTGCTGTGCAGTGGCTGCAGTCTCAAGGCTTGGATAATAACTCGCGTTTAGCACAAAATATTAAGGTTGACTCTGGTTGGGAAGTGGCCGCTGAAACAGTGCTTGGAGAGCATCTCGAAGCGGTTGTATCTGATGATGTGTCACAGTATGCCAATTCATTAACCGAGTTAGCCAGCGGTAAAATTTTACTTGTATCTTCCGATGCTAAAGGCTCAAGCCATCCAGATACTTTGCTTAGTAAGATCTCAGGTGCTGATGCCTTAGCAGGTCGATTGAGTAAGGTTAAGGTTGCTGATAATTTGCAACAAGCATTGAGTATTCGCAACAGTTTATCAGAAGATGAATCTGTGATTACACCAGAGGGTGTTTGGCTAGGCACTTGTTGGCTGAGAGTTTCGCGTCAAGCTGAACAGGGCGCAGGTGTGATTGAACGCGAAGCCGAGTTAAATGAAATTTATCAAGCTATTGAGCAAGAAGAAGCGATTTTAGAATCGCTTGAAGAAATTAAGCAGCAACTATCTGAGAAATTGAGTGAGCAAGAGAACGTTTGGCAAACCAAGCAATCTCAGTTAGCTCAAGCAAATAGAAACTACAGTGAATTGCGTGCAAAAGTGGGTTCACAACAAGCCAAGCTCGAACAAGCTAAGAATCGTTTAGAGCGTTTGCAGAAAGAGCAGCAAGATAATGCTTTGCAAATTCAAGAAGATGAGCAAGCGTTGGCGCGAAGTCGTCAGTTAATTGAACAAATGGTTGATTCGATGGCTGAAGATACCGAAAAGCGTGAACAAATGACCGCTCAACGTGAGCAAAAGCGCTCTGAACTAGAAGCTAAACGTACCCAAGCGCGTGAAGCAAAAGATAAAGAACATCAGCTTGCAATTAGGGTGAGTGCTGTTAAAGCGGAGGTCAATTCGACTCGTTCTGGCTTTGAAAGAGTTAATACCCAAATTGGTGAGTTAACCTCTAGAAAAGTTGAGTTAGAAAACCGCTTGAGTTTAGATCAAGATCCAACAGAAGAATATAAAATGGAGCTTGAAGAAGCGCTTGAGAAGCGCCTGCTTGTTGAAGATGAGTTAAAGCAAGCGCGAAATAAACTAAGCGAAATCGATGATAAAATGCGTAAACTAGAGCGTCAACGCCATGAGTCTGAGCAGCAAGCTCAAGGTGTTCGTTCTCGTTTAGAGAAGCTCAGAATGGATTGGCAAGAGGCAAAAACACGTCAAAATACGCAATCTGAAATTCTCAATGATGCCGATGCCAATGTTGACAATTTATTAGAAGAGTTACCAGAACAGGCGACAGAAGATGCTTGGTTAGAAGCGATTGAGCAAGTCACTGGAAGAATACAACGATTAGGTGCCATTAACTTAGCAGCAATTGAAGAGTTCAAAGCGTCGGAAGAACGCAAAGTATATTTAGATGCGCAAAATGATGATTTAACTGAAGCACTTGAAACTTTAGAAAGTGCGATTCGTAAAATTGATCATGAAACTCGTACACGCTTCAAAGAAACTTTTGATAAAGTAAATAAAGGCGTTCAAGAGTTATTTCCTAAAGTTTTTGGTGGCGGACATGCTTATTTGGAACTAACTGGTGAAAATTTACTCGATACAGGTGTGGCAGTTATGGCGCGACCACCTGGTAAGCGTAATTCAACCATTCACTTGTTATCAGGTGGTGAAAAAGCGTTGACCGCTATATCGCTGGTGTTCTCAATTTTTAGACTAAATCCTGCGCCATTTTGTATGTTGGATGAAGTCGATGCGCCATTAGATGATGCCAACGTGGGACGTTATGCTAATTTGGTAAAAGAGATGAGCGAGCATGTCCAGTTTATTGCAATTACTCATAATAAAATTGCAATGGAAATGGCGAGCACCTTATTAGGTGTGACCATGAGTGAGCCTGGTTGTTCGCGTGTGGTTTCGGTAGATGTTGAAGAAGCTGCGGCCTTAGCGGCTTTATAATAAACGAATAGAAGGGTGAAGTGATGGATTTGCAGCTCACTTTGTTGCTAATAATTGTTAGTTTGATCATTCTTGGCTTTATCTATTTTGATGCCAAGCGACGTAGTAAAGTAAAGCGTGAAAAAGTTGAACGTAAACTTTATGAGCAAGCTATGGGCGACTCTAAAGATCGTGATGGGTTTGATTTGGATGGAATTGGTCAGGTTCGTGTGGTTGGGCTTGATTCATCTGTAAATGAAAACGTTGAAACTGACCAAGATGTGTACCAAGATAATTCTGATTTAACAGCGAGAGATGAACAGCAAGTTTTACGAGATGTTGTAGATGAATCAATTTCAACAGTTAATACCTCCCAAGAGCATATTGAGCCGACCATAGATGAGCCAGAGGTACCGGTTCTTGATGATGCCTTATTTGAGTTTAACAAGGACAGTTTAATTAAAGAATCGGCAAAAAAATCTGAATCAAATAATAAAAAAGAGCCAACTATCGAGCAACCAGAAC
This sequence comes from Kangiellaceae bacterium, assembly GCA_013373015.1. Classification (GTDB taxonomy): domain Bacteria; phylum Pseudomonadota; class Gammaproteobacteria; order Enterobacterales; family Kangiellaceae; genus Kangiella. The sequence continues at coordinate 5,892 of JABXIQ010000018.1, forward strand.
AAACTTCATTGTTTGATGATGGCGACAAGGAAGACCCAGAAATACAAGTAGAGCCCGAGTTGATCTTTTCAATTTTTGTCGTATCTTTGCAAGATAAACCGTTTCATGGTCCTGAGTTAGTGCAAACTTTGGTGGAGCAAGGAATGCGTCATGGCGATATGGATATTTTCCATCGCCACAGCCAATCAACAGGACGCGGGCCGATTCAATTTAGTTTGGCCAATGCGTTTGAGCCTGGGATCTTCGATTTAGATGACATTGATAACTTGCATAGCAAGGGGCTAGCTTTATTTATGACATTGCCTGGCCCTAAAAAACCCTTAAAAGCCTATGAATTAATGATAAAAACCGCCAAAGCTATTACTGAGCAGTTGGGCGGTTATGTTTTAGATTCAAGTAAAAGTAATTTCAGTAAACAAATTGAAGCTCATCATATTCAACAAATTCAAGAGTTTGAACGTAAGCAACTGCTTCACAAAAATTAATATTCCGCATGAGTAAAGCAACCTTTCCTGAAGAGCGCGTCAATCAGTTGCGCGCTCTCATTAACGATTATAATTATCAATACTATGTACTAGACGAGCCTTCAGTACCTGATTCTGAATATGATCGTCTTTTGCGTGAGTTACAAGCGTTAGAAAAAGCACATCCTGATCTCATTTCCAGTGACTCTCCAACCCAACGAGTTGGTGCGAAACCAGATACTGGTTTCGCTGAGGTTGTACATCAATTACCAATGTTATCGCTTGATAATGCGATGAATGAACTTGAGTTTAAAGAGTTTGATAAACGTATTAAGAATCGCTTGAATGATGATACTGATATTGAATATGTGTGTGAGCCAAAATTAGATGGCTTGGCCGTTAGTATCTTGTACGAAAATGGTGTTTTAGTTCAGGCAGCTACTCGCGGTGATGGCTCTGTTGGTGAAAATATCACCCAAAATATCCGCACAATAAAATCTATTCCTCTAAAATTGAGAGGTAATAACTGGCCGCAACGCTTTGAAGTTCGCGGTGAAGTGTTTATGCTGAAATCAACATTTGACAAGCTAAACCAGCAAGCTCGTGCTGCGGGTGCAAAAACTTTTGTGAATCCACGCAATGCTGCGGCGGGGAGTTTACGTCAGTTAGATCCTAATATAACAGCACAAAGATCATTGTCTTTTTACGCTTACTCAATGGGGTTGGTTTCTGAGGATTTTGAACTGGCGGATACTCATTTTCAGAGACTCATTCAAATTAAACAATTAGGCTTGCCAATATGTGATGAGGTGCAGGTAGTAAAAGGTATGCAGGGATGTTTGTCTTACTATCATTCAATATTAGAACGCCGCGAGCAATTGCCATATGAGATTGATGGTGTCGTTGAGAAAGTAAATTCCATTGATATTCAAGAGCAATTAGGCTTTGTTGCAAGAGCTCCTCGTTGGGCTGTTGCGCTGAAATTTCCAGCCCAAGAAGAACTTACTGTGCTACAAGGGGTAGATTTTCAAGTGGGTAGAACAGGTGCTTTAACTCCTGTGGCCCGTTTACGTCCGATATTCGTGGGCGGTGTTACTGTCAGTAATGCTACATTGCACAACATGGATGAAATTGAGCGTCTTGGCGTCAAGATTGGCGATACAGTTATCATTCGAAGAGCAGGTGATGTTATTCCGCAAGTGGTTAGTGTCATTCCTGATAAGCGACCAATTGATGCACAAACTATCGATACACCAACAAATTGCCCTGTATGTAATTCAGTTGTTGAAAGAGAGCAGGGTGAGGCTGTTATTCGTTGTACAGGTGGATTGATTTGCTCAGCCCAGCGTAACGAAGCTATTAAGCACTTTGCTTCACGCAAAGCAATGAATATTGATGGATTGGGCGACAAGTTAGTCGATATTTTTTCACAGTTAGGCATGATTAATAGTCTCAGTGATTTGTATCGCCTACAACATCAAGAGATTGCTCAGCTAGAAAGAATGGGTGATAAGTCCGCAGAAAACTTAGTGAATGCGATTGAAAAAAGTAAGGCAACAACTTTTCCTAAGTTTTTGTATGCTCTTGGAATTCGTGAAGTGGGTGAAGTAACAGCTAAGAATATTGCTAATCATTTTTTTACTATTGACGCTATTATAAACGCGACAAAACAAGAGTTGGAGTCGGTTGAAGATGTTGGGCCTGTTGTTGCTCATCATGTAAGAAGCTTTTTTGACAATGAGCTGAATAGCAATCAAGTTAAAGAGCTAATGGAGTTAGGGGTACATTGGCCTGAAATAGAGCATAAATCTGAAACAGAGTTGCCTTTGAAAGGAAAAACCTTTGTTGTTACGGGTACTTTAGAAGGTATAAGTCGTAGTGAAGCTAAAGCAAAGTTGGAATCTTTAGGCGCCAAAGTCGCTGGTTCAGTTTCCAAAAAAACCACTGCTTTGATTGCTGGAGCAAATGCAGGTTCTAAACTTAAAAAAGCCGAAGAACTAGGCATTCAAGTGCTTGGGATCGAATATTTATTATCTTTGTAAGCAATTTTTAAGCAACATTAATCGTATTCTTACCATCTCGTTTAGATGAATACAGTGCACTGTCCGCCAGCCTGATTAGTTCATGTATATCTGATGTTGACGTTGTAGAGCTAGCAATTCCAACGCTTAATGTGTATTGACATAAACGGTCATCTACAATCACAGGTATGATAGAACTTTTTAATGAGCTAATCCTTTCAAAGGCTTGTTGTGCATTACAATCAGGCATGACGATTAAGAATTCGTCGCCACCGTAACGTCCAGAGCGCGTGTTTTTCGGGAGTCTTGTGCGCAGTAATTCTGACAGTTTTTGTAAACACTTATCACCTCCTTCATGGCCATAAGAGTCATTAATATCCTTAAAGTCATCGATATCAATAAAGGCAATAGACAAAGTTTTGCCTGTTTGTTTGCTAGCAAATAAATGACGCTCAAGCCTATCGATGATTGAGCCTCGATTAAAGAGTCTAGTCAGGGGATCAATTTCAGCTTTGTCACGAATTGTTTTTAGGCTTTGCGCATTGATTAGACTGCGTATAAGCTCAGTGGAGTAGTGCTGTAAGAAATCGAGCATGGGTTCAGTTATTTCAAATGTTTTGTCAATTTCTAGCAGCATGCAGCTCCATTCGTGATTACGCATCTCAACTGGAATAACGTATAGACTGTTATCGTGATTAAACGGCTCGCTATAGTGTTTAAGTATATTCGGCTGTTTTTTGTTACACATATTTGAAATAGTAAATACTTGCTGCTTGACTAGCTCATTATAATTTTTATTAGATTTATACGAGTCAGCAAAAATGTGCAGTTCTTGATTCATTTCATACACTGCAGCGGCTGAAGCGAAGGGTATTTTAAGGCGTAGATCATTTAAAAATTCTGAAATAACAACCTTTTCAAAGTCTTTAGGGTTCTCGTTATGAAGTTTTCGGGTGATTTTATTCAGTAGGCTTGCGAAATCTTTTTCTAATTCGTAAGCAAAAGTCTTTTCTTTGGAGATCAGTTGTGCTGAATCGCGTTGCTTCTGGAACTGTAGTACTCGATCCGCCAAGCCCAGAGTAAAGAATATGGCTTCTAGCAAAGCAGTAATGGTAAAGGCATGGGCGAATAAAAAGCTTTCTGGAAGGAAGCTTAATACATACAAAATTCGAATCACAATAGAAATCATTAATGCAGAAAAAGCTAATGTGAAAAATATTGCCTGACGATTGCCTTGTCGAATAAGTCGGATCATCAACCAGAAGTAGAGTGGTACACCAGTTAAAGCAACTAGATTGATCAAGTTAACAATGAATGATGGGATAGGTCTTATCACTAATGTTAAAAGAAAAACAAAGGCATAAAAAAGCATGTAACCATTAACTACAACATTTATCTTTGGGGCGGTTTGTTTAGTATTTAAGAATGATTGTGCAAATAGGTTGAACATAAAGCAACATGCCAAAAATAGCATCATTGCACTATTCATGCTTTGTGCTAATTGAGCGATAATTGGGAAGTGATACATATATCCGCTGGTATGCATCAAGAAAATCAAAAAGGTTGTGTTATAAAAAATATAGTGCAGGTACCCAGTATCTTTTATGACCAAATAGAAAAAGAAATTAACTATGATCATGAGAAACATACCGAAATATACAGCGACAAAAAGTGAATGGTATTTATTATCGAGCTGCTTATACTGATCACTGTTCCAAAGCTCAATATCTACTTGGAATGCACGATAGTGTGTGATTTTTAGATAATACTCAGAAGCACTTGAATGTTCTTTCAAGTTGAAAATTTTTGCGTAATTTGTGTATTTTGGGTCTTGTATTATATCCCAGCGAGTTTGACTTTCTTTTGGTTCTTCAAAACCAAGACTACTATCATACAGCTCAATTTTGTCAAAATTAAAGGGACGAACAATAAGCAAGGGATTCTCTGGCATTTTATTTGTTTCTATTTTAATCCAGAAAATATGCGGGTTTTTTGAGGATAAAGTGGCATCTTTTTTATAGGTTTCATAAGAAAGGTGCTTTGGATTTTCCAGAGCGCCACTAGCTTCCGAATAGCTAAGTTTAGGTATTTCAGCCTTAAAGTTAATGCTGCTTTGATTGCGCACAATGGCGTATGTAGCAAGCAAAATGAGTATTGTTAATATGGTTATATATTTTATTATTCGTGACATTATTTAATTTTTATATCCCCAATATGATCTAGCTCTGGGCAATGTTGCAATAAATCCCCCGGTGTTACAAATAAAGATGATTGAGCTTCTAATATAGCGATTCCCTTTTTTGAATCTGCTAGTTGATAACTTGTGTTATTGGCTACCGCATGCAGCGCTTTAGCAAATTCATGTATTGCATTTAATATATCGCTAGAAATCGCTCCAGATGCTAATAATTGTTCGCTACTTAACTGGGTATATAACTCTTTTGCTAACTCTTCGTCGCTGGCATGATTTTCAGAGTTGTGTAACAAATCAATATCCGGATACTGATGATTATAGGCGTGAAATAGTAAATTGGTTCTTTTGTTGGAGGCCGCTAAATTTCCGCCTTTAATCGTTAAATGGTAATTTCTACCTGCTTCTTGGTAACACTCAAAAACAAATTGTGAGCAAACCATGGGCATTTTATTAGGAAACTGGTGTTCATTAATTGCACTAATGATCTTTGCTGTTAGTTTTTTTAAGATCTTTAATGTTACTCTTTGAACTGGATCTGAAGGCGTAAATTTCTTATAGATAAGCAACATCCCAATCAGATAGAGGTTGCTCATTGCATACGGCTCTTGTTTATTTAAGTAGCCTGTAGCGATATTCATAACTGGAGCAAAAGAGTCGACTGGTTTATTAAAACGCATAACGCTGATGGTACGATCCACAAATCGTAAAGTAGCTTCTGCGACCCTTACCGCTGGAGGGGTTTCTTCGATTATTTTCGTGGCAATTTGATAAGTCATGGCTGCATGACTGACTGGCGCATCCGTTAACCAAGTTATTGCTTTTGAAATCCAGCTCCCTTTTTCTGGTGAAAATAGCAAAACATCACCAGCTCTCAAGTCACGTACGTCCATACACACTCCCCAGAGTTAAATTTGTAATACTCTTTATACCTCAAAATGGTAAAAAAATGTACAAAAATCAATCATTAATATCTATTTACATTCTTGGCTTGCAGTTGGTGTTTTTTGTATTACTCTATATGATTAAAAGCCTATTTAAGGCAAAAAGTATATTAAGAGGGCGCGAGAATGGGCTTAATAAGAGCAAGTATGAGCAAGTGGTTTCAAAGAATATTGGTGTTGGTGCTTAGTTTTTCCATCGCGTCATGCGTTCACAATAGACATCTTACTAATGACATAACTCAAAATAACACGCCTGCTTTTTCTATTGCTGATTGCGACAATTACACCGTATATCTTGTGCGTCATTTACAAAAAGATCTATCGGTTAAAAGCTCAGACCCCGATTTAAGCTCAGTTGGTCATCAAAATGCTCAATTGCTGTCGAAAATGCCGTTTATAGAAAGTGTGCAAGCAGGTTTTCATAGCCAATTTAAGCGTACCAAACGTACCCTAACGCCAAGCGCGAAATTTGGTCAGTTTCCGTTGACTGAATATGATGCTCGCAACGGACAGGCATTAGCTGACTTGGTCGCCCAACAATATTGTGGACAAACACTTATTATCAGTGGTCATTCCAATACTATCCCTGACTTAGTGCAAAAATTTGGCGGCAAGTTTGATGTCTCTTATGCAGGAATGCTGTTGGATAAGCAGCCACATATTTCTTTATCTGAACAAGATTATGGTTCTGTTTTTATGGTCAAAAATATTAATGGCCGCATAAATCAGCAGGTTTTCACTATTAAATAGTGAGCATAAAAAAAGGAAGCAAAAGCTTCCTTTTTTATGAGCAGTATTAGCTAATAGTTATTAACTAAATGGTTTTAGAGGCAGGGCTGTGGCTGTGATTGTCCAGCTTATCTTGTACCGCTTGGGTGATAACCTGTCCACTAAAATCATAAGGCTTTGCCTCGAAAGCTATAGGCTCAATAGCTTCTGTATTACTTGCCTTAGCCGCTGGAGCAGAGGCGCTAAAACTTATCACTTTTACGCTCGTTTCTTGAGGAGCCTCGGTTTTAATTGGTTGTGGCGAATGTTGAGTAATTGCTACTTTCTCTTGTTCAGCAGTTTTTGTTGGATGATCCTCTGAGATTTCAGTCTCTACTTCTGAAATAGCCGCTGCTTGTTCAGTAGTTGATTTTATAGCCGTTGTCTTGGGTTGAGCAAAATTTTTCGCCACTGTATCTTCTTGAGAAAGATCTTTAGTGCTAGAAACTTCCTGCGTAACCTTGTCTACGGGTTGTAGCTCGATCTCTACAGGTTTTGTTTTGCTGTAACCCATTACATCGCTAACACTGCGCTCAAGTGACTTTTGCGCTTTATAAACCATAACATCAACACCATTGGCGCGTGATTGTTTATCCTGCGTTTGTTTAGTTGGTTTTGTTGGTGCTTGTGTCTTCGTTTTAGCAGAAGTCTGCACTTTTGCAACAGGCTTTTGTTCAGCATTATTTTGCACATTATTCTGACTATCATTGTGTGATTTTGCTTTGTCCGCTACCAAAGCCATTCTTTCGGTACGAGTTTTACGCTCAGGTCGAGGAGGGTGCTGAACTTGCTGTTTTTGCTGAGCAGGTGCATGTTGTTTTTGTTGCTGATTTACCTGCTTGTTATGTGTCTTTTGAGGGCGCTGCTTATTTTGCGTCTGCTCATTTGGCTTTGTTTGTGTATTATCATTTTGATGATTTTTCGCTTGCTTGCCTTTGTGAGCTTGCTGCTTTTTATTATGATAATTGCGATTCTTGCCTTGGTAACGATTATTCTTACGGCCGCCTCGATTATGACCTTGCTGCTTGTTGTATTTACCTTTATGGTGCTTACCTTTGTGCTTTGACTGTTTTTTTTTGTTATCGTCAGAGCCAAACAAAGCATTCCATAAACGCTTGAATAAGCCAGGCTTTTTCTTATCAGACTTCTTCTTTTTTGGTCGTGGTGCTGGAGCAGGTGGCGGGCTGCTTGGCTGAATGGTCTGCAAGGCAGCTTTTTCAGTGGTAACGTCTTGAGAGGTGCTACGCACTAACTCAACTTGCGGCGCATCTCCAATCAAGCTGTAACTGCTGTCTTCAAGGGTTTCACCGCCTTTAACACGCAATACTTCATAGTGCGGTGTTTCCATATAAGGGTTTGGTACAATCACTAAGCGCACTTTTTGGCGTTTTTCAATCTCTTGGACTTTTTTGCGCTTTTCGTTCAATAAGAAAGTCGCTACTTCAACGGGCAAAATGGCTTGGACTTCAGCCGTTGAGTCTTTCATTGCTTCGTCTTCCATCAAACGTAGAATTGACAGTGCTAATGAATCAGTGCCACGGATTACTCCAGAGCCCGTACAGCGCGGACAAACGTGTTGGCTTGATTCTTCTAAAGAAGGGCGCAAGCGCTGGCGTGACATTTCTAATAGGCCAAACTTTGATATGCGACCAATCTGAATACGCGCGCGATCACGAGTTACTGAGTCTCGCATTACACGCTCAACTTCACGTTGGTTGCGAGGAGGCCCCATATCAATGAAGTCGATAACGATTAAGCCGCCAATATCGCGTAAACGCAATTGGCGTGCGATTTCTTCAGCGGCTTCTTTGTTTGTGTTTAGAGCGGTTTCTTCAATATCGCCGCCTTTGGTTGCTTTTGACGAGTTGATATCAATAGAAAGCAATGCTTCGGTTTGGTCAAAAACAACTGAGCCGCCTGATGGCAAGCGAACTTCGCGCTGGAACGCGCTTTCGATTTGGCTTTCAATTTGGTAGCGATTGAATAGAGGGATTTCATCCTTGTACAACTTAACTTTATTTACGAAATCAGGACGTTTGATCGACAATTCTGTTTTGATGCGTTCAAAGACTTGTGGCCGATCAACAATGATTTCGCCAATATCAGGACGCAAATAGTCGCGAATTGAGCGAGTAATTACATCTGATTCTTGAGTAATAAAAAGTGGGGCAGAATTTTTGCTTGCCACTTCTTTAATTTCTTTCCACTGATCAATCAAATAGTTGAAATCGTATTCGATTTCTTCAAAGCTTTTACCAACACCTGCTGTACGGATAATACAGCCCATGCCATTAGGCACAGGTAGCTGATTCATAATTTGTTTAAGTTCAGAACGCTCTTCACCTTCGATACGACGTGAAATACCGCCTGCGCGTGAGTTATTTGGCATCAATACCATATAACTGCCTGCTAAGCTGATTGAGGTAGTTAGCGCTGCGCCTTTGTTGCCTCGCTCTTCTTTGTCGATTTGAACGATTAGCTCTTGGCCTTCTTTTAAGGCATCTTTGATAGTCGGACGGCCGCGTTGAGGCGGGTTGTGCATGTATTCGCGGGCGACTTCTTTTAGAGGAAGAAAGCCATGACGCTCAGCGCCATAATCAACGAAAGCTGCTTCAAGGCTTGGCTCTATTCGTGTTACTTTACCTTTGTAGATATTGCCTTTTTTTTGTTCTCTTCCTGCTAGCTCAATGTCTAGATCATACAAGCGCTGGCCATCAACCATCGCTACGCGCAACTCTTCATTATGGTGAGTTGCATTAATTAACATACGTCTCATGTAGTAAAACTCTCAATTTCTGCGAACACAGGAGAGCTAGTCAGAACTTTAAGAATAGGATGCGAAAAGCAGCCTAACTCATTGATATTATTGAGTTAGAGCAGAGCTTTCGCTTGTAAATGTGTGTAGGAACAGTAACTTATACACTGTAACCATGTTCACCTATTTGTAAATGTAAACCTAATTCTTGATTGGCTATTTCGTGTCTTACCGCTTGTTTGTGCACGAAGGAAGCCAAACTAACCGAGTCTTTTTGGCAATTTTGCCTTGCTGGACTCTACAATTCTGCTATGTCCCGATGTTCGGTAATATAACAATTAATTTATAAATAAATTCTGGGATATCTAATGCGATTTATTCGTTTTGCATTAGCCCATTATTCTCGATGCCAACATTTAACTGTGCGACTGTATTCGCTGATGGTTCGTGTCATTTGATAAGACTGAAATCTTTTTAGCCTATGCGCAGAGGAACCTATGGCATCTTTTCCTATGTAAAGCGAGCTCATCGGAGCTTTGCTCTAACGGTGTATTATAGACAGCTTAATGCCTAACTACAATCTTTTGTCGCTTTAAGCTATTGATTTGACGCCATTTCGGGTATATTGGCCGCCTTTATGACACAATATATTGAATAGATAAGCCAATCTGATTAATAAATGAGCGAACAAACCTCTCCACAAGTAACCTTTGTCGAAGTCCAAGCGGAAGAAGCCGGGCAGCGGATAGACAATTTTTTGCTGAAAAAGCTTAAAGGAGTGCCCAAATCTCGTATTTACAAAATGTTGCGTAAAGGAGAAGTGAGGGTCAATAAAGGTCGTGTGAAGGCTGAATATAAAATTGAAGCTGGCGATTTGGTGCGTATCCCGCCAGTTAGAACCTCACAAAAAGAAAGCGAAGTTCCTACAGGCTTGAACAAGGTTCAAGCACTAGAAGATTGTATTATTTATGAAGACGAGCGCTTGATCGTGCTTAATAAACCTTCTGGTATGGCGGTTCATGGTGGTTCGGGCATGAGCTACGGGGTAATTGAAGCGCTACGAGCTTTGCGACCGCAAGCTCCATATTTGGAATTAGTCCATCGTTTGGATCGTGATACATCTGGGTGTTTATTGATCGCTAAGAAACGTAGTGCTTTGCGGTTTCTTCATCAACAGCTGCAAAAAAAGACAATGACGAAACGTTATTGGGCTTTGGTTAATGGTAATTGGCCTGCAAAACTCAAGCATGTGGATGCTCCATTAGCCAAAAATCAAGTTAAGTCAGGTGAGCGCTTGGTGAGAGTTACTGATAATGGTAAAGCGTCTTTAACTTCATTTCGCGTGATTGAAGCGTTTTCCAATCAAACCTTAATGTCTGCGGAGCCGATTACAGGAAGAACTCATCAAATCCGTGTGCATGCTCAATTTGCTGGGCATGGCTTGGTTGGTGATGACAAGTATGGGGATGATGCGGTGAATGAGCAGTTTAAGCAGCAGGGATTATCTAACCGATTGTTTTTACATGCTTATTCCTTAAAGTTCAAGGTTCAACCAGAAGCCAAAGCGATTACTGTTGAAGCTCCTTTACCTGAAGATCTGGAGCAGGTTTTGGCATGGTTACGCCAAACGGGGTAGGCCATGCTAGATGATTTTGAACTGGTCATATTCGATTGGGATGGAACCTTGATGGACTCTACTGGGCGTATCGTTTCTGCAATGCAAACTACTGCCAGGAACCTAAAACTGCCAATTCCGACAGCCTCTCAAGTCAAAGCAATCATAGGTTTGAGTTTAGATGAGTGTTACCAACGCTTATTTCCTGAAGTTACTGATCACGACTGGATCACTCAAGAGTATCGTTATCAATATGTCGAAGGCGACCAAACTCCAAGCCCTTTATTTACAGGTGTTAGTGACACTTTGCATAGCTTGAAGTCTCGCGGATATAAACTTGCAGTGGCCACGGGAAAGGCTCGTCATGGACTTGATAGGGTGCTTTTGGAGTCAGGACTTACAGGTTTATTTGATTTAACTATTGCGAGTGACGAATCCAAAAGTAAGCCAGATCCTCATATGCTTGTAAGTTTGCTCAAGAGAAGTCAATGCAAAACACATCAGGCAATAATGATTGGTGATACCAGTTATGATCTTGAAATGGCTCAAAATGCTAATATGGCGTCGATTGGCGTTAGTTTCGGTGCGCATAGCGTTGATGTGCTGAAGCAGTATAATCCCAAAGCTATCATTGATTGCTTCACCGAGTTGATGTGATCTAACTAAACCTGGATTAATAACCTATGGCGCTCAAAGCAACTATTTATAAAGCTACTATCAATATTGCGGATATGGATCGTGGTTATTATGACGATCTCAATCTGACAATTGCTCAGCATCCTTCTGAAACTGATCGTCGCATGATGGTGAGAATTGTTGCGTTTATATTAAATGCCAAGGAAGGGCTGGAGTTTACCAAAGGACTTTGCGCTGAAGATGAGCCTGAAATTTGGCAAGTTAGTTATTCTGACGAGATTGAATTATGGATTGATTTAGGCTTGCCAGACGAAAAGCGTATTAAGCAAGCTTGCCATAAAGCAAAAAAAGTATTCCTTTATACATATGGCAACAATGCAAAAAATATGTGGTGGAAAGCTATTAAAAACAAAGTTGAACGATTCGACAATCTTTCAATCCTGCACTTTCCAGATGAACAAGTCGACAATTTAGAACAAATGGCTGCTCGTACTATGCAACTGCAGGCAACTATTCAAGATGGTCAACTATGGCTCAATGACGGTAATCAAACCATTTCAATTCAACTGGACCAACCTTAAAAAATTTTCAGGCAACAGTAACCAACTGTCAAAAAAATTTACAAATAATGAATCCTGCACGCTTAAATTCTGTAGATTTTACTGATCCTTAATACTTTTTTACATTCTCTTTTCTGGAGCTCTGTATGCTTCAACAAAAGATCAACAACATTAAGGTATGAGTCTGGCTAAGCTGTTGTTCATCTCGGGGTTATATTATTTGCTGTCAATATGTACTGTAGTCAATGCGCTATCGGCTGCCGATGCAAAACATAAACTTTTGGGTGAACCTAAAACACAATTAGAATATCAAGAGTGGTCGCAATGGGCAGCAGAACTTTATCCTGAGCTTTTACAACGCTTGGCTTTTTACCATGAAAAAATCATTGAACATCCTAATAATACCTTTATTTACACGGACTGGCTTACTCTATTAAGTTGGAATGGCAATCATCAAGAGGCTGTATCGGCATTTAAAACCAATGGTTTTCGCATAGAGCCTATCTATGCCTTGGAAGCAGTGGCTTGGTCAGCGCGTCAACTTAGTGAATATCCACTAGCTGAAAGCTTGTATGAAGAGATTCTACAAAAGGAGCCAAGTCATAAAAATGCAAACTTGGGCTTGGCGGCTGCTCAGATTGAAACTGGTGCAGTAGATGACGCTATTAATAGGATCGAACAATATCTATTGGTAAGTAGAGGTGATAAAGAGGCATTAACCTTACTGGCTTATGCTTATAATCAAAAACCAGACACTGCATTGCAAAAGCTGGTTATTTATCAAAAATTATTACACGAAGACCCTGAAAATGGAGAGTTAATAAGAGCTCGGACAATGATTTTTCTGGAGTTGGGTTTGATAGAGCAAGCAGCGCAAGAGTTTACACTGCATCCAGAAGCGTTTACAGAAAATGATAAATTAGACCTATTATCACATCAAAACACTATTTCGATACGTAAGTTTAATGCTGAAATTCGAGATAAAGAAAAGGCGGCGCTGTTGCAACAGGCTTTAAAAGTTAATCAAAATTACCTAAACCTATTATCATTAAATGCTGAATATAAAACAAAGTTGCCTTTAGCTGTAGCAGATCGGTTATTTTTGCTAAATAGTGCGCAAGAACATGAGCTGCTAATTTCTTATTTTAGCGAGCAGAAAATTTCTCCATCTGAACTACCAACCTACGGTATAGAATCTTTAGCCGATAGTTTATTGGTGATTGGACATCCTAGTCGAGCTTTAAAACTTACTGAGGACGCTCTTCAACAAGCTTCGCAGCAAATAAAGCTCTTAAAAATTGCCTACTATGCGTCATTGGATATCCATGACATGGTTCGTGCAAATGACTATCTTGAGCGTTTATCGCTTTTACAACCAAAATGGCGTTATTCAAGCAATTCGCATCGCCGAAAAATTAATCCTGACTATGCAGAGATGTTACTTTTCAGAGCAATTCATCATGCTTATGTTGATCAGTTGGCGGTATCACAAGAAAAATTAGAAAACCTAATCAATAATGCTCCAAGCAATAATGAATATAGAACAAATTTATCAACAGTGTACCGCTGGCGTGGGTGGATAGATTTATCTCAACAAGAGTTGCAATATGTGTTTGCGACAGATGTAGATTATTTACCGGCAAAAATATCTCAAACATATAACTATATCGCAAATAACGATTACTATTTGGCTGAGCAAAATATTAACCTGATAAATCAGAAACATCATAATAAACAATCTGTTGAGCGGTTAAATGATGATTGGGATGCAGTTAATAGCAGTACTTTATTCTTTAATACCCATTACGCCAACCCGAAAGGAACCGTGTTTTCAAGTAGAGATGCGTTTTATGAAGCTGGTTGGATCTCGAAACCACTCAACTTTGACTGGCGTCTTTTTTATAAAAGACAACAGAGCCGTTCTGAGTCAAAAGGTATAAATGGTTCTTATACAATAAATGATATAGGCGTAGATTATAAGAGACCTTGGGGAGGCTTTGAACTTTCTGCATTGAATATTAATGGCATTAATAAGAGCCATTGGTCATTGCTAGTTAACTTAAAATTTTCCGACCATTGGAAGGTAAATGCTGGATATCAATCGTTTAGTAAAGATACACCTGTCAGGGCTTTTGTCAGCGACGTAAATGTGGAAAGTAGCCAAGCTGCCATTGAATATCGATTAAATGAGGGGCATGGTTACAGCTTATCTCATCAATACTCGACTTTTTCTGATGGCAATAACCGAACATCCATAGCATTGAATGGATACCATAAGATTTACCAAGGAGAGCGTTCATCTCTATCTCTATACGAAAACCTTTATTGGCAGGCAAATTCAAAAGATACTAATCGACTTTATTTCAATCCTGAAGAAGTTTTGTCTTTAGGTGCTTCTGTTCAATTTGAGTCATTGCTATATAAAAACTCCAAAACAGAGCTTGTTCAGCAGATTATTCTTGATGCAGGACAGTTAAAACAAACTTCGTTTGATACAAGTCTTTATTATTCCATTACGTATAAGAATTTTTGGCAGTTAAGTAATACTCTCACATTATATTATTCTGCTGGATATGGACAGAATAGTTACGATGGTCAAATAGAGCGCGGTCCTTTTTTCGGCCTAGGAATGGAGGCTAAGTTATGACGCGCGTTATAAGCCTAATGATGCTATTGCTTTTTTCTGTCAGCTTAAAGTCGAATGAAAATGCAAAGCATTCGCTAGAAGATGTAGATAATTCGCTTAAATATGATTTTTTTGCTTTTTGCTATCACGATGTAAATAGTCATACTCTTGGTGACTTGGATAAAGACAGTGGTGCTGTCAATGTTAAACATCTAGCGCAACATTTTCAGTGGTTGAAAGATAATGGTTATACGGTAGTTAGTCTTGAACAAATTATTAAAGCCAAGCAAGGACAATATAAACTTCCTGAAAAAGCTGTTTATCTAACATTTGACGATGGGTATTCAAGTTTTTACACACATATTTATCCTTTGTTGAAAGCTTTTAATTATCCTGCCACTTTCGCACTCGTAACAAGCTGGATCGAAAGTTCTAAACCCATAGAATATGGAGTGGAGCTAAAATCCAATCAAGATTTTTTAACATGGAAACAAGTTATTGAAATGGAAAGCTCAGGTTTGATAGAGTTTGCTTCTCATTCTCATGACTTGCACAAAGGGATAGTTGCAAACCCTCAAAATAACAAACAACCAGCAGCCACCTCCTTGCAATACTTACAAGAAAAGTCATTGTATGAAAGTGAAAAAGACTATATTGCTAGAATTAAATCAGATTTGGAAACTAGCTTTCAATTACTCAAGAAGCATTTGAAGAAGCCACCAAGAGCTTTGGTTTGGCCTTATGGGAGTTATTCAGAGCAGGCTTGGAATGTAGCTAAATCAGTAGGCTTTAGTCAGTCAGTAATTTTGCAAGAAGGTAAGAACTATTTACACAAATCTGAGCATATATCCAGAGCTTTAATTATTGATAATCCTGAGGTGTCTGGGTTTTCTTCGTACTTGTTACCTTCCAGTTACAAGTTTCCGAAAAGAGTTGTTCATGTAGATCTGGATTATGTTTATGACCCTAATGCTACGCAACAAGAAAAAAATATCTCTCAACTTATAGAACGAATTCATCAGTTAAAGGTTTCCACGGTCTACTTGCAGGCTTTTGCCGATGATGATGGGGACGGCAACGCCTCCGCATTGTATTTTCCCAACCGTAATCTACCAATGAAAGCCGATTTATTTAATCGTGTTTCATGGCAATTAAAAACAAGGGGTAATGTTGAGGTTTATGCATGGATGCCTGTCAGTGCCTTTGATTTTGGAGAAGATTTTTACCAGAAACATGGTGTTAAAGAGCTACATAACAGGAAGGTTTCTCCAGCAAAAAACAACTACAAGCGATTATCAATATTTGATGATACTGTTAGAGGGCTAATTAAAGAAATATACAGCGATTTAGCAAAAAGTTCTTATTTTTCTGGTCTGCTTTTCCATGATGATGCTTTTTTAACTGACAAAGAAGATTTAAGTCCCGATGCTTTAACTTATTACTCATCGTATGGTCTCAATATTGAACCGAATCTTGGTTTGAGCGAGCAAGAACTTCAATTATGGAGTGAACTTAAAACAAAAGCTTTGACAGATTTTACCCTTGAGTTAGCTGAAATGGTTCGCTTTTATAATCCAGAGATCAAAACAGCGAGAAACCTTTATGCTCGTCCAATTTTGCAACAAGAAAGTATTCATTGGTTTGCCCAAAGTTTAGAAAATTTTTCTAGTAATTATGATTACGTTGCAATAATGGCAATGCCTTATATGGAGCAAGCTGATAACCCGCGTCAATGGTTTAAAAGATTGCTTGACGTGTTAGATCGCTATCCTGAATATCAAAAAAAGTTCTTATTAGAACTGCAAGCAAAAGACTGGCGGACACAGAAATACATTGATGAGCATACACTGATTGAACAGATGAAGCTTTTACAAAATCGAGGTTATGTGAACTACGGTTATTATCCTGATGATTTTACCAATAACAGACCCGCTTTAGATTTGATATATCCATTAATGTCGCTTAATGCTTTTCCCGAGGATATAAATAATGAGTGAAATAATGTATTACATTACATCATTCGCTTATTACTATCCATTATTTATGGCCTATGTATGGATGATTGGCGGTGTTTATTATCGTTTTCACTGGGAGCATGTTGGTGGTAAATCTTATCTTGAACCTCCTGAGTTAGATGAATATCCAGGGGTTAGTATTTTATTACCGTGTTTTAATGAAGGTGATTTAGCCGAAGAAACCATTGGACGTTTGTTTGAGCAAACATATCCAAATTTTGAAGTGATAGCTGTTAATGATGGCAGCAGTGATAACACTAAAGAAGTACTGGATGTGCTAAATGATAAGTATCCAAATTTAAGAGTTATTCATTTAGCAGAAAATCAAGGTAAAGCCATGGCTATGAATATGGCTGCGCTAATGTCTAAAAACGAATATCTAGTAGGAATTGATGGGGATGCAGTATTAGAAAAAAATGCTGTTCATTGGTTGATCAGTCATTTTGTTAACGGTGGTCATCGTGTTGGAGCTGTGACAGGCAATCCTAGAGTTAGAAATAGAACGACATTGCTGGGGAAAATACAAGTTGGGGAGTTCTCCTCAATTATTGGTTTGATTAAGCGAGCACAACGAATTTATGGTCGGGTATTTACAGTTTCTGGCGTGGTTTCGGCTTTTAGAAAAACTGCAATGCACAGAGTTGGTTATTGGACGACTGACATGATCACCGAAGATATTGATGTTAGTTGGCGCTTGCAGCTTGATCATTGGGATGTTCGCTATGAACCTAACGCTTTGTGCTGGATATTGATGCCCGAAACATTTAAGGGTTTGTGGAAGCAACGTCTACGT
Source organism: Kangiellaceae bacterium (assembly GCA_013373015.1). Lineage (GTDB taxonomy): Bacteria > Pseudomonadota > Gammaproteobacteria > Enterobacterales > Kangiellaceae > Kangiella. The sequence goes on from JABXIQ010000018.1 coordinate 23,280, forward strand.
TGGGCTCAAGGCGGCATGGAAGTTTTCAAAAGATATTTTAAGCAATTGCTAAGTTGGCGCAAAAGAAGAATGTGGTTAGTTGCGTTTGAATATATTGTGAGTGTGCTTTGGAGCTATGTCGCTGCGCTTATGATTTTTCTTTGGCTGCTTGGGAAGTTTTTCACTATGACCGAGCCATTGTATATAGCAACAATATTGCCCGGTTGGAACGGTGTGGTGCTTGGTATTACTTGCTTACTTCAATTTGCTGTCAGCATTATGATCGATTCTAAATACGATATAGGACTTGGAAAAGTTTATTATTGGATGATCTGGTATCCGATTGCTTATTGGTTATTAAATGTTGCAACTGTAATTGTCGGTGTTCCTAAAGCATTATTACGGACCGAAGGTGTTAGAGCAACTTGGCAAAGTCCCGATAGAGGCTTGAGTTAATGTCCGATATTCGCGATTTTATTATAGATAAACCTGAATCACTTAAAGCTCATCATAAGGTGACAGCGGTAAGCATGAGTGTGATTTTTTGGTTTGTGACTTTTTATCTTTGGCAACCATTGATTAGTCTTATTGCTTGGCTGATGGGATTTAATTTGTTTCATTACCATATGATCACATTAGAGGGATTCAAGGGTTTTTATGAATTGCTATTGTATTATGTACTGATTATTTTTGTGTTAGGTTTTTTGTTTTTGCTATGGGCCAAAGTCAACCAGTGGCGCTTTAGAGGAAAGGATAAGCGCAAAGTGTCTCCTCCAGTGAGTCAAGCCGATGTGGCAAACTACTTTAAAGTCCCTGCCCAATCATATCAACAGTGGCTATCAGAAAAGAAAATTACCTTATTAGTACAACAGGATTCAAATCGTGACATTCGGGTAGAATCTATTTAGTTAGGTTTTTGTATTTGTTGTAATGTAGCAATAACTTCTTTCATATGTGTTTCAGGCTTTACCTCTTCAAAGTGATGCACAATATTACCTTGCGGATCTATAATAAAAGTTTGACGTTTGGCGTATTTCAAAGGGCCAAAACCACCTAAAACATCATAAGCCTTGCTAGTTTCTTCGTTAATATCCGCTAGCAGAGGGAAAGGCAATTGATGAGTCGTGGCAAATTCTTGATGTGATTCAACATCATCAAGCGACACTCCGACCACTTGGGCATTCATTTGAATGATTTCTTGATAGCCATCGCGGAAATTTTTTGCTTCGGTTGTACAGCCAGGAGTGTCGTCTTTTGGATAAAAATATAAGATCAGCCATTGCCCCTGATATTTCTCTAAGCTATGCCATTGTTCATTTTGATCCTGTAGCTTAAAATCTGGGGCTAATGCACCAATCCAAGACGAGTTGATCCAAGAACTATTTGCGTAAGCAAAGTCTACTTGGAATATAAGTATAAGGAATGCAAAGACTTTTTGTAATTTAGACATGGTTCTTCCTCACTATAGAAGCTATAATTTTTATCAAACAATATAATAAGCTTCAGGTCAATTCTTCGTGAACAATACAACACAAACTACTAGCGTACCAGTTATTGAGACAGAGCGGCTCATATTGCGTCAATTCAAACTAGATGACTTTGAAATTTATGCACAAATGATGGCTGATCCAGATATTGTTCGTTATTTGTCTGGAGGCGAACCAATGACTCGACACCAAGCCTGGCGCAGTTTAGCCACAATGGCTGGGCATTGGGTATTGCATGGGCATGGTCAATGGGCGCTTGAAGAAAAGGATACTGGCAGTTTTGTCGGAAGAGCAGGATTGTTTAATCCTGAGGGTTGGCCAGATCTAGAAGCTGGCTGGGTATTAAGCAAAGGAGCTCAAGGCAAAGGTTATGCAACTGAAGCGGGTAAAGCAGCAATAGAGTTTGCTTTTGAGCATTTAAAAGCAAACAAAGTCATTAGCCTTATTCAACCCGATAATACACCCTCAATTAAGGTTGCAGAACGGATTGGCGAAACTTATGAAAGTGAGATTGAGTTGTTTGGTAAGCACGCATTGGTGTATTCGATTTATAAATGATAGTAAAGTATTATAATTAAAGGGATTAATTTCAACAGGTTATCTATGAAACAACTAGTTTTATCTTTTATTTTATTGTTACCCTCAAGCAATATCATCTTTGCTAATGACTTTAATGAAGAGTGCAAAGCAACAATAAAAACTTTGAAAGAGAAGTCTTACGAAGGTAACGATCAAGCAACACTAAGACTGGCTTCTCTTTTATCTATAGGGATTACAGATTGTGTAGAGGTAAATGAAAAAGATGCTCTAAGCATGATACAACCGCTTGTTGAGAAAAAGATACCAAGTGCATACGGTATTATGGGGCAAATATACATGACACAAGGTGGTGAGTATGATTTAGATTTGGCAAGAAAAGCTTATCAAAAAGGCAAAGTGCTAAATGATGAACAATCATACTGGGGGTATGCAAAACTACTTTCTGACAGTGCAACATCAGCTGAAGAGATGAATTTGGCTATAAAAGCATATGAAGAAATTGAGACCAAAAGCTTAAGCAAAAAAAGTAAATATATTCAATCGCTTAATAAGCGTTTAGCAGTTCGAAATGGAATTGATTCAAAGGACTTAATGGCAGCTATAGCATGGTTTGATAAAGCCGAAGCACTAGGTGAGCAAAAACATACTTATTATCGTGCACAAAAATACGCTGACCACAATCGCTATGAATTAGCTATAGACAACTATAAAGTATTCATTGGTAGTGATATTGCAAGAAGATTAGATAATTATTTTAATCAAAACAAGATAGCTTTAAAGCGTGGCTTAAATAAAAATATCAGTGAAAAGCTCGAGCAATATAAAATATTCCCTCAACAAGCGACGTATCATTTTGAATTGGCAAGAGCTTACTATTTTGAATATGGCGATTATAAAAAAGATACCGAAAAAGCTATCGCACACTATAAGTTGGCGTCTGATTTAGGCTCCGCCGAGGCACACTTAGAGCTGGGGTTAATCTTTTTTGTTCTCGAAAAACCAGAACAGGGTTTAGTTTACCTGCAACGTGCTTCAGAAAAAGAGCATTCATTGGCAAACTTTAAGCTCTTTCAGTACTACTCTGACAGTAATAGCCCAGCACGTAACTTCAATAAGGCATTGAAATACTTAGCTTTAATTGCGGAGAAAGAATATAAACTGTCAAGTAGAAGCTTATTTATAGGTTCATTACCCAATAAATAAAAAATCAGCTTTAATTTCTAAGTACTCTTAATATGTTTTCATAAGTTTGCGTGGCAATTGCTTCACTATTGTTTCCAGTGGTATTAACGAATTGCACAACGGTTTTGCCAATATCAGAATGATAGTTAGCTATACTTTGATAGCCAGGAACCCAGCCCGAATGATTATAGAAATAGACGTATTGAGCTTTTTCAGAAGCAGATAATAAGTCTCCAGCATTGAGTTGATGGACAAATCGCGCGGTATCTTCAACCGTTGCAATCATTGAACCGCCTGGAATGACATAGTCCTGTGTTGCTCTATCCACATTATTCCAGTAGCCATGAGCTAATCGAGATTGATCGATTGTCGATAATAGCGAGTAGGTATCGGCTAAACCTAATGTGGCCACAATATTGGCTTGAATATAATCATGATGTGAATAGCCAAGCGCTTTATCCAAAATTTTTCCAATTAACAAATAGTTGGTATTGGAGTATTCATAGCGAGCGTTTGGACTGAAATCCGCTGGTAAATCTAGTGCATAGGCTAAGACGGTATCAATATTGGTATGGCTGAGCTCCCATGAAAAGCCTTGTTGACTATCGAAGTCAGGAATACCGCTACGGTGCTGAACCATTTGTCGTAAACTGATGCTATCTGCATTAGCAATTCGATTGCTGTATTCAGGTAACCAAAAAGCTAATGTGTCATCAAGTGATAGTGTTCCTTGGGCGGCAAGTTTTGCTGTCGCAGCTGCTATATATAACTTGCTAATACTAGCGATTTTGAACAACGAATTTACTTGCGCAGGCTCTTGCGGTTGACGAGTTTGTTGACCCGATACATGAGCTTGACCAGTCCCATCTTGATTGACAACATACACCCAAACAGCATCAACTCCTCGAGAAGTTGCTTGATCAATGGCTTGTTGAATTGTCGTTGGTGCATTGCTGGTAGGCGGGTTTGAGTTTTGCTCGCTGCTATCAGATCCGCCACCACATGCCGTAATAAGTAATGTGCTAGTGATTAATAGCTGCTTAAAAAAAGACTTCAAATGAGTATCCAAACGATCATCTATTGTGTTTCTTTAGCTTATAGTCATGACTGCATAATTTCTATCAAAAAATTGCTATTAAATGATTGTGATTCCTAGTCTTCGCAGACTTTTCGCAACGCTTATCAATGGCAAACCAATCAAAGCCGTTGGATCTTTCGATTCAATGGCTTCAAATAAAGCAATGCCTAAGCCTTCGCATTTGAATGAGCCTGCGCAATCAAGCGGTTGTTCGCGTTCGATATAACGTTCTATTTCTGATACATACAGTTCCCTAAATTGTACCTTAGTTGTAACCACTGTAATTTCTGAGGGTTCCAAAGGCTGTTGAGAGCTGTCAATGATGCACAGCGAAGTATAAAAGTAGACCGATTTGCCAGAGCAGGCGGTTAATTGTTCGATAGCTTTGTCTTTTGAACCGGGTTTGCCGAGAATTTGCCCATCGAGCACACAAATTTGATCGGAACCTATAACTATTGCTTTAGGCTGATTGATGGCTACTGCTAGGGCTTTGCTTTCTGCTAATCGAGCAACGTGTTCAATCGGCTCTTCATCAGGAAATGGTGTTTCATCAACATCGGGTGAAATAGCATCAAAGTTGCTTATAATGCGACTTAGCAATTCTTTCCGATAGACGGAGGAGGAGGCTAAAATGATGCGTGGTGTATCGGTTGTCATGAGTAAAATAATCGCTTAAATCAGCAGGTTAGCTTTGATTATAACGTCAATTTATGGATCTTTTACCTGATTTAGGTCTTTCGGGTGTAAAAATAGCTAAAAAAGCCATAAAAATAGCGGGTTTGCTTTGACTAGACCACAAGATATATGTATTATTGCGCGCCTATGTCAAGTAGCAGGTTCCCGGCGTGGCTCGATCCCAATAAATTTGCGGATCAGCAAAAGGTAATAGACGCCACCTTGAGCATTGATTATTTTGAGCGTTTGCGTGAACAGTTGCATTCTTCAAAAGGTGAAATTCACTGTAAAATCAATGGCGAAAGGGATGAAAACAGTCGAAAAACTTCACTCCATGTGGCAATCACCGGTGAAGTCGAGATGATTTGTCAGGGCTGTAATGAACCTTTTATGCAGAAACTTGAACGACAAGCGACTCTGTACCCAGTGTATTCTGAGGAGCAGATGAAAAATGTGGCTGACGATGGTGAGCCCGTGCTAGTCGAAGATGAAGGCTTAGATATTAAGTCTGCGGTTGAAGACGAAATTATGTTATCGCTTCCTTTAATACCATTAATGGAAGCGTGTGAAGAGCTGGATACTTACGAAGTTGGCGATTTGCCTGAAGTATCAGAGCAAGAAGCAGAGCAGGATAATCCTTTCGCTGCGCTAAAAAATTTGAAGTTGGATTAGTCTTTTATTTAAGAAAATCCAATTGAACGGTTTTAAGAATTAAGATTTATCAGGAGACTGAGATGGCTGTACAAAAAAGTAAAGTGACACGTTCAAGACGCGGTCAACGTCGTTCACACGATTCATTAACTGCACCAACTTTAGCTGTAGAAAGCGAAACGGGTGAAGTTCATCGTCGTCACCATGTGACAAAAGACGGTTTTTACAAAGGTCGTAAAGTAGTTTAATTATTAAACTAAAATAATAAGATTGGTATCTAAGATACTGATTTATTATACTAGGCTGTATGAACTTATCATCCAGTCAAGCGACACACACAACATCTAAAGCCAGCAAAACGTTGGCTATAGACTGCATGGGGGGCGATTTCGGCCCCTCTGTTGTTGTTCCTGCAGCCTTAGAAGCCTTGCTGCAACATTCCGATCTAATCATTTACCTTGTGGGCCTACGCGAGGAAATTGAACCTTATATCTCACAATCCAAACGCAACTATTTTGCTGAGCGACTGCAATTAAAGTCTGCTTCAGAAGTTATTGCTATGGATGAAAAGCCTTCCCAAGCCATTCGCGGTAAGCCTGACTCTTCAATGCGTGTGAGTGTAGAGTTGGTTCGAGATGGTATTGCTGACGCTTGCATTAGCTCTGGTAATACAGGTGCTTTAATGGCTTTAGCCACTATTCTAATCGGTACTTTACCTGGCATTGAGCGTCCTGCGATTGTGGCTGAGCTGCCTAACCGTAAAGGCAAAGCTACTCATATGCTTGATCTTGGAGCCAATATTGATGCCAGTGCAGAACAATTAGCGAGTTTTGCGGTAATGGGGCATGTGTTAAGCCAAGCGGTAGATGGCCTTGATAAGCCTAAAGTGGCATTGTTGAATATTGGAGAAGAGGCAATCAAAGGTCGCGATAGCATTAAAATTGCAGCTGATACTTTGAGCAGCTTAGAAGATCTGAATTATATCGGTTATGTTGAAGCAAACCAGCTTTTCGATGGTAATGTGGATGTTATTGTGTGTGATGGCTTCACTGGTAATAACGTTTTGAAATCATGCGAGGGAATAACACGGTTTCTCTATGATCAATTAAAAAGTGAGTTTTCTCGTAATTGGCGTAGTAAGTTGGTTGCGGCAATGGTCAAGCCCGTGATTAAAGCATTCCAAAAACGTATCAACCCCGACCAGTATAACGGTGCAAGTCTGTTAGGATTACGCGAAATTGTCATTAAGAGCCACGGTTCGGCAGATAAAAATGCAACCTTGTGTGCTATAAATAAGGCAATTAAGGAAATTGATAGACAAGTGCCCACTGAAATTCAAGATAAAGTGGCAAAATTATTAGTGCATAATTGATGTTAGGCATAAAGCAAAGTTTTCACTAAAAATGCTTTTTCTCCAATCTGCTTAGGGTCATAATGGTTGCAGTTGTGGTGATATTCGATGACCACAAGTTTAAAAAGTATTTTGAAATATAAGTATAACGATTAATAAATTTATAACTGAAATAGCTTTCAGTGAGGAAAGTGTTTTCAGGTTGATAGATGAAAAGGTAGATAGTGTGAAATATTCTAGAATTCTTGGTATGGGAAGTTACCTACCAGAAAAAGTGTTAACTAACGCGGATTTAGAAAAAATTGTTGAAACATCTGATGAGTGGATAACTGAGCGTACAGGAATTAAAAAGCGCCATATTGCAGGCGATGATCAAAGTGCATCTGCTCTTGGTATTATTGCAGCGCAGAGAGCTCTTGAAGATGCGGGCATTAAAGGTTCCGATATTGACATGATTATCGTAGGCACTGCCACCCCAGATAAAATGTTCCCTGGAACTGCTTGTTATATAGGTGACGCAATTGGTGCAAATGGTGCTCCAGCTTTTGACGTTACTGCTGCTTGTCCTGGTTTTGTTTTTGGTCTCAGTATTGCAGATCAGTATATTAAAACTGGTTTTGCAAAGAATGTTTTAGTGGTTGGCACAGAGGTTTTATCCCGATTAATGAACTGGGAGGATAGAACAACCTGTGTGATTTTTGGCGATGGAGCAGGTGCTGCGGTATTAACCGCTAGTGATGAGCCTGGCATCTTATCGACGCACATTCATTCCGACGGTTCTTACGGCGAGCTATTATTTGGTAATAATGGCATTCGTGGACAGCTAGGTGACTATCCTGAGCCGCAAATAGTGATGCGTGGTAATGAAGTATTTAAAGTTGCCGTTAAAACTTTGAGTGCTATTGTCGATGAAACCCTAGAAGCCAATAATATGCAAAAAGAAGATATTGATTGGTTAATTCCGCACCAAGCCAATATTCGTATTATCCAAGCCACAGCCAAGAAATTAGGTGCATCAATGGATAAGGTTGTCGTTGCGGTTGACCGCCATGGCAATACTTCCAGTGCATCAATCCCATTAGCCATGAAAGAAGCGATTGATGATGGCCGTATTCAACGCGGTGATGTGTGTTTGTTGGAGAGCTTCGGAGGTGGGTTTACTTGGGGTTCCGCCCTCATAAAATATTAAAATTGTTGCGCGTTGCCAATGCTTTGTTATAAATCATTTCAAAAATGCTCATTTAGAATAACTAAACTGCGCGTTTTGAAATAATTTATGCCGTGCCTTGGCTAGCTCGATAATTTTAAGGTTGAGTTAATTAGTTATTCCCGCGTGACCAAAGGAAATCCTTTTAGAAAAAGCGGGGATCCTTTAAACCTTCGAATATCGAATTAACATTAAAATAAAATTACAACCAATTGTTTAATAAGAAAATTTAAGAAATTATCATTATGAGTAAAACAGCTTTTGTATTTCCAGGCCAAGGTTCGCAGTCAGTAGGGATGTTGGCAGACTTGGCGGATAAATATCCAATTATAGAAGATACTTTTGTCGAGGCTTCTGATGCACTAGGTTATGACTTGTGGCATCTGGTGCAAAAAGATGAAGATGGCAAGTTAAGCCAAACAGAATACACCCAGCCTGCATTATTAACAGCTAGCGTGGCTTTGTGGCGTTTGTGGGACGATGAAGGTGGAGCCAAACCTGATTATCTTGCTGGACACAGCTTGGGCGAGTACAGCGCTTTAGTTGCCGCTGGCGTTATAAAATTAGCCGATGCAGTGAAGTTGGTAGAGGCGCGTGGCCAGTTTATGCAGCAAGCGGTACCCGCTGGTACTGGTAAAATGGCTGCTATCATTGGCTTAGATGACGAAAAAGTTCGTGAAGCATGTGCTACCGCTGCTAATGGTGAGGTGGTTGAAGCCGTTAATTATAATTCACCCGGCCAAGTGGTTATTGCTGGCTCAGCTGATGCGGTTGAGCGTGCTATGGAAGCCTGTAAAGATGCTGGTGCTAAACGTGCATTACCATTACCTGTAAGTGTTCCTTCACACTGTGCCTTAATGAAGCCAGCCGCAGAGCAATTATCACAAAAGCTTGAAAACACAGAGTTTTCAGCACCAACTTTTGCGGTTATTAATAACGTAGATGTGGCTATTGAAAATGATCCTGATGCTATTAAAAGTGCTTTAATTCGTCAGTTGTATAGCCCAGTACGTTGGACAGAAACGATTCAGTTGTTAGCAAAAGAAGCCACAGAGAGCTTGTATGAATGTGGACCAGGCAATGTATTGTGTGGTTTGGCAAAACGTATAGATAGAAGTGTTAGCGCGACTCCGCTGGCATCTTTAGACAAATTTGAAGCAGCTTTAGACAATTAATATTAACCGTCTAAAACAAGCATAAAGAATAAATGGGGAATAACCATGAGTGAAAACTTATCCGATAAAATTGCTTTAGTGACTGGCGCTAGCCGTGGTATTGGGCAAGCGATTGCACATCGTTTAGCACAATCGGGAGCTACGGTAATTGGTACTGCCACCTCAGATACAGGTGCAGAGAAAATCACCGAAAACTTTAAAGCCGCAGGCTTAAATGGTGTAGGAATGTGCTTAAACGTTACTGATCTTGAAAGCATTGAAAGCGTATTGGACACTATCAAAGGCGAATTTGGTTCAACTCCGCATATTCTTGTGAACAATGCAGGAGTTACTCGCGATAATCTATTAATGCGTATGAAAGACGATGAGTGGGAGACTATTATGAACACCAATTTGACTTCGGTGTTCCGTCTTTCAAAAGCTTGTCTTAGAGGAATGATGAAAGCTAAATGGGGCAGAATTGTTACCATTGGTTCAGTCGTTGGTACTATGGGCAACCCAGGCCAGTCAAACTATTCTGCAGCCAAAGCTGGCTTGATTGGTTTCTCTAAATCACTAGCCCGTGAAATTGGTTCGCGCGGAATTACCGTCAATGTCGTTGCTCCAGGATTTATTGATACGGATATGACCAAAGCATTAACTGATGAGCAGCGCAAAGTGATGCTTGATCAGGTGCCAATGGTGCGTTTGGGTTCTCCAGAAGATATTGCTAGCGCGGTGAATTTCTTGGCATCAGATGATGCGGGTTATATTACTGGTGAGACAATAAACGTTAATGGCGGTATGCACATGATTTAGAGACATCTTTTGTCGCCTGACTTTGTTCTAATCAAGAATTTATCGCATCATGTGTTAACTACACACTCAGCTCAAAATTTTTGATTAAGCCTCGTCAGTTCAACAAAAATCTTGTCTCTAAATTGTGAACTTAAGAATTGCTTTGTTATCTTGGTTAATTTTTCTCATCATGTACTTGATGTACACTCAGCTCAAAATTAGCCAAGATGCCGCGCAACTCATTCAAAAATTACGGCTTAGATAAATTTAGAGTGATTATTTTCGCTTCTAGCTTCGTTACGCAGACTAAATTTTGTAAATCATGAGTAATTACTCATTAAAAATTTAGTCTGCAAGCCGTGCCAGTACCTATAATACTCGGCTCAAAATGGTTTTCAGTAGTAAACTTCGTTACCCTGATTAAATTTTTCTAATCATGGATTATTCATCCATCTTAGAAAAAATACCAATAGCGATCATTAAAATACCGCATAGAATACTAATTGGACCAAAGACATTTAGCCCCCAATGGTTTTGATAAAACCAATCCCCATCTCTAATTGATAGTGAGCCATAGATAGATATTAAAAAACCGAATACGATTAAAAAGGTTCTAAGTAGATTCTTAGATTTTGTAGAATACTCTTTCTGAACGTTTGTTTGCCCTTTCTGGTTTTCAATAACTTGTTCGTAATCGCCTAGAGCTTCACTTTTTCCATAATGATTCCATCGTTTTTGCTGCAAATGAGAAGGGCTAGGTGCAGGAGGTTGCCATACAAACCAGACAAAATAAATGAGTGCGCCTAAATAGGGAATGAGTAAAAGAATAATAGTTAATAGTTGAGTTAATTTACCAGTTCTGGTAAACCCACCTCTTAAGGAAAAATGCAGTAAACATAGAGCGTTTATTGCAAAGCCGATGACTATTCCTAGATTCATAAGTTTTATAATTATTAAGCTTAATGCTATGTTGGCACAACCTAGTGCTTTGAGTCAAAATATAAGCTTTGGACTAAGAATTTATTGAGTATAGCAAGAATGATTATTAGAATTTTTTTACCCTTACTTTTAACACTATATGCCAGTAGTTTATTTGCAGGCGCCACTAATTCTTTGCATGGACTCGGCAGCATCTACAAACTAATATTTATCATTCTTGCGGTCGTGATAGTAATTGTTGGGTGGCTTATCTACAGCTCAAAGCAAATGAAGAAGCTCAATAAACGGTCGGATCAAACAGAAAAATAGTATTCAAACCTAGCACCTTGAAATCCAAAACATAACCCCAACATTAAATTTCTATGATATTGGGCACTTTTTGCTTAAAATAGCGTCCATATCATGTATTGTGTGAAACCTTGATGCAGGTCAGACCTTTTGCATAAAAATAGCATTCGGGCTTGCAACTTTGCTCAGTTTAACTAAACTACCCACGCAATACGTTAATTGCGTAAATACGAGGATTTAAAACAGATGAGTAATATCGAAGAACGCGTTAAGAACATTGTTGTTGAACAACTTGGCGTTAAAGAAGATGAAGTAACTGCTGAAGCATCGTTTGTGGATGATTTAGGCGCTGATTCATTAGACACTGTTGAGTTAGTAATGGCTTTAGAAGAAGAGTTTGATACTGAGATTCCTGATGAGGAAGCTGAGAAAATCAATACTGTTCAAGCAGCTATTGACTACATCAAGGCAAATGTTGACGCGTAATTAGGCTCGTCTGCAATACATTCGTCATCTATTTGTAAAGACGGCGAAATATTTATGGGTAAAATACGAAAGTGTTTTGCCCATTTGTTTTTTAGGACACTGTATTTTTCAAACGGTTGTCTTAGACTTGATGGTAACTGATAATAGAATAAGCTCGTGAACAGCGGAAGAGGTGGCTTTTTTGAGTAAGCGTAGAGTTGTAGTGACAGGTTTGGGTATGTTAAGCCCTTTGGGTAATAACGTACAAGATTCTTGGGACGGTATTTTAGCAGCCAAAAGTGGCGCAAACATGATTGAGGACTTTGATGCGACTAATCTAAGCACTCGTTTCGTGTGCTCAGTGAAGAATTTCGATGCAGAGCCTGTTATTGCTAAAAAAGATGCCCGTAAGATGGATATCTTTATCCAATACGGGATAGTTGCTGGTGCACAGGCTTGGCAAGACTCAGGTTTGGAAGTAACCGAGCAAAACGCAAAGCGTATTGGTGCTTGTGTAGGCGCTGGTATTGGCGGAATGCATACCATTGAAGACACGACTATTTTGAATCATGAGCGCGGCCCACGCCGTATTTCACCTTTTTTCATTCCAGGCTCAATCATCAACATGATTTCTGGCCATTTATCGATTAAATATGGCTTAAAAGGCCCAAATATTTCGATTGTGACTGCTTGTACTACTGGGGTTCATGCGATTGGTCATGCTGCTCGTATGATTGCTTATGGCGATGCTGATGCGATGATTGCTGGTGGCGCAGAAAAAGGCTCAAGCCCAGTGTCTATTGGTGGTTTTGCTGCGGCTAAAGCACTTTCTACACGTAATGATAATCCGCACGCTGCATCACGCCCTTGGGATAAAGACCGTGACGGTTTTGTGATGGGGGACGGTGCAGGCGTTATGGTGCTAGAAGAGTATGAGCATGCAAAAGCTCGTGGCGCTAAAATTTACGCTGAATTAACGGGTTTTGGGATGAGTGGTGATGCGTTCCACATTACTTCGCCGCCAGCAGACGGCGAGGGCGCTGCTAGCGCTATGGTGAATGCACTGAACGATGCTGGCATGAATGCTGAGCAAGTGCAGTATATCAATGCTCATGGTACTTCAACGCCTGCAGGTGATTTAGCTGAGACTAATGCGGTTAAAACTGTCTTTGGCGATGCGGCCTATAAAACCATGGTTAGCTCTACTAAATCAATGACAGGACACTTATTGGGTGCTGCAGGAGCTGTAGAAGCGATTTTCAGCGTATTAGCGCTTCGCGATCAAGTCGCTCCACCAACCACTAATCTTGATAATCCTGATGAGGGTTGCGACTTGGATTACGTGCCGCACACAGCTCGTGATGCGAAAATTGATAATGTTCTATGCAACTCTTTCGGTTTTGGTGGAACTAACGGTTCGTTACTTTTCAGTAAAATTTAAGCCTTTCAGATATTCAGGTCATTCCCGCGCAAGCGGGAATGATTCTTATCGTAAAGACTAAAGGTGGTTTTAGTTTCTTTTTTATTATCATAATTTCCGTTATGATTTGATCATTAAAACAATCCTATAAATATTAATGACTTATTGGCTTAACGGAAAACCTGCTAGCGAGATAGCGATCGATGATCGTGGTTTACTCTATGGCGATGGTTTTTTCAGCACCATAAAAGTTATTGATAATAAGGTTGAGCGCTGGCCACTGCACCTTGATCGTATAAGCCACAGTGCTGATATATTAGACTTTCCAGCAATTGATATTGATCAGCTACAACACGAAATCCGAGATTTTATTGCCGCTCAAGAAGATAGTGATGGGATCATTCGTTTAACCATTAGTCGAGGTTCAAATTCAATTGGAGTTCGTGGCTACCAAACACCAGAACAACCAAACATTCGTCGGATCTTGAGTTGGTCAAAATTACCATCTTTTAAACAATTGAGCCAAGGTGTTCAATTAAGCATTAGCCAAATGCCTATATCTATTAATAAAGCACTGGCAGGCGTTAAGCATTTGAATCGTTTAGATCAGGTGTTGGCGCAAAAAGATATCGTGAAGGGATGTTTCGATACTCTAATGCTTGCAGATGACGTTGTGATTTGTGGCAGTAAAACCAATGTGTATTTTCATGTCAATGGCCATTGGCTAACCCCAAAACTCAACAAAGCAGGGGTCAATGGTACGGTTCGACGCTGGTTGCTGGCTACTCAAGATAATGTCTATCCATCAAAATTTGGCTTGGAAATCCTCAAAAGAGCCGACTACTGCTTGGTATCTAATGCGTTAATCGGTATCATTCCTGTCACAAGCATAATAACCCATGGGAAAAAGCCTAAAGAGTACCGTTTTGAGATTTATCCTCAGCTGTCAGAGCTACAAAACGCCTACAGTGAAAACGCTCTTTATCGCCTATAACATCTTCAATGAAAAAAGCCTTACTGTTTTTATTATTTCTTCTTGTTTTATTTGCAGGTTTAACCGCTTATTTATGGAATGGTTACCAATCGTTTCTCAAGCAACCACTAGGCTTGGAGCAAGAGTTGTCAGTTGAAAAGGGCATGTCAGCCTATAAATTAGGCCGTCAATGGCAGTCTGACGGAGTTATCGAGCAGTTTTATTATTATCAATTGCTGCTAAAACTAAAGCCTGAGTTGCGAGCGATAAAAGCTGGCGACTATGCGCTTGAGCCAAGTATGACGGCGCCAGAAGTGCTGCAAAAGTTAGTTGATGGTGATGTGATTAGCTATCAATTTACCATTGTCGAAGGCTCGAATATCTATGAGTTGTTTGCCAGCATACAAAATGACCCGCGACTGGTTCGTGAGCTTGAGTCAATTGATGAGTTGAAGTTTGAGCTTGGTTTATCGGGTGGCGAGCATTTAGAAGGGATCTTTTTTGCAGAAACGTACCAATTTAACAAAGGTGATTCAGACTTAGATATTTTGCAACGTGCTAATCAACAGTTGGCAAAAGTGCTTGAAGAAGAGTGGAATAAGAAAGCTGACAATTTACCCTATAAAGATGCTTACGAAGCCTTGATCATGGCTTCTATCATTGAAAAAGAAACCGCTGTACCAGCAGAGCGTCCTGAAATTGCTGGAGTTTTCGTGCGTCGCTTAAATAAAGCAATGTTATTGCAAACCGATCCCACCATCATTTATGGCTTAATTGCCGATCCTAATATTGACTATGATGGCAATATTCGTCGCAAAGATATAACCAATCCGCATCCTTGGAATACTTATGTACATGCAGGCTTACCGCCTTCACCGATTGCTATGGTTGGGCGAGAGGCCATTAATGCCGCGCTTAATCCAAAAGATGGGGATACACTGTATTTTGTTGCCAAAGGCGATGGTAGCCATCATTTCAGCAAAACCTTAGCTGAGCATAATCGCGCAGTTCGCAAATATCAATTAAAGCGCTAGAATAGAGGTCATGACATTATTTAAGTCGCCGCAAGGCAAATTCATCACTATAGAAGGCACTGAGGGCGTGGGTAAATCCACTAACATTGCCTTTATCAAGCAGTGGCTGGCCAATAAGCAGATCAGTATCATTGAAACTCGTGAGCCGGGTGGTACTCCATTGGCTGAGCAAATTCGTGAATTGCTATTGAGTAAGCGCGAAGAAGATGTGGATAGTAAAACAGAGCTGTTACTGATGTTTGCTGCACGATGTCAGCATGTGAGCCAGAAGATCAAACCCGCACTTAGTGCTGGACAATGGGTGTTATCCGATCGTTTTACTGATGCTAGTTATGCTTATCAAGGCGCTGGTCGTGCTTTAGGTTTAGATAAGCTGAAACAGCTTGATGCTTGGGCTTTACAAGGCTTTAAGCCTGATTTGACCATTATGCTGGACCTTCCGATTGATGTTGGCTTAGCGCGAGCGGCTGAACGCAGTGAGAAAGATCGGTTTGAGTCAGAGCAGATTGAGTTTTTTGAGAAAGTCCGAGCTGGTTATTTACAGATTGCTGAGCAAGAACCTGAGCGCATGAAAGTAATAGATGCAACTGGCAGCATTGAGCAAGTACAGCAACAAATCGCACAAGTTTTAGAAGTGTTTTATGCTTCATATGCTAAAGAATTAACTCAAGAGGCGTGCTGGTAATGTCATTGTTTGATGATCATGATCTACCAGAGATTGAAAACCCTGAGCAATCAACCTTTGAAAGTGCTTTAGATTTTTGGAACCTAGATTCATTTGCCCGTGTGCAAAATCAGTTTAATAGTGGCTCCATGCATCATGCACTTTTGCTACTTGGTGCAGAAGGTGTTGGACGTGAAATTTTTGCTAGCGAATTGGCGCAATGGGTTTTATGCCAAAACCGCCAACAACAACCTTGTGGGGCTTGTAAGAGTTGCTCATTGTTTACTTCTGAAGCGGGTCACCCTGATTATCATGTGCTTGATATTGAGACTGATAAAACACAAATTTCAGTCAATCAAGTACGCGAATTTATTGTTAATATGCAAGAGTCTTCGCATCAGTCAGGCTGGAAAGTAGCCAATATTGCTAATGTTATGGCTATGAATGCCAGCTCTTTTAATGCGCTCTTGAAAACGCTTGAAGAACCGCAAAAAAACACTCTAATTATTCTCCAATCAGAGCAATTACAAAGCGTTCCAGCAACCATTCGTAGTCGTTCACAACTGGTAAAACTGAGTGTTGAAGACGCTCAGGCGGTCAAACAATGGCTTGAACAACGTCATGGTTTGATTAGTGCTGATATGCAAACAGCACTCAATATCTTTCCACAAGCGCCATACAAGGCTGAAAAATTTGTCGAAATGGCGGAAGTATTCAAATGTGGTGAGTTTTTGTTTGATATAGGTTATTTGCTGCAAGGCCAAGCAAAGCCGATTGAATTAGCACAAAAATGGCATGATGAATTGGAAAACTGTATTTTCTGGTGGCAAATTATTTTGCGCGATGTGATGCTATTACAACAAGCGGGGTCTGAAGCTGACTTGCAGTTATCGGACAAAAAAGAAGGCTTACAGATGATTGCTGACAGCCTAAACGCCAAAGGCATAATGTTGCTATTGGAAAAAATAATTGAGCAGCAACGGTTGATTAAGCTGAAATCTCCCGTTAATCTAATGGCATCTTGGCAGAGTTTGCTGATCTATTGCACGCAAATTGCTAATAAATACAAGCCATTAAGCTAAGTATTTGATATTATACCTTAAATTTTGACGGTTTAGATTTCTTCAAGAAGGCACTAATTTAATGAGAATAGAGCGTACGGGTCCTGGTATTTTGACCATCCATGTTGAAGATAAGGATGATCTTTATGCAGCCTATATGCCATTTGTAGAAAATGGCGGCATCTTTATTCAAACTACCAAAGAATATAATCTTGGTGATGAAGTGTTTATGCTTTTATCATTAATTGATGAGCCAGAGAAATTGCCTATCGCGGGTAAAATCGTTTGGATCACACCCATTGGTGCGCAAGGTAACCGCAAACCGGGTATCGGCATCCAATTTAGCGATCAAGATAATGGTCAAACCAAAAATAAAATTGAAACCATGCTGGCAGGACGTTTAGATTCAGACAAACCGACGCACACCATGTAGTTTCAGTTAATCGTTACCCAAACCAAACCCCAATTCATTAGTATGCTTATAGACTCCCATTGCCATTTGGATCGCCTAGATTTAAGTGGTTACGATAACGACCTAGATAAAGCCTTAAATTTTGCACGTCAGCGTGGAGTCGGGCATATGCTATGTGTCGGCATCACTATGGATAAGTTTGCCGATGTATTGGCCATTGCAGAAGCTAATGATGATATTTCTTGCTCGGTGGGTATTCATCCGTTATATGATGCAGTTGCTGACACGGATGTGGATTTATTGGTCGAAAAGGCCAAACATCCAAAAGTTGTGGCGATTGGCGAAACTGGTTTAGATTATTTCTACAATAAAACTGCTGAAAACCATAAATTACAACAAGATAGTTTTGGTAAGCATGTTCAAGCAGCCAGAATCGCTAACAAACCTGTAATTGTGCATACTCGCGATGCGCGTCAGGACACCTTAGATATTTTACGTGAAGAAAAAGCAGAAGAGTCTGGTGGTGTTTTACACTGCTTCACTGAAAGCTGGGAAATGGCTAAAGCTGCTCTAGATTTAGGCTTTTATATCTCTTTCTCGGGTATTGTTACTTTTAAGAATGCTTCCGAACTACGCGACGTTTGCCGAAAAGTGCCATTAGATAGATTGCTCATCGAAACTGATTCGCCATATCTTGCGCCAGTGCCATACCGAGGAAAATCAAACCAGCCAGCCTATGTTAAAGAAGTAGGGCAGTTTGTCGCAGATTTACATCATGTGAGTTTTGATGAGATTTGTAGCATTACGACTAATAATTTCAATCAACTTTTTTCAAAGGCGTTCTGATCTAACAATTAAATATACTTTTTGACTTCAATCAAGTCAGACCAGTGTATAACCACTGGTTAATTAGCTCATTTTTGCGTATATTTCGAGCACAGTTTTATTAGCCCATCAACAAATAGAAAACACCATGTCAAAAGCATTATTAGAACATTGGGATGACATCCTATTATTAGATCAGCAACTTACTGAAGAAGAGCGCATGATCCGCGACGCAGCTCGCGATTATTGCCAAGAAAAACTGATGCCTCGCGTGTTAGAAGCTAATCGCCATGAAGTATTCGATCGTGAAATCATGACTGAGCTGGGTGAACTTGGTTTATTAGGCTCGACCATCAATGGTTATGGTTGTGCAGGCGCCTCTTATGTTGCCTATGGTTTGGTAGCGCGTGAAGTTGAACGTGTTGATTCTGGCTATCGTTCAGCATTATCTGTTCAATCAAGTTTGGTTATGCACCCAATCAATGCTTACGGCACTGATGCGCAAAAAGAGAAATATCTACCAAAATTAGCGACTGGTGAGTGGGTTGGTTGTTTTGGTTTAACAGAACCAGATTCAGGTTCTGATCCAGCCAGCATGAAAACTCGCGCCAAGAAAGTTGATGGCGGATATATCCTAACCGGTAACAAAATGTGGATCACTAATTCACCAATTGCGGATGTATTCGTGGTATGGGCGAAAGATGATGAAGGTGATATTCGTGGTTTCGTGCTTGAAAAAGGCATGCAAGGCTTATCGGCGCCAAAAATTGAAGGCAAGTTCTCGCTAAGAGCTTCTATTACTGGCGAAATCGTCATGGATGAGGTGTTTGTTCCTGAAGAGAATAAATTCCCTGAGGTTAAAGGCTTAGGTGGCCCATTTGGTTGTTTGAACGTTGCCCGTTATGGCATTTCTTGGGGCGCATTAGGTGCTGCGGAGTTCTGTTGGCACGCAGCCCGTCAATATGGTTTAGAGCGTAAGCAATTTAACAAACCATTGGCTTCAATGCAGTTGTTCCAAAAGAAATTAGCGGATATGCAAACTGAAATTACTCTTGGCTTACAAGGCGCTTTACGAGTAGGTCGTTTGATTGATGAGAAGGCATTTAAGCCAGAAATGATTTCTTTAGTGAAACGTAATTCATGTGGCAAAGCTTTAGATATAGCGCGTATGGCGCGTGATATGCACGGTGGTAATGGTATTGCTGATGAATTCCATGTGATTCGTCATGCGATGAACCTTGAAGCGGTAAATACCTATGAAGGTACGCATGATATTCATGCTTTGATTTTGGGGCGTTCGCAGACAGGCTTACAGGCATTTATGTAATTTGACTCCTCATCCAAACTCAAATAACACCTGATGAAAGGAGCTGTGCGGCTCCTTTTTTTATGCTCTAATGGATTAATATCAAGTATCAAACGGAGTTATTGGATGAAAGTTTTTGTGATTGAAACCCATTTATTGGGTGGAGAGCAAGATCATGGAGTTTTTGAATGTCAGGAAAACGCTCAAAAATACATCGAACAGAATGATAGTTTGCATGGCTCACCAGAAGTGTTGCAATTGACGGTTATCGGTCATATTGAGCAGATTGGGGTAGTCTATGCAGCTTCAAGTTATGATGCTGAACAGGACTTGTTATTTTTTGAGAGTGTTTATGGTAATAGAGATGATGCTCAACAAGCAGCAGGTGCTAATGGGTTAGTTTTGCGTCGTAAAATAATCAAAAAAAGCGATTTTTAGTCTTTGTCACACTTTTTCACATTCTAATACTTGTAATTTACGTTAAATTACGCAACCTTTAGGCTATAGATGCGTCTTATGTGTAACAGAGACTTTGTATTAAGCTCAAATTTAAGATGATTTTGACATAATACGCATACCAAGAGTGCGAAAAGCACAAAACCATTACCCAGAATAAGGTAAATAAATGAATAAAAACAAATGGTTATATCCAATATTTGCGCTGAGTTTGCCATTGTTGGGAAACAGCGTTCAAGCTGAAACAACTCAAACCATTGAGGCCGAGTCGACTTTGCCCGCGCCAGCCAGTGCTGAAATGCGCCCTGAGGCAAAATTTAGAGAGACCGGTCGCTTAATTTCATTTCTTTTGATGCAAAGTCATTATTCACATCCATCTTTTGATGATGATTTATCAAAAGAAGCATTCAAGCAATTAGTCAAAACGCTTGATCCTAATCGAAGTTATTTTTACGCCAGTGATATTGCGGCTTTTAAAACTCACGAAGAAAATTTCGATGATGCACTTCGTACTGGCAAAATTGAATTGGCTTATGATTTTTTCGCATTATTTGAAGAGCGTTTTCGGGAGCGTTATAGCTACGCCTTGAAATTGTTGGAAAAGCCTTTTGATTTTAGTGTTGATGAAGCTTTTGAATATGATCGTCGTGAAGCTGCATGGTCAGCGAGCAAGGCTGAACTGAACGAAATTTGGCGTAAACGAGTTAAAAACGATGCCTTGAGCTTAAAGTTAGCCGAGCAAACTGATGATCAGATCAAAGAAAAATTAACTAAACGCTATGAGTCAGCTATCCGTCGTTTGTCTCAAACCAATGGCGAAGACGTGTTTGGTTATTTTATGAATGCGGTAAATTCGGCCATCGATCCACATACCGACTATTATACCCCACGTCAGTTTGATAACTTCACTATTAACATGAGTTTGAAGTTGCAAGGTATTGGCGCTGTTTTAACCCAAGAGGATCAATTTACCAAAGTGGTTTCTATCGTTAACAAAGGTCCTGCTTATAAATCAGGTCAACTGCATAAAGACGATAAAATTATTGGCGTTGGTCAGGGTGAAGAAGGTGAAATAGTTGATGTTATCGGTTGGCGCAATGATGATGTGGTGGACTTAATTCGTGGCGAAGCAGGTTCTGTGGTTCGCTTACAGGTGATCCCTCATACTCAGCTTGGAGACGGCGCACCACAAATCGTTAAGTTAATTCGCGAAGAGATCAAGCTGGAAGATCAAGCTGCTAAGTCTGATGTGCTTGAAATTGAACAAGAAGGCGAAAAGTTAAACATTGGTGTTATTGAATTGCCATCTTTTTACTCAGAGTCAGTTGCTTCGAATGGCGACAGTAAAAACCTGAGTAGTACCACCCAAGATGTGGCTCGTTTGATTAAAGAGTTGAAGAGCAAAGATATCGGGGGCTTGATTATTGATCTACGCAATAATGGTGGTGGTTCTTTAGGTGAGGTTGTGAATTTAACAGGTTTATTTATTGATAAAGGCCCTGTGGTGCAGGGCAAAGATAGCCGAGGTAAGTTGCGCGTCTTAAAGGATACAGATGGTAAAGTGCTTTATGACGGCCCGTTAGCTGTGATGGTTAATGGCGGAAGTGCTTCGGCTTCTGAAATATTTGCTGGTGCAATCCAAGATTATGGCCGTGGTATTGTGATTGGTGAAAATACTTTTGGTAAAGGTACTGTGCAAAGTGTTGCTGATTTGAATCAATATTTGCGTGATCCCGAAACCAAAATAGGTGCTTTGAAGCTAACTGTTGAAAAGTTTTATCGTATCACGGGTGAAAGCACCCAAAATAAAGGCGTGCAGCCTGATATTGCTTTCCCTACAATTTTTGATCACGAAGAGTATGGTGAGAGCTCTTATGACAATGCTTTAGCTTGGGACACCATTCGTTCTGCAAATTTCCATTCTGGCAAAGGTGTAGGGCAGTTTTTGCCTTATTTGAAGTTTAAGCATGAAGAGCGTAAACAATCAGATCAGGAGTTTTCATTTTTAGTTGATGATATAAATCGAGCTAAAGTTGAGCGCGAAAAGAAAACGGTTACGCTCAGCTATGAACAGCGCATTGCAAAACGAAATGAAAATGATGCAATACGTTTACAGCGTGAAAATCTAAGACGTAAATTACAAGGATTAGAGCCATTAACAGCGTTGGCGGAAGAAACTGAAGATGATAATGCTCTTGAGCAAGAGGAAGTAAAAGATAAAGATATTTTGTTAAAAGAAGCAGCTAATATTTTAACTGATTTTATTTATATTCAAACTAAACCAGATATTGTTGCAGCTTTCAACGAACAGCAAGATAGTGTCAATTAGGTTTATTGCTTATCAACAATCGAAGGCCTGCTAACGCAGGCTTTTTGTTTGTAAATCTGGGTAAAGATCTATTGAGCCTCAAATTACACTAGCGTAAAATTGCCATTATGAAACTAATGACATCGTTAAGTATTCTCATCTTGTGTGTTGCTATTTGGCAGCCTAAGGGTATTGCTATGTCTACTAAACTTTCACCCCATGAGCTATCGGTCGATGCAAGTGGACATTGTGCTGAAATGATGAAGGGAAGTCAGCAAAAATCCCAACATGGCTCTATGCAAGTAGCAGAACAGCATTCAGTTATTGGTTTTTCCGAAGGGACTATGGATTGCTGTGATAATTGTGACTGTCCAATGTTACAATGTGGGAATGCACTTTCAATGAATATTGTGCAAAGTGAATGGTTTCAACGAGATAATACTAGACTAGTCGTTGAGTACTCTTTTACACTTCAAGAAATCGCAAAAACTTTAACCAAGCCACCCAAAATAGCCTAACCACAATATAGATCCGTCTGCGTTATATAGCAGTTTTATCAATATTCTATTGGAATAGGTTATGAGCAACTTCAATCAATTATTATCACGTCGCCAATTTGTACTAGGTGCTGGCTCGGCATTAGCTGTGTCAAGCATGCCGTGGACTGCATCTTTATTCGGTAAACAAACAATTAAAGCAGATTTAGTGAATCAGTTAAGCAGTTTGAAAGGTACACACTTTGATCTAAACATTGGTTATAAAGCGGTTAACTATACTGGCTCTAAACGATTAGCTACCACAGTTAATGGCGGCTTACCCGCTCCAGTTTTACATTGGAAAGAAGGGGAAAGAGTAATACTTAATGTTAGCAATAGCCTAAAAGACACCAGCTCTATCCATTGGCATGGCATTATTTTACCAACAGAGATGGACGGCGTTCCTAGTTTAAGCTTTGACGGTATCAAGCCCGGAGAAAAGTTTCAATATGAGTTTGATGTTAATCAGAGCGGAACCTATTGGTATCACAGTCACTCCGGTTTCCAAGAGCAAACAGGGGTTTACGGGCCAATTATTATTCATCCTAAAGAGCCTGAGCCGTTTGAATATGATTGTGATTTTGTCGTGATGTTGTCGGATTGGAGTGATGAAAATCCACATGATATTTATGCCAAGCTTAAAAAAATGAGCCACTATTACAACTTCCGTGAGCGTACCTTAAAAGATCTATGGCGAGATATACAAGAAAAAGGACTTTCAGGTACTGCTGCTGATCGAGAAATGTGGAATCAAATGCGCATGAGCGAAACTGATATCGCTGATGTAACGGGCTATACCTATACTTATTTAATGAATGGCAACACTCCTGATTTGGGTTGGCTTGGTCAGTTTAAGCGTGGTGATAAGGTGCGTCTAAGGTTCATTAATGCAGCAGCCATGACTATTTTCGATGTGCGTATTCCAGGCTTAAAAATGACGGTTGTGGCAACTGATGGACAGTTAATACAGCCGGTTGCTATTGATGAGTTCAGAATTGGAGTGGCTGAAACTTATGATGTGATTGTTGAGCCAGATGATAAGGCTTATACTATTTTTGCCCAAACAATTGATCGTAGTGGATATGCTCGTGGTACTTTAACACCTGATTTAAGCTATCAAGCTGATGTCCCGCTTATGGATTTTGCTCCTATTCTTGGCCATCGAGATATGGGAATGGATCATTCTTCTCATGACATGAGTGCACACGATATGAGTGGTCATAAGATGTCAGAGAACACTATGACAGATCATGGCAGGGGTGACCCAAATAAAAAAGTGGACCATTCAATGCACAAGAGGGATCACTCCAAAATGAACCATGCCAAGATAGACCATTCTGCGCATAACACTATGGAACATAGTCAAGATGTCACAGCTAAAAAAAATTCAAAACAAAACGGAATGCAACATCATGCTCAACATGATTTACATGCCAATAAGTCAAAACTTGGGTTAGCAGGTTTTGGGAGTAACAGTCCGATTCAGCATGTGAAAACTGAGTTTGGCCCGCACGTTGATATGCGCGCGGATATGCCAATCAATGGTATTGACGACCCAGGTGTCGGTTTAAGAGAACATCAAAAGCGCTATGGGCGCAGAGTGCTTAAATATACTGATATCAAAGGCTATTATCCAACACAAGATAAGCGTCAACCGACTCGAGAGTTACACATCCACTTAACAGGCAATATGCATCGTTATATGTGGTCAATGAATGGCGTGAAACATGCTCACGCAGATCCTATTCATCTTGAAAATGGTGAACGGGTACGGATTGTTTTGGTTAACGATACCATGATGACTCACCCTGTGCATTTACACGGTGTTTGGAGTGAGTTAGAAACTGGCGATCCCGATTATATACCAAAAAAACACACTATTATTGTACAACCTGGTTCTAAAGTGAGCTACTTGGTCACCGCTGATGCCAAAGGCCGTTGGGCATACCATTGCCATTTATTATTCCATATGCCTGGCATGATGCGTGAAGTTAAGATTTCGTAAATAGAGGGGTTAAGACAATGAAAAATATATTAGTGCTGGCTCTTCTTTTAATGAGCTTTAATCTTCTGGCTGGTGGCAAGGACGATCCAGTGTTGGCAAGTCTATGGGTTGATCAGTTTGAGTATTCAGAGCACGATAATGAATCTATTTATGCACTTGAAGCTGATTTTTGGATTGGTAAAGACTTAGATAAGTTCTGGCTAAAAACAGAAATTGAAAAGGAAGGTGATGAATTCCAACATGCTGAATTGCAAGCATTATATTCAAAAGCGATTGCACCTTATTGGGATTTGCAGCTTGGAGTTAGACATGACTTTGAACAGCCTGAAGAGCGGACTTGGGCTGTAATAGGTTATCAAGGACTGGCTCCTTATTATTTTGAAATTGATGCAGCTTTGTTTGTTGGGGATGAAGGAAGAGTTGCAGCTCGTTTTCAAGCTGAATATGAAATGATGCTTACCCAGAAGTGGGTGTTGGTGCCTGAGTTTGAAGCAAATTTTTATGCCCAAAATGATCCAATAAATCACATTGGTTCAGGTCTTTCTGATGCTAGCTTGGGTTTGCGCTTAAGTTATGAGTTTGTTCGTGAGTTCGCTTTTTATATCGGTTATGAAAGAAGTAAGACATTTGGTAGAACGGCCGATTATGCAGAACTCGATGGCAAGTCTTCCAGTGAAGGCTTATGGGTGATTGGTTTTAGAGGTTGGCTTTAGAAAATACTTTAACGCAACTGAGTTTCACAGTATTTTCACTAGTTTATTGGACAATATATGTTGATTAGAACACTATGTAACTCTACGGAATTAAAAAATAAAATCACTGATGAATAAAGATACTTTTCCAAGCATATTACTTATTACAGCAACGGTTTTGGCGTTGATTATTGCCAATTCAGATTTGTCTCGTTGGTATAATTTATTAATTGAATTACCATTTGCTATCAAACTAGGAACATTTGAGATAGCCAAGCCGCTACTGCTATGGATAAACGATGGCTTGATGGCTGTGTTTTTTTTCATACTGGGTTTAGAGCTAAAGCGAGAGTTAGTAGAAGGAAAGCTTTCTAATCCTGCTGATATTGCTCTTCCTGGCTTCGCCGCTATTGGTGGCATGCTTGTTCCAGCTTTATGTTACGCTTGGATCAATTGGTCAGATCCAATTGCAATGAAAGGTTGGGCTATTCCTGCTGCAACAGACATTGCTTTTGCTTTAGGCGTGCTTGCCATGATTGGCAAAGGAATTCCCGCATCCTTGAAAGTGTTTTTAATATCTTTAGCTATTATTGATGATATAGGTGCAATTCTTATTATTGCCGTATTTTATACCAGCAAAATTTCAACACTTTCTTTGATAGTGGCTTTTGTCTGTATTATAGCCTTGTTTACCCTAAATCGTTTTAAGATATATCGTTTGGCTCCTTATATAGTCATAGGTTTAATTATGTGGGCAGCAGTATTAAAGTCGGGCATTCATGCTACTTTAGCTGGTGTTGTATTAGCATTGTTTATACCAATTAAGCCACAAGCACAAACAGGATATTCTCCTGCAAAAACGCTTGAACATGACTTGCACGATTTTGTTGTTTTATTTGTCATTCCTTTGTTTGCTTTTGCCAATGCAGGCGTTGAGCTGAAAGGACTAACACTTGAAAACTTATTACATCCGGTGACTCTTGGAATTTTATTTGGCTTAGTTATTGGCAAACAAGTTGGAGTATTTGCATTATCCTTCATAGCTGTAAAGCTGAAGCTTGCCAGATTACCAGATGATATGAACTGGAAGATGATTTATGGTGTATCATTGGTATGTGGTATAGGTTTTACCATGAGTCTATTTATCGGATCGTTAGCCTTTGAAGAAACTGGCGTTAACTTACTTGTGGATGAAAGAATCGGTATTTTATTAGGTTCATTTATTTCAGGCCTAGCAGGATATTTGTTTTTACGATTTAATTTGCGCCAAACTAATGCAGTTGAGCGATAGAAGCTGGTCATTAAACTGAGGTTTTAATATGTCTTATAGTGTGCTGTTAGTAGAAGACCATAAAGAGCTTGCCGCAACTACTGGTGAATATCTAGAAATGTGTGGTTATATTGTTGATTATGCAATGGATGGAAATTCAGGCTTGAACCTAGCATTAGAAAACCAATACGATGCATTGATTCTGGATGTGATGCTACCTGGCTGCGATGGCTTTCAAATTTGTCAGCAGGTTCGTCAGAAAGGTAAATCTGATATTCCCATTCTCATGCTAACCGCTCGAGATCAATTGGAGGATAAGTTAGAAGGGTTTGATGCAGGTGCAGATGATTACTTAATTAAACCATTTGACTTTGAAGAACTAGACGCAAGGCTTAGAGCTATTATTAGACGTCATAAAGGAGAGCTTGATGCAAAACCATTAATTATTGGTGATCTAGAGCTCAATCCAGCCACTATGCAAGTGAAAAGAGATGGACAGTTACTTAAGCTCTCACCTACAGGGTTGCACATCCTAAAATTATTAATGCGAAAATCCCCTGATCTGGTGAGTCGAGAAGAATTGGAGCGAGAGCTATGGGGAGATATGCTACCTAATAGTGATGTTTTAAGAAGTCATTTATATAATTTGCGCAAAGTTATTGATAAACCTTTTGATGAGCAATTGCTACAAACAGTACCTGGTTTAGGCATTAAAATCATCCAAGTCGACAAAGTATAATGATAACTAATTATAGTATCAGCTTTACTACAGTTCCCTGTTGCGGTTTGCTTGAAATAAACACTTTCCAGCCAAGTTGATCGCAAATTCTCTTTACAATAGATAAACCAAGACCAAAGCCCTTTACCTCGCTACCTTCTCTATCTGCTCTAAAGAAAGGTTCAAAAATCCTCTTTAATGAATCTGGCGCTATACCTTTGCCTGTATCTTTTACAACAAGTCCTTCTTTGTTGATTTGTACTTGGATAGAGCCATTTTCAGTGTAATTGAATGCATTCATTAATATATTATTAATGCAAATTGCTAACAATCGTTCAGGAACTGCTTTTGTTAATGAGGCTTCGTCCATTTGCGTTACATTGATATTTTTATCTTCAAACAGCCTTTGAATGTGTGATAACTGTTGCTTTACTAGCATATTGATAGAAATAGCCTCATTTGACAATTTGGGCTCTTGATTTTTAGATAGTAACAGCAAAGCTTCTAATAACTCTTCCATTTCAAGAATCATAGGCTTCATTCTTGATACAACTTTATGTTGTTGATGAGAGAGCTCATGCTTTGAGAGCAAAGACACAGAACCTTTTAATACCGCTAGAGGCGTTCTTAGTTCGTGACTGGCGTATCGTGTAAAGTTGTTTTCTCGTTGAACGTACTGATCAACTTGATCTGCATACTGTTCAAAGGCATCGAGCAAAATAAGTACTTCAGCATCGGCTTTTTTTTCAAGCTCTGAAAAATTAAGTCGTATATCTGATCGCTCATTAACGGTCTTTTCCTCCATGATCTTTGCCAGTTTAACTACTGGTGATATAGCTCGCTTAGAGAGCATATAACTTATCCAGGCAGGAAGATAAATTATTAATAATACAAAGGCTAGGGGAGCAATACCGAAATAAAATGCTAGTTTTGTTACTTGGCCTTCCTCAAACACCAGATAGAGTCTTTTACCATCTTTTTCAGAAACATAAACTAAAGGAGATTTATCGTGACTATCTAGCCTTTGGTAGCCAATTGGCATAGATGCAATATCATCAGGAATATTTGGATTAGTTATGTCTGAACGGTCTGAAAGATAACCCGTTAAGTTCAAAGTTCTTGGAAGTTTAAATTGTGGATCATCTTCATAATGTTGCCAAAAGAAGCGTGCTTCACCTTCCAGCGCTTCTTTTATTAAGACATTTTCAACAACTTTTGCTGCTCCATAAACACTCAATAAGGTCACGAAGCTTATTAGTGTCAGCTGAATGGCCATTACTTTGACTAGTTTTCGATGAATTCCTGGTGCTTTTGCGCGCATGTTTTTTATTACAATATGAATTAAAGGATTATTTTTTATTAAATAAGTAATGAGCAACCATCCACTCATTGCCATTAGCATAGCCGAATAATTCCGCACAAGCCATAAAGAATATGCGCCAACGTTGAAACCAAAGTTTGGCAGAATCTTTTCCATAACACTTCTCAAATACAGGTATGATTTGATCTCGGTGTTTATCCATGTTTGCGAGCCATGCATTGGATGTTTTCTCGTAATGAGTGCCACTTAATAACCAGCGTTGCTCAATACTCAACTTTTCTTGGAAATGTAAAAATGTATCTGCGGCTGGCATTTGACCACCACTAAAGAAGTATTTTCCCATCCAGTTATCATCGCCGTCTTCTGTATAGGGGTACATTAAATAGCGATGGCAGAAGATATGTAAGAATAACTTCCCGTCTTCATCTAACCAACTATTAACACTATTAAACAGCTGTTGATAGTTTCTAACATGTTCAAACATTTCGATAGAAACTATACGATCAAAAGTCTTGTTTGGTGAAAATTCATTAATATCGGTTGTAATGATAGTGATATTTGATAAACCTCTTTGTTTGGCTTGTTGTTGAATATATTCTCTTTGGGAGTGTGAGTTTGAAATCCCGATGATATTGCTGTTAGGGTACTTTGTTGCTAAATACAGAGTCAATGAGCCCCAGCCACAGCCTAGTTCTAATATTTCTTGGCCGTCTTCAAACTGTCCTCTTTCACAGTAAAGCTCAAGCATGAGCTGCTCAGCGTCTGTTAGTGAAATGGTTTCTGGATACCAATAAGCTGAACTGTATTTTAAGTTTCCACCCAAAGCATAATGATAAAATTCTGCAGGAACTTCGTAGTGTTGTTGATTGGCTTCTTCGGTTTTGATAGCAATTTTACTCTGCTTGAGTTCTTCTAAGAAGTTTGTGAAGCGCTGTGATTGAATTTCACAATTGTGTGCGTACTCCTCTTCAAGGCGCTGCTTGCATAACTTTCTAATGCCGCTTCTAATAATAGTATCTGGCATTAAACCTTTTTCAACTAACTTAATTGCTTGTCCAATCATGATATATCCTCAACTGCCTTGGGTTTTCCTAAGAAAAATTTATTGGTTGTTTTTTGATACTTTCTGTATGCGTCGCCTTTGCTGCGAAGGTTTTGCTGCTCGTTATAAGGTATGCCCGTTAGCTTTAATAGAAAAAGCAACATCACAAAAGGCGCAGCTAATAAAATAATCCAATCAATACTCAGCAAATTATTCATGGATAATCCGAATAGGGGATAACAAAACCAGTGTAACCATTCAAAGAAGTAGTTGGGATGACGAGAATAACGCCAGAATCCGACATTACACACTGTGTTGCTTTGTGTGTTTGCCTTCTGACTTTTCTTAAACTGTATCAATTGCCTGTCTGATAATGTAACCCCTAAGAATGAAATAATTAGTAGAATCATTCCAAAGCTATCAAATATACTTGGTGGCTGCTCTAAATTTGCAATAATGTAAGCAGGATAGCTAAACATCCATGCTAAAGCGGCTTGAAAAACGAAAAATAATAGTAACTTAAATTGTAATACGATCTTTCCTTTGTAAGACCAATGCTCTCGCAGAGCTTTATAACGACCATCTTCTCGATTGACTTGATAGCGAGCAATAAGGTGCCATGCTAGTCTTGAATACCAAAGCGCTGGTATTAAAAGAATTAAATAACTATGAAATTTATTTCCATTGGCACTTATAAAATAGACTAAACCGCACAAGACGATCAACGCAGACCATGTTATGTCTACAATATCTGTATTTTTAGTTTTAATTTGCCACAACCAACTGGATAGTTGTAATACTACACACAGCAGTCCTGTGAACAATAAAGGGTAATCTTGAAGCCAATTAAGCATGATTAGCCTTTTCTAAAGAGGGGGTTTCTTTGTTATCTAGCTTCTTATTTAGATAAAGTATAATACCCATGGTGAGTAACCAAGCTAGTGATAATAGCATCAGCGTAAGGTAAAGCCGATCTATAATAATCGCCCCCAGCCTCTGTGCTGCTAAATAAGAAAGAGGGCCACCCAGAGCTCCAAATATCAAGGCTATTTTTGGATGGTCAAAGAGCCATTTCATAGAATGGTTTAGAGAAAGTGCAAAAGTTACCCATAATACGCCTATCCAATATGGTGCTAAAGAACTGCTTGGCCACAACTCTTTATATTCAATTAATTTGAAATAAACCCATAAGCTGTCTATAACCATCCCCATAGGAAGTAGCGTGGCTACGAAGTACAAATCTTTAGAGTTTCGATTTTTTGAGCAAAATAACTGCCAATACACTAAAGTAGCAAATAATATCCATGCACTGATCATGTTGTTATTCGCCGCACCAATGACGCAAGCGAGCCAAATGCTTTGAAAGAGTATAAAATTTATTATTTTGTTTAGCTTCATGATACTAGGTTTGTAGGGTGAGCCATTGTGCTCTCTTATTATTTGGCTTAGCCATCAGCAAGTGCACATCGCTTATCGCTTTTTCTATAAATCCACCTTCGCAATAACACAAGTAAAACTCCCACATCTTTATGAATGACTCACTAAAACCTTGCTCACGAACCTTGTCTAGATTTTCTAGGAAGTAAGCTCTCCAATCGTTAAGGGTTTGAGCATAACTTTCGCCAAAGTCTTCAAGATTGATAAGCCTAAAGTCGCCAGTCCTTTTTAGGCTGCTAGTAATTGCAGAAACAGATGGTATAAAACTTCCTGGGAAAATATAGCGCTTAATAAAATCAACTGATTTTAATGCTTGATCATATCTATGGTCTTCAATGGTAATGGCCTGTATCAGTGCTAAACCATCTTCTTTAAGTAGCGAATTGCATTTTTCTAAATAAGTATCTAAATAATGATGGCCAACAGCCTCAATCATCTCGATTGAAACTAGCTTGTCGAATTTTCCTTCTAGCTCTCTATAATCTTTTTTAAGCAAAGTGATCTGCTCACTAAGGCCTAATGTCTTAACTTTGTTTTGCGCATAGCGGTATTGCTGCTCTGAAATGGTGGTTGTAGTGACTTTACAGCCATAATGTTGAGCTGCATATATTGCAAATCCACCCCAGCCAGTACCTATTTCAATCAGGTGATCCGATGATTTGAGTTGAAGTTTTTCACAAATAGTCTTTAATTTGAGAGTGGATGCTAATTCTAAATTATTGGCTTGATCAGTATAAATAGCAGAAGAATACATCAAGTGCTTATCAAGAAATAAGCTGAAAAAATCATTGCCTAAGTCGTAATGAGCGGCGATATTTTTGCGGCTACCTTGTAAATTATTCTTATTGAAATTGTGCCAAATTTTGAGAAAACTATTCTTTAACCAAGCAAAGCCACCTTCCATTGAATCCAATAAATCTCTATTAATGACCAGTAATCTAACGAGTTTTGTTAAATTATCAGTTCGCCACTGTTCTGCCATGTATGATTCGGCCGCACCAATACTTCCGTGAGTGGCAAGTTGGCTGTAAAAACCAAGATCAGATACAGTAACAGTGATTTTTAGTTCTGCAGCACTTTGATCTCCTAAGATTATGGTCTCTATAGGATCGTGAATGATTAAACAACCACCTGTCAATCCTGATAGTTGTTGTAATACTTTTCTTCTAATCAATGCATTAATTTTATTGAGTTTAGTGTTCATTGTGCCATCAATAGTTCTGACCTTGTTCATAACTCTTCCTTAATAAGCGAGCCGAATGAGGCTTGCCTAAATTCTCAATTTTTTGGTACTAAGTCTTTTGTTGATACTTTGGGTGTGAAAAAAATGGAGTTTTTTTCAGCCACAACTTTAAGGCTTGCCAATATATTCGCCATACCATCTTCATTGGTTGAAAAGGATGCTTTAGTAACATCTTATTCATAATGCTTTGGGTTAATGGTAGGTGTTTTCCTGTGAAAGTAACGTCAAGCACCTTATTTTTATTTGCTGCTTTATCAGACTGTTGTTTATTGACTTTCATATGAATACGCAAATGATCCTGTTCAAGCTTAAACAACCATTGATAGTCCATATTCATGCTGACAAAGGGTGATATATGAAATTTTTTTTCGAAATGAAAAACATAACATCCAGATGGTTTTTTGTTACCTTGGCAAATGTGTAAATAGGGGTGGCGCTCACCCCATGGAGTATTAGTAATTTCTGAAACTATATACTCAAGCTCACTGTCATCATTAACACAAAAATAAAAGCAGACGGAGTTAAAATTAAACCCAAAGACGCGTAAATGTGATAATAAATACACTTTTCCCTTAAAATTGTTGCCTGTATTTTTTTGTATAAAGTCTTGTATAGATGCCTTGTTACTTTTGTTTCCGTTATGGTGAAAGTCCTTGCGGCGGAAAGAAAGTAAATTCCAAGATTCATACGAAAGCCATTTAAGTTTTCGCGCATTTGACTCCACAAGTTCCAGATCAAGCAAGCTCCAATACATGTTATAGGTAAAAAGGTGTGGACGAGGGCTATATCGATTATGTCGAATAGTGCCAATGATAAATCCTGGGTTAAGTAACTTATGCATATGCTAAGTCCTGCAATAGGGCTTCTGCAGCTTGTTTTCCAGTTCTTGCTCCATCTTCATGAAATCCCCATCCCCAGTATGCACCACAAAAATAGCTATTGTTTTTACCTTGAATCAACTTTAAGTTCTTTTGAGCGTTGATGGTATGTTTATTGTAAACAGGATGGTGATAAGTGATTTCTTTCCATACCTTGTTGGCGTCTATTTGTTCTTGCATATTCAGACTGACTATTACAGGAACCTTAGTCTCAAGTGACTGCAAAAGATTCATGTAGTAACTAACCGTGCATTGTTCAGAGCTTCGCTCATCTATTAGAACATTCCAGCTTGCCCAAGCACTTTTTCTCTTAGGTAAAACATCGCTATCGCTATGAAGTGTTATGATGTTCTTTTGATAAGGTATTGCTTGTAAAACATGCTGTTCTTCGGCACTTGGATTATCTAGCAAATCCAAAACTTGATCGCCGTGACAAGCAAAAATAACTTTATCAAACCGTTTGTTTTGACCATTTACATTCAGAACAACACTATCATTGTCTCTAGTAAGGCATTCCACTTTGCTGTCAGTTTGTATAGTGAAATTGCAATTGTCCGATATGGCATTAAGATACTGACGCGATCCGCCTGCGATGGTTTTCCAAACCGGTCTGTCAAACGCTTGCATCATATTGTGGTTGTTCATAAAGGCTACTAGAAACTTAGCGGGGAACTCAAAAATAGTTCTTGTATCTCCAGACCATAAAGCACAGGTCATTGGAATAATATGATCTTGTATAAAGATTTTTGAATAATTATTATCATTTAAGTATTGTCCTAAAGAAATATCTGAAGAACTATTTAAAAGCTCTTTGCCTTCTTTATAAAAGCGAAAAATATCGGATATCATTCGATAAAACTTAGGGTTTAAGAGATTGCGTCTTTGGCAAAAGAGCTTGTTAAGTGTTGTGGCGTTATACTCTAAACCTGTTATACGATTGGTTACTGAGAAGCTCATGTCACTATCTTTGTAGGCTACGCCGTATTTATCCAGCAAAGACATAAAAGTAGGGTAGTTCTCTGGGTTAAAAACAATAAAACCGGTATCGACAGCAATTTCTTTGTTCTCAACTTTTATCGTATGAGTATCTGCATGTCCTCCAATTGTCGGGCTAGCTTCATACACCGTAACATCATGCTTAGATGCTAAACAGTCCGCGGCTGACAAACCTGAAATGCCACTACCAATAACTGCTACTTTCATAAGTTTTCACCGTTAGCAATTGAATTGTTAGTGTTTAATGCTGTAGTAGGTTGAGTTTTGCTATAGCGGAGATCCCATACTAAGCCGACTTTTTCAAAAAACTTGAGAATATAATAGCTAATATCAATTTCCCACCATTTGATTCCTTGTCTTACCGAACCTGGAAATTGATGATGGTTGTTATGCCAGCCTTCACCAAGCGTTAAAATAGCAAGTAAAAAGTTATTTCGACTATCGTCATTTGTGTTATAGCGACGGGTGCCTACTTTATGAGCCAAGGAGTTTATACAGAAAGTCACATGAGACAATAAAATGGTTGAAATAAAAAAGCCCCATATAAGAATTTGCCAACGACTAGCCTCTAATTGCGGGTAACTACTTTCAATATATATCCCAAGCAAAAGCACTAACACGGCAAAAATAATCGGCGGAACTATATCAAAGCGATCTAGAAATCTTAACTCAGGATATTGATTTAAGTCTTTAACGCGCTGATGCTGTGTCGGAAAATGTTTCTTATTCAGAAACCATGTCATATGACTTTTAATAAAACCGTGCTTTGGAGAATGGACATCATAGTCTGAGTCTGAATGTATATGGTGATGCCGATGATGAGCCGCCCACCATAGTGGACCTCTCTGGGTTGAGCAGGCGCCTAAAAAGCCAAAAAACGCCTGCATAAAGCGTGAAGTCTTAAATGTTTTATGTGAGAAGTATCTATGGTAAAACGCTGTTATGGCAAACATGCGTATAAAGTAAGTGACCAAACACACTGCAATTGCTATCCAGCTAACACCCGTTACGAATGCGAAAAGACAGGTTAAGTGTATAGCGATAAAAGGAATAACTCTTGGCCAATCAATACCTGTGTATTCTCCATTTATGGCTTTAGAGCTTTCGGAAGAAAGGTTAACCTTATTATTATCAAACCATTGGGTAAATTTCATAGAGTCAAACATAATTATCAATGTATTAGGCTGATCCTAGTCTTTTTATGTGAAATTGCTGTGAAATGTGAAGCTAATCAGTAGTTTCACATTTTCTTGACTCGCGAGGACTCATAGTCTCAATATGAAAATTATATTAGCAATTATTCTGGTTTTTATATTAACCAGTTGTGCAACGAGTGATAAAACTATGCTGAATGAGCGAGTGGATAACTATTTGGATGTTATTGAAAGTATCGATAACACAAAAGAGATTTCAGATCCCGCTAAGCGCTTTACTAGCCTTTTTGGGGATCTTAAAAAAGGTGCTAACGAAAATACCATTAAACAGCTATATGCGGCTGATTTTTATTTCAATGACACGTTCAAAACAATTAAAAATATTGATGAATTAGTTAGCTATATGGAAGAAACATCCAAAGCCGTAGATGTTACTACAGTAGATATTCTTGATGTCAGTAAAAGTCAAACTGATTATTATCTCAGATGGGTAATGCACATGCAGTTCACTGCGAAAGGTAAGAAAGTTGATTCACGCTCAATCGGAGTGACCCAAATACGTTTTAATGAGCAAGGCAAAGTAATTTTGCATCAAGACTATTGGGATGGTGCAGAAGGCTTTTACCAACATTTACCGTTTGTGGGTTACATCATACGCAAAGTAAGAGATAGTTTATGAGGAAATTAGTATCCGTGTTGTTCATTGTTTTGCTTATGCAAGTAAATGCAATTTTGGCTGCAATTCCAGATCAGGTTCAACACAAAAATGGTAAAATTTTTAGTCTATGCGCCAAACAAACCGTAACTAAGGCTTTTTTCTTCGATATCGTTGACGTTGGGCTCTATTATCCTGATTGCACATCCAATCGTTCAATATTTGATGAGCAGAATAAGCTGCTTAGATTTTCCTATTTGAGAGAGGTTACAGGAAAGCAGTTCAAGGAAGGAGCTGAAGAGTTCCTGCAAAAGAACTTAAGCCAAGAGCAGCAACAGCACTGTTTAGCAAGCTATCAAGAAATAAATGAAAGCTATCTAGACGTACAAGAAGGTGATTTTTATGATCTCTTTCAAATTGATGAAATTGGTTTGGACTTGTATCTAAATGGTCAATCGCTAGCAAGCTTAGACAGTAAAAGTTGTGAAAGCTTGTATTTCAATATTTGGTTTGGAGAAGAATCTATGTCCGCAGACTTTAGTAAGTTACTCAAATAGGTTTTACGGTCATTTAAATCAACTCATCAGCTGAATTGTTGTCTTTCGGGATTCTTTATAATCTATAATAGTTTTAGGGTACTGTAGTTTTTCTCGCTGCTCATTGCTAGGATTATGAATGTCTTTGCTATTGAGTTCAGATAACTCTGGAACAAATTTCCGTATAAAAACACCCTCGGGGTCAAAGCGTTGTGATTGGGCA
Organism: Kangiellaceae bacterium; assembly: GCA_013373015.1. Lineage (GTDB taxonomy): Bacteria > Pseudomonadota > Gammaproteobacteria > Enterobacterales > Kangiellaceae > Kangiella. Next base: position 60,239 of record JABXIQ010000018.1, read on the forward strand.
AATGGGTTCATGATGCGAAAGTAGGGTGCTCCATCTGCACCAGTGGAAGAACACCATTGCCAACCACCGTTGTTAGAAGAAAAATCTCCATCAATCAGTTTGCTCATAAAGTATTGTTCTCCCCAACGCCAATCTATCAAGCACAATTTACATAGAAACATTGCCGCATTCATTCTTAACCGGTTATGCATCCATCCCGTTTGATTGAGCTCACGCATTGCAGCATCAATAATAGGAAAGCCAGTCTGTCCTTTGCACCATGCTTGAAACAACTGGTGATCGTTTTTCCATGGCTCTTTAATGTCAGGCTTAAAAGGTTTATGTTTTACTAAATTAGGCTGGTCAATGATTATTTGGCGATAGAACTCCCTCCAAATAAGCTCAGAGAGCCATGTATCACTGTAAAACTTCTCTTCATCGGCATGATAATGATCATAAAGTCGTTCTGCGCATTGTTTCGCTGTAATGGCTCCTACTGTGAGATAAGGGGAAAGAAGGCTTGTACCTGAACGAGAGGGAAAATCTCTGTGCTTTTTATAATCTTCTACTTTAGTTATGAAGTTTTCTAGCTTGTTGATTGCTTCATGGCTTCCTGCTGGCCATAAATCTTTACGATAATCTCTACTAAAATCCTCAGTCAGCTGTTCATTAGTCATTGCTTGTTTTAACTGTCTCTTTGGCGCAGGAAATGATAGTGTTTTTCTTTCTTTATGGATCTTAATCCAAGCTTTCTTAAAGGGGGTGAATACTTTATAAGGCTCTCTATCAGGCTTTCTCACGCTGCTTGGATGCAATATCATGTCACAATCAAATTGACGAGTTTCTAAATCATTCTTTTGAGCAAGTTCTATTACGGCATTATCTCTTTTCATTTCATTGAATAAGTATTCATTATTAAACCAAATAGACTCTGCTTGGTTATTTTTGGTTATATCGATTACTTGTTGAGGAACATCAGAAAAATTTTGCACTGTGATGATATGCAACGGAATGTTGAGCTTATTTAATTGTTGCCTCAAAACTAATACACTATCATAAATAAAACCTATCTTAGAAGGCGCATCAGAATGAACCTTTCGCTGCTCAGTTGCTTCAATAAAAATACCGATAACGCTATGTTTTTGTGAAGCATGATACAGAGCGGCATTGTCTTCAACGCGTAAATCGTTTCTAAACCAAACAATGGCTGTACTCATTAGTACGGGCACCCTTTATAAATAGTTTCTTAGCCCCAGTTCGATAGGGTGGGGATTCAAGTAGGCTTGATTGCTAATATAATTAGAGCCAAACTGATTGATGTAATGATTTATTAATGTCACCGGAACTATTAAAGTCACCACGCCTTTTCGATATTGCTCAATAATTTTTATAAGTTCTTGCTTGGCCTCGCTAGAAATATCGCGTTTTAAATAACCTAATATGTGATACAAGACGTTGGTATGCGATTTACTAGAGGCAACTGTTCTTAACGCTTGCATTAATAATTGCTCATATTCAGAAATGATGGTGTGAATGTGTTTTGAGCCATCATTAGCAACTAAACGTCCAAGCTCCTTATAAGCTTGATAACTATGAGCCATGATCAAATATTTATAGCGACTGTGAAAGGCAACTAAGCTCTTTAGCGAAGGTTTATTAAGAACCATATCTTGCCATTCGTTGTAGGCAAAAACACGATTGATAAAGTTTTCCCTAAGCTTAGGATCTGACAACCTGCCTTCTTCTTCAACAGGTAGTTCTGGCCTTTGTTTCATAATTTCACCTATATAGGCACCAGAAGCCGAAATATTGCTGGGATTACCATTTTCGTGATACACCTTGACTCGCTCCATACCACAGCTTGGTGAGTTTCGGATAACAATATAACCGCTGATTGTTCTAATATCAGACAATGTTTTCCTTGCAAAACTAACCAAATCATCAGTAACGTCTATAGAATGATCATTAACCATTTTCACTCGTATCTGTTTATTAGACTCAACAAGGTGTATCGGAGGTCGAGGAGTAGGCATGCCGACACTCATTTCAGGGCATATAGGAATATAATTAAACCAGTCATTCATCACATCCAAGCAGTATTTGGAGCGCTTATGTCCACCGTCATAACGAACCTTTTTTCCTACCAAGCAGGAGCTAATGGCAATGCTTATTTTTTTCATGGTAGGAGTTTTACCAAAAGCTTGTGAAGTTGATGTGAATTAGACATAAAGATATGTTGACTAAATCCTATAAATATGAAATTTTAGAGTTACTTAAGGGTTTTTCATGGTTAGAACACTGTGTATAAGATTCTACAAAAGCCTCTGTTTAGTCTATCAGAAGATACCAGCATTACGCTATGGCAGTTAATTCTAGCTGTCGTGTTTATAATACTGGCTTGGCTGTTTAGCCATTTTGTTGCCCGTTTTATAGGGCGAAAAATTCTAAGTAAAACTGATATGGCTCAAGATAACATTATTGTGATACAGCGCCTTATCTTTTTTTTGCTTTTAAGCATTATCATTGTAACCGCTTTGTCTTTTTTACATGTCCCTTTCACAGCTTTTGCTTTTATTTCGGGCGCCATAGCTATTGGTTTAGGTTTTGGCGCTAAAAATGTCATGGACAATTTTATCAGTGGTTGGATTTTAATGTCAGAACGCCCAGTGCGTATTGGTGATTTTATCGAGCTTGATGACGTTAATCGGGGGAAAGTCATACGAGTTGGCAATCGCTCAACCATGATAAAGCGAACCGATGGCGCTCATATGATCATCCCTAACAGTGACTTATTACAAACAAGACTAATTAATTGGACGCTTATAGATGATAATATCCGTACTTCATTTAAGGTTGGAGTAGCTTATGGCTCAGATGTTAAATTAGTAACCAAGATACTGAATTCCATTCTTGAGGAACATACTTTAGTTTTGCCTGATCCCAAACCAGCAGTCATGTTCGAGGATTTTGCTGATAGTGCTTTAGTATTCGAAATTTGGTTTTGGGCTGTAGTTTCAGCAGAAAGAGAGTTGCGCTCTATTCGAAGTGACTTGCGTTATATGATAGAACGTAGATTTAGTGAAAATGATATTATAATTTCATTCCCACAAAGAGATGTTCATCTGCATATCCATAAGTCGATACCAGTACATATATCGAACAATAAAGAAAGGCGTGAGACGGTCGAAACGATTTCTGATAAATTTGATAGGAAGCTATGAAGAAAAGCATTTTCATTTCAAAACAAGGAGCCATTACTGATAATCAAAAAAACTTCTATCAATGGCATCACATTAATTACACCCATAGTGATGATGTTAAGTGGCTGCATGAACAGAATATTCCGAGTCTTGCTAAAGATATTTTGCTTCAGGTTGAGCATAGACCACGTTATATTCAAGAAGAGGAAGACATCATTTTATGTTTGCGAGGGGTTAATCTTAATCCTGAAGCAACACCTGAAGATATGATTACAGTTCGCGTATATTGTGCCAATGGTGTAGTTATAACGAGTTGTAATCGTCAATCAATGAGCATTAATGATGTTAATAATTTGATTGAGCTTGAGAAGGGACCCGCCTCACCGGCTAAATTTGTAGTTGCATTAATAGATACATTGACGCAGAAGATTGAGACTTTCTTTGAAGAATTAGAGTCCAAGCTCGATTTATATGAAGATAATATGGATATTCATGACTTTGAATTGACTAATAAGAATTTGGCGAAACTGAGACGTCAATGTGCTACAGTCAAAAGGTATCTCGCCCCACAACGTGAAGCGCTTGAAAAACTTTACCGTAGCGAAATAAGTTTGTTTGCAGATCAAGATGTTGTAGAGCTTCGAGAGATTATTGATAAATTTATCCGATTGATCGAGGATCTTGAGCTTACGCGTGAGCGTACAATGCTGTTAAGGGAAGAATTTTTAGCGAGAATTGCTCATGAACAAAATAGTCGTTTATATTTGTTAGCTATCATTTCGGTGATATTTTTACCGCTTACGTTTTTAACGGGTTTGCTTGGGATGAATGTCGCAGGGATCCCTGGAACAGATTATCAGAGTAGCTTTGTGATTGTTAGTTTTATCTGTGTTGCCATTGGTTTTGCTTGTTTGTTTTGGTTTAAGCGCAAAAGATGGTTTTAATAATATATGAGTTATGATGAGCAATACAGGGCTAAAGTTGATGCGCTTGGTCAAGTAAAAGTTCCTAAAGATGTCTATTGGGGCGCACAAGCTCAGCGCACACTTAATAATTTCAATATTGCTCAGAAGGATTTGATTTTTCCTCAAAATTTTATTCGTTGCTTAGCTATAATTAAACTTTCAGCGGTAAGAGCCAACCTTAAATTAAACCTTATTGAACCTAGCGTTGCGCATCCGATTATTCAAGCTAGTCAAGAAATTATTGATGGAAAAATGGATGACCAGTTTCCTGTGCCTGTTTTTCAAACAGGATCTGGCACTCAGCTGAATATGAACATAAATGAAGTGATAGCTAATCGAGCTAATCAATTGCTCGGAGCGAGTTTGGGTAGCAAACATCCTGTTCATCCTAACGATCACGTCAATAAGGGGCAATCGTCAAATGATGTTATCCCAGCTGCAATGCATATGGCTTTGTATCTTGAAATTCATAATCAATTAGAGCCTGCACTGAATTTTATACTTGAAACTTTAACTTTATTACAAGAACGCTTTTCAGGTTTATTTAAATGCGGAAGAACTCACTTGCAAGATGCTGCACCTATATCTTATGCACAAGAAATAGAAGGTTGGAAAGGGCAGTTGCAGTTATGTTTCCAAGCTGTTAAATATAGTAAAACATCCTTACAATCACTTGCATTGGGTGGAACGGCTGTTGGCACAGGTCTTAATACTCACTGTAGTTTTGCTCAGCTCAGTTGTGAAAATATTAGTGAAGTTACCAAGCTCAAATTTTATCCATCTGATAATAATTTTTTTTCTTTATCATCACATGAGCCTATATTACAGCAATCTTCAAACTTCAAACTTATAGCAACTTCGCTTCATAAAATTGCTAATGATATTCGATATTTGTCATCAGGGCCAAATGCTGGAATAGGGGAGTTGTTATTACCTGTAAACGAACCAGGCTCGTCAGCCATTCCTGGCAAAGTCAATCCGACACAAATAGAAGCGCTAACAATGATTGTTAGTCAAGTTTTTGGCAATGATCATTGCATTAGCTTCGCATGTAGCCAAGGCCAATTGCAGCTTAATGCTTATAAGCCTGTGATAATTTATAATGCGCTTCAATCTTGTAAATTATTGGCGGAAGGAATTAATAGTTTTACTCGTCATTGCTTGTCTGGATTACAGGTTAATCTTGATAGAAGTCAGTCACACCTTGAACAGAATCTGATGTTGGTCACTGCATTAGTTCCTGCTATAGGATATGATGCTGCTGTAAAAATTGCACAATATGCACATCAGCATAAATTGACAATTAAGCAAGCTGCAAAGGCTTTAAATATAATTCAAATAGATCAGTTTGATAGTTTATTAAATCTTAGCAAGATGATAAATCCTTGTGACAAATAGAGAATGATAAATTTTTATTTATAATTTGACAGATAGATGGAAATACTATTTATACCCGAATTTTGGTTTGCTTTAGCAACCTTGTCAGTCCTTGAAATCATTCTCGGGATTGATAACGTGGTCTTTTTGTCTATCATTGTGCAAAATCTACCTGCTAATCAACAGTCTAAAGCGAGAACGGTTGGATTATTATTGGCTATGATTATGCGAATCGCATTGCTATTGACTTTATCATTCATTCTGACTTTGGATGCTCCTTTTATAAATATTGCAAGTGTTCCAATCTCTATCAAAAGTCTAATTTTGATGGCGGGCGGAGTTTTTTTGCTAACCAAAGCTACACATGAGATTCACAATCTAGTCTTTGAAAAATCTAATACACAGGTAAAGCACCCCATAAAACAAACTTTTATTGGGTGATTGTGCAAATTGTTGTTATCGATCTAGTATTTTCACTTGATTCAATTATAACAGCAATTGGATTGACTCATTATATTCAAGCCATGATTGCTTCAATTGTCATAGCAATAATAGTTATGTTGCTTGCGGCAAAATCGATTAGTGACCTTATAAGTCAGTATCCAACCTTAAAAGTCTTAGCACTTGCTTTTTTAATTTTGATCGATGTTGCTTTAATCGCAGAAAGTATTGGTCAGACTTTGCCTAAAGGTTACATCTATTTTGCAATGTTTTTTTTCTTTTGCAATTGAAGTATTGAATATCAGGTTACTAAAAAAAAATATTAAATCATAATAATAGATTATAGCTGTCTTAAATTTGGACCCATGATTTACTTTCCTGAATATAAATAAATTCAGCATCTAAAGATTCAACGTACCGTTTATCTCCATTCTGTGGTGGATCATAATCTTCAAGCCCTTCAAGCGCTATTGCATTAGCCATAGCTTCTTTAGAGTTTGTGCTTTGCAAAATGGAGTGATCAAATTTCAACTCTTGCTCATTCCAGATCAACCCATCCCGCTCAACTGGTGAAGCTTTGTTTTGCTCTGAGTGAATAAAGACAGCCGCGGTTCCAGCCATTTTTTTATAGTTCATAGGAGTTACCTTAATTGTTTTAATATCAGCGATTCTAAATAATCGCAATACATTGTTATATAGTCATCCCCATTGCTAGTATCGGTCAGCCAAGGGTTCATAATGGTATGGCGAAGCAAGAATACCTTGTCGCTTTCTGTGGCATCATTATGGATATGTTTGACGAAGTTTGTTGCGTCTAAATTTAGCATTTCGCATAATTGGCTTGCGTGCTTATCACTCACATTAGAACGTAATAAATAGGTATTTGATCCAATAAAGCGTTGATTTTTTGGTGCGATGCCTTTTTGAATCTTCAGATGATTATAGAGCCCATTCGAAAACTCATTCATATAGGTTATTGAGCGATTGCCAATAGGGTTAATGGCTATACAGATCAAATTCGTATCAGGTGTATAAGGTAAACATATATTGACCTTATCACTGAGTTTTTCTTTTAATTGGTGGATCTTGTCAAAGAAATACTCGGCTGTTTTGATGGTTTGCTTGATCAGTCGGCCAAAGTTTTTGTAATCAAGCGGTAGAACCTTATTAGTGACATAGGATGCTGCCGCCATAGATCCGGGTTTTGAGCCTTCTAAAATATACTGTCCTAGCTTGTCAAACTGTACAGTTGCTTCGTTCTTCTTATCTTCTTCAAACACATAAGGTGCTTTTTGCGTCAAAAGCTTGGTGATTTCTCTATTTTTTGCGATAAAACCGCCAGCGCCGAAAGGTAGGTAACCCAGTTTGTGTGGATCGATAGTTACCGAGTCCACTTTTCCAACACTCGTTATCGAGTTATAAACTTCCTCAGAAGGGAAGTATTGATACATAGACAAGGCTTCACGATGACTAATGGTTGAGCCGTCTTCATCTCTGAATAGACTTGATAAATAGCCGCCCCAAGCGGCATCCACATGAACGTAAAAGTCTAAACCTTTTTCTCGGTATTTATCACGAAGCTGTATAACCTCATGAATTGGGTCAATAGTGCCAAATTCAGTGGTACCCATAATGGCAACACATGACAATATTGGAATCTTTTTAGCACAGGCATTAGCTAAAATATTATCCAGAGCTTCTGTATCAAGCCTCATATTAGATTTAATGGGGAGTTTCACCAGTTGTGCTGCCCCAAAGCCCATCACTTTCATGGCTTTTTCCCAGCTGTAATGAGCAGAGGCGGGGGCTAACACTAACGGTTGTTTGCACTTCCAATGATTGGCGTAGAATAAGCCCATACCTTGATATTCGATACGTTGATTCTCGATATGTTCTTCGATTTCATCCATCTTGTCAGGATATTGCTCAGCCCAAAATGAAAGTGTTTCTTGGCGAAGCTTCAATACTTGATCAATAGAAAGGTTTATCAGTTGCCAAGCCGAAGCCTGCTTTAAATCTTCTGGCAATATATCGCTATTAGGAACATCGAGCTCTAGGCTGTTCATGGTTTCAGCTAACGCAACCGGATAATATTTGGCTGCTCTGAAATTCCATAAGCTTTCGTAATTGGCTACTGTACCACCAGAGGTCAAATGGCCCCAAGCACATGGATATTGCTCAGGATCAGTATTAAAGCCAAACATGGTGGCAAATTGTTTACCAACTTCAAGCTCTAAATTTACCGTGACGGTAGCCGCTTCAAAGGAAACATTGTTCGGGTTGTATAAAGTGGTAACCATTTGCGCAATCAAACCTGGCATAAATAGATCCGAACACATGTGACCAATATATCTTGGACTGAAAAAAGGAACGGATTGCTTTAGATCAGCAGTGAGCTTGTGTAATTCTGAGCGAGTTTTTGCAATGGCATTTTGATAGTCGGGTGACTGCGAGGCAAAAGTCGATATTGCAGGCAAGTCTTCAGGATGTATATTGCGTCGCCAATAAATGTGGTCGCGTAATAATTCCGTTAATATTTTTTCAAAAACATCATTGTTTTCTCCATAAGGACCGATAAAATATGGCGCTAGAAATTCTAAATTCATAAAGCATATCCGCTATCTTCTTTTGCAATAAGATAGTCGTGAATCGAGTGAGCGGTATTGATTATGATCAAGCTTATTGCATAATTAACGCTCTAACTAAATATGCTTTACTAACAAAAGATACTCATTATGAACAACACTGAACTCGATGCTGCAGTTTTGCAGCGACTTTTAAATCATTTAGACAGCCGAAAAGATGTTCAAAATATTGAGCTGATGAACTTAGCAGGCTTTTGCCGTAACTGTTTAGCTAAATGGACTGAACAAGAAGCAGAAAAGCTAGGTTTGGAAATTGACTATGAAGCTGCGCGTGAAAAGGTTTATGGTATGCCATATAGCGAATGGAAAGAAAAGCATCAAAAAGAGGCTACCGCTGAGCAATTGGCGCAATTCCAGAAGATACAAGAAGCTAAGAGCTAACGCAAAGGTTATTGTTTAACCTTTGCTTGTTTAACAAAATCTACAGGTCTTTCATTAAGAGTGACATGGTATCAATGTCTTCAGCTTTTAGATGCTCTGGGGTTTCTAAAACGACTTTATGACCTGAACCAGGTGCGCAGCTAATACTTTGACCATGAGTGTTTTCTAATTGCTCAAGTTTGAATTGGTGATTTCCTTTGGGTGTCATCAGTTCAAGCTGGTCGCCAACTTCAAATTTATTTTTTACGTTGATCGTTAATTTATTTCCTTGAAAATCTTCTATTTCGCCAACGAATAATTGTTTGTCACGAACAGAATTGCCTGTTTGATAGTTTTGATATTCATCATGCACGTGACGACGATAAAACCCTTCGGTATAGCCTCGGTGGGCTAGCTTTTCCAATTCATCCATCATGGATATATCAAATGGCTTACCTGCAACAGCAGAATCAATGGCTTGACGATAAACCTGCGCAGTTCTAGCTACATAATAGTGGGATTTTGTACGGCCTTCGATTTTTAGAGAGTCAATGCCCATTTGACAAAAACGTTCGACATGCTGCACTGCGCGCAAATCTTTTGAATTCATAATGTAGGTGCCATGCTCATCTTCAAAGACTGGCATATATTCACCCGGCCGATGCTTTTCTTGCAGTAAATAAACTTGTTGTTCATCAATTTGATGTGGCGTCCATTTTTCAGTGCTTGAAGTGGTTGGCTGCACAGCAATAATATCGCCAGTTTCGGTTTGTTTAGCATCATGCAAATCATATTTCCAACGACATGCGTTGGTACAAGTGCCTTGATTAGGATCTCGATGATTAAAGTAACCCGAGAGTAAACAACGACCAGAATACGCCATACATAAAGCGCCATGCACAAAAACTTCCAATTCCATTTCTGGGCAATTAACCTTAATTTCTTCTATCTCGTCTAATGATAGTTCGCGAGATAGAATCACACGTTTGATGCCTTGTTGATACCAGAACTTAACCGTGGCGTAGTTGGTTGCATTAGCTTGAACCGATAAATGGACTTCTTGCTCAGGAAATTTTTCACGCACCATCATTATCAAACCCGGATCTGACATGATCAAGGCGTCGGGCTGCATATCAATAACGGATTCAATATCTTTTAAGAAGGTTTTAACTTTGCTGTTATGCGGAGCAATATTACTAGCAATATAAAACTTTTTATCTTGTTGATGTGCTTCCTCAATACCAATCGCAAGATTTTTGAGATCAAAATCATTATTTCTTACGCGTAAACTATAACGAGGTTGACCGGCATATACAGCATCTGCTCCATAAGCAAACGCATAGCGCATATTGCGCAAAGTGCCAGCAGGACTTAGTAGTTCGGGTTTGTTCATTTGCTATCAATTTAACAGTCGTGATGGTCTTTAATAATATGGTTATCTTTAGGCGGAAAACTTGATGCAAAATCGCCAAGCTCTATCGCTTCATGAATTTTATGAATAATCGAAGAGTCCATTGCGTTATAAATGTCTTCAAATTGTTTAATCACAAAATAGATGGTTTGAAAAATATCTATGCGGTAAGGAGTACGTAAAGCGGTCATAACATCAAAAGCTTTGCGTTCTGGCTTTTCACTGTCTAAGCTGTAAACGGTTTCACCTTTTGATGATAAGATTCCTGCGCCGTAGACCTTAAGACCATTAGCTTGTTGGATTAAGCCAAATTCAACCGTAAACCAAAAAATACGAGCCAAATAAACTCTTTCTTGTTTGCTCGCTTCTAGACCCAGTTTTCCATAGTTGTGTACAAAATTGGCGAACACTGGATCGGTTAGTAGAGGACAGTGGCCATAGATTTCATGAAAAATATCGGGTTCTTGCAGGTAGTCAATGTCTTCTTTGCGACGAATAAAGGTCGCTGCTGGAAATTGTTTGTTGGCTAACAGTTCAAAAAACTTACCAAAGGGGATTAATGCCGGTACAGCTGCCACTTCCCAACCCGTAGTTTTACGTAAAGCTTTGTTCACATCAGGAAGTTGTGGTACTGAGTTTTCACTTAAGCCCAATAGCTCTAAGCCTCTAACATATTCATCACAGGCTCGACCTTGAATAATATTCATTTGGCGCTTGTATAGAAACTCCCACGTTTGATTGTCTTCTAACGAATAATCAATATAACCATTAATATCTGGTTCTCTTGCAACATATTGAGTCATAATTTACTCCTTAATTTATTGAGAGAACTCTTCTGAATGTAACCACTCAGCTTGTTTAGGTGCTTTTTTAGTTTGTGACCACTCTTCAAGCATATCCCACTTTACTTCATCAAGCTTTTTGAACATCTGCTCTGTAGCAGTTACCGTAGTTAATTCTAAGCGATGACCATTCGGATCAAAGAAGTAGATAGACTTGATAATTTCGTGATTGGTGGGGCCAATAACGTCGATACCTTTTTCTTCAAGTGATGCTTTGGCTTCCAGCAAAGCTGTTTCATTCTCGACCTGTAAAGCTATGTGTTGTACCCACTCTGGCGTATTAGGATCTTTGCCCATTTCGGGTGAGTTAGGCAGCTCAAAAAATGCTAAAATATTTCCTTGTCCTGCATCTAAAAAGATATGCATGTACGGGTCGGGTTCTTTGGTCGATGGAACCTTGTCTTCTGCAATGGCTAAGATAAAGTCCATATTTAAGACTTTATTGTAAAACTCAACAGTTTCTTTCGCATCTTTGCAGCGATAGGCAACATGATGTATTTGTTGTATTTTCATCGTCATATTTCCTTATAATACGCCACGTTTTTTCTGATCACGCTCAATGGATTCGAATAAAGCTTGGAAGTTACCCTCGCCAAAACCTTGGTTGTTAGCCCTTTGAATAATTTCAATAAAAATTGGACCAAATAGATTTTTGGTGAAAATTTGTAACAAATAGGAATTATCATCACCATCAACTAACACCTGATGATCTTCAATGCGCTGATGGTCTTCTTGCACGTTAGGCACACGGTCAAATACTGTTTTGTAATAATCTTCATGAATGTCCAAAGTGTCTATCACTTTGCGATCCAATTGATCAAGTGAGCTCAAAATATCATTGGTTTCAAAAGCAATATGTTGAACACCTGGACCATTATATTCTCGCAAGTACTCATCAATTTGGTTTTTATCGTCACCTTTACCTTCATTAATGGGTATGCAGAAACTGCCATCAGGCGAGCGTAACGCATAAGAGAGCAGGGCGGTTTCTTGGCCTTTGATATCGAAATAGCGCACTTCAGTAAAGCCAAAAACATTCTTATAGAAGTTTGCCCATTGCTCCATAGTACCTTTGTGAACATTGTTGGTTAAGTGGTCAATTCTGGTAAAGCCCATATTAGGCTTCAATGTTGGATTATCTAAATCCTTAAAGTCATCTTGATAAATATTTCCTTTATCCGAAAACTTGTCGATGAAATAAATCAAGCTATCACCAATGCCGTAGATCGCAGGGTAGTCCAGATCTATATCATTAGGGTTAGCTGCTTTTGCACCGCGGTCTACTGCAATTTGTTGGGCTTTTTGTGCATCATCAACACGCCAGCCCATAGAGCAGATGGCAGGACCGTGTTGATCTGCGAATGTTTTCGAAAAACCTTGTTTTTCAGTATTCAGCAAAAAGTGAATATCATTTTGGTTGTAATAGTAGATATCTTGATCTTTATGTTTTTTTAGCTTTGAGAAGCCAAAAGCAAAAAAAACTTGCTCCATAAAGTCACTTTGTGGACTAGCGAATTCCGTAAATTCTATCCCTCGCAAACCTAAGTAATTATTTTCACTCATTATGATACCTACCATTCTCATTGACATAGCATATTAAGTTGCAAGGTTAAACGCTGTACGCTTACTTAGACTTGATGTAGATCAAACTTAAGGTGAATCAATAAGCTGCTCAGAGCAGTTAAATGTCTTTAAATCTTGATTTATATCAAGTTGGTAACGGATTAAAACTATATACTGACCGCATTATTGATAGGTGAGTATTCAAATATGAGTGAAATGTTTAATGAACTTTTGCAAATGGCAAGGAACCAAGACCAACCGCAGCGTATGTTGTTATTATTTGCTAAGGCTGATGAAGTAAAAACCAAGCGTAAAGGTAAAGAATGTAAAGGCACCATAGTACCTGTGATGTGCGTAGATAAGTTGCCCGAAGAATTAACCACTTTTGAAGATATAGTTAATGAAGCGGATAGCGTGAGCAAGGAATGGGACTTTATGCTTATCGCCAGTTTAAGTGGTGAAAATCAAATAACACCGAGCTCTGAAGATGCGGAGCCATTCCTTAATCAAATGACCAATGATGTTGCTTCTGGAAATGATTTAACTCGTTATGTCATATTTGATCGTCAGCAAAACCCTATCGAAATGCAAACCCGCTAAACAGGCGGGTTTGTTTGGCGATTAAGGCACTGAGCAAATAGGGCAGTTAGCGTCTTTTGCTACTGAAATTTTACGGAACTCACAGTTCAGTCCGTCGTATAACGTTAACTGGCTATCACACACTTTACCCGCGCCTGTTAAAATTTTAAGTGCCTCAGTGGCTTGTAATGTACCAATAGTTCCGACAATTGGAGATAAAACACCTTGATCAAAACAGTTTTCATCCAATTGGATATCAGGCTGATATAAACATTGATAACAGGCTGATTGCGAAGTGAGGTTAAATACCGCTAACTGGCCTTCAAAGCGAATAGCAGCGCCTGAAACTAAAGGTTTGAAAGATTTCACACAGGCTTCATTAATGGCGAAGCGAGTTTTGAAGTTGTCACTGCAATCAATGATTAGATCAGCTTGCTTAACTTGTTGTTCAAGCTGCTCTCCTTCGAGCTTACATTCCAGTGTTGTAATTGTCGTCCAAGGATTTAATGATTGGATGGTTTCTTTAGCAGAAGCAACTTTTGTTTGGCCAATGCGATCGAGAGTATGGATAACTTGCCTCTGTAAATTTGAGCGCTCAACCTGATCGTGATCAGCGATTATCAAATGTCCAATGCCAGCTGCAGCTAAATACATGGCAACAGGAGCGCCAAGACCACCCATACCCACAATCAACACACTGGATTGCTTGAGTTTGGTTTGTCCCATTTCATCGATTTGTGGCAGAATAATATGTCGACTGTAATGAATAAGTTCTTGTTGTGTAAGCATTTTAATCATTTAATCCCATTAAGAGCGGCAAGTATCGCATAAAATGGCGCTTTACCCAATGACATCTAACTCTCGAGCTAAGAAGTTTGCTCCAGCGCTGTAAGCGATTTGCTGGCAATTGTGAATATTGACCTGTTCTAAGCCATTAATTGCTGTCACTCGAACATCGTTTATATAGTTTGGCGCAAGACGAATGAACTCCAGAACCGCTTTATACGCATGCTTTAGTTGCGGTTGGCAGTGCTTGATATAGCTTCGCTCGTCATCAGAGTTCAGGGATATAGAGATGGAGTCAATGAGAGGCTTTAATTCAAGCAAAATATTGCGTTTGTGAACCAAGTTAGCTAAGCCATCGGTATTTAAGCGGACTTTTATGTTTTTAGATTTTAAGTAACTGGCTACTGCTTTTAACTGTTGTAATCTTAAAGTCGGTTCGCCAAAGCCGCAAAAAACCACTTCTTTATAATCAATAAGCTTATCATCCAGCAATTCAATTTGAGAAATAATCTCATCGCTAGACGGCTGTTTCGTGATACTTAGATCATAGTCATGAACTTGATGTGAGCCTTGAGTTTTAGGGCAAAAAGTACATTCTAAAGTACAACGATTGCTGATATTGAGATAAAGGCTATCATCTATGGCATAAACCAGTTGGGGATCGCAAGGATTCTTCATCTAGTTACAACCTTGTTCAATGATTTCTTGGCATAAGTTTTTAACCAGCAACATACCTTCAGCGATGTCTTTGTCGCTAACGTCCTGATGGTAGCGCTTTTTGTAGCCTAGCTCACTGAGCACAAGGTGCTTGCTGGCTTTAACACCATGCTGTTTTAAACAATTACTTGCACAGGCTAAATGACAACCGTCTATCGCCAAGATTGCCCTTCCAGATTTGGCTGTTTTTACTAGCGCAGGAACATTTCCGCCAACACCAGCAATACATGACATCTCAGCAAGCTTTTCTCGGTTTAAGTTCACTGCTAATTGATTAGCCATTTGCGCTAAATTTGAGCAGCCCGAACAAGAATAGACCACGGGTAGTTTTTTATATGTCATGCGGTTACTCCTTGATCAAAAGAGTGGGCAAATGTAACCTGCTGGAAACTGGTGAGTATTGATTAAAATCAATAATTGATGGCTTTAATGGCTTCACTGCTTTATTTGCCATTGAGTTATCGAAAATATGACTTATAAATTATCTGCAAATGGTGCTTTTACTTGATCTTTGTCAAGAGTTTTCCCTTTGCTATCATCTAAGATGCACAAAAAATGAATTGGTATGCTTAATGAAATCACATAACAAACAACCTAAACCTTTCATCCCATTGAACATAGCGGTTTTGACCGTTAGTGATACGCGCAATGAAGAAACGGACACATCTGGATTAGCTTTAGCTGAAGGCTTGACAGAAGCAGGGCACCAATTATCCGCTAAGAAGATTGTAAAAGACGATATTTACCAGTTGCGGGCTGTAGTTTCGGACTGGATTTTTCAATCTGAGATCCAAGTGATTTTAATTACTGGCGGCACCGGATTTACTGCACGAGACAATACACCACAGGCCATTACACCATTGTTAGATAAAATGGTTGATGGCTTTGGTGAGCTCTTCAGACACATTTCTTATGGTGAAATTGGTACTTCAACCGTTCAATCGCGCGCCTTGGCGGGCTTAGCCAATCGAACCCTTGTGGTTTGTATGCCAGGCTCTCCAAATGCTTGTCGTACGGCTTGGAATAAGATTTTGAAAGAGCAATTGGATAATAGTCATCGTCCTTGTAATTTTGTTGAGCACCTAGAAATCGTCGAAGCAGATGAACATGGCCGCTTAAACGTGTGTGAGCCACGCTCATGAGTTGTTGTGATGTCCCCGGCTTAATGCCCGTTGAACAGGCCATTGAACGCTTATTATCACAAGTTCAACCTGTGACAGATGTGCAAATGCTTCCACTGGCCAAGGCTTTAGGAAAGGTGTTAGCTAAAGAGCAGTATTCTTCAATTAATGTTCCTGCCTTTAATAACAGTGCTATGGACGGATATGCGGTTAAACTTAGCTCATTATCCACTACCAATAAATTGCCCATTAGTCAGCGCATTATCGCTGGCGATCCAGCCGATCAACCCTTGCGAGAAGGAACCTGTGCACGAATTTTTACGGGTGCGCCAATTCCTGACAACTGTGATGCAGTGGTGATGCAAGAGCAATGCGAAGTAATGGAAGAGGGTGATAATATTTTTATCCAGTTTCCTAGCGATATAAAACCACAACAAAATATTCGACCTTTAGGTCAAGATATTCAGATGGATCAAGTAGTTCTTGAGTCAGGCAAACAATTACGCGCTCAAGAACTGGGCTTATTAGCATCAGTCGGCATCAAAGAAATTCCAGTTTACCGTCCGCTTAAGATCGCTGTGTTATCAACTGGTAATGAAATTATTGAACCAGGCACTCAAATTAAAGCTGGACAGATTTATAACTCTAATCATTACACCATTATTGGTTTGTTGCAGTCTCACGGTTTTGAGGTTTATGACTGTGGAACAGTAGTTGATGATGCGCAAAAAATAGAAGCTGCTTTATTAGATGCTGCAGACAACAGTGATTGCATTATTACCAGTGGCGGCGTTTCGGTTGGCGAAGAAGATTATGTGAAAAATAGGGTTGAAAAATTAGGTCGTTTGGAGCTGTGGAAAATCGCCATTAAGCCAGGAAAACCCTTTGCATTTGGTTATGTCAAAGAAACGCCATTTATTGGTTTACCTGGAAATCCATCTGCGGTATTTGCTACCTTTAATATAGTGGCAAAACCTTACTTACTGTCCTATCAAGGCATGACAGAAGTAACCGCTTTATCCTATAAAGCAAAAGCAAACTTTACGATCACTAAGCCCGCTATTCGTGAACAATATCTGTATGTCAAGGCGGTCAATAAAGACGGTCTGCTTTGGCTAGAAAAGTATCCGAATCAAAGCTCTGGCGTTTTATCATCAAGCGCTTGGAGCAATGGCTTTGCCAAAATCCCTGTTAATACTTGTTTTGAACAAGGTGATGAGATCGACTTCATACCATTTTAAAAAGATATAAATAAAGCTGTGAGGCTTATATGATCAATATTAGTGAACCAAGCAATAAAAAATTTGCCTTGTTTGAACTGGGGTTTAGACCTTTTTTCTTATTATCTGCTCTGCTTGCTGCATTTTTTGTTGTTGGCTGGGGGTTGTTTTATTCAGGATCTTCCGCTGGCAATATTATTACGAACGTCAACTACTATCCTTCTTTAATGTGGCATAGCCATGAGATGGTTTTTGGTTACACCAGTGCCGTCATTGCAGGCTTTGTGCTAACTGCCGTGACTAATTGGACAGGTCAAATGACCATTAAAAATACTGCATTAGCAGTTTTGGTTCTATTGTGGCTGTTAGCAAGAATATTGCCCTTTGTTACAAACAGCGGTTGGCTGATCGCATCGACAGATTTATTGTTTTATCCTTATTTATCAATAGCCGTTGCTAAGCCTATTATCCAAACAGGCAATAAACGTAATTTATTTATCATAGCGATTTTAACCTTTGTTGGTCTAGCCAATCTTTTGGTCCACTTGCAATTACTTAACCTGTTTTCTGACACAGCTAAATCAGGTCTCTATTTTGGGCTTTACATTCAACTGTTACTCATCGTTATTTTCGCAGGAAGAGTTTTTCCTTTCTTTACGGGAAGGGGAGTTAAAGTTCCTTTTGAACCACGAAAAGAGCAGTGGCTAGAAGTTTCATCCATTGCTAGTTTTGCATTATTTGCAGCCAGTGATTTATTACATTTACCTTCAACCTTGATACTGGTATTGGGTATTAGTGCTGTATTACTCAATTGTTGGCGTTTAGTCGGTTGGTATAACCATCAAATTTGGAAAGTACCTTTGTTATGGGTTTTACACCTTGGCTATTTATTCTTAATTTTAGGTATTTTACTTAAAGCTATGGGTACAGTCTGGCCGGCACTAACATTTCCAGCCTTGCATGCAATGACCGTTGGTGGATTGGGAATGATTACCTTAGGGATGATGGCGCGTGTGAGTTTGGGGCATACCGGACGAAGTATTCATCAACCGCCTAAAAGCATTAGCTGGATGTTTATTTTGGTAGCTTTAGCTTGTTTGATTCGCGTCTTTGTTCCATTAGCTTTTAGCCAATATTATGTCACCGCTATTTTAGTTAGCAGTATTTTATGGTCGCTAGCATTTTTATGGTTTGCCGTTATTTATACACCATATTGGATTAAACCAAGAGTTGATGGCTTGCCAGGCTAATTTTGTTAAAAAGACCATTTAGAACAGCTTATTTTCGACAACAAACAAGGCTGCTTCAATACGAGAGCGTAGGTTAATTTTTTTGAGTAAGTTTTTGACATGAACTTTAACCGTGCTCTCAGCAATATCCAGTTTCCGAGCAATTATTTTGTTGCTATCGCCTTGCGAGATATAACGTAAAATTTGTTGTTCACGATTGGTTAATTTATCCAAAATCGAATCACTTTCAACTTTTGGTCGTAAAGACTTGGCTAACACTTGGGTGAGCGGGGCACTAATGACTAAATCACCGCGCATGGCATTGTTAATGTGTTCGATCAATTCTTCTGGCTCAGAATCTTTGAGGATATAGCCATCAACACCTGCTTTTAACGCTTGCAAAACGTCTGCTTCAGAATCTGATACTGTAAACATAATGATACGTGATTGTGCACCAGATTGTTTGATTGATTTAAGAGTTTCAACACCATTCAAACCTTTCATATTTAAGTCTAGCAAAATCAAGTCTGGATTAAATTCCAGAGCCTTTTGAATTGCTTCCTCACCGTTGCTTGCTTCAGCAACCACTTGCAAGTTATCTTCAAGTTCTATCAGCTGCACCACGCCTTTACGTAAAAGCGGATGATCGTCAACGAGCATAATAGTTATATTTGGGTGACTCATGGTGATAAAAACCTCATAAATTGATAGTATTTGGCTCGAATAACATTTCTACAATAGTACCATTGGGCTGATTCTTTTTAATCTCCAATTTTGCATCTAATGAAGCTGCTCGTTCATTCATAATAGATAAGCCGTAGTGAGAGCCTTCAGGAATTTTATCAGGAACACCTAATCCATTATCAATTATTTGTACTTTAATATTCCTGTGTTCTCTAAATAATCTTACTTGGGCAAATGAAGCTTCGGCATGACGCTGAACATTGGATAATGCTTCGCGAACAATCTGCAAAACATGAATTTGTTGGTTGGAAGATAATTCATGATTTGCAATTAAGTACTCTAACTCAATAGGGTGCTGACATTTACTAGAAAATTCAACCACAGTACCTTTCAGCGCGCTTTCTAACGACGGTTCATCAATTTGCAGCCTAAAAGTAGTCAGTAACTCTCTAAGTTGCCTGTAAGCATTATTAAGACCTTCTTTTAAGTCATCGATAGTGTTATCAACTTGCTCCTTATCAGAGTCTTTTTCTATTTGTTTATTCAATAAGGATGTTTGTAACTTTAAATATGAAAGTGATTGAGCTAATGAGTCATGTAATTCACGAGCGATTACAGCTCGCTCTTCCATCAACAATAATAGGTTTTCTTGAGAGCGCTTTTTATCAAGGCTAATGGCAACAGCAATATTATCAGCAATGGTTTGCAGTAAATGGCTTTGCCATTGCTCAATATTTTTATCATCATTGAAATACTGTAATGTACCAAAATCCTTACCTTGCTTATGAATTATAAAAACATGTTTCGCTTTATTGGGTTGGCTACATTTCTCACAATGAACTCGATCGCAATCACGTGGCAAACTATGCTGGCTTATTGGAATTCTATTGGCTGCACCTTTTTCTGCCCTATCAAGACACAGTACCACTTGTCCCTTGCCAAGAGTAAGTTCAACTTGGTGCAGAAGGCTTTCAAAATCTCTTCGTTTGTTTGGTCTTACTAGGTTATGAGAGGTTTGATAAAGTAGTTCTAGAGATTTATTACTTTGTTGTAACTTAAACGTTTTCTCTTTTACTTTTTCTTCTAATTGGCTATGCATGATTTGTAATTGTTCAGACATGTCATTAAAGGTCAAACCAAGTAATCCAATTTCATCATAAGTTACATTTTTAACTTTAACAGAAAAGTCTCCTTTCCCAGCTTGTTTCGCAACGCTAACCAAGTTATTCATTGGCTGAACAATCG
This sequence comes from Kangiellaceae bacterium, assembly GCA_013373015.1. Taxonomy (GTDB): domain Bacteria; phylum Pseudomonadota; class Gammaproteobacteria; order Enterobacterales; family Kangiellaceae; genus Kangiella. The sequence goes on from JABXIQ010000018.1 coordinate 80,603, forward strand.
TTTTATTAATTCTATAAAGTGCTATAAAAGCAGTTAAAAGTGTTAGAAATAGGGCTCCTCCCTGAATCATACGTAGAATTTTAATTTTTTGCTCTGAATCATGTTGCAGTGTCATTACTAGGTGGTCAATGGTTTCTACAAACTCATCAATTAAAGAGTATTCATTTTTAAAAATTACGGGCTTTTGATTTACTTTTTCTTTAATGTCTTTCCATTGTTTTTCAAGTAAGTGATGAATGCTGGTTACCGTTTGATTACTACTTTGACTGATCAAACCATGATTTAATAGTAGCTGTAGACGGCGTTCAAACTCGATGATTTCGTCGTTAGCAGTGGGTGCTTCATAGATAATTAAATCATTTTGCTCGGCAGTTAAGGCCCTGGACAAACGTATAGATTGCATGCGCAATGAACCGGCAATATTTATTTGCGCTGCATCACCATCTAAACTCTCAGAAACAAACATAGAACTCATCAAGCTCGCCATTGCTAAAGCAACAATAATGGCCATAACCATGCCAGCTCTTGCCACCAACGAAATATATTTAGAATTTGGTATCTTTTTTTTCAATTGCACATAAGTTCCTAATACTTATAAGGAAAACACCGTAACTACTACTAAAGAGTTTTCCACTACTTGTCATCACCAATTTTCAAAGAAAAACCCATAAAAACCTTATAAAACAAATAGTTAGAAAAAAACAAATCTACCACCTTAGTGGTAGATTATTGCTAGCCTATCTTTTGCCACTAAAACCATATTGATCTGGATCAATTAGTTGCGCAATCGGCAGGAGTATCTTCAAGCTGAAAACAAAGAGAGGAGAGACTCAATGGCCACCCATAAACAAAAACAATATTCTGTTTTGACTATGAACACTGTGGCATTCGCATTTAACTTTGCGGTGTGGACAATGTTCTCAATTATCGGTATTAAAATTAAACAAGAATTGGGATTAAGCGACACTCAGTTCGGTATTCTTGTAGCAACTCCAATTTTAACCGGTTCAATTACTCGCTTACCGCTAGGCATTCTTACCGATCGCTATGGTGGCAGAATTGTTTTTTCCGTTCAAATGATTTTAGTAGCTTGTGCTACTTATGGTTTGGCATTTGCTAATCAATACTGGCAATACTTACTTGCAGGCTTGTTCGTGGGTTTAGCTGGCGGCTCATTCGCCATCGGTATTGCGTATACCTCTGCTTGGTTTGAGAAAGAAAAGCAGGGTACTGCTATGGGCATCTTTGGTGCTGGTAATGCGGGGGCAGCGATTACTAACTTAGTTGCTCCAATGATTGTGGTGGCAGCAGGATGGCAAATGGTGCCAAAAGTGTATTCGATAGCTATGTTGATTATGGCAATTGTGTTCTGGTTCTTTACCTTTAATGACCCTAAGCAAGTTGAGCGTGCAAAATCAGGCACTCACATTCCTCTTAAACAACAATTAGCACCACTTAAAGAATTGCGGGTATGGCGTTTTGGTTTGTATTACTACTTTGTATTCGGTGGTTTCGTAGCCTTGGCTTTGTGGCTTCCTAAATACTATGTTGGAGAATACGGCTTAGATCTTAAAACAGCATCTTTTATCACAATGATTTTCACTTTACCTTCAGGTGTGATTCGTGCGCTAGGTGGTTATCTATCCGATAAAGTCGGTGCTCGCAAAGTGAATTGGTGGGTATTCTGGTTTTCAATTGCAGCTTTATTCTTCTTATCTTACCCGCAAACCAGTATGACTATTAAAGGTATTGATGGCGATATGAACTTCGATATTGGGTTAAGCATGTGGTTCTTTACAGCACTAGTTTTCATTGTAGGTATTGCTCAAGGTATTGGTAAAGCCAGTGTCTATCGCATTATTCACGATTATTACCCAGATAACATGGGTTCAGTAGGCGGCATGGTTGGTGTTATTGGCGGCCTTGGTGGTTTCACTCTACCAATTATTTTCGGATTACTATCTGATTACACAAACATTCGTAGCTCATGCTTTATGTTGTTATTTGGCTTGGTAGGCGTGTGCATGTTGTGGATGAACTACGCAATCGTACAACAAAAGAAAGAAAGCGAATTACTGTAAATGCTTTGCCCCGATGTATGCGGGGCTTAGTTTTGCTAATTAAATTACATTTAAATAAACACTGGAGTTAAACAATGGCTGACTTAAAAAAATGGGATGTTGAAGATCCTAAGTTTTGGGAGTCCGAAGGCAAAAAAATAGCCAATCGAAATCTTTGGATTTCCATCCCAAGCCTACTGTGCGGTTTCGCCGTATGGTTATATTGGGGAATCATCACCGTACAAATGTTGAACCTTGGTTTCCCATTTGCTAAATCAGAGCTATTTACCTTAATGGCAATTGCAGGTTTAACAGGTGCAACGTTGCGTATTCCTAGCAGCTTCTTCATCAGACTATGTGGTGGTCGCAACACCATTTTCTTTACTACAGCCTTATTAATGATCCCTGCATTTGGTGCAGGCATGGCATTACAAGATAAAAATACTCCGTTATGGGTATTCCAGTTACTTGCATTATTATCTGGTCTAGGCGGCGGTAACTTCGCTTCATCAATGTCAAATATCAGCTTCTTTTTTCCTAAAAAGCAGCAAGGTTTGGCCTTAGGCTTGAACGCTGGTTTAGGTAATTTTGGTGTTACTACCATGCAAATTATTGTGCCATTGTTTATGACTTTTGGTGCGTTTGGTGCCATGGGTGGCGACCCAATGACTTTGGTAAGTTCAAGCGGTACTTTAATTGGCAAAATCGAAGCTGGTTCTGATACTTGGATCCAAAATGCTGGTTTTGTGTGGTTATTATTATTAGTTCCACTAGCATTTGCTGGTTGGTTCTTGATGAACAACATTAAAACTCCAGAAGTTTCTCCAGATATTGGTAATCCAGTTAGTTCATTCGCCAAAATTACATTCATGCTATTGATTGGCTTCATTACTGCAATTTTCGGTCTATGGTTAATGCTTCCAGAAAGCGCTAATGGCTCTGGTTTTGGTGTTCCAAAAGAAGTTGTATTGGTTTTGGTGATTGCTTCAACAGTATTCTTATTGAAAGCTTTACCTGGCGAAATTGGCACAAGCTTAAAGCGTCAATACAAAATTTTTAATAACAAGCACACTTGGGTAATGAGTGTAATTTATACCATGACATTCGGCTCTTTCATTGGCTTTGCGGCAGCATTCCCGCTAGCGATTAAAGTGATCTTTGGCTATAGCCATGTGATGGTTGATGGCGTTATGACTCATGACACTATTAATCCAAATGGCCCTAGTGCATTAATGTACGCTTGGATGGGGCCATTTATTGGTGCCTTGATTCGCCCTGTAGGTGGCTGGATTTCTGACAAAGTGGGCGGCGCATTAGTGACTCAAATTTGTTCGGTAATTATGGTTGCAAGTGCTTTAGGTGTAGCTCATTACATGAAAGCTGCATACGCCTCAGCTAGTCCAGAAGAATTCTTTGTACCATTCTTCATTTTATTTCTAGTGCTGTTCGCTGCTACTGGTATTGGTAATGGTTCGACTTTCCGTACTATCGCAATGGTTTTTCCAAAAGAGCAAGCTGGGCCTGTTTTAGGTTGGACTTCTGCGGTAGCTGCATACGGCGCTTTCTATATTCCTAAAGTCTTTGGTGAGCAAATCAAAGCAACTACACCTGAATATGCGTTGATTGGCTTCGCTATTTTCTACGGTGTATGTGTATTCATTAACTGGTGGTTCTATTTAAGAAAAAGTGGCGAGTTTTATAACCCGTAAATGTTAATGATAGAAATGAATTTTGAACTATTTATGAAAGATCAGCTGGGAGAGTAATATGAGTCAATTCCTTGATCGTTTACAGTTTTTCAAAAAGAAGCAAGGTGAATTTTCAAATGGTCACGGCGAAGTGACCAACGAAAGCCGAGCTTGGGAAAACAGTTATCGACAACGTTGGCAACACGATAAAATTGTACGCTCAACTCATGGCGTGAATTGCACAGGTTCATGTAGTTGGAAAATTTATGTAAAAAATGGCTTGGTAACTTGGGAAACTCAACAAACAGACTACCCAAGAACTCGGCCAGATTTACCGAATCATGAGCCACGAGGTTGCCCACGTGGTGCGAGTTACTCCTGGTATTTATATAGCGCAAATCGCCTAAAATACCCGAAAGTGCGTAAGCCATTATTAAAGTTATGGCGTGAAGCTCGTCTGACGAAGACACCAGTAGATGCATGGCAATCTATCGTTGAAGATCCTGCTAAAGCAAAGTCATATAAATCAAGGCGTGGCTTGGGTGGTTTTGTTCGTTCAACTTGGGATGAAGTGAATGAAATTATCGCTGCAGCAAATGTTTATACGGCTAAGCAATATGGACCTGATCGAATAATCGGTTTCTCTCCAATTCCAGCTATGTCAATGGTTTCCTATGCAGCGGGCTCGCGCTACCTATCTTTGATTGGTGGCGTTTGTATGAGTTTCTACGATTGGTACTGTGATTTACCACCAGCCTCACCAATGACTTGGGGTGAACAAACAGACGTGCCAGAGTCAGCGGATTGGTATAATTCAAATTATATTATCGCTTGGGGTTCTAATGTTCCTCAAACTCGTACACCTGATGCTCACTTCTTCACTGAAGTGCGATATAAAGGTGCTAAGACGGTTTCTATTACTCCAGACTATGCCGAAGTTTCTAAGTTAACAGATGAATGGTTAAATCCAAAACAGGGAACTGATGCAGCATTAGGTATGGCTTTTGGTCATGTAATCCTAAAGGAATTCCACTTAGACAACCCAAGCGAATACTTCACCGATTATGTTCGCCGTACTACCGATATGCCAATGTTGGTTGTGTTGGATGATTTTGAAAACGGTGCTTACACTGCTGGTAAATTCTTACGTGCTTCTGATTTAGCTGATAATTTAGGCCAAGATAATAATCCTGAATGGAAGTCTATTGCTTTCGATGAAAATACCAATGAGCTTGTGTCACCGCAAGGTTCTATTGGTTATCGTTGGGGCGAAAAAGGCAAATGGAATATCGAAGATAAAGAAGGTAAAGATGGTAAAGAGGTTAAGCTTCAGTTGTCATTGATTGGAGAAGAAGTTGCATCAGTTTCTTTCCCACACTTTGCTTCAGACAAATCCAATCAACATTGGGTTTCTTGTGAGCACAATGAAGTCTTAAATCGTAATGTTCCATGCAAATCTTTGACATTAGGCGATGGTCGTCAAGTTAAAGTGGCCACAGTTTACGACTTAATGATTGCCAACTACGGTATCGACCGTGGTTTAGGCGGTGAAAATGTTGCATCAAGTTTTGACGATGACATTCCGTTCACTCCAGCATGGCAAGAAAAAATCACTGGTGTAAGCCGTGATAAAGTGATTCGTGTTGCTCGTGAGTTTGCTGATACTGCAGACAAGACTAAAGGTAAGTCCATGATTATTGTGGGCGCTGCGATGAACCACTGGTATCACATGGATATGAACTACCGTGGCCTTATCAACATGCTAATGATGTGTGGTTGTATTGGTCAATCGGGTGGCGGCTGGGCGCACTACGTTGGACAAGAAAAACTACGCCCACAAACTGGCTGGTTACCATTAGCCTTTGGTTTAGATTGGAGTCGTCCACCGCGTCAGATGAACTCGACTTCATTCTTCTATAATCACAGTTCGCAATGGCGTCATGAAAAAGTAAGTATTCATGAAGTCTTATCGCCTTTGGCGGATAAGTCACAATTCCCTGAGCATATGCTTGATTACAACATCAAAGCGGAGCGTATGGGGTGGTTACCATCGGCACCACAGCTTAATCGTAACCCTCTACAAATTACCCGTGATGCAGAAGCTGCTGGTATGGATCCGAAAGATTTTGTGGTACAAGAGTTGAAAAACGGTAACTTACGTTTTGCTGCTGAGTCTCCAGACGATCCAAACAACTTCCCACGAAATATGTTTATCTGGCGCTCTAATTTATTAGGTTCGTCAGGTAAAGGTCATGAGTATATGCTGAAGTACTTATTAGGTACTAAAAACGGCGTTATGAATGACGATTTAGGCGTGCGTGACGGCTTTAAGCCGCAAGAAGCTGACTGGGTTGATGAAGGTGCGCAAGGTAAATTGGATCTAGTAACCACACTGGATTTCCGTATGTCTTCAACTTGTTTGTATTCAGATATCGTTTTACCAACTGCTTGCTGGTATGAAAAAGACGATTTGAATACTTCAGATATGCATCCGTTCATTCACCCACTTTCTACTGCGGTTGATCCAGCTTGGGAAGCGCGTTCTGATTGGGAAATCTATAAAGGCATTGCCAAGAAGTTCTCAGAAGTAGCAGAAGGCGAGTTAGGTGTAGAAAAAGATTTGGTTACTGTGCCAATTCTTCATGACACTCCCGGAGAGTTAGCACAACCAGACGTTAAAGATTGGAAAAAAGGCGAGTGTGAGTTAATCCCAGGTAAAACTGCTCCAAATATGATGGTGGTTGAGCGTGATTATCCCAACACTTACAAGAAGTTTACTTCATTAGGTCCATTGCTAGAAAAATTAGGTAATGGTGGTAAAGGTATTGGCTGGGATACTCAAGAAGAAGTTGAGTTCTTGCGTCAGCTTAACCATACCGTGCTTGATGAAGGGGTCAGCGAAGGTCAACCTAAGATCGAAAGCGCAATTGATGCTGCCGAAGTGGTTCTTTCATTAGCACCTGAAACTAACGGTAATGTGGCGGTAAAAGCTTGGAAAGCACTTGGTGAATTTACGGGTCGTGACCATACTCATTTAGCAACTCCGAAGCATGAAGAGAAAATACGTTTCCGTGATATTCAAGCACAACCACGAAAAATTATTTCTTCACCTACATGGTCTGGATTAGAAGATGAACACGTTAGCTACAACGCAGGTTATACCAACGTTCATGAACTAATCCCATGGCGTACTATTACGGGTCGTCAGCAGTTCTATCAAGATCATACTTGGATGCAGGCATTTGGTGAGCAGATGGTTTCTTACCGCCCGCCAATCAATACTAAAACCATTGAGTATGTGAAAGATAAGAAACCAAACGGCAACAAAGAGATTGTTCTGAACTGGATCACTCCACACCAAAAATGGGGTATCCACAGTACTTACTCTGATAACTTGTTAATGTTGACACTTTCGCGCGGTGGTCCAATTATTTGGATGAGTGAGCTTGATGCAAAAGACGCGGGTATTGAGGATAACGATTGGGTTGAAGTCTTTAACGCCAATGGTGCGATTGCTTGTCGTGCGGTAGTCAGTCAGCGTGTTAAACAAGGCATGGTCATGATGTATCACGCCCAAGAGCGTATTGTGAATGTACCAGGTTCTGAAATGACGGGTACTCGTGGTGGCCACCATAACTCAGTAACTCGTGTGGTAATGAAACCAACGCACATGATCGGTGGTTACGCGCAGCAATCTTACGGCTTCAACTACTACGGCACCGTAGGTTGTAACCGTGATGAATTTGTTGTTGTTAGAAAGATGGACAAAGTTGATTGGCTCGATGGGCCAGATGGCGATGTTCTTCCACAACCACTACCAGAAGATGTATAGGAGCCTATCATGAAGATTCGTGCACAAGTAGGTATGGTTCTGAACCTTGATAAGTGTATTGGTTGCCATACTTGTTCGATTACCTGTAAAAACGTTTGGACTTCTCGCGAAGGGATGGAATATGCCTGGTTTAACAATGTTGAAACCAAGCCAGGCATTGGCTATCCAAAAGAGTGGGAAAACCAAGACAAATGGAAAGGCGGCTGGGTGCGTAAAGCTAATGGTAAAATCCAGCCAAAGATCGGTGGTAAATTTCGCGTATTAGCCAATATTTTTGCTAATCCTGATTTGCCAGAAATTGATGATTACTACGAGCCATTTGATTTCGATTATCAACATTTGCATACCGCAAAAGAATCTGAACATCAGCCAACCGCACGCCCACGCTCAGTACTGAGCGGTAAGCGTATGGAAAAAATCGAATGGGGTCCTAACTGGGAAGAAATTCTAGGGACTGAGTTTGCAAAACGTAGTAAAGATAAAAACTTCGAGAATGTTCAAAAAGAAATTTATGGCCAATACGAAAATACGTTCATGATGTATTTGCCACGTCTTTGTGAGCATTGCTTGAACCCAACCTGTGTGGCTTCTTGTCCATCAGGCGCTATCTATAAACGTGAAGAAGACGGCATCGTTCTAATTGACCAAGAAAAATGTCGTGGCTGGCGTATGTGTATCAGCGGCTGTCCATACAAGAAAATCTACTACAACTGGAAAACAGGCAAATCAGAAAAATGTATTTTCTGTTACCCACGTATTGAAGCGGGTATGCCAACGGTTTGTTCTGAAACGTGTGTAGGTCGTATCCGTTATCTTGGCGTATTACTTTACGATGCGGATCGTATTGCCGAAGTTGCTTCAACTAAGTCTGAAACTGACTTGTACGAAAAGCAGCTTGAAATCTTCTTAGATCCATTTGATCCAGAAGTGATTAAACAAGCTAAGAAAGATGGTATTGCTGACTCCGTATTAAAAGCAGCACAAGAGTCGCCAGTTTATAAAATGGCGGTAGACTGGAAGCTAGCGTTACCATTGCACCCTGAGTATAGAACTTTGCCAATGGTTTGGTATGTTCCTTCGTTAAGCCCAATTCAATCTGCAGCTGAAGCAGGGCACATCGGTACTGTAGGTAAATCTGGAGTTATCCCTGATGTTGAATCACTGAGAATTCCAGTGAAGTACCTTGCCAATATGCTAACAGCTGGTGATGAAAAACCGGTGATATTGGCACTAAAACGCTTACTAGCAATGCGTGCTTACAAACGTTCGCAGCAAGTTGAAGGGGTTGAAGATCTAGAAGTGCTTGAGGACGTTTCATTAACCAAAAAACAAGTTGAAGAAATGTACCGCTATCTTGCCATTGCAAACTATGAAGATCGTTATGTGATCCCAACAGGTCATCGTGAATTGAACATTCCTGAGGCTTACGAAGAGCGTAACGGTTGTGGCTTTAGTTTTGGTAACGGCTGTAGTTCAGGCAGTAATGATGTGAATATGTTTGGTGCTAAGAAAATTACTAAACGTGACATCATCAAGACTGTACAAATCTGGGAGAATGACTAATGCAAATATTGAAAGTTATTGCCCGATTATTGGACTATCCAACCCAAGACTTATTAGATAACGCAGATATTTTGGTTGAAGCAACAGCTTCAACCAAATACTTGCCACCAGAATTACGTCAACAAATTATTGCTCTGATTGAGCGTCATAAAGCCAGTGATATTTATGACTTGCAAGCAGATTATGATAGTTTGTTTGAGCGTGGCCGCTATGTTTCATTGCTGATTTTTGAGCATGTACATGGTGAGTCACGTGATCGCGGACAAGCAATGGTGGATCTGCTTGATATGTACAAGTCTAAAGGCTTTGAGCTAGATTCTCGTCAAATGCCTGATTATACTCCTCTATTTTTAGAGTTTCTATCAGAGCAAGACGAAATGTATGCACGTGAATGGCTAGCGGATGTAGGACATATTTTAGCTTTATTAGAAGAGCGCCTTAACAAGCGTGATTCAGACTTCAGTAGTTTGTTTAGTAGCTTGTTAGTGATTTCTGGTGCTCAAGTCGATCGCCAAGAAATTCAGAAAACGGTACAGAAAGAAGCTGCTGAAGATACCTTAGAGGCGATTGATAAAGAATGGGAAGACAAAGAAATTCGTTTCGATGATCCTATTGATGGTCAATCTTGTCCGTCTAATCGTCCCGATCCAGCTTTAGCTGCTAATAAAAACGTTCCAATTCAATGGCACGATGCAGCTGACGCAAGTAAAGCTAAGTCATTACAACGCTAGGTCCAGGAGAAGAGTTATGTCAAATTTGAATACGTTACTTTTTGGGATCTATCCTTACATTGCATTTGCTATATGTGTTGTAGGTTGTTGGATCCGTTTCGATCGCGAGCCTTATACTTGGAAAGCACATTCCAGTCAGGCACTGCGAAACAAAGGTAAAAGCTTCCGTATCGCCAGTAATTTATTCCATGTGGGTGTTATTTTCATCCTGTTGGGACACTTTGTTGGTCTACTAACCCCGGAAGTGATTTACCACCACTTTATCAGTACCGCTAACAAACAATTATTAGCGATGGTATCAGGTGGCTTTTTCGGTATCTTATGTTTGATTGGATTATTAATGCTACTTCATCGCCGATTAACCGATGATAGAGTGCGCGCTAATAGCAGCAAATCGGATATTTTTATCTTGGTATTATTGTTAGTTCAATTGATTTTAGGCTTGATGACTATCGTAGTTTCTACACACCACATGGACGGTTCTGTGATGGTGCAACTGGCTAACTGGGCGCAATCCATTGTCTTATTCCAAGGCTTTGAAGCTGCGGCCTATATCGCCAATGTGCATATCATTTACAAGCTGCACGTGTTTGTAGGTATGACTATGATCTTAGTATTCCCATTTACTCGATTGGTGCATATTATCAGCGCACCAGTGTGGTATCTTGGACGTAGGTATCAAGTCGTAAGACAACGTTAAAAGTAAAATCGGGGGATTTTGTATCCCCCGTATAACTCATAAAAAATTTGCAGGAAGATTTATGTCATCTGTATCGAATTTTAAACCCGCTTTTACTAACACTAAGCAACAAATGCCTTTGCCTGTGATTAGTGTGAATGGTCGAGTGATAGATGAAAAAGAGCTATCTGACGAGATTCAATATCACCCAGCGCCAAGTGCAGAAGCTGCTATCCAAAAAGCTGGGCAGGCCTTAGTTATTCGTCAATTGCTTAAGCAACAGTTAGAGGAAAAAGCCATTGCCGAAGTTACTGAAGAGCAGGCTATTGAAAGCTTAATTGACAAAAACGCAAAATATCAAACGCCTTCGGAAGATGATTGTGTTCGCTATTTTGAGCAAAACAAAGATAAGTTTGTGACCGCGCCGATTATGGAAGTCAGCCACATATTACTGGCTGTTGCACGTGATGATATTGAAGGTCGAATTAAGAAAAAGCAACAAGCTGAAAAACTCATCGATTCTTTACTGCAAGACCAAGACCTTTTTACTAAGTTTGTAGTAGATTATTCAGATTGCCCATCGAGCAAAACTCAAGGTTCTTTAGGTCAATTAAGTAAAGGACAGACAGTTCCTGAGTTTGAGCGTCAAGTATTCCCGCTAGATGAGGGTTTGCACAATAAACCTTTGGAATCTCGATATGGTTACCATATTGTGTTCATTAATAAAAAAATTGAGGGCAATCAACTTGAATATGAGATGGTCAAAGAAAAGATCAAAGATTACTTGAACCATCGTCGCTACCGGCAATCAGTCAGCGATTATTTATATCGTTTGGTTGAAGAGTCTGAAATTGAAGGCATCGAATTACAGTTGGATCAAGAAAATATCTTTATCGGATAATAAGAGACTCTTTATGGCTGAGCAAAATCAATTGATTGATCCCTTTGGCAGAAAAATCACTTATCTAAGAATGTCGGTTACCGACCGTTGTAACTTCCGTTGTACCTATTGTATGGCTGAAGATATGACTTTTTTGCCCAAACAAAAACTGCTTTGTTATGAAGAGCTAACACAAATTGCTCAAGTTTTTACTGAGCTGGGTGTTAATAAAATACGTTTGACTGGCGGTGAGCCATTGGTCAGACATGATATCATCAAATTAACCTCAGGACTTGGGCAGTTAAATGGCTTAGACAATTTAGCCATTACCACCAATGGTTCCTTATTAACTAAACTTGCTAAACCACTCTACCAATCAGGTGTAAGAAGCTTAAATATCAGTTTGGATACTCTTAACGCCGATCAGTTTAACTCAGTAACTCGTACGGGTAAGCTTAATAAAGTCTTGCAAGGTATTGATGCTGCCAAAGACGCAGGCTTTAGCAAAATCAAGCTAAACGCCGTAGTAATGAAAGGGCAGAACGATCAGCAAGTTCCTGAGTTAGTGAATTTTGCCTTAAATAATGAGCTAGACATTAGTTTTATTGAAGAAATGCCACTAGGTCATATTTCATCACACGATAGAGCTAAAACCTTTTTCTCAAGTGAGGATGTCAAAGCCATTATTGAGCAAAAGTATGAATTGGTCCCAAGCACATTAAATACTGGCGGACCATCAAAATATTTTGCAATTGTCGGACAAGAGCAAAGTAAAATTGGTTTTATTTCTCCACATAGTAATAATTTTTGTGGGAGCTGTAATCGCATCAGATTAACCGCAGAAGGTCAGTTATTATTGTGCTTAGGTAATGAAGATTCTCTAGATCTAAGAGCCTTGATCCGTCGTTATCCTAATAATCCTGAAGTGTTAAAAGAAAACATTATTAATGCCGTTAAGAACAAGCCGAAAGAGCATCACTTTGATAATAACGGTGATGTCTATATTTTACGCTTTATGAATATGACAGGTGGCTAATGTCAAAATTGTTGCTTGGTGTTCTATTAATTATTAGTTATACAGCGATCAGTGAAGATATCAATGTCGCGGTATCCGCTAATTTTTTAAAACCTATAAAAGCTATTAGCCAGCAATTTGAAAACCAAACCAATCACAAAATCATTCTGCATCTAGGATCAACAGGCCAACTTTATGCCCAAGCCATTCATGGTGCGCCTTTTGATTTGTTTTTAGCTGCAGATCAAGAACGGATCGATAAGTTGGTTGAACAAAATCTAACCTCGCATTCATCAACTTATAGCTGTGGTTTACTAGCTTTTTATTCAGAATCGGTCAAAGTGAACTCTATTGGCGATTTAAATCGATTATCCAAAGTTGCGCTAGCAAATCCATTGTTGGCCCCTTATGGAGTAGCCGCGGAAGAAGTACTATCCAAAACATCACTACAAGCGAAAAAGGTCTATGGGCAAAATATTGCTGCGACTTACCAATATGCAATTAATCGTGTCGTTGATGGAGGCTTTGTTGCTTACTCTTATGTCTATCAAAAACCAGCAGAGCAGGTGTGGCTTGTTCCAAAGTCATTATATCCATCCATTAAGCAGAATATGGCCTTGTTGAAAAGAAGTCGAAACGAAGCCGCCAAGGAGTTCTATAAGTTTTTATTATCTTCGGAAGTACAATCCTCAATCGCAAAAATGGGCTATACTAGCGCAAACGATTGCAAGTAATTAGTTTAAATGGATCTACTGTCTTTAGATTGGCAACCCATATTTTTATCGCTCAAACTAGCGTTTGTCACAACGCTAATATTGTTAATTATTGGAACTCCAATTGCTTGGAAACTTTCTCAAAGCTCTGGTTGGCTAAAGCAGCTAGTTTCGATTATTGTTGCTTTACCTCTTGTGCTTCCACCGACTGTGATCGGGTTTTATTTATTAATATTACTGTCTCCGAATAGCATAGTAGGGCAGTTTACCCAAGCGTTAGGTTTAGGTTCGTTGCTGTTTTCCTTTTCAGGTTTAGTCATAGGTTCACTGATTTATTCCTTACCTTTTGTTGTTCAGCCACTACAAAATGCTTTTGAAGCTTTAGGCCGCAAATATATCGAGGCGGCGCAAAGTCTAGGCACAGCACCTCTTGATTGTTTTTTTAACGTTATTGTTCCTATTTGTCGAAATAGCTTTGTTACAGCAGCAGTATTAGGCTTTGCTCACACTCTTGGTGAGTTCGGAGTAATTCTAATGATTGGGGGAAGCGTTCCAGGTGAAACAAAAGTTGCATCAGTTGCCATTTATGAACACGTTGAAATGCTAAATTATCAACAAGCACATAAAATTTCTGCAGTAATTTTAGTCATTTCCGTGGTTCTTATGTTGATTGCATATCGTTTTAACTCAAGAAGGTTAAGCAATGGATAAACTTTCTGTGGATATAAAATTATCTAAACAAGGATTTTTATTATCCGTTACGCAAAATATCGATACACAAGGTATTTCCGTGATTTGGGGACCCAGCGGCAGTGGTAAAAGCTTATTTTTGCGGAGCATTGCTGGCTTTGAAAATGCTGAGGGTAAAATCGTAAACAAGCAAGAAACATTATTGGACTCACAGAGTAACATTGATATTAAACCTTACCTGCGTAAGATTGGTTATGTTGCCCAGGAATCTAACTTGTTTCCACACTTAAATGTCGAACAAAACTTAAAATTTGCTTATCAACGCGCCAATCAAAGGCTTAAAAATAAGCATTATGACTATCAGCAAGTCATTAAAGCACTTAACTTAGAGCCCTTGTTACAACAATCAAGTATAAGTTTGTCTGGTGGCGAAAAACAGCGCTGTGCTATTGCTCAGAGCTTGTTGTCATACCCAGAGCTATTATTAATGGACGAACCTCTCTCGGCACTAGACGGTGAGCGTAAGCAAGTTATCCTTGAGCTTATTGCAGAAATTCCAACTAAATTTCATATACCTATACTTTATGTTACTCACTCGTATGAAGAGTTATTAAAGCTTGCTGATAATGTGTTGTTGATTGCGAAAGGCAAAGCTGAGGGTTATTATAGTATTGACGATTTTTTTGCACAGAATACTAATAATTCATTGATTCCTACCCATCAGTTATGCAGTTTGCTCAAAGGAACGTCTAGTGATAAGTCTTCATTTAATCTAAGCCAAATAGAATGTTCTGGGCAAACTTTACATATTCCAAAAGCTGTTGATCACAGCCGCAATATTCAATTGGTTATCTATGCCAAAGATGTTTCTATTAGCTTAGTTAAACCCGTACAAAGCAGCATCTTAAATTTACTTGATGCAGAGATCGTTTCGATTGTTGATTATTCTCCAGCGTCAAGTTTAGTCACTCTAAAAATAGGCGAGCAACTATTAGCTTCCTTAATCACGAAAAAATCCCTCGCTGAACTTGGTCTTGAAACGGGGCAAAATGTTGTGGCTCAGATCAAAACAATCTCTTTTATACGATAATTAAGGCAATAACTTGTTCTAGATCAATGATTGCTCACTACATATTGATGTATTTTTACATAAAAGCACAATATATAGGAATAAAGGATGCAAAAAGTATACAAGGCTACTTGTCCAAAAAAAGTCATTAAAAGAGATTTAACCGAAGTTAATTTCGATAAAGATAAGATTTATCAGGCGATTCTAAAGGCAGGGCTTGCCTCGGGTGAATTTTCTGAAGAAATGGCTCAGACCATTACCAAGCAAGTTGTCGATGTCTTGTCTTTCCGCTTTGAAAATTTAACTACTCCAACCGTCGAACAAATTCAAGATATTGTTGAGCATTGTCTTGCGCAAAACCAATATTTTGCTACAGCAAAGTCGTATATTTTATATCGTGAAAAACATAAACAGATCCGTGAAAACCAAAAGACTTTATTAGACGTCACTCAGTCTATGGAAGAATACCTTTCACAAGCCGACTGGCGGGTTAAAGCCAATGCTAATCAAGGCTATTCTCTGGGTGGTTTGATCTTAAATGTTTCAGGTAAAGTTGTTGCTAATTATTGGCTCAATCATATTTACAATCCTGACATAGGTCAGGCTCATAGAAATGCTGATCTGCATATTCATGATTTGGACATGTTGGCAGGTTATTGCGCGGGTTGGTCATTAAGAACTTTGTTACACGAAGGGTTCAATGGTGTACCAGGCAAGGTTGAGTCTGGCGCTCCGAAACACCTATCCAGCGCAGTAGGGCAGATGGTTAACTTTTTGGGAACTTTGCAAAATGAATGGGCTGGGGCTCAAGCCTTTAGTTCTTTTGATACTTACCTTGCGCCATTTATCCGCAAAGATAACTTATCTTATGAGCAGGTTAAACAGTCAATCCAAGAGTTCATTTATAATTTGAATGTACCATCACGCTGGGGCACACAAACACCTTTCACCAATATCACTTTGGACTGGGTTTGCCCCGAAGATTTGCAAGAGCAAATCCCCATTATTGCGGGTGAGGAAATGCCATTTTCTTATGGCGAGCTCCAGAAAGAAATGGACATGATCAACAAAGCCTATATTGAGGTCATGACGGCGGGTGACGCGAAGGACAGAGTATTTACCTTCCCAATTCCGACCTACAACATAACCCCCGAGTTTGATTGGCAGTCAGAGAACGCCGATCGCTTATTTGAAATGACGGCGAAATATGGTTTACCTTACTTCCAGAACTTTGTGAACTCTGAATTATCACCGAATATGATTCGCTCAATGTGTTGTCGTTTACAACTGGATTTGCGTGAATTATTAAAACGGGGCAATGGTTTGTTTGGTTCAGCAGAACAAACAGGCTCGTTGGGGGTGGTTACGATCAACTGCGCTCGCTTAGGTTACCTTTATAAAAACAATAAGCGAGCGTTGCTTGATCGTCTTGAGCAACTGATGGATATGGCCAAAGAGTCATTGGAGCAAAAACGTAAAGTCATTCAACACTATATTGATAATGGATTATTCCCCTATACCAAGCGTTATTTAGGGACTTTACGCAACCATTTTTCCACCATTGGCGTTAATGGCATCAATGAAATGGTACGCAACTATACAGATGATCAAGCAGACCTATCCACGCCTGAAGGTCACGTCTTTGCAGTGGAGTTGTTAGACTTTATCCGCGAAAAGATGGTGCAATACCAAGAAGAAACTGGACATCTCTATAATCTTGAAGCAACCCCGGCAGAGGGTACTACTTACCGCTTTGCCAAAGAAGATAAGAAACGTTTTAACGAAATTATCCAAGCGGGTTACGAAGACGCACCTTATTATACCAATTCGTCACAGCTGCCAGTAGGTCATACCGACGATCCCTTTGAAGCGCTTGAGCTACAAGATGAGTTACAGTCTAAATATACTGGCGGTACTGTTTTGCACTTGTATATGGGCGAAAGAATATCAAGTAGCGAAGCTTGTAAAAAGCTAGTGAAAAATACCTTAACGAATTTTAGATTACCTTATATCACTATCACACCAACATTTTCTATCTGCCCAAATCACGGTTATCTGGCAGGCGAACATGAATATTGCCCACAGTGTGATGAAGAAATCTTGTTACAAAAACAGAAACAATGCTGCAACGCATAGGAGAAGCACAATGAAAATACAACTTAATGATAACGAACGTCAAAAGTGTGAAGTATGGACGAGAGTGATGGGCTATCATCGTCCGGTCTCAGCTTTCAATAAAGGTAAGCAATCAGAACATGCTGAGCGCTTACATTTTAAAGAAAAAGCTGCTTAAACAGTAAACTTCCCCACGAGCCTTGCTATTTGATTTGTTAGAAGTAATTTCAGATGTGAATGATAAACATGAATGAATTTAAACATAATGAGTTAAGAATAGGGGGGCTCACTCCTTTAACTACTATTGATTATCCTGATCATCTATCCTGTGTTTTATATTGCCAAGGCTGCTCTTGGCGCTGCCGATATTGTCATAACCCAGAACTAATAGATTGCAAAAAAGAAAGTGCCATTAGCTGGCAGCAAGCTCTTGAATTACTCTCTAAGCGCAAAGGACTATTGGATGCCGTTGTTTTTAGCGGTGGCGAGCCATTACTACAAAACTCGCTTGAAGCAAGCATGCGTACGGTCAAAGACATGGGCTTTAAAATAGGTTTGCATACATCAGGCTCAGTTCCAAAACGGTTCCAACAAGTATTACAGCTAGTCGATTGGGTTGGCTTTGATATTAAAGGGCTACCTAGAATGTCTGATAGCTTTATACAGGTTGAAGGAGCTTCACAAAAAAACTGGCAAAGCTTGGATATCCTACTGCAATCCAATACGGATTATGAATGTCGAACTACAGTTCATTGGGACCTGATCAATCCACAACAATTGATAGCGCTTGCAGAGAAACTATCGAGTAAAGGTGTACACTCATATAACGTGCAAATTGCCAATAATCATAAAGTGCTAGATGAAAGTTTAGCCGATAATCTGATCGAGCCTGAAGCTGCATTAGCTACTAAGATGCAATTGCAAAGTATGTTTAAAAGCTTTAACTGGGTAGCTTAAGACGTTTCAAAACTGCTATCAATAGTAGCATTAAAGGTTGCCTAATTAGAAGTAAAAGACTGATAATCAGCCATCTTTTCACGGCTTAACACTTTTATTTTGTGTTGCGAGAAGACAAAAACATTCTCATCCTCAAAACGTTTGAGAATTCTTGAAAAGGTTTCTGGACGCATCGATAATTTACCAGCAATAGACTTTTTAGATAAAGTTACAGGAAAGCTTTCGCCATTCTTAATATTATAAGGCATTAAGTCATAAAAGAACTTCATCACTCGCTGCGATGCATCTAAGATGGTTAACATCTCTATTTCATTAACATGGCCTCGCATTTTTAAGCAAACACTTCCAAGCATTTTCATACAGAGTTCGCTATTATCGACTAATAAACTATAGAACTGTTCATTAGGGATCATCAGAACGACGCTTTTCTTTGTAGCCGTTGCATTTATCGGGTATTGCTTGCCCTGTAAAAACATCAGGGCTTCAGCAAAAGTTTCTGCTGTCTCGACAAATTTGATAATTTTTTCTTTGCCCTCACTCGACAAAAGGTGGAGCTTGAGTTGGCCATTTAGCACCAAAAAAAAGTATTTTGCAGACTGACCTTGGCTTATGACAGCATCATTTGAATTGAATTGTTTTATTTTTGATGCAGATAGAAGTTTTTCTAAAGCCTCTTTATTTAGGGACTTCAGCAAATAGTTTTGTCTGATGAGTGGTAAATATCTATCCATGGCAACACCAACAATAAAAAAATGCCGCTACCGAAGCAGCGGCGAAGGGGATTTTAGTAGTTAGCTGTGAAAGTGAGCCAAACTTTACGAGTATCAACGGCATGTTGATCCGCGCTATAGTCAGCAAATTTCAAAGCAACAGAATATTCATCAGAAATTTTCTTGCTAATGACGAAATCAATTTCTGAACCATAATCTGCATTACCATCTTCAGCTTTAAAGTCATGATAAGCAGCACCAAATTTGAAGCCAGACCATGCGGTATTCACAGAAATATAAGTATCTTCAATACCTGCATCTGGAGTTCCCAAGAATAAATCCGCCCAACCTTGGAATTTATGCTTAGTCGCTAAAGGTGTTTGGAATGAGTGGCCAGGATTACCAGCTTCACCAGTCAACACTTCATGGCCAAACATTGCTTTCCAACCATCAAATTTATAACCAACTTCTGCCAAGTAGTAACTTGCACTTAGATCTTTTGCGTTATCGGCGTAGTCAGCTTGTTTTGCATACTCTAACGCCCATAAGAAATCTGATTTTTTACCGTTGTTAAAGCGTAAACCTAAAGTGCGGGTAGATGCTGCTGGCGCATCAGCTAAATCTAAAAAATAGCCATAAGCTGAAACATTAAAGTCGTCTGAGCCTGTCCAACGATAATCTAAGAGGTGAGTATCAGTATCCATGTTATCACCTAAAATATTGTTCACATTTGATACATAGCCATAAACAATTTGGGTGTTGGCAATAGAAGTATTAGCAATAGTCACGGCATCGTAAGTTTGCTCGTTTTGACGCCAAGCTACGCCGCCTACAAAACGTTGGTTACCTAGATTTACACGTTGACGGCCAACAGTAATTTTTGTTTTGTCAAAACCTGTGTAGCTTACTGCGAACTGATTGATTTCTGTACCTTCAGGATCAGCAACTACTGAATGAGAAGTGATGCCATTACGCAAGCTGTTATGCTCATCATCTTCAAAAAGATAAGTTACATCATCGGCTTCAAATACAGCTGAAAAATTGTTTACTTCTTTAGTTTTAAAAGTTAAACGAGAGCGTAAAGTTGAAGCTAATGCATCTTCTAACGGGTTATCTTGGTCGACATCTTCTAAACGATATCTAAAGTTAAGAAGTACATCACCATTGGTTACAGCATCTTTAATTGATGACGCTTGATTCTCTACATTTTCATCTGCAAATGCTACGTTTGCTGATAGAGCCAATGCTACGGCTAGGGTTGTCTTGAGCACTTTCATTATACACTCCGTACTTTTTTAAATTTCAGTGTTAAGATAGTGTAAAATGAATCAGTGGCTATTGATTTATATCAATAAAAAGTGTGTAAATCAGATATAATTTATAATGCAAATTAATAAAAAATAGTAATCTATTATTAGGTTGATTTTAATGGTTCAAACTAACGCTTCTCGAGTCAATGTCTTGCTATTATCGGGTGGGAAATCCACTCGAATGATGGGTAATGACAAGGCGTTGGTCAACTTTAAAAGTAAGCCCATGATCGAACATATATTAGAGCAGTTACCCTTAGAATTAATTGACAAGATCATTATTAGTTGTAATCGTAATCAGCATCTTTATAAACGATATACTGACAAACTTATTGATGATTATCAATATCCTGAAATTGAAGCATACTCAGGGCCTTTGTTGGGAGTTTTAACTGCGCTAGATAGGTATCCTTGTAATAATTTATTGGTGCTTCCTTGTGATACCCCTAATATTACAACGAATACTCTACAAAAGATTTTGCTGTCTCATACTAAAAGTCATGCAACCATCACCAGTTGCATGGTCGAGAATAAAATTCATCCACTTCATAGCGTATTTCAATCACAGGTTCGCAATGATTTATATAGGTATTTAGCATCTGGTAAGAGAATGGTGCAGGAGTTTCTAAAGTTGTATCCATTCAATCTTGTAGACTGTAATGATAATTCTGATGAGTTTAAAAACTTTAATTTTCTTGAAGATCTTGAGTGATCCACTGGCCTGCAGCGTTGTAGTCACTTGATTTTGCATCAACCCAGCGCTCACCTTTATTGGTTTGTTCTTTTTTCCAGAATGGCGCGGAAGTTTTTAGAATATCCATAGCATATTGGCATGCATCAAAAGCATCTTGACGATGGGCGCTAGCAGCTGCAACTAAAACGATATTATCTGTAGGGAAGAGAGTGCCGACGCGGTGAATGATGAGCATGTCATTCAATTGCCACTTTTTGATGGCTGTTTGAGCAATTTGCTCAAGCACCGATTCCGTCATACCGGGATAATGCTCAAGGATAAGCGCTTGAACTTCTTCTTGATCTTCTGAAGTGTGTTGAAATTCTCTCACCAAACCCGTAAAAGTCACTATAGCACCAATCTTCGCGCCTTGAAGCTTGGTATATTCAGAAAAGCGCTCTTCAACAAGCTTAAGACTAAAATCTTCTTTTTGAACTCGAACAAACATGAGCTTAGCCGCCCGTTACTGGCGGGAAGAAAGCCAATTCATCACCGTCTTGAATTGGGCTATCCAGTTTTGCCATCTTTTGATTCACTGCCACCATTGTATTGGCCTGTTCAAAAATACTGTGCCATTCAGATCCTTGTTGCGACAAATGTTGAGCAATGTCTCTTACCGAGCTAAATGACTCAGCTTCAAGCTGTAATTGCTCAGTGCCAAGCAACTCTCTATATTTGGCAAAAAAAAGTACTGTAATCATATTCGTATTCTATTAGCGCAGATTATTCCGAAACCCAATGACCTGACTTGCCACCAAGCTTTTCGAGTAAACGAGTAGGGCCAATAATGATTCCTTTATCAACTGCTTTACACATATCATACATGGTCAGAGCTGCAACAGATACTGCAGTCAAAGCTTCCATTTCAACACCAGTTTTCCCATTGACTTTACACCTAGAAATTATCTTAACTTGATAACTTAATTCATTGAATTCAAAATCAATTTTCACAGAGGTCAAAGCTATCGGGTGGCATAAAGGAATCAAATCACTACATTTTTTGGCAGCTTGAATCCCTGCAATGCGCGCAGTGGCAAACACATCACCTTTTGGTAACTCATCATTAAGCAACAACTGATAAGTCTCGGCAGCAAAGCTAACAACCGACTCAGCAATCGCAATACGCTGAGTCGTATCTTTATCTGCAACGTCAACCATGTGAGCATGGCCTTTGTTATCTAAATGGGTAAGCATAAACTTGTTATTTCTTGATTTTTGTCAATTGTAATAGAAATGAGTTAAAAAAACTTAATCTAGATCAAGTTAATGATTTATTATTGAATATGGGAACTAAACAGCAATAAGTTGATTATAATCAATATATGGCATGGTTTTTTTATTACAATCCCGCGCCAATAATTGCTGATTTTAATATTTTGGTGCCCATGAAAGCCAGAAACTTGCTTCTAGTTCTATTTTTAGTGTTATTCCCTCTACAGCTAATGGCATCAACAGATGCAAGTTTACAGCCTGTAGATTTAACTGATCATTTTATTGGTTATCTTGCTTTATTGATATTTGTTATAGCTTATTTATTGGTCATTTTTGAAGAAAAGACACATTTAAGAAAGTCTAAACCTATATTAGTCGCTGCGGGTTTGATTTGGCTTGCCATAGGCATTATTTATCAACAACACGGCCTGTCAGAATTAGCTGCTGAAGCTGTTAGACACAATTTTTTAGAATATGCCGAATTATTTTTCTTTTTACTAGTCGCCATGACTTACATTAATGCCATGATTGAGCGTGATGTATTTGATGCCTTGCGAGACTGGTTAATTAGTCGTGGCTATAGTTATCGACAATTATTTTGGATAACGGGATGTTTATCTTTTATCATTTCGCCTATTGCAGATAACCTTACGACAGCATTAATTATGTGCTCAGTAGTACTTGCGGTTGGGGCTAATAACTCTAAATTTATTGCGCTAAGCTGTATTAACATTGTCGTAGCAGCCAACGCTGGAGGAGCCTTTAGCCCATTTGGCGATATAACCACCTTAATGGTTTGGCAAAAGGGAATTGTTGAATTTTCACAGTTTTTTCAATTGCTTATCCCCGCCGCTGTCAACTTTTTGATACCTGCTCTGATTATGCAATTTGCCATTAAAGCAGGTAAACCTCAGATGATAGAAGAGGGGAGCGCTAGCGCTATAAAGCCAGGCGGTCTAATCATTGTCAGCCTCTTTTTACTCACCATAATTACCGCTATTTCATTCCACAACTTCCTCCACCTGCCGCCAGCTATGGGCATGATGCTTGGCTTGGGATATCTCAAGGTTTATGGCTTTTACTTACGGAAAAAATCTATAACTGCTATCTTAGAGAATATCGATGGGCAAGTAGCCAATAAACGCTATGACATCTTCGATAGGATTTCACAAGCAGAATGGGACACATTATTTTTCTTTTATGGTGTGATTCTAGCAGTAGGAGGGTTAGGGTTTATTGGTTACTTAAACATGACCTCTCACTATATTTACGGCGAATTAGGCCCAACCAACGCTAATATTTTAGTGGGATTAATGTCTGCTGTTGTAGACAATATTCCTGTAATGTTTGCAGTACTCACCATGCAACCCGATATGTCACTTGAACAATGGCTATTAGTAACACTGACTGCAGGTGTAGGCGGAAGCCTTTTATCTGTTGGCTCTGCAGCAGGCATCGCTCTAATGGGGCAAGCTAAAGAGCATTACACCTTCCTTAGACACCTAAAATGGAGTCCAGTTATTGCCTTGGGTTACTTTTTAAGTATAGGTTGCCATTTCTTGCTTAATTAGTGTTCATATAACGGATTAAGCTTTAGATAGATGTATGGGCATATAATATGCTTAGTTCAGGTTTTATATGATCACAAAAACTCCACATTATGATGGGGGTTCTTGATAGGCTGAAATCGTCACAAAGCAGATATTCAATGTCCCCATTGCTCGGAATAGAAAAATAAAGAAGCAATACATTTTTAGATAAAAAGCTATTGATATTAAATAGATACGAAGCTATTCTCGTTATAGAGAGTAGTTTCTCTAAAAAAATACGGGAACGAAAATATCCTCTTTACAGGGGTAATTAAGGATATAAGGGATCTAATAAATAAATGTCTTGTAAATCAATAAATTATATGCGATGTCGCATATTCAACTGTTCTGTGACCACAAAAGAGTGAGGTAGCATGAATTTTTTCGGAACATTTGGTTTAACCGATAAAGAAGCGCTTCAGCTGCTCCTGCCGGTTGTTGATACTGCTCTCCATGCGCACCAGACTGGAAATTACCAGGAATATCTATCTGTAATAACCAACGAACTGGCCAGGAAGGTTTCTGAGGAAGGTTTCTTGAAAGCACATCGTGAACTAGCACCACAGCTTGGTACGCTTCAATCGAAATCCTTCTTGGCGTCTCTTCGAAGAGGTAAGAACCCAATGATGCTCTTTTCTGCTAAATTCTCTGGCACGGAAGACGATATAGTTATCAATGTCACATTTAAGAGTGGAACAGAGCCCCCTTTAATCGATTGGCTATGGATCGAATAGCACATAACAAAGCCGTCAAATTCGCTCCCTACGGTCGCCGGACGCTCGCAAGCTCGCGCCGTTTATGGCGGCGTTAACGACATGGATATTTGATGATAGAAGTCATAGGAATTATTGCTTCAATATTGGGGATACTTCATTTTTAATGTTTACAAGCTGAACTCAAAAGGACCTATATATCATAATTTAGTCTATTTAACATAATATTAATTATGCGAAGTGTGAAAGTAGTAAAAAAAGCGCTGTTATCGCGCTAATCGCATAAAGTGCCGTTTTTTCTGCACTTATCGCCCCGTCTCCAGAGCGAATATCGTGACTTAATGTTCCTATAGCCAGTGTTGCAGTTGCAATTACACAGGCGGCCAATTTCTGTAGTTTCTTGAACCAGTAATCCTTTTCTTCTTCCTTTCTTGCTCTTTCCATGTTGCATAGGGCTATAATCTCCATTTCATCAATCCCAAGAATTTCAGCTACTTGTGAAGCTGTGTAATCGCTCATTGTTGTTTTTTCCGTCAACAGTTTTGACATTGATGTATGGTTCATATTCAAAAGCTCACCTAGTTTATTGCTTGATAAACCTTTTAATTTTTTTACTTTTTTTAAGTATTCAACTGATTTCATAATAAAAACCTCAAAAAACAACAATTATCTACTGTTTTAATATATCAGGTATGTCCTGTGGTTGCATATGGCCTGCTTGACTTACCTATGTCTTGCGGCGTACAGTCCTTTCATACAAAACCAACCGACTTATTGAATGAGCGCAATAGAGCAAGCGATTATGACTGAGTTAGAGTTTTATAAAGGCCTTGTTTCACATATTGAGGATTTTATAGATGAAAATTATATCGTAAATAGTCACCTAGAGCTTTGCAGTCGTTCAGCCTTTCAGCTCTCTTTATTAAAAGATATCAAGGGTTTAATTGTTTCTTATAAATCCTCCAATAAATGCAATTTAGAGCAAAAGGATTAGTCATATTTAATGAACTCGATAGAGCTAGCCAAACATAAGCGCCAACAAGAATATGCTCAGTTTATGGAGACTGGCAAAGCGACCTTTTCGCTTCGTCGTCACTTTGAGCAACAGGCCTTAGAAGAGCAAGCCTTAACCAATACTTTCAAAGCCGCGGTTGGAAACCACGAATTACTGCAAAACGTATATGAGCAGGTTGATAAAGACCTCAACCGCTATTCAGCAAAGAAGCAGGTACTAAACGATGTTTCAACTTACTTATCAGAAAGGGTCTGCCCCGATTATCCAGAATATACCAAGCTCGCCTTCAAACTCGCGACTGCTCGTGAGAAAGGCTGTCTGGGACGCAATCCAGACGGAAAACTTGTCTGTGCATG
This sequence comes from Kangiellaceae bacterium, assembly GCA_013373015.1. GTDB lineage: Bacteria > Pseudomonadota > Gammaproteobacteria > Enterobacterales > Kangiellaceae > Kangiella. The sequence continues at coordinate 106,233 of JABXIQ010000018.1, forward strand.
GGATAACAAAGCCAATTCTTCCTTGCTTTGCCCATTTGATAGCAACACTGAGACAAAGCGACTTATCGACCGATATCTACCGCCAGTTACCTCTTATCTGAAACGCTGGAATACAAGAATTTATTACGTTGTTCTCTCCTGCCCACACTTCGAGCAAGGCGACCTTGAAAAAGGCAAGCGGCTAATGTTTAAGAACTTTGCTAATTTGTTAAGAAAAGCGCCCATGTCAATGGTTCAAGGCGCCCTTGCTCGGCAGGAAGACCCCCTGTCAGTCGGTAGAAAATGGAACGTTCACCTAAACGCTTTTTTGCTTACTCATGGTGATATGCCCCCTGCTCTCATTCGCAAACAATGGTCTGATTATTATGGTCAAGATGTTCAAGTCTATGTTAAACGCATTAACGGCAACCTCAACCAAATGCAAGACGCTTTTCTTGAAGCGTTCAAATACTCAGCCCAGCTTGTACCAAACAAATCCATTGCAAAGAGCAAGAACCGCAACTCTTGCGCACCTGCCTTTGTTGATTATGAGCCACAGGAAGCCCACGAATGGCTTTCCGCAAATAAAGGGTTTAGAAGAACACGAAGCTATGGTCTTTTATATAAGATACCGCCACGCGCAACTGATGAAGCCATCGGACAACAAACCGAATGGATCGGAGTGATTCGCTACAAAACTAATGGCTATGAAATCAATTATTGTGCGGGTTTTAGAGGTGACTTGATACAGGCCAATAACTCCACAAATCATCAATCAAATTCGGAGCATTACCCCCCTGCTCCACCCAATTATTTAACTAATGAGTTGTGCCATTGATAAGCACAACCAGGCAAGAGGAAAATATCATGTCAAATACAGCACTTAAACCAGAAAACAACCAAGCTAAAGTTCAGTCTATTCAGCCTCGTTTGTCTGTTAAGGTTCAAATGTTTGAACTAGATGCAGACCGCGACCGCTTAGAAAAAAAAGCTGATAAGACCTCATATTGGAAGCAACCAGCTTCAATAATCATCTCAGAAAATCAGCCAACAGTCCCTCACTCATTTTATGTTGGTTCGCTTGATGATGCTTATGAAGCTGGTTTTTATATCTGCGACCTTGTTTGTAAATCTGGCAAGTTCGGTGCTGAATTTGAACTATCTAAGCCACGCAAAATTGTAGAGCCTAAATAAAAATGGCCTCTTGTGCAATTCTCGACAACCAAGGTGATTTAGAAATCACTACAACCCCCCTTGAAAACTGTCAAGGCTTTATTGTCTTTGACAAAACGGACTTCGATGAATTTACCAATCTCTCCTTGGTGAATAACGTTGATGAAGCGCTAATCGACTTAGTTCTTGATGGCATGGTTCAGATGTACGTCATAGGTCTAGGCATTGGCTTAATACTCGCAATACTGCGAAATTTTTACATTAAATAGAAAGGTGACTTTTATGAAGACTTTGAAAAAAATTGGCGGCTTTTTAGCTGCTGGCACTATGGCTATGCTTTCTGCAACCGCATCTGCTGTTGACACTGTTGCAACTCAAACCGCAATCGATAGCGCAAAAGCTGATGGTTTAGCCGTTGGTGACATGATTATTGGTGCAATCGTTGGCTTGGCTGTTATCGGCCTTGTTATCGGTGTTATCCGTAAATTGCGCTAATGGTATCAGTTTTAATTGGTATCTCCTTAGGACTTTCTTTGATTGCGGGTATCTTATGCGGCTTACTAGCTTTATCAAACAAGTCCTAATCCTTAGCCTCGTTCTTACGGGGCTAAGTCTTAAAGCTGAACAGGTTTCGCCTGAATTTAACTCAAACGTAACGGAGTTTTATTTTAAGTCTTTTGCCCATTCATCTGTTCGCAATAAAACAGCGCCATCCCTTGCGGACTTAGAGCAATTATTTTGTTCTGACATGTTTGCTTATAGGCTTTCTACCTCAAATCCACAGCCAACATCTTCTACATGCCCTATCTATTTCTCTGGTGAGGAATTTAATGGTACAGGCGGTAATATGCGCATTCGCTTTCTTTATGCAAATCCAGATTATAATACTTACTCTGATATAGATGATGGCTCATTTGCAAAACGCTTAACGTCTTATTACTCTTGCCCATCAACTCATCCTTATCATATAGACACAGATACTAATGGTGTTATTGATGCCCCAGATTTTTGTTCTGACCAATCTCCTTGCCCTGACACTTTGATTACAGGTGGACAAGCCTTAACTGATAGCGGCTTTGAGACTGCCTGTGTTGCTAAAGGCTCAACTTTTTGTAGCTACACAAGGGTCGAGGCTCAGAATATTTTTTATGAGCCTTACGTTTATTACCAAGCAACTGGCCAAGAGTGTTCAGGCTTAGGCTCTAATGTTTTTAACGACCCTTTCGGTCTTGATGGTCAAACCGATTTGCCTGAACCAGACCAAGGCTGTACCTTAACTTCTACCACTCAACAGCTTTGTCCTGCAAATCCTGATGATAAATGTGAGGTTAAGTCTCAACAAGGTGGTTATTCAGTCTGCCAGTCTGGTTGTGGTTATTATAATGACCAGTTTATGTGTACTGAACCCTTAAACCCTGACAATCAAGATGGCGATAGCGACTTGCCAAATGGTACAGACCCGAACAATGACAGTGATGGTGATGGTAACCCAGATGAGGTTGGCATTTTGAAGGACATCGACAAAAATACTGACCAACTCGAAAAAATTGGACGCGACACTATCAAGTCAATAAATGCCCTGGGCGAAAAATTGACAAATCGAGGTGCTACAGGTGCAATTGATGACTTGAATAATTCAGACGAAACAACCCCTTATACTGTTAATCAAGGTGAAGGTCAATTTGATGACACTTTTTTCGATGCTGATATCCAAGCCGCTAATGATCTTCTTGAGCAAAAGATAGCTGAAATTAAAGCGGATTTTGAGTCAATAGTAACCCCTCCTGCAACCGGTGCTGGTTCAATGCCTGTTTGGGTTTTTCCTTTGCCAAATGGCAACTCTTACACAATGGACTTGAACGCATATAACGACCATTTTTACGTCTTAGGCAACATAATCATGTTTATCTGTATGCTAATTGGTATTGTCATAATTATTGAGGATTAAAAAAAATGGACGCCATTTTTTCTTTTTTTGATTTCATTGTTGAGTTTTTTACTGTTGATGTTTATGACTTTGTCATGAGCGCTTGGCATTGGATAGTTACTAACTCAATACTCCTATACTTAAAAATGAAGTATTGGTCTTTAGAATTTGCGTGGAGTGTTGCTAGCGCTATCCTTGTAGAAATAAATATCGGTCAACAAATCTCCCAAGCCTTTGGCCTTCTTTCTCCTGAAACAACTAATGCAATTAATTTGCTTCGCATACCAGAAGGTATTGGCTACATTCTTCAAGCCATAGCTACTAAGTTTGTTTTGAGGTTTATATGACCATACATATTCATCATGGTCCTAATGGCGGTTACAAATCTTCACATTGCGTGAAGCACTACGTTCGTCAGTGTGCTTATGAAGGTCGCACTCTTATCACCAACTTAAGAGCTTGTAACAATCCAGCTTTAATTCGTGCTTTGATTGCAATCCATGAAAAAGGGTCGATTACAAAGCCTTTTGATATTATTCACCTTGATACCGAAACAAGCGACACTGACTTATATAAAATGCGCACCTTTTTTCACTGGGCTCCAAAGGGTGCTTTTATTTTAATTGATGAAGCCAGTGACATCTTTCCCAAGTCAATGACCGCAAAAGAGCTACAGCAATTCAACTTACCAAGAGAGCATGACCGCTATGAAGGTCGTTACCCTAAAACAGTTGCCCAAGCATTTAAAAAGCATCGTCATCAAGGCTGGGATATTGCCCTCTCTGAGCCCGACATTACGACAATTCACGATGTCATTCGTTCCACCACTGAGGACGCATACAGACACGCCAACATGGCCTTCATTGGCTTTGCAGGCTTTTACCAAACAATCAACCATTCAGGCAAAAATACAGGCGAGTTTGAACGTAACCAAATGGCTCTAAAGCGCTGGCAGAAGATACCTAAGCACGTCTATCAAATGTATCAAAGTACTGCTGACGGAGTTGTCAAAGACAGTTCAGCAGGTACGCCCATTTGGAAAAATCCCCAAATCCTTTTTGCTTTTTTTATTTTAGTTTCTTTCTTTATTTACATGGGAGGCAAGTATGCCACAGGTCGAGGATATTCAAGGTTCTATGATAAAGAAACCCAAGCTACTAATACGAGTGATCAAGTGGTTTCTAAAGTCGGTAGTTCTGAGATTAGCAATGTTTCTAATCGTAGCTTTTCTAATCAAAATGATGTTGGTAACCATCCTTTAGCAAGTTATAAGCTCTCTATCACTGGTGTTACTTATTTTAAGCGTAAGTTCGAGTATTTTTTTGAATTAAGGAGCGGTGACAATGATTACAGTTTTTCCCATAATGACTTTATTTCTATGGGCTATAAAGTTACACCAAGAAATGATTGTCGTGCTACTATTTTATATGGCTCTACAACCTTTGATGTTTATTGTTCTCCACGTCTTATACCTAAAGTTACGCAAGGCTTGACCCAGCCTCAGGATATTACATCTCAAGCCATAGACTACGGTACTAATAGCCTGTAAGCAGTTTTAAGTGCGACGATTTTATGAGGAGCATGAAAAACTGTGCCAGGCTATTAAACTTTTCCATAGGTGGACTGCAAACCACCGACCTTCAGCCCTGCTTCGGTAGGGCTTTTTTTATAAATAAAATACGCCCTTCAGGGGCGTTTTCAGTTATGAGCTAGAAAGCGAATATAGACAAAGGCGAAGCCTTACCTTGCTAAACAAAAAAAAACCAGCATATTGCTGGTTTCTAATGGACTGAAATGTAAAATCTTCAAATTATTTTAATTTTTTTTGAAAAAGTAGATAATTTCATTTATTATAAATACAGTTGTTTCGTAAGTTATTGATTTTTAACAGTTTATTAATTATGCGAACAGTTATCCAGAGGAACAATTTTTAAGATACAGAAACGTATTTGAGTTCTAAGTAGTCATCTATACCGTATTTTGAGCCTTCTCGTCCCATTCCTGAGTGTTTTACACCTCCAAATGGTGCCATTTCGTTTGAAATAGCACCTTCGTTAAAAGCAATCATGCCGAATTCGAGTAAATGACTGAGCCGTCTGATCCTGTGGCGGTCTTCGGTGAATACGTAGCAAGCAAGGCCTGCATCAGTGTTGTTGGCTAAGTCGATAACTTGTTGTTCAGTATTAAATCGAATAAGAGGCGCAACTGGGCCGAATATTTCTTCACACGCAATTGACATGTCAGCTTGAACATCAGATAGAACGGTCGGCAGGAAAATATTGTGATTTGCTGGGCTCACGCTTCCACCAAATAAAACTTGAGCGCCTTGTTGTTTGGCTTTGATTACTAAATCACTAACTTTGCTAACGGCTTTAGGATTTATTAATGCAGTAATTTTTGCGGTTTCATTTAAGCCGTTATCTACAGATAAGGTTTTAACTTTTTCCACAAATTGCTTAGCAAATTGGTCATAGACGGAATCATGTATAAATATACGATTTGCACATACACACGTTTGGCCTGAATTACGGAATTTGGAGACCATCAAGCCGTCAATGGCAGCATCAATATCTGCATCGTCAAAGACAATAAAGGGCGCATTTCCGCCTAATTCCATGGTCGTTCTTTGCACGTTATCTGCAGCTTGTTTGAGTAATAACTTACCTACGGCAGTAGAGCCAGTGAATGAAATTTTACGCACTTTTTTACTTGCTGTTATCGCTTTTCCGAACTCTTTAGCTCTAGTGGTCGGAATTATGTTTATAACCCCTTTTGGAATACCTATCTGATGCGCCAACTCAGCCATAGCTAAGGCTGATAAAGGGGTTTCTGCAGCAGGTTTGATAACAACAGTGCACCCTGCTGCCAATGCTGGCGCTACTTTGCGCGCAATCATAGCCTGAGGGAAATTCCAGGGAGTAATAATACCCACGACCCCTACAGGCAGCTTTAATACTTGCGTTTGTTTATCTAAGCCTGACTGCAAAATATCACCATTGATGCGCAAGGCCTCTTCCGAAAACCACTTGATATAATTGGCACCATATACAATTTCGTTTCGTGCTTCAGCAATAGGCTTGCCCTGCTCTAGCGTTAATGTATGAGCCAAATCATCCTGATGCTCAAGGATGTTTTGGTACCAGGCTAAAAGCAGTTTTGAGCGATATTTGGGTGACGTTTGCGACCAATGTGTAAAGGCATTGCTGGCTGCATCTATCGCTTGCTGAAACTGCTCTTGGTTGCAATCGGTTACATCGGCAAGGTGCGAATTATCGAACGGGTTGTCGACTTTGAATTGATTGTCGGTAGTTAACCACTGACCATCGATATAGGCTTGTGTTTTTAATAAAGATTCATTCATGAAAATGGCTAGTAACGTTTCATTACTAGCCATGATAAAGGATTTTGGACAAAGATTAAGTGAATATTTTTTATAAATTAGAACAAAATCTTATAACCGACGATTTACATACGCTCTAGGGTTTCTATTCCTAATAGTTGTAAACCTGTTTCAAGCTGTTCTAGGCAGATTTGGCTCAGGCGCAACAAGCTCTCCTGTTTTGCTTTATCCGGTTCGTTCATAATATGCTGTTTCTGATAAAACGAGCTGTATTCTTGCGCTAGATTGTATAAATGTTCACAAAGGAAATGAGGCGCTCGCTTCTCGACTGTTTTATCTAATGCTGAAGGAAACTCAAGCAACTTAAAGGTAAGTGAACGCTCGTTTTCTGAAGTGTCTAACAAGTTACCGGGTTTTGCATCTATCTCTTCTGCTTTGCGCAGGATGGATTTTATTCTAGCAACTTGCATCAATAAATAAGGGCCTGTTTTACCCTCAAATTCACTGAATTTTTCGAGATCAAAAATATAATCTTTGATACGGAAATTACGCAAATCAGCAAATTTTAATGTTGCAATGGCGACTTTATGTGCAATTTCTTCTTTTTCTTCAGCATCAAAATCAGCCCCAAAGTTCGATTCAGCAAGTTTTTTACGGGCTTCATCTTTCGCCATCTGGATAAGATCATGCAGCTTCATAACACCGCCAGAGCGGGTTTTGAAAGGCTTGCCGTCTTTGCCATTTACTGTGCCAAAATAACTATGTTCATATTCAGTATTGGCATTTAGCCCCATCAAATCTGCTGCGGCAAAAACTTGTTTGAAGTGCTGTTGTTGACGACCATCAACCACATACAAGACTAAATTAGCATTATCATCATGCACACGTTCGTATAAGGTTGCTAAGTCAGTAGTTCCATACATCACTGCCCCATCAGACTTGCGTAAGATCAAAGGCGGCATGATATTCTCACCCTCTTCGTCTCTAAAGGGAACGATTAACGCGCCTTGATCTACCAAAGAGATTTGCTTTTGCTCAAGCTGCGCAATAACTTTTGGAATAAATGGATCGGCATCCGACTCCCCTTTCCATAGATCAAAACTCACGCCTAGCTCACCATAGTCACGCTTCAAAGTTGCAATGGAGACACTTACAAAATGCTGCCATAATGCTCTATAACCTGAGCGGCCATTTTGTAGTTCAAGTGTCGCTTGGCGGGCTTTTTCGGCTGCTTCAGGATCGGTCTTACATAATCCAGACTCTTCTGGATAAATAACTTCTAAATCTTGAATGGTAACAGGTGATTTTTCGGGATATGAGCCAGTGTAATTTTCATCGAAATACACTAAATCTGGCTGACGTTTTTTCAAGCCTTCGATTAACATGCCCATCTGCGTTCCCCAATCGCCAAGGTGCGCATCTGAAACGACGCTATACCCTTTGAATCGGAAAATACGCTGTAATGAATCACCAATAATAGCTGTACGTAAATGACCAACGTGCATTGATTTAGCAACGTTTGGTCCACCAAAATCAATCATGACTTTAGTTTGAGCTAAATCTTGCTGACAACCGAAGCTATCATCTTGGCCATAGTTTGTTAATTTAGCTGCTAAATAATCTGCTTTAACGAACACATTAATAAAACCAGGACGAACCACATCCACTTTTTCAATGAGGCCGTTGTCATTAAGTGCCGCAACAGCTTTTTCAGCTGTCACAAAAGGATTGCCTGCGCCGAGCTTGGCAGCAGCCATAGCACCATTACATTGATAATCCCCTAAATCAGGGCGGTTAGACCTTTGCACAGATCCCAATTCAAAAGGTAAATCCAATGAAGCAAAGGCTTGGCCAAATAGTTGACTTAAATCGTGTTCGATAGATGTGAGCATTTTTAGTTGAACTAAATTACTGAAATTGGCGCTATTATACTGGTTTTAGAGCCCTTTCACAGGTCTAAAACCTAAATTTGCTGTATTTCAATTCTAAGCTAGACTTTGCCGATTAGAGCTCGCTATTAACGATATAATTCTCAATAGTTGATTGAGTTTGTTTTAATAGTTGTAAACTTTTTTCATAATGAATCGCTAGAATGTCATGATTGCGACGAGTGTTATAAACCACTCCCAAGGCTTGCGGAGAACCGCTGAGAGCTGCAAAATCCACCTGCCACAAACCACCTTTGCCACTAGGATGCGGAACCATGGAAATAGTGTCTAAAATTAATGGAACCTTTCCAGAATCTGAAAAACGGCTTAATAACTGGGGCTCTAGTTTAAGTAAGCTGTAGAGTTTAACCAACTGAGCTTTTATGTTGACGTCTTTCAGAATTGCGAAATCACCAGAAGCTAACATCGAGTCATAGGCTGAATAGGTCATTGCAGAAAACGGAAACTGGTTCATACGCAAAATGGCCCATTTGAAATCATCTTTGCTTTTTTCAGTTAAGTTTCCCTTGATCAGCAAACCAAAAGCCATTTGCAACTCTTCAGATATTTGTTGGTGGTGCCGCAAGATAGCTTCAGCTTCCTTAATATTATGGCTGATATCCTGCGAAATTTGCTTTAGGAGAAGAATTTCTTTGTTGCTATCATCACGCCCTTGTTGCCACTTGTTTACTTGCAAAGCAATAAAAATACCCAAAATAACAACTACCAGATCAAGCAATAGAGCTAACCAATTTTGCTTTTTGATATTTAACAATAATTTCATTGAGGCTCCTTAACCTAGCACTAGCGAGCGGTGTTTTTCTACTAATTATAAAGCTAAAAACTTGAGTTTGGTTGCTTTAGAAATTCAATTTCTTGTGGCGATGATTTTCGTCCTAATACTTTGTTGCGATGGGGATAGCGACCAAATTTGTCAATAATAGCTTTGTGCTTCAATTCAAAATCATAACCATAGCCAGTACCTAAACTTGAATATAATTCTACCGCTTTTTGATGGATGGCTTTCGACTCACTGTGCATAAAGGGCATATAAAGGAATTGGCGTTGTTGTTGGCTCAGTTTTTTATCATCAGCTGACGCAATAGCCCATTGTGACAAACACAAAGCAAGGCAGTCTGAGGCAAAGGCTTGTGGTGTATCACGAAACATATTGCGAGAAAATTGATCTAAAATGATGATTTCTGCTAAGCGCCCTTCAGCTGTTTCGCGCCAGCTTGATAACTCACCGGCATTAGCTTGTTGATGTAAATCTGAATATTTATCGATTAATAGTTGATCAAATTCAGGATCTTTAACCCACCATTGCTTAGGTTTTAGTTCTTTAAACCAGAAGTTGATGATATCTTGCGAGTTTATCATTAAACTATCCTACCGCTTTTTCAAAACTGCTTTTTGATAAAGTCTAGTAAACCATCGCTAGCCAGTTCAATCAAATGCACCACTTCAGTGAAACCTTTTTCACCTCCATAATAGGGATCTGGAACCTCTTTTGCAGACAAATGCGGTGCAAAATCAGCCAAAAACAACTTTAATTTATCATTGTAAACACTTGAATTTATTGCTTTTAGATCGCGCAGGTTAGCCTTGTCCATCGCAATCAGCAAATCAAATTTGTCATAATCCGGCAATGTGACTTTGCGCGAGCGAATGGTAGCTAAATCATAGCCCTGACGTTTCGCTTCAGCTTGAGAGCGAATATCTGGTGGCTCACCGATGTGATAAGCACTGGTTCCAGCAGAGTCTATAAGAATATCCTGCGCCAACCCTGCCTCGATAACTTTTTGACGAAAAACGCCCTCAGCCGTTGGAGAGCGGCAGATGTTACCGAGGCATACGAATAAAACTGAAAATTTATGGCTCATTAGACTAGTCATTAAATAAATCGACTATAACCGGTGGGTTCGATAGTAATTTTCCGCTGCAAGCAAATCCTCGAGTGTATCAACCCCTAAACCTGGTGCTTCTTTTGCTTGTTCGATATGAATGCTATAACCATTGGCCAATACTCTTAATTGCTCCAACGATTCAGCCACTTCTAATGCAGCAGGTGGCATTTTGACGTAATCGGCTAAAAAGCCAGCGCGATATGCGTAAATACCGATATGACGTTGCATCAAGGATAAATCATTAACCTTACCCTCCTCGAAATGTCCGCGCTGCCAAGCAATTGGCGCTCTTGAGAAGTACAAAGCTTTGTTATGTTGATCTGCAACGACTTTGACTACATTTGGATTAAAAACCTCTTCCGTTTTATCAATTGACGTTGATAAGGTTGCCATATGGCAATCAGAATCACGCAAGTTTTTAGCTACTTGACGAATATTTTCCGCAGAAATAAAGGGTTCATCACCTTGAACATTAACCACAATCGCATCATCTGCTAATTGCAAAAATTCGCACACTTCTGCCAAACGATCGCTGCCTGAAACATGATCTGCGCGCGTCAGACACACATCACCATCAAAGGATTTCACTGTGTCGACAATACGCTGATCATCCGTAGCTACAACTACCCTATCCGCTCCTGACATTAGCGCACGCTCATACACGTGTTGAATCATTGGCTTATTGCCTATCATTGCTAAAGGTTTACCAGGCAAGCGAGTTGAGGCATAACGGGCAGGAATAACTACGGTAAAATCATTAAATGGCATCTTTAATCTCGATAGTGTAGCAATAAGGATTACTAAAGTTTATCCAACTCATCGCTTGAAACTTGTCGTGCCTGCTCTTCTAGCATCACAGGAATATCATCATTAATTGGATAAGCCAGCTTATCAAAGCGACAAATTAATTCATTATTAGCTTTATGATATTTCAACTCACCTTTGCAGATTGGGCAAACTAAAATATCCAGTAAGTTATGATCCATCGTTGACCTTTCGTTGTTTAATTTCGTTTATCATGCAATATGACGTGTTATTGATTCAATTGAATGCAAAATTTGCACTTCAAGCTCTTTATCTAATTGTGCCTCAACTGGCAAAAAATACAAATCATCAACGTCAAACTCGCGGCATTTCACTGCATCTTTCTCGGTCATCACTATCGGAAGTGACTGATTTTGCCGTATTCGTTCAATATCATCGGCTGTAAACTGATGATGATCGGGGAAGCTGTGCTGAGAAAAATTAAAACCTAACCTTGCTAAGGTCGAATAAAAACGTTGAGGGTTGCCAATTGCAGCTACGGCATGGCAATTCTTTTGAATGATTGCTTGAGTATCCAAAGAAACAGGCTGCCAATCGTTCATTTGCGTTATGCTTTTGGCTATTAACTGCATCGATTGACCATTAACAACTTGAATATCGGCGCTATTTAAGCGAGACACAGGCTCTCTTAAGGGGCCAAAAGGCATTAACCAACCATTGCCAAACTGGCGTTGCCCGTCGATAACTACAATTTCAAGATCCCGCTGCAGCTTATAATGTTGTAATCCATCATCACACAAGACTAGATCACAGCCAAGTTCGGCTAATTTTTCAGCGCCGCGGCTACGATTGGGATCAACCACAATGGTTGCAGCTGTATGGTTATAGATCAAAAAAGGTTCATCGCCACACTCTTGTGGTTTAACCTGCTCAGTCATAAGTAATGGATAATGGGCACTTTCGCCACCATATCCGCGAGTCACTAAGCCAACTTTAAGTCCTTGTTTCGACAACAATTTAATTAAATAAATCGCTAACGGTGTCTTGCCAGTTCCACCAACATTGATGTTACCTATAACAACTACTGGAACCGCAGGCTTATAAGACTTAAATATTCCCCACTGATAAAATTTACGGCGCAACCAGACTATTACTCTAAGTAATAATTGTAACGGCAACAACAGCCATAACCACCAAACGGTAGGTCTGTACCAAAGATTTTCAAAGAATTGTTGGCTTTTAGAAATGGCCATGATGATTATTGCGACTATTGCTCGCTAAACTGCATTTGATGTAGGTGCATATATTCGCCATTTTGCGCAAGCAGTTGTTGATGGGTTCCTGACTCGACAATCGCGCCATCTCGTATGACTAAAATCTTGTCTGCATTTTCAATAGTCGATAATCGATGGGCAACCACTAGCGTTGTCCGATTTTGCATCAAAGTTTCCAGTGCCTCTTGGATATGACGCTCTGATTCCGTATCAAGCGCAGAAGTAGCTTCATCAAGAATAAGAATTGGAGCATCTTTAAGCATGGCTCGGGCAATCGCTATACGTTGGCGTTGACCACCAGAAAGCATCACACCATTATCACCAACCACTGTATCTAGTCCTTGGGGTAATTGTTCAATAAACTCCCAAGCGTGAGCATGTTTAGCTGCCTGAATAATCGATGCTTCGCTAGCATCGTTTAAACCGCCGTAGGCGATATTATGCCGAATAGTGTTGTTAAACAGCACAACATTTTGAGAAACTGTGGCGATTTGATCGCGCAATGATTCAAGAGTTAGCTCTTGAATAGGAATGCCATCAATCAACAATTGACCATTATCAATGTTATAAAGTCTTTGTAATAAAGTTGCTATTGTGGTTTTGCCACTGCCAGATTTGCCAACTAATGCAATAGTTTCACCTGGTTGTGCAGCAAAACTGATCTGATTAAGGATATTTGCGCCAGCTTCATAGGCAAAATCAACATTCTTAAACTCAATGGCACCTTCAGCTCTTTCTATAACAGTTTGACCTGTATCATCTTCATTAGGAAGATCAATGATCTCAAACACAGATTGCGCTCCAGCAATACCTCGTTGCAAGTGGGTATTAACGTTACTGATTTCTTTTAATGGACGCAAAATCATTGCCATAAGCGTAATAAACGCGATCAGCTCACCACTCGTTAGTCGATCATTAAGCATTTCTAAACTGCCAAAATACATAATGGCAGCAAAGCCAATTCCTGCAATAAACTGAATAACTGGAGATGCAACGCCCTTAGTCGCGATCAATTTCATATCTTGCTGGCGATTGCGATTCGCTTTATTTCTAAAATTGGCGATTTCTTTTTCTGTACCACCAAAAATTTTGATTACTTGGTTAGCTTTGATTGATTCTTCTGCGGCATGAGTGACGTCACCCACTACATTTTGGATATTACCACTGACTTTTTTTAAGCGGCGCGCGCTCACCTTAATCACCCAAGACACTACAGGCACCAAAATTAACAAAAACAAGGTTAAACGCCAGCTGGTTATCGCCATAAATGTCATAATGAAAATTATGGTTCCGCCAGCTCGCAAGGCTAAGGTTATGGCATCTGAACTCGCCACAGCAACCTGCTCAGTGTTGAATGTTAAAGTCGATAGCAATTTACCAGGGGTTTTATCAGAGAAAAACGAAATTGGCTGACGAATATAGTGCTCATAAAGTTGTTCGCGCAAAGTTTGAACCACTTTTCGCCCAACCCAGCCCATACAGTATGTAGAGACAAAATTGAAGATGCCGCGTAGCAATATTGCGCCTAAAATAAACAGCGGAGTTTGCACTAAAAGAAAATGACGGTCGCGCTGATTAATACCTTCATCAATCAAGTATTTAATTGAATTGACGAAACTGGTTTCCACAAGCGCAAAAAGAATGTTGGCAAAGACACCAATGATGAAAACCGTTTTATATTTTTTTGTATAAGTCAGTAGGCGCTTATAAATCTCGCCACTGGAATATTTTAATTCTTTGTTCATTATGGATTTTTTGGCTGCTGTGTGGCCAAGGTAAGGTTATTAAACCCTACTTGCCCTGCTGCGTCCATCACTGTAATTACCGCTTGATAAGGCGCATCCGCATCCGCATGGATAACCACAGGAGTCTTATTATCGGTTGAAGATTGTAAAATTGCGGATTTAATGGTTTCTAGCTGCTTGTTTATCAAGCCTTCACCATTAACAAAGATCTCACCAGCTTTATTGATACTAACCTCAACAAGCTGTTGTTCTTGCTCTAGCATCTCTCCATTGGCTTCTGGTAGATCTAAACTAATTTTTGTTTCTTTTTTGAAACTGGTCGAGACCATAAAAAATATCAACAGCAAAAACACCACATCGATTAAGGGTGTTAAATTCAGCTGTAGGTCTTCTTTGCGTTTTTTAAGCCACATAATAGATGATGAGCCTATTTAATTAGCAGTGAAAATTTCACGTTCACCATGCAACACATCCACCATTTTTAAGGCTTCTTGCTCCATATCGGTGACCAGCTCTTCTACGCGGCGGGTAAAATGACGATGTAATACTAGCGCTGGAATAGCCACTGCCATGCCTGCAGCCGTAGTAATAAGTGCTTCTGAAATACCGCCAGCTAAAGCATCTGCGTTGCCCACACCTTGCACACGAATTACCGTAAAAACCTTAATCATACCAATCACAGTTCCTAGCAAACCAAGCAATGGAGCGACCAATGCAACCGAACCAAGAGTGTTAAGATAGCGCTCTAAACGAACCACAACGGCTCGCCCTGCTTCATTAATACTAGCTTTCATGGCTTCACGTCCATGTTGATGGTTAAGCAAGCCAGCAGTCAATACTTCTCCCAAAGCCGAACTGTTTTTTAGATCGCGCATCTTACTTTTATCAAATTGACCGTTTTTTATCCAAGTCCAAACCTGCGCCACCAAATGTTTCGGCAAGATACGATCACGGCGCAACGTCCAAAATCGCTCAATGATGATGCCCATAGCGATAAGCGAACAAATGATAATTGGAACCATTGTCCAACCACCTGCTTTAAGCAAGTCTAACAACATTCCAGTACCAGCAGAGCTTTGTTCAACTGTAGCGGAAGCCAAAACTGAATTAGTAGAAGCTATAACATGAGATGTGAATAGCGTTGACATGCGTCCCCTCGTAATTTTTATTCATCATAATCAGTGTTCATCTTGAATGAGGCCTTTTGGGCTTATCATTTTATATTAATTATCTACACTAATTGATTGAAAAACATACAAATATATTTCTTATCAAACCATTTTGCAGTAGTCAAAAGCCAAGAGCAAGTGCTAATTAGCGACAACTGTGATCCAGTTACTGACATTCGCATTAAGCAGAATGCTGTTTTGCGCATTAATAGCAAGGCTGCGCCCGCCAAACGCGCTTTTGTTGCCGCTGATGCGTCATCTGTAAGCTGTCCATATTGAGCGTTAACTGCCCTAAACAGCCCACATGCCATTGCTCTATCCCTAAATCATCATAACGTGAGATAACCTTATGATGCGGCAAGCGATAACGACTGTACTTGTCGGTAGCATAAATGGCATATCGCGCTGCGACCCGCTTCAAAAAAGGGTACGTTGATGAGGTATTGCTTCCATGATGTGGTACGATCAAAACATCTGATCGCAACCGTTCATACAAATCGTTATCGGTTGCTAATTGCCATTCCGCTTCTTTCTCTATATCCCCGGTTAATAATAAAGAGTGCGTATCAAACTCGGCTTTGATCACACAAGAGCTGTTATTACCTTGCCATTCAGTTGAACGTTCTTGAGTGTTCGGGTGTAAAGATGTCAGCTTTAACCCTTTGAAATTTAATGATAATTCGTGATTGCAATCAATGGCTTGTTGTCCACTTTGATAAAACAAACTGTTTTCAAGCCATTTTCCAGCTACTAACTGTTTAATAGCGAGCTGTTGCAGTAAAATTTGCGCACCCCCTGCATGATCATTGTCTGAATGACTGAGAATTAACGCATCCAGTTGCCTCACCCCCAATCGGCGCAATGAGGGCAATAAATAACTGTAGGCAGCGCTTGATTGTTCAGTGGCGAACCCAGTGTCATACAGTACAGCATGCTCGCGGTTGTATATCAGTACGGCCAAGCCATGGCCAACATCAAACACTTCGACCGTATAAGGAGCACGCGCGGGCGGATTAGCAAAGTCTGCTGTAAATGGCTTCCAAAACAAAACAGCTAATAGAACGAAAACAACCGCCCAAGGATACTTTAACTTGGATAAGGGTAAATATAATAAAAAGCTGGCAATTACCAGCAAAATAGCGCTAAATGTCGGCAAATAGACATTAAACACTAGAAATGATTGTTGTATATCGAAGGCCGATAGACTGTTGAATAGATAACTTAACAGTTCATCACACCACTCCAATGGCGCTGTCATACCTAGCAACATTAGGGCCACAGCGAAAAAAATAGACGGTAACAAAATAAAACTAAATAACGGGATCAGGATAATGTTAACAACTAAGCCTAATAAGCTGGCTTGTTGAAAAAAAAGTAGAGAAACAATAAACAAACTAATGGTGATGGCGATTTGAATTTTTAACAGTTCCAGAATCCAGCTACAGCTAGAAACCCAGTCTTTTCGTTTGTTTCTGCTCTTGCGCCCCATTAATACCAAACTGATCACCCAAACCGCAATAAAGGTCATCCAAAAACTTACAGATAATACGCTCAATGGATAAATCAATAAAATCAATAAGATAGCAATGGAAATAGACTGGTAAAAGGCTAATTTTTGATAACTCAACAACCCAAAACTAACTACACACCACATGATCAAAGCACGTTGTGTAGGTAATGAAAAATCTGCTAATGCAGCGTATAAGCTTGCCATAAGACAACTAGTGATTATTCCGAATTGTAACGGGGCAATGCGCTTCAGCCAATTATTGGTAGCGAGTCTCGCCCATAACCATTGGCTCAAATACAGAAAAAGGCCTGCAATAATCGAGATATGCAAACCTGAGATAGCTAATAAATGACTAATACCAAGCTGCTGAAAAAGCTGTTTGTGTTTTGTGCTTATATGCATTTTTTCGCCAATGATCAAAGCTTGAAAGATACCTCTGTTATCCAGAGCATCAAGCTGTTGAAAGAGGTGTTGGCGTAAGGAATCCAATGAAACGATAGGTTGCGACTGCAACAATTGATTGTCATCAGAGTTCACAATATAACCACGCCCATGAATCGCTTGCTCAAACATATAACGCTCGTAATCAAACCCAGCTTGGTTAATCGGTCCATAGACTGCTTTTAAGCGGCTACTAAAGCGCCAAACTTGGCCTAGTTCTAGCGAGCAATCAGCCGCATACCAACTTAACGATAATGTTCGATTAATTAACAGCCCACTAGTCGAGTCATGAACTTTTACTAAAAACTGACAATAATCAGGATAATTTGCTGGTAATGATACAATGCTGGCTTCTATAATATGTTGTTGATTATTAATGGATTCTGGTGTTTTTTTAGCCAGTTGCCAATGGCTAAACAGCGATACCCAACACAAACCAAATAAGATGCCGCTGCTGATTAAAGACATAGCTTTTAGTATTGGTATTGGTCTGTTAAAAAATGTTTGTGCTTTGCGACTAAGTCCTGTCAAAAAAATTGAGCTAAAAAACAAGCACAATAACAGGAAAAAATTGGGCAGAGCTGGAATAACAGCGATAAAGCTGCAACCCAGTAAAAAGCCTGCAATCCATTGCAATTCAAATAATGATTTAAACATGAACTTAATCACACTAGGACAATCCATATCCTTAACTTTTATTTAGTATATTGATAGCCAAATCGGTGTAAACATAAGTTACGAACAACTTGAGAAAGACCTTTAGCGGTAAAAAAAATTTTAAGACGAACTGATGCCACGCAAGATTTTTAAAAAATACATGCCAGATCCGAAAAAGATCAAAGAAAACCGCTTTTTATTGCTGTTTGGCGACTTGCTGCATGAACCCCAGTTATGGCATCTAAATCGTTACAGCGCCTCAATGGCCTTTGGAATTGGTCTGTTTTGCGCTTTTATCCCACTACCCTTTCAGATGGTGATTGCAGCAGCTTTGGCGATTATGCTACGTGCAAACCTACCATTGTCTGTAATTCTATGTTGGATTACTAACCCGATTACCATTCCACCGATGTTTTATTTTGCCTATAAAGTCGGCACATGGGTACTCGGCACTGCTCCAGGAGAGTTCTCTTTTGAGCTGAGTATGGACTGGCTCAACAACCAATTACTGCCAATATGGAAACCATTTTTACTTGGATGCTTAATTTGTGCTATCACAGCAGGCGTCTTAGGTTACTACACCATTCAACTTTTTTGGCGCTACCATGTGGTTATGGCATGGAAAGCTCGCCAACAACGTTGGGCAGAAAAGATTAAAGAAAAACTGCATATCCAAGATAAAAAAGATCACTAAATAAAAATCAATCAAAGGTAAAGTTAATAATGAACATGCTATTAAAAGCTATTCGTGACAATGTTTTATTTTTTATAGTTGCTCTAGGCGCTAGTTTTGCGCTCTCCGAGTTTAGAGGTGACATCAATAACTTGAAAGAAATATTAGCCATCTCCTTAGTGGCGTTAATCGCTGGTTATTGCTATTTGGTCAATAAACCAAACAAAATTTCGCTAATTTATGGAGTGATAGTAGCAGCAATATTAATTTCAATCTTAGGTTCAAGAAATATAGAAGCAAATCGATTGATATTTTTGGCAACGTTGATAGTGTCTGTTATTTTTTATTTCATAGCGAATAAACAAAATCATTCTCAGAAGTAGATTGTGGCCTTTGAACAAAGGCCTACAATGCCATTAATTGGCCATCTTCCAGTTTTAACTGTCGTTGCATTTTATTGGCAAGCTCTAAGTCATGGGTTACGGTGATAAAGGTCGTACCCATTTCTTTGTTTATTTCACACATCAAATCGTAAACACGCAAAGCAGTTGAATGATCCAAATTACCTGTTGGCTCGTCGGCTAGCACTAGTTTTGGCTTATTAACCAAAGCTCTGGCAAAGGCAATACGCTGACGCTCACCGCCCGATAACTCAGATGGTTTATGCTCTTTTCGATTAACCAGCCCTACTCTATCAATCAGTTTTTCTGCTTGCTGATAGGCATCATCACGTTTATCGCCACGAATAATTAACGGCATAGCCACGTTTTCGACTGCGGTAAACTCTGGTAATAAATGATGAAATTGATACACAAAACCTATGTTTTGATTGCGAAATCCCCCTTGCGCCTTTGCCGACAATTTATGAATATTTTGTCCATCTATCATAACTTCGCCACTACTAGGCGTGTCCAAACCGCCAATCAAGTGCAACAAGGTGCTTTTGCCCGAGCCTGATGCTCCCACAATAGCTAATTGCTCACCATAGGTTACCGCAAGGGTCAAATTTTCTAAAACCGTAACTTTATTGGCGCCATCTTCATAGGTACGCGCTAAGTTTTCGACGCTGATTAATTTGTTCATAAATTGATTGTTCATATTCATAACGCTCATAAAATTTGAGCTAAAAACGACAACTTAATAGCCGCCTTAGTTAAATAATTAGTTAGATGCAGGGTTTACATTTGAACTGCAAAAAATATTCATTTAAATCTATTACTTCCCAGCTTTCTGACTCGTGAACAGGTATCAAAAAAATCCAATCCATATTGTTTTCATGAATAGTAATTTTTACATTAGCATCATCACCCGTTAACTTATGCCAAACATCTGCGATCTCTGTTGTTTCTAACCTTTCATTTTCTGTAATGTAAAGATTGCCTTTCATCACCAAACTATCTGGCTTTTTGATAAGACCAAATTCTACTATCATCTATTTTCGCCCTTTATTTTACAGACTTATTCATATCTAAGCGCCTCCGCAGGTTGAGTACGCGAAGCTTTCCAAGCTGGATAAATAGTGGCCAAAACGCTAATGGTAAAAGCTGAAACGGCAATTTTTACCACATCAGACTGAATCAAATGGGTTGGTAAGAAGTTCACAAAATAGACGTTTTGCGGGAACACACTGACATTAAAAGTTTGTTCGATCCATTGCACAATATCAGGCAAGTTTAGTGCTAATAAAATCCCTAAAATTACTCCAACGGTCGTCCCAATCAGGCCATTGATAACACCGCTGGTCATAAATATTCGCATGATCGAGCCTGGACTTGCGCCTAGAGTTCGTAAAATAGCGATATCTGCTTGTTTTTCAGTCACCAGCATCACCAACGAAGTCACAATATTAAAAGCCGCCACTGCAATAATAAAGGTCAGCAAGATAAACATGATCTTCTTTTCCATATCAATGGCATTGAATAAGGTTTGATGTTGGCGTGTCCAGTCAGTAACAAAATAAGCGTGATCAAGTTGCTTGCTGATTTCCCAAGAAATATTACTCACATTCATCACGTCATTGGTTTTGATTTGCAGCGCAGTCACGCCCTCACCTACACGGAACAATTTAGCTGCATCATCCATATGGATAAACGCCATACCTTTATCTGCTTCAGATTTGGTTTCAAAAACGCCAACCACATTGAAGCGTTTAGTACGCATATTAACGCCAGCCAAATTAATTTTGGTTTCTCGAAGAACAATCAACGAAATTTTATCGCCAATATTAGCTGCTAATCGTGAGGCTAATCCCGAGCCTAATACAACATTATATTCGCCCGCTTGTAATTGATTGAATGAGCCCGACTTCATATTGTCCAGAACAATCGATACCTCACCAATTTTCTCAGGCAAAACACCTTGCACCAAACCAAACTGATCCAAGCCTTGATGACGAAACATGGTTTCAGACTGAATATAAGGTGAAGTACCTATTACAGAAGGGTTTTCTCTGACCAATGTCTCAATATTTTTCCAATCAGTTATTTCATCACCAAAATTTTGCACTAAAACATGCGGCGCCATACCTAAAATACGATCACGCAATTCACGCTCGAAGCCATTCATCACCGACATAACAGTGATCAAAACCATTACACCCAAGGCGATACCGATCATTGAGATCAATGAAATAAAGGAAATAAAGTGATTACGACGCTTGGCGCGGGTATATCGCAAGCCCACAAATAAAGAAAAAGGCAATGGCATAGTGATAATGGCTCGTTACAGTGACAAATTCATTCACAAAGTGTGCGCCATATTGAATGGTTCACAATTTGTAGTCAAGTTATGCTATAGAATTAGACTGTAAATAATTGGTAAATAACAGTAATTATTTGATATTCTAACACAATACAAAAATGAAATTTGGGGATGGCGCTATATTTAAGTCCATAGATGAGGAGCCCACTATGAAAAAATTAGTCACTATTTTATCAATCGCAGTAATAAGCTCAGCTTTTGCATTAGGTGTGCCAACAGCAAGCGTACAAGCTGATGAGGTCAAAGTTCCAGTAAGCCAACAAGGCTCGAATATCAGCACACCAAAACGCGGTATTAGCAAAGCCCAAGTTGAAAAACGCTTTGGCTCCCCTTCTTCAGTTCAAGGCCCGGTCGGTCAACCTCCTATCACCAAATGGGTTTATGGCAGCTTTACTGTATATTTTGAGTATGACCATGTGATCCATGCGGTGGCACATAAGTCTTAAGATTTTTTTTCATTCCCGCGAAAGCGGGAATATTAGCGGTAAATCATTTTTTCTTATTTTGAATACGCTTTACCATAGCTGATAGTTTCGTAAAATCATCATCTTCGGAAATTTCCCGTTTCAAGGTTTCTGAGATAAGAATTTGTTTGATTTCATCTATATCTACTTTCAAACCAGGTTTTACCTTTCTTAATTCTCTTCGTAATGCGGCCAAAATAGGTTCAGAGACAAGAACAGCGCCAATCATAAATTTATTGACCGACTTCTTATAGTCATAAAACTCTTCAATAAGCTGTTTTTGCATTCCTAATTTGCATAATAAAAAAATTAACTCTTGATCTGCTTGTTTATTATGATTTAATTCTGAAAATTTAAAATCATAAACCAGTTCAGAAGTTACCATTCCTTGTGCGGTTACTTTAAATATTTTCCAATGATTGCCATTGCTAAGAACCACCCAGTTGGTATCACTCACTTTAGAAACATAGTCAATCGCTTGTCTAGCATGAGCTTCTTTTAACTCTGTTCCAATACTCTTTACTTCGATTAAATATTCTAATTTACCGTCAACTTTTACTGCTAAATCACACATAGTACCTTTAATGGCATACTCTCTTGTGATTTCTGAATATTTATCAAACCCGAAAACTTCTGAAAGGATATCAGTTACAATTGTTACAGTATCAGACTCGTTAATGTCTCTTTTTTGAGCTTCTTCTATTACTTTCTTGAATTGTGGAATGGAGTTTTTCAGTCTAGTTATTACTTTAGCAGGAATTTTTGGCATGAAATGAGTCTCCTTGAAATATTAATAATCCCAAAGATGTTATATCTCGAAATAAGTACAAAAGCAAAATTACTTAAGCTGCGCCAAAATATAAGGTGCTACAACCACTGTCCAAAACTCAGTTTCAGGCTGACAGTTGGTTTTAACAAACTCCATTGGCATAGCTTGAATTTTTTCTTGTTCAATCAATTTGCCAATCTCTTCGCCATTATCTAATGACATATCGGCTGCGCAGTTAATCAAATCAACGCCCTGCTCAATTAGTAACAAATTACCTTTAGCAAAAAAGCGTTCTATTTCTTTCCACGCGACAACCGCTGTTTCACCATTTAATTTGGCAACCAATTCTTCACGCGGCGTTAATTGGGTAAAACTATCGACTTTTTGTTCACTCATAATCTTTAATGTATTGCTTTATTAATGGGTTTCTTATTATTACAGTTTCAACTCGCTAGCAATTTGCTGCCAGTTATTGGAATCTTGTACTTTAGTGAGCGAATAATTCAGCGCTTGGCCTTTCATCTTAGCTAAGCGTTGTGATGATTGCTGATCATACTGACAGCTAAAATTATCCGCTAACTCTTGGCCTTCTTTAGGATGATTACATACTAAAACCATATCGCAGCCTGCACTTAACGCAGCTTCTGCTCGTTGATGATAGCCACCAACCACTTCGGCTCCTTTCATGCTGAGATCGTCGCTAAAAATCACTCCATCAAAACCAAGCTGGGTACGTAAAATGTCTTTTAGCCAGATGTCAGAAAAACCTGCTGGCTGCTGATCAACCGCTGGATAAATAACGTGCGCCGGCATAACTGCTTGATAATGTGGTGCTAACTCGGCAAAAACACGCATATCTTCACTGACAATCTGTTCTCTTGGGCGCTCATCAATAGGTATATCAATATGTGAGTCGGCTTCGATTGAGCCATGCCCCGGAAAATGTTTGGCTGTGGTAGCCATACCGTAATCATTCATGCCTTTGATAAATTCGCGCCCCAGCATGATAACTTGCTCAACATGACCAGAAAAAGCCCGATCGCCAATAACTTGGCTAATGTTTTTATTCAAATCCAATACTGGAGCAAAACTAAAGTCGATCCCAACCGCTTGCACTTCCAATGCAATCATGGCGCCCCAGCGATAAGCATCAGCTTTAGCAACTTCAGGATCGTTAGCCTTGAGCAAAATATCACCCATGGGTGGAACGGCTGTAAAACCTTCTCTGAAACGTTGCACACGACCACCTTCATGATCGACGGCAATTAATATCTCGTTAACGGCAGTTTCACGTATAGCTTGGCTTAGTTCGGCAATTTGGTTTGCAGAAGCATAATTACGGGTAAAAAAGATCATTCCGCCAACTAAAGGATTTTGTAACAGATCTTTTTCACGTGCATTAAGCTCGAAACCTTCTATATCCAACATGATCGGGCCAATTGCCATATATACTCCCGCGCTTTTTAGCGTCATAAATGCAGTTATTTTGATTATGCGCTAGTTTACCCAATATTTTGTAATATAGGCAGGGCTTATCTTCTAAAATCACTTAAAAGCGCTATAATGCTTGGCTGGTAGGATATTTATTAACCAAATTCAATCTGTTTTTGTGTAAAAAATAGACATAAATAAAGGGTATGAAACTATGATAAAGATCAAAAAGACCGTTAGCACTGCAGTGTTATTCGGTGCCTTATTTGGTTTGTCAGCTTGTAACGACCAAACAGCAGAGCAAAAGCCTGTTGAAACAAAAGTCGAAAAAGCTGCTGAATTAACCGCTGAAGATGCCGCAA
The DNA here is from genome assembly GCA_013373015.1 of Kangiellaceae bacterium. Lineage (GTDB taxonomy): Bacteria > Pseudomonadota > Gammaproteobacteria > Enterobacterales > Kangiellaceae > Kangiella. The sequence goes on from JABXIQ010000018.1 coordinate 130,507, forward strand.
AATTCATTGAAGATGCTGAGCAGCGTCTTTCTGATATGTCGGATTACGGTTCTAAAATCGCTTGGGTTAATGCTAACTATGTGACAGAAGACACTACTGCATTAAACGCCAAAGTTGGTGAAGAATGGACAAAACTTGGTGTTGAACTTGCCAATGAAGCTAAAAAATTCAATCACTTAGACTTACCTTATGATCTTAATCGTAAGCTAGAAATGATTAAGTTAGGTCTAACTTTACCAGCTCCTTCAGATGCTGAGAAAACCAAAAAATTGGCTGAAATCACCTCTAAGCTAGACAGCATTTATGCTACAGGCAAAAGCCCTGATGGCCGTACACTGGGTCAATTAAGCGAAACCTTGCGCTCTTCGCGTGATGCTGAAGAATTATTGAAAGCTTGGACTGGTTGGCGTGAAATTTCAAAGCCAATGCGTCCGCTTTACCAAGAAATGGTATCTATTGCTAACGAGGGCTCAGCTGAGCTTGGTTATGCCGATACTGGCGCAATGTGGCGTTCTAAGTACGACATGCCAGCCGATGACTTTGCTAAAGAATTAGATCGTCTTTGGGATCAAGTAAAACCTTTATACCAAGCATTACACTGCCACGTTCGTGATAGTTTAAATACACAATATGGTGATGAAGTAGTTGCTAAAGAAGGTCCGATTCCAGCCCATTTATTCGGTAATATGTGGGCGCAACAATGGGGTAATATCTATGATGTTGCTGGTCCTAAAAATGCTGGTAAAGGCATTGATTTAGACCCAATTTTGCGTGAGCACTATGGTGTTGATCATGAAGTTGTGACCTACAATGAAAAAGAAGAAGCCGTTAAGAAAATGGTTAAAACCGGTGAAAACTTCTTCTCATCATTAGGTTTTGAACCATTACCAGAAACATTCTGGGAGCGCTCTTTGTTCGTAAAACCTCGTGATCGTGATGTGCAATGTCACGCTTCTGCTTGGGATTTGGATAACAAAGAAGATATCCGTATTAAGATGTGTACGGAAATTAACGCTGAAGATTTCCAAACGGTACACCATGAATTAGGCCACAACTACTATCAGCGTGCTTATAAAGATCAAGCATTGTTATACAAAGGTAGTGCTAATGATGGTTTCCACGAAGCAATTGGGGATACGATTGCTCTTTCAATCACTCCTGCTTACTTAAAGCAAATTGGTTTAATTGAGGAAGAGCCAGATGCCAGCGCTGATATTGCTTTGTTGATGCGCTCAGCTTTAGATAAAGTGGCTTTCCTACCTTTTGGTTTAATGGTTGATCAATGGCGTTGGAAAGTATTTAACGGCGAAATTGCTCCAGCAGATTACAATCAAGGCTGGTGGGATTTACGCACCAAATATCAAGGTATCAAGCCACCAGTAGCACGCTCTGAAAGCGACTTTGATCCAGGTGCGAAATACCACATTCCTGGTAATACGCCCTATTCTCGTTACTTCCTAGCACACATTTTGCAATTCCAGTTCTTCCGCGATATGTGCAAAATGGCAGGCAACGAAGGTCCTCTTCACCGTTGTTCTTTCTACGGTAACAAAGAAGTTGGTGCTAAATTGAATGCTATGTTGGAAATGGGTGCTTCACGTCCATGGCCAGAAGCATTGCAAGCCATGACAGGTCAAACTCAAATGGATGCGACTGCCGTGTTAGAATATTATGCACCACTTAAAGCATGGTTAGACGAGCAAAATAAAGACCGTAATTGCGGTTGGTAGTTTATTGTCATTCCCGCGAAAGCGGGAATCCAGTTTTAAGTCTTAGCTAATTACAAGCAGATTCCCGCTTTCGCGGGAATGACGAAAAAGCCGCGATAATCGCGGTTTTTTCGTGATAGTATGTTGAAAAAAATATTCTTATAATTCTTTTATGTTAAAAATAAGGCTGTCTAAACAACTAGATACAAGAAATTGTCAATTTTGCTTAGCATTACAAAATGATGCTGTATTTATGGATTTTTATATAAAAGAAAACGGCTGTCTTATACTTCTTCGTATATCGTTTGATGGCTACGGATGTTGCTATCCAAGCTCAGGCTTAAAAGAATTAGATAGTAAAAGTTCAAAAACCTTGTTGAATTTAATTCAAAAAGACAACTTAAATAGCACTCAAACTTGTAAAATCATCAGCAATTATCTAAAAGATAATAAAAAGTCATTGTGGGAAGAAGCTTTACAAGAGCACCAACTCATCTAACTATAAGCTTTATATTACATATAAATAAACTGCCAAAAAGTGGCAAATTGCACCACCTAGCACGAATAAATGCCATATCGCATGGTTAAAAGGAATTTTCTTATCCGCAGCGTAAAACACGGTGCCAAGAGTGTAAGACAGGCCGCCAGCCAGTAATAGCCATAAGCCGCCTTCAGGCACTCTATCCAGCATTTCTCCGCCAGCTACCACAATTACCCAGCCCATCAGAATATAAGTAATTAACGATGCTTTTGGGAAACGATGCTTGAATTTGAGCTTGAAGATAATGCCAAACAAGGCCAATCCCCAGATAACCGCGAATAATGACCAGCCCCAAACACCATTAAGGCTGACTAATAAAAAAGGTGTATAAGTGCCTGCTATTAAAAAGTATATGGCGCAATGATCGAGAGTTTGGAATACTTTTTTCACATTTTCAGGCTGAAAGCTATGATAAAGCGTGGATGATGTGAACAAAACGACTAGGCTAATACCATAAACGATTGAGCTAGCGAGTTTCCAGCCATCACCTAAATCCGCTGAAGTCATGATCATCATGGTCATCGCGGCTACGCTTAACAAGGCTCCGATACCATGACTTAATGCATTAGCGATCTCTTCACCTATGCTGTAGGTGTGCTCCGTAAGCTCTACGTCTAAATGGGCGATTGGCTGACTCATATCTTAATAAAACTCTTATATTTTATTGGTTATTTTCTTTTGTTAAAGTGATTTATAATCTAGTTCAATGCTTGGCTCATCACTCGAATGATGTTTTGCCCCATGATTTTAGCAACATCTTGCGCACTATAACCGCGTTGCAATAAGCCTTGAGTTAGCAATGGCAAGCCTTGAACATCAAATGGTACTGTTACCGCGCCATCTAAATCTAAGCCTAATGCTACATGCTCTGTTCCGACCAGATTGGTGACATGATCTATGGCATCGAGTATGGAGTCAAGCGAATTACCACAAGTAGCCCCTTTGAATGCACCAATACCAATCAAACCATCCGTTTGGGCAATGGCTTTAATATGTTTATTTGACAAATTACGCGGAGAATCACAGGTTGCTTTTACTCCAGTGTGCGAAACCACCAATGGCCTTGTGCTAATAGCCAGTACATCATCAATGGTTTGGCTTGAACTATGTGCTAAGTCAATGATTATGCCATCTTGCTGGGCTATCAGAACCAGTTTGCGCCCCTCCTCGGTTAAACCATGTTTTTTGATACCATGCGCTGATCCTGCAAAAGAATTATCAAAAAAATGCGCGAGGCCAATCATTCGAATGCCCGCCTGTTTGATTTTAAGGTAATTGCTCAAGTCACCCTCTAAAGCATGCGCTCCTTCAATGGCCAATAAGCCTGCTTTGAGATTTGTCGTGGTTTTGGAGTTAACATCTTGCCAAGCAGCCAATTCCAGCTTATTCGAGATCAAGCCAAGATTATTAGCTGGTTCGGCAGCATATTGTTTAAACTTGTGTGCTTGATAAATAACACGTTTTAATGGGCTAAACCAGGTGTCGCGTGGCCACAATTGAACCATTGATAAACCTATCAGCCTATCGCTGTCTGAATCATTACTCGCAAAGTTTTGATTGTTGGGTGTTTTACTGACAATGCCAAATACTTGCAATGATAGATTTGCCTTATCCATTCGAGGTAAATCTTGGTGGCCATATTCAGCTTGCTTGCTAAGGTTGCGGTTCCACAATAAAGAGTCTGCATGCAAATCAGCCACCATTAACTGATTGTGCAATTGCTGTGCCTGTTGCGAAACTTCGTACGGAGGGTTTTGCGTAATGATATTGAAGTTTCGTTCAACTTTAGCCGCAATCAATGGAGCCACTAAAATGGCGATTAGGATCAATAGAAACACAAGAGCTATAAAGCCCAAAACAATTTTTTTTATCATGTTAATTTTACGCAGCTAGATATTTCTTATAAAACTGCTCTGATGGGATTGGTTTGGAGAACCAGTTACCTTGGATCTGATCACACAACGCATCTTGCAGCATTTTTACAGTATCAGCCGATTCTACACCTTCTGCGACCACAACTAAACCAAAGATATGAGCAATTCGGATGATTGCGGCTACTAATGAATGCTGTTCTTGCGAGGTTTCCAATTGTGCGATAAAACTACGATCAATTTTGAGCTCATGGATAGGTAGCTTGCTTAAATAAGTAAACGATGAATAACCAGTACCAAAATCATCAATTGAAACTTTAATTCCTAGCTTACTGAGTTGTTTGATTTTTTCAATAGCTTGCTCAATATCGCCAATAAAGCTACTTTCGGTTATTTCAATTTCCAAACAACTCGCAGGTACATCATATTTCTGTAACGATAGTTTAATATCATTAAGCAAGTCACCGTGTTGAAAATGCCTAGTTGAAATATTAATACTCACGTTAGAGTCTTCGTAACCAGCGCTACGCCATAATGCTATATCTTTACAGACTTGATCAATAACCCACTGGCTGATCGGAATAATCATGCCGTTGGACTCAGCTTCTGGAATAAATTGCAGTGGCGGTACAATTTTACTACCTCTATGCCAACGAATAAGCGCTTCCACACCCACAACTTTGTTGTCAATTAATTGTATTTTCGGTTGATATTCCAATCGAAATTCATCATTCTCGATTGCTTTGCGCAAGGCATTATGCATAGACAAGCGAAAGCGTGAATAACGCTCTAAATTAGATGAATAAAAGCTGTAAGTGTTTTTTCCGCGCTTTTTAGCGTTATACATCGCCATATCGGCTTTTTTGATCAAACGCTCGCCTTTGCCACCATCTTCAGGGAAGGTTGAAACGCCAATAGATGAGCTGACATAAATTCGGTTGTCATCTAAATTAAAAGGTTTGGCGAAGGATTCTTTGATTCGATCTAACACGGTTACGATAGCATCTTTATCTTCTACATCTTCGAGCAAAATGACAAACTCATCTCCACCAAGACGTGCGAAAGTATCGTGCTCTCGTAACAATGTTTGAATTCTGTAGGCGACTTTTTTTAGTAAAATATCACCTTTATCATGACCCAGAGTATCATTGACGTACTTAAATTCATCTAAATCCATGAATACCACAGCAAGATTTTCATCTTTGCGCTTGGCCAACTCTAAAGCATGCTCAAGTCGTTGCTTAAACATGGTGCGATTAGGCAATCCTGTTAATGCATCGTGATAAGCTCGATACTGTGCTTCTTGCTCGTTATTTTTTAATTCGGTAACATCACGAATGGTCCATACTAATCCTATCGGCTCTCCATCTTGATGTAGCGCTTTAGCTTTACATTCAAAGTATTCGCCGGTTCTCAGTTCAACTGTAATCGCCTCACTTTGATTCCTATTACGAATAGGTTGCCGCAACTGCTCTAAAATAACACTCGGATTGCGAATGGTTTTAGCAAGAAAATCTCCCATCTTTTGATAATCAAATTGCTCAAACTCTTCGCGAGAAAGCCCAATCATCTCTAAAGCTACATCGTTGTAAGCAATAGGTTCTCCGCGCAAATTGACGTGAACAATGCCGTCGAAACCAGCATTCATTGTGGTATTCAGCTGACGATAACTATTTTCTAAACGACGTTTGGTTTCTTCAAGATCATCAATTTTTTGCTTTAAATCTTGATACCGTTGATTAGATTCATCAGAAGTGATGTCGAGCGAACGCTCTAGCAAATGACGCTCATCATCTGCTTGATTATAAGCATCATTAATAGCCGCAATAAACTCCTCTGGCAAGTCATTAGCTTGACCATTCAAGTAACGCGAAATTTGTCGCTGTAAGAGTTTATGCATAGTTTGCCTATAAGTAATAAATTAAATGCCTTAGTGATCCTCGTGCAATGTTGTTATTGTCATTGTTTGATTATGTAGAAGAACTTCATGCTCTTCACCATGCGGGCAAATTTCACCATAGGAATAAAAGCCAGCAATTTGGCAATCTTCACCGAGCACTTCTTTGATAATTTCAATTTCTTCTTCAACGCGTTGATGCATGACCATTTTACGTCCCACGCAACTTACACAAATGGCTAATTTGGATTGTTCATGTTTTGATAGATTTGCAGCTTGTTGAGCACCATCAATCAAACGATCTGGATTCGCTTTCATTAAACGCACCTTTGCGCCCTGGGGAATGTCTCCAGCAAATGTCATGCTTCCATCGGCTTCATTAACGGATAAAACCGTTCTCACCAACAATTCATCACTATTTGGGCGACTAATACCTAAAGGAAATAATAAGGCTGAGCTGGGTAAGTTTTCAGCATGCTGTCCAAGGTATTTTTTATACAACCATAACGCAGGCTGACCATCTAACTCATACAAAACATTGTCTTGCGAACGACTTATTTCACGCTCAGGACCAAAGGCATCCCAGCCACCAAAAGAACCATAACTGACTTGAAGTTTATCACCATACAAACCAACGGCCACCACAATAGAGCTGGAATGCTTGTCACCATGCCATACCCAAGTTTGTTTAAAGCGACTTCCATCAGCTGCAAGTCCTCCAGTAATGTTGATTTCATTACCAAGCTTGGAAGACATGCCTTGCACTAAAGCCGTTCCATTGATTTTTAGACCATCTGAAATGACAAAAACATGCTTGAGCTGTTCGCGAGCGAGTTTCTGCGCCAGTTTTTGCCCTACATTGAAGCTATTCTGCTCTGGCTCAATATCAACGTGTTGTATTTGGACGTGAGAATGAGCGAACTCAACCGTGGTTACCACCAACTGCTCGTTGCTCACACGCGTTCCGAAGATCTCTCCAGCTGTAGTACAGCCAGCTATTTGAGCATTTGGGAAAGCTGTTTTGAGATGATTCTGAGTATTTTCTGACGTAAAAAGACGCTCGCTACCAAAGCATAGTAGTAACTGAGCCTCTGTATCGAGGGTTGGTAAAGCAGGGCTCCAGCCGTCACCAACCGCACAAATGTACTGTGAAATACGCATAGAAATTCCCTCTTAACGTATTTTCTATCATGTCAACAGCGCATTGTCAATTTATTTTACAGTTGTGAACTGATTGATTTTATTGATAAAAACCACTTCACATTTGACTTATTAGTGCATAAGAACAGTTTGTTAGATTTAGATAGTGAAGGCTAACTCTGTACCTTGTCGGATGGCTCTTTTAGCATCAAGCTCAGCTGCCACATCAGCGCCACCGATCAAATGAACCGAAACTCCTTTTTCTTGTAGTTCCATTTGCATCGCTCTTAGCGGCAATTGACCAGCACAAATAATGACATTATCCGCTTCAATTAACTCTTGTTTGCCGGATTGGGTATATTCTACAACTAGACCTTGCTCGTTGATCTCCTTGTACTGAACTCCTGTAACCATACGAACATTTTTGTGTTTCAAACTCATACGATGGATCCAGCCCGTCGTTTTTCCTAACCCCTTCCCCATCTTACTTTCTTTGCGTTGCAACATGGTGACTTGTCGCGCTGGAGGTGATACCTCGGTTTGACCTAATAAGCCGCCAGGCAACTGATACAAATCATCAATACCCCACTCTTTAAGCCACTCATCAAGATTTAAGGTTGGTGACTCCCCCTGGTGCACTAAATATTCAGATACGTCAAAACCAATACCGCCAGCACCGATTACAGCGACTTTTTCACCGACGGGCTTTTTGTGCCAAAGTACATCAATATAGTTCAACACTTTATCGCTATCAATGCCTTTAATATCAGGTGTTCGTGGGGTTACTCCTGTGGCCAAAACCACTTCATCAAAACCTTGAGACAATATCTCAACTGTTGCTTCGGTATTGAGATGCACGTTGACTTGACTTAATTGCAACTGACCTGAAAAATAGCGAATCGCTTCATAAAATTCTTCTTTGCCAGGAATTTGTTTAGCAATGTTTAACTGACCACCCACTTGAGCGGCTTTATCAAACAAATGAACTTCATGACCACGTTTACTAGCTTCAATTGAAAATGCCATGCCCGCTGGCCCAGATCCAACAACCGCAATTTTCTTCTTTTGTAGCAAAGGTGTTGGAACTAATTCTGTTTCATAGCAAGCGCGCGGATTAACTAGGCAGGTCGCGCGCTGATTCTTAAACACATGATCCAAGCAGGCCTGATTACAAGCGATACAAGTATTGATTTGATCGGATTTACCTTGCTCGGCTTTAACTACAAAATCCGCATCAGCTAATAGTGGGCGTGCCATGGAAACCATATCGGCGCTATCGTCCGCCAAAATATTCTCCGCCACTTCCGGCATATTAATTCGATTTGAAGTCACTAAAGGCACTGAGACTTCATTACGTAGCTTCTTGGTCACCCACGTGAATGCTCCACGCGGCACCGAGGTGGCAATGGTCGGTACGCGAGCTTCATGCCAGCCAATACCAGTATTAATAATAGTGGCACCAGCCTTTTCTACAGCCTTAGCCAACTCGACCACTTCTTGCCAACTACTACCGCCTTCCACCAAATCCAGCATCGACAAACGATAAATAATGATAAAGTCATCGCCAACAGCTTGTTTGACCGCTTTAATGATTTCAAGAGGGAACTTGATACGGTTTTGGTAAGAACCACCCCACTCATCATTACGCTTATTAGTACGAGTAACGATAAATTGATTGATCAAATAACCTTCTGATCCCATGATTTCAACACCATCATAGCCAGCTTGTTTGGCTAGCTTGGCACACTTTGCATACTGCTTAATGGTCTTGCGAACGGCTCGATCTGATAACTCTTTAGGAGTAAATGGAGTGATCGGGGCTTTTAATTTTGACGCTGAAACTGAAAAAGGATGATACGCATAACGCCCTGCATGCAAGATTTGCATGGCAATTTTGCCACCTGCTTTATGCACTGCGTCAGTAACTATCTTATGTTTTTTAACTTGCCAACCAAAACTCAGTTGCGAGGAATGAGGAGCTAAACGACCTCGGAAATTTGGGGAAATGCCGCCCGTTACCATTAAGGCCACGCCACCACGCGCACGCTCAGCGTAAAATTCGGCCATTTTCTCAAAGCCACCCTTCTCTTCTTCAAGGCCTGTGTGCATCGATCCCATAAGGACACGATTTTTTAACGTAGTAAAGCCTAAATCGAGTGGTTCTAATAGTTTTGGGAAGGTTTTTGAATCGCTCACAACTGCTCTTTTCTATCTATTTTGACTTAATCACTGAGTCTACTGGTATAACCAGATTAAGGCAAACTTTTCCTAGTTCAGAAACGATTCGTTAATCGACATATTTAATTACAAAATGAAAGACTTGTAATAGCTTGCAAAATCAATAAGTTAACCATATATGATAATTATAGCTCTAGCCAAGATTTATTGAGTTTGGTTACAATGAGCCGTAACAAAATCGCTATTGTCGATTTATAACTAATCATTTGAAAATTAAAGGTATTTAAGAGTGTCTCAACCAACATCAACTATCGGCAGATTCTTCTACCGTATATGGAAAACCATTGATGTTGCTGGCCGTTTTTTGGTTGGCATCATTGCAATCATATTATTTGTATTTTTAGTTCGCGGCTGTGTTTCAGGCCCAGAGCTTCCTAAAGTCGATAAAGGCAGCGCCTTAATGTTAGCGCCCACAGGCATTATCGTTGAACAAGAGACTTGGGTTGATCCTATTGAGCAAGCTATTCAAGATGTTCAAGGAACTTCACAAGCTGAAACCTCAATTTACGATCTAATTGATGCCGTCGAATACGCAAAAGAAGACGATAGTATTAGCGTTTTAGTCATTAATACCGATTACTTACAAGGTGTTTATGCTGGTATCAGCAAATATCAAGATCTACGCAAAGCCTTAGCTGACTTCAAAACCAGCGGCAAGAAAATCATTGCTATTGGCGATTATTATATGCAAGGACAATATTACTTGGCGTCAATGGCGGATGAAGTTTATATGAATCCTATGGGTATGTTGATGTTTGATGGCATGGGGCGCAACCGTACTTATTATAAGTCTGCGCTAGATAAATTAGGCGTTAATGTTCATGTATTCCGCGTTGGTACTTTCAAGTCAGCAGTAGAACCTTATCTCCGTGATAACATGTCAGATGCCGCTAAAGAAGCCAACATCGAATGGTTAGGCGATTTATGGGGACAAATGAAAGGCGAAATTGCCGCTTCACGCAATATGAACGAAGCAAAATTTGACGCTTATATCGATGACTTATTACCAAAGTTTGAAGCAGCTGGTGGCGATGCCGGCAAATTAGCGGTAGATGAAGGTTTCGTTGATAAACTATTAACCCGTGCTGAGTTCCGTCAATATATGATTGACTTAGTAGGTATGAACGAAAAGAAAGATTCGTACAAATCTATCGGCTTCAAAACTTACCTAAAAGCCAAGCGCCCTTTGGTTGACTTTCCATCAGCCAAATCGCAAGTAGCAGTAATTGTTGCAAAAGGTGAAATCGTCGATGGCTCGCGTAAAGAAGGCACCATTGGTGGCGACAGCACTGCACGGTTAATTCGTAAAGCTCGCACAGATGACAATGTGAAAGCAATTGTATTGCGTGTTGATAGTCCTGGAGGTAGTGCTTTTGCTTCTGAAGTCATCCGCTCTGAACTAGAGCGTGCGCAACAAGAAGGCAAAGTCGTTGTAGCTTCAATGGGTGGTGTAGCAGCATCTGGCGGCTACTGGATCTCAGCAACCTCTGATGAAATTTGGGCTCATCCTTCTACCATCACTGGCTCGATTGGTATCTTCGGAATGGTTCCTACTTTTGAAAAGCCATTGAATGAACTAGGTATTTATCGTGATGGTGTAGGCACCACAAAATGGTCGCGTGCCTTTGATGTTGGCGCAGGTATTAGTGATGAGTTTGCACGTTTAATTCAAGTTAATATCGAAAATGGCTATGACGACTTCTTATCATTGGTGGCAAGAGGTCGTGACATGACTAAAGAAGATGTTGATAAAATTGCTCAAGGTCGTGTTTGGTCAGGTGAAGATGCCTATCGCTTAGGTCTGGTTGATAAGTTAGGTGATTTAGATGATGCCATTAAGTCTGCGGCAAAACTCGCCAATATTGAAGATTATGATGTTACTTTTGTTAAGCGCGAACTGGATCCGCAAGAAGTATTTATTAAGCAACTACTTGACAATGTTTCAACTAAAGCAGGTGTTGAAAATGTTATTGAAAGCTATGGCAAAAGCAACAATCCAATCGTCAACGGATTAATGGGTAAAGCTCAAGAAATCATGAGCATGTTGAATAACTTCAATGATCCAAACCATACTTATGCACATTGTTTGTGTGACATTAAGTAATTAAGCTTTTTTAGAAAAAACAAAAGGCAGCGCCTCAATTAAGGTATGCTGCCTTTTTTATATTTGAGGCTTTATCTCTATCTTCTTAACAATTCAATTTGCTGTTGATAATAATCAATCTCTTTTTTAGCGTGACTTAGACTGATTGCTTTTTCATAATAACCTATAGCTTCTCGATGACATTCTAAACGTCTCAACAGATCCGCTTTAGCACTATACAGTGAAGCATACTGTGCTAAGTCACCCTGCTCTTCTAATTGCGAAATTTTCTGCAAGCCCATTTCATAACCACGAGCAAAAGCTGTAGCCACAGCGGAATTAAGACGTATCACAGGACTTGAATCGAGCTGTAACAACAAACTGTACAAGGCTTCAATATGCAACCAATCTGTTTGTTCAGAGCTTTTTGCCAAACTATGCACGCCGGTAATCGCAGCTTGAATTTGATAAATACCAACGTGTTTTTGCGCTAAAGTTTCGCTGAGTATTTGATCAGCTTCCTCGATCATTGCCCAATCCCACAATGAACGATTCTGTTGCTCTAGTAAAACAATATTTCCCTGCTCATCAAAACGCGCAGCGCGTCGAGCTAATGTGAACATCATTAAAGCTAACAGACCTTTTGCTTCACAAGATTTTTTAGAATCGTTAGCCGTTAACTCACTAACCAGTTTCGCAAGTCGAGTAGCCTCTTGACACAAATCAACTTCGGGAAGCATAGCATCTCGTTCATCATTAAAACCTGCGCTAAATACTAAATAAATAACTTGTAAAACAGCTTCCAGACGGTCTTCAATGTCTTTTTCTGGCGGGATCACAAAAGGAATATTACTGAGTTTTATTTTACGCTTTGCTCTAGTCATTCGTTGTTCAAGTGTAGAGCGACTTAATAAAAGCGCTTGTGCAATTTGATCGGTAGTTAAGCCGCACACGCTATGCAAGGTTAGAGCAACCTGATTTTCAAAAGCAACAGCGGGATGACAACAGGTAAATATCAACTTAAGTTGTTGATCGGGAAACTGATACGCATCAATATCAAACTCACTATTTTCTTCCGTTGACAGTGCTTGAATGAGACGTATTTTATCTAAACTTAGTTTTTTATGACGAAGCCTATCCAAAGCCGCATTGCGTGCTACCGTTGCCAACCATGCTTTGGGATGCTCAGGAGTTTCATCGATCCATTGGCACAAAGCTTTTTCGATGGTTTCATGCCAAACTTCTTCTGCCAATGATAAATCAGATAGTAGAGACACTAAATACGCCAACATCTTTCCCGTTTGTTCACGATACAAACGATCGAGCTGCTGGCGCACTGATTTTAGCTTTTGCTCCTCTAGCTTGTCCAACGCTGAGTAAACTCTTAAGTCAAAGAAAAACTAATCTTGATACCAAAGCGGTCTCACTTCAATAGTTCCAGTCTCAGATCCTGGAATACGTGAAGCAACATCAATTGCATGATCTAGATCTTTACAATCAACTAAGAAAAAGCCTCCTAACTGCTCTTTGGTTTCAGCGAAAGGACCGTCAGTGACTAACTTCTGACCATCTCTTACTCTTACCGAGGTAGCGGAATCTACTGGCAACAAGCGCTCAGCAGCAACGAAAACTCCTTGTTCCCTCAAGTTTTCAACCAACTGCATATAGCGACCAATAATTTGCTCGCCATCTTGCTCGGAAACAGTGTCCCAAACTTTTTCGTCTTCATAGATGGTTAATAAATACTTCATGCAAACTCCTACCATTAATTATTATTGATGAGCATATTGAATTGCTGAAATGGTCGCGCCTTGAGGATCTTGGAACATCGTAAAACGCCCAACATTTGGAATATCGGTTGGTGGAACACAAATCGTTCCTCCAAGCTCAGTAACTTTACTAGCAATCGCATCTACATCAGTAACCGTTATATAATTACCCCAATGTGGAGGGACACCTTCAGCTTGAGCAGGCATCGCCATAATACCAGCAACCTTTTCTTCGCCAAGCATCACCACATTATACATTTCGCCATCTTCCATCGGCATATCTTCAAAAGTCCAACCGAATAATTGACCATAAAATTGTTTAGCGCCAACCGTATCAGTGGTCATTAACTCTGCCCAACTAAAAGCGCCATGTGTTTCAAATACATTGCTCATAATATAACTCCTAAATGACTAATCGTTAACTTTATTAAAGGTTTTACCAGGAATAATTGAAACTGCTACAGGAGTAGCATTCGATAATACAAAAGGATATTCCATGCCAAAGGAGGTATCCCCCCACTCTTCGCTTTGCGTGTAAGCTGTGTAAAGCATGAAGTGTGGCATGCCATTTTTCACTTTCTCATTAAGATATTGCTTTTCTGAAAGCATATAGCCCATTGCTAGTTTATTTGGAACCTTAAAAGTTCCTTTAAGATAAGCATCTTTGACGCCATTGATAAAATCTTGCTCGCTAAGACCTGATGCTGCCCACTTACCTTTTTCTAGCACCACAGGCAAAATAAACTCGGATGCACCTTGGTTAAAGCATACAGGTGCTTGCATAGATGGGTTCAAACCATTTGCAAAACCTAATGACTCGGTAGAAAAGGTTCGCATGACAATACAATTGAAGCCATTAGAGCCTTCTACAGCTTGCTTATAGCCTTGTTTAGTTAAAACCCATAGTGATGCCTTATCCGCAATAGATTTTGGCCCTGCGCTATGCGCAAGCTTTTTCTCATAGCTGCTATCCAGTAGAAAATCTGTGATATTTACTGATTGGGCTGAACTGCTTGCAGCCGCAAAAGAAAGGCCAAGCAGTACCCATAACTCTTTTGCAAACCATTGTAGTTTCATATTTGCTCCTTAATTAGTTGTGTTTCTATATAAGGAACGAATGAAGCCTAATCAAATAGACACATTAAACAATTATTTATTCAATTAGACTATAGGTGATAAACAGTTGTAAAAATCGGAAGATATAGTGAGCAACTATATAGAGCCCCATCATGATCGGTACACTAAGCAAAACTCTTAGCCATGAGAACTTGAACAGGGTTTTAATCGCCAAGGATAAATAGATAAACTTGCCTATTGGCAGCAGCAAAAAGTAGAAATAGCTAACCGACAAATTCGCACAGATCAAGGAAAGTCCATTGCCAATGAACCATGCAGGCACCTGCGCGACAATTATCCAGATCATCCACCAGCTATGTGCATTTAAGCTAAAAATTAAATAGTCGCTCAGATAATGTTTTCTGGAAAATAAAACTATAAACGAAAAAATAGCAAAAAATGGCACTTGCAAAATAATTAATGAGCGAGCCAGCACGACCACTAATTGATTATACTTTTCCTCAAAATCGCCTATCTCATAACCTTTATTAGCGATAACTTCTAACATGTAAGGTTTTAACCAGTCGCTATAAGGCTGCAGCTGCATTTGATCACGAAAAGCCACATAAAAGTCGGTTAGTGGCGAAAACATGACAAACAACACGTTTATGATAAAAAACAATGATATTGGTTTCAGATAATTTACACGTTGTCCAATGTGATAATTACGATCAAGCTGGCCTGGCTTAACAAACAAAGTAATGAGTGTGCGCCATATTTTCCCATCATAGGATGTAAGATTTTCAAGCGCATCCCCAGCAATATGCCCTACAGAGCGCAACTCAGGCGTGAGGATTTTTTCACCGCAATTGGCACAATAATTGTAATCGACAACATGATTGCAACTAGCGCAGGTTTTACTAGGCATAAACTTAAAGAAGCCATAACTAAGATTGTTGATATCATGGCATAAAATTAACTTGTTACAAAGCCAACAAAGTTAAAAGGAGCCAAATCAAAGGATAGAAGCAAAATTTAGACATAAAAAAACCAGCATAAAGCTGGCTTTTAAAATAGTGGCGGAGCGGACGGGACTATCAATTACATCCATGTAATTGACCACTTTGTGGCTGCTGTCGATTCTCTCCAGCATTCAAAATCGCTCCTGCGATTTTGTCAAACCCGCTCGCGGATTCTCGTCCCATTTTATTTAGAAATAAAAAAAGCCAGCATGTAAGCTGGCTTTTAAATAATGGCGGAGCGGACGGGACTCGAACCCGCGACCCC
>JABXIQ010000004.1 GCA_013373015.1 Kangiellaceae bacterium
CAAGAAGATTTTAAAGCAAGCTAAAGGTTATTACGGTGCACGTTCGCGTGTTTATCGTGTAGCTAAGCAAGCGGTAATCAAAGCTGGTCAATATGCATACCGTGACCGTCGTCAGCGCAAACGTCAATTCCGTGCTTTATGGATTGCCCGTATCAACGCTGAGGCGCGTGTAAATGGCTTGTCATACAGCAAATTCATTAATGGTTTGAAAAAATCAAATATTGAAGTTGACCGTAAGATGCTAGCAGAACTAGCAGTGTTCGATAAAGTAGCATTTGCTGCTTTTGCAGAGCAAGCTAAATCTGCCCTTGACGCTTAATCGCTGATGGGCTTTTCGCTGTCCTGAGTTGTACCATTTTCGATAGAGCAAGGGTTAAGCGGAAAGTGCATTCACTAGGTTGCAAAACCTAGTAACAGTTAAGAAAAGGAAGGGCAGAAATGCTCTTCCTTTTTTTATTTTTGATGAGTGAAAGTCGCTTATAGACGTTATTAACAATAAACACAATCGTATTAACGAGAACACTATGGCTATTACATTAGATGCTGATCTACAGCAGATTATACAGCAAGCTGAACAAGAAATTTCAGCAGTTGAAACTTTGCCAGACCTAGAGCAAGTCAAGGCTCGCTTTGTCGGTAAGAAAGGATTAATTACTGCCCAAATGCAAAAAATGGGGCAGCTTCCACCAGAAGAAAAACCAAAGTTTGGTGCGAAAGTAAATGAAGCCAAAAAAGAAGTGTTTGTGTTTATTGAGGCCAAGCAAAAGGCCTTAAAAGATGCACAAATTGCTGCAAAATTAGCGCAAGAAACAATTGATGTAACTTTAGCTGGACGTAATGTTCAAGCGGGTGGTGTACATCCTGTGAATCGTACTTTGCAACGCATCGAGTCTTACTTTGCACAGATGGGTTTTGAAGTGGCTGAAGGTCCTGAAATCGAAGATGATTTTCATAACTTCAGTGCCTTAAATATTCCTGATCACCATCCTGCACGTGCCATGCACGATACTTTTTATATTGATGCGAATCGCTTACTAAGAACGCATACTTCTCCAGTGCAAATACGTGTGATGGAAGAGCAAAAACCACCACTGCGGATAATTGCTCCTGGTCGTGTTTATCGTTGTGATTCTGATTTAACCCATACCCCAATGTTCCATCAAGTTGAAGGTCTATTAGTGGATGAAAGTACTACATTTATAGACTTGAAAGGTATTTTGGATGAGTTCTTAAAACAGTTTTTTGAAAAAGATTTAGAAACTCGTTTCCGTCCTTCATACTTCCCATTCACTGAGCCATCGGCAGAAGTGGATGTGCAATGTGTAAATTGTGGCGGTGAGGGTTGTCGCGTGTGCAGCCACACAGGTTGGTTAGAAGTTTTGGGCTGTGGGATGGTTCATCCAAACGTTCTTAAAGCTGTTGGAATCGATAGCGAAAAATATACGGGATTCGCGTTTGGCATGGGCGTTGAGCGTTTAACCATGTTGCGTTATGGAGTCAACGATTTGCGTTTATTCTTCGAGAATGATTTGAACTTCCTCAAACAATTTAATTAATGGGTTAGAGCTATGAAATTCAGTGAAAAGTGGTTACGAGAGTGGGTTAACCCTGAAATTTCTACTCAAGAGTTAGTAGAAAAATTGACAATGGCTGGCCTAGAAGTTGATGGTTTTGAATTTTTAGGTGATAACTTCTCAGGTGTTGTAGTTGGTGAGATAGTAGAAGCTGAACAACACCCAGATGCTGACAAGCTGCGTGTGTGCAAAGTATCCGTTGGAGACAAGTCAGAAGAGCTATTACAAATTATTTGCGGCGCACCTAATGCTCGCGTAGGAATTAAAGTTGCTTGCGCTATGATTGGTGCAGTATTACCGGGCGATTTCAAAATCAAAAAAGCTAAGCTACGTGGCGTAGCCTCACACGGTATGTTGTGTTCGGCAACCGAGTTGAAGTTAGGTGATGAATCAGACGGTATTATGGAATTACCTGCTGATGCGCCATTAGGCATGGATTTTGTTGATTACAAAGATTTGAATGATCACCTTATTGAGGTGGATTTAACGCCAAATCGCGGCGATTGCTTAGGCATTCGCGGTATTGCGCGTGAAGTCGGCGTGTTAACACAAACGGCAGTTCATGAGGTTTCACCAAAAGCTCATGCAGCAGAAATTAGTGATAGTTTACCAATCAAGTTATCCGCGCCAAATGCATGTCCACGCTATTTAGGGCGTGTCATCAAAGGTATTAACCCTACAGCAAAAACTCCGGATTGGATGGTGCAGCGCATTGAGCGTTCAGGTGTTCGTTCAATCGACCCTGTAGTTGATGTTACCAACTATGTATTGCTCGAGCTTGGTCATCCAATGCACGCCTTCGATCTAGATGTACTAGAAGGTGGGATTGATGTTCGTATGGCTAAACCGAGTGAGAAATTGACTTTGCTCGATGGTAATGAAGTTGAGCTCGCAGAAGATACGCTGATGATTGCCGACCATGCTAAACCATTAGCTATTGCAGGCGTTATGGGTGGTATTCATTCAGGTATTAACTCAGAAACAAAGAATATTTTCCTAGAAAGTGCTTATTTTGACCAAATCGCGATTGCTGGTCGTGCCCGTCAATACGGTTTGCATACTGATGCTTCACACCGTTATGAGCGTGGCGTCGATTTTGAATTACAACGTACCGCCATGGAGCGTGCGACTGAATTGTTGTTAGACATTGTAGGCGGTCAACCAGGTGATATCATTGAAGCTGTTGAGAAAGATGCTATGCCAAGCAAGCGTCATTTGCAGTTGCGAAGAGCTCGTATCGAACGTCTTGTAGGTTTTGCTTTTGATGATGTGCAAGTTGAAGATATCTTGACGCGTCTTGGTTTGCAGTTGACTGCTAACGGTCAAGGCTGGGACGTGTTAGTACCTAGCTTCCGTTTTGATATTGATAACGAAGAAAGTTTAATCGAAGAGTTGGTGCGGGTTTATGGTTATAACCGCTTACCCAGTCGTAAGCCAGTTGCAGAAATGGCGATGTTCGCGCAACCTGAAAATCGCGTATGGAAGAATATGCTGCGAGATGTAATGGTGAATCGTGGTTACCAAGAAGCCATTACTTACAGCTTTGTTGAGCCTGAACTGCAAAAGAAATTACAACCAAGCCATGAGCCTTTGCCATTGCTGAATCCAATTTCAAGTGAAATGGGCGTGATGCGCACGAATTTATTGGCTGGATTGGTGCAAACGGCTAAGTTTAATATTAACCGTCAGCAAAACCGAATCCGTATTTTTGAGTTAGGTTTGCGCTTTGATAATTCTGGTGATGAACTTAAGCAAATTCCTACGATTGCGGGTCTCTTAGCTGGAAATCGCGGCAATGAAAGCTGGCTTACGGAAAATGATAAAGTTGATTTTTACGACCTAAAGGGTGACGTTGAAAGCTTGTTGGCAACAAATAAACGAAGTTCTGCATTTGTTCCAAGTAAAAGAGAGATCTTGCATCCTGGTCAGTCTGCTGATATTCAATTAGATGAACGAACGATTGGCTACATTGGAAAGCTGCACCCAGCATTACAGCAAGAGTTAGATTTAGATCTAGATACTTTTGTCTTTGAAATGGATTTAGATGCTTTATCTGAGCGTGAATTGCCACAATTTAAGCCTTTATCGAAATTCCCTGCCATTCGTCGTGATTTGGCGGTAATTGTGGACGATTCGGTAAAAGGCGGCGAATTAGTTGATTTTATTGTAAAAATTGGTGGTAATTTACTGACAGATGCCTATATTTTTGATATATACAAGGGTGAACACCTTGAACAAGGCAAAAAGAGTATTGCTCTAGCTATGACTTTACGTCATGCAGATAAAACGCTAGAAGATTCTGAAATCAACCAAGTAGTTGATAAGGTTATCAACGGCTTACAAGAGCAATATAACGCTGTTTTGAGAACTTAATGCGCATTTAGGACTCAGAAGCATAACAAGCAACAGAGTTCTGATCCGCTTAACAGTTGCTCATAGGGCTTATTTATACAGAATTTAGGAATAACGGGGATTCATTATGGCATTGACAAAAGCTGATATGGCAGAACGTTTATATGAGGAATTAGGCCTTAATAAGCGTGAGTCGAAAGAAATTGTAGAAGCTTTTTTTGAACAAATCCGCGACGCTTTGGAAGGTGGTTATAACGTTAAATTATCCGGTTTCGGTAATTTCGAACTTCGCGACAAAGCTCAGCGACCTGGGCGTAACCCTAAAACGGGTGAAGAAGTGCCAATTAGTGCACGTCGTGTTGTGACATTCAAACCGGGGCAAAAATTAAGAGGAAAAGTCGCCGACTATGTTGGAACCGAGCAATAATAACGAATTACCAGCAATACCAGGCAAGCGCTATTTTACGATTGGGGAAGTCAGTGACTTATGTGCGGTAAAGCCGCATGTTCTTCGTTACTGGGAACAGGAATTCGATCAGCTTGATCCGGTGCGCCGTGGTAATCGACGCTACTATCAACGTGATGACGTATTAATCGTTCGTCAGATTCGCTCGTTGTTATATGAACATGGCTACACCATAGGTGGTGCTAGACAGTGCTTATCTGAAGGTGAAGAAGCTGTATCAGGCACAGTTAATAAATCGGATCTTGATGAGCTAATCGAAGAGCTGGAAAAAATTAAACAATTCTTAGCAGCCTAAGCCAATTTAGCGTTGCAATCTAAAATAAATGCGGTACTATTTGCACCGCATTTTTAATGCCTGCTTCAAAATATCTATTCTAAAATCGGAACGTAGCGCAGCTTGGTAGCGCACTTGCATGGGGTGCAAGGGGTCGGAGGTTCAAATCCTCTCGTTCCGACCAATTTTCTGCAGTAACTAATTGTAAACTTGTGTAATAGAATGTAGATTATGCTAACTAAGTCACTATTAGTTATAGTAATTTACGTATATCTATAAAAATTTAGAGTTTCTAACAATGAAAAAATTTTTACTTGCGTTTGGTTTATTTGCCTGCTCTATAACTGCTTCTGCGGTTGATAATCTTGGTATTTTTGAACTTGATGGAAATGCTGCAAATGGTGCTTCGGCGGGCGAAGACTTTAATAATGTTCATGGTGGAACCTCTACAGCTGCTCAAGCTCTCTTTGTGACCGATGATACGGTTTTTGATGGTGATAATAACGATACTAGTATTTTCTCGGGAAACTCCAAAGATGATATGTGTATCTCTGGAGCCGAAAGTCCAGGACCTTGTCCCGATATCTGGCAGCATGGCTCTGGTAATCTAACCAATAAAAACGATATTAGACACGGTTACGCCGCTGCTTATGTTTACACGGGGTCGAATACTGGCGTTCACCAATATGGAGACTTAATTTTTTACATTGGCTCTGATGTACAGTCAGTGAATGGTACTTTAGCTATGAGCTTTTGGTTGTTGGCAGACTCAACGGTAGCTCCGGGCGGGGGCTCCAGCTGGAATGGCGTACATACGGTTGGTGATGTTTTAATACAGGCTGAAATCCCTAGTAATGGTAGTGGGATTACTGTTAGAGCTGATATCTGGAATGGTTCAGGCTTAACCAATTATAGCTCAGGTGGTTCATGTAACGGTTCAAACCCCATTCTTTGTGGTATTGCAAATACGGGCTCTATCGCTACTTCTTGGAGAGGAAGTATTAGTACCGCAGCTTATTTTGAGGCAGGTATTAACATTTCTGCTTTCTTTAGATCGATTGGTACGGCACCAACCTGTACAACGAATGTATTATTTGAGACTCGCTCATCATCATCTTCTACTGCAACTTTGAAAGACTATACCCAAGGTCCTTTCTTTGATGCTTGTGGCGCTAACTCTGTAACGATTGACAAAACTTCAGCAACGACACTTTCGCAAATTGGTGAGACTGTGACCTATAGTTTTACCGTAGAAAATACTGGTTTATTGCCAGTAACACTGGTCTCAATGTCTGATCCTGTGATTGATGCGGTAACGGCCAATGCAACTTCTGATGCAGCTACTGTGGCAGGTTGTGACAGCATTATTGGTACGGCAACTTGTACGTTCACGGTTGATTACACTATACAGCCAACTGATCCAGATCCTTTGGTGAATACAGTGTCATCAACCTATGAGTATCCCAACGGTGATCAAGCTTCTGATACTGATGATCATAGTATTAACTTGTTCCAAGCTTCAGTAACAATTGATAAAACTGCAGCAGCTAGTGCAGAAGTCGAAACAGATGTTACTTATACTTTCACTATTACCAACACTAGCTCGTCCGATACTCCTGATTTAGCTTTGACTAGCATTACGGATGATATTCTAGGTGATTTAGCTACAGATGCTACAGCAGCTTGTAGCACATTGACTTTAGTAGCGCCTAATGACAGCTGTACATTTGATAAAGTTTATACAGTTCCAGTAAATGCTGCTGATCCAACTGTGAATACGGTGACAACTAATTACACACCAAGCGGATATACAGTAGCAACTTCAGCCAATGATAATCATAGTTTAGATGTTATCCAGCGTATGGATATCCAAGTTTCTAAAGACGATAGCGCGGTTAGCTATACACCTGGCGGTACAGGAACCTACACAATCACTGTAACTAATAATGGACCCAATGATGCTGTAGGCGTTACTTTTACAGATACCGTTCCGACTGGTTTGGCAATAGGCAGTGTTACTTGTACCGCTCCTGCAAACTGTATCAGTGTAAATGTTGCTGGACAAGTCATCAGCGGTAGTTTGAATTTGGCCAATGGCGAGTCGGCTACCATCACTGTACCTGTTACTTACTCAACCGATCCAAACGCTTACTAACTTTCAGTAAGCGCTTTGCTCGTGGTGTTTTGTAACGGTTTGTACCGTTAGTCGTAATTTTGTAGCGATTTATCGTGATGAACTTCTCATTTTTGCATTGATGTCGTACAATTTTCGACCAGTGTGTTCTTAATTTGGTTTCCTTACAGCAATTTCACCTACCATAGATTATTCTTAATCAAGCAGGAAGCTAACTCATTGTTTTTATTGGACTGGTCGGATGTTTTTGTGAGCCGATTCACATTTGTAAAATGTTGAATAGGGTTTTATTAAGAGTATTTATGTAAGTGCTTGATATTAAAGTTAATTCTAAAGTTGATAGAATTTTACAATTTAGATGTTTTATTAAGTTTATCAATAACCTATAGCAATTAACTTCAATTAAAATATAATGAAATTGTGAAAAATTGTTTCAAGTCATTGGGGATAGGGTATTCGAGTTATACAAGGCAGTTACCAGTAATTTTATAATTAGGTAATAAATGACAAAGTTTGGGCTGCGATCTTTGAAAAATAATATGAAAAATTTAACGTCACGATTAGGTATTGTGGGGCTTTTTGCTGCATCTGCATTTTTTGCACATACAGCAATAGCGGTGGACTATCCAGCGACGGTTGATAATACCGTTACGGTGACTTTACCTGCCGGGGTAACGGATCCAAACACAGCCAATAACACGGCTGGCGGCTGTGCTGTGGGTGATGCAACTACAGAAGCTTGTGCTACGGATTCCAATACACTAAGCGTTGTTATTCCTCAACCAACTAAAGCTTTTAGCCCAAGCACTGTTGATTTTGGGAATATTTCAACCCTAACCATAACCCTAACAAACTCAAACAATTTCGCAGCAACACTTCAATCAGATTTTGTCGATACTTTACCTGCAGGCTTAGTACTCGCTACTCCAGCAAACTCAAGCACGACTTGTACAGGAACCTTAACGGCTGCTGACGGCGCTTCGGCGATCACTTTAGCCGCTGGAGCGACTATCCCTACCAGTAGCTCATGTACTATTACCGCTGACGTAACTTCCGCAACGGCAGGAACTTACGATAATGTATCAGGTACTCTTGATACTGGTATGGGGGCAAGTAATACTGCTAATGCCAGCTTGATTGTACAACCGCAAGCGGAATTGGCTATTAATAATGTTAGTCAAGTTGAAACCGATGCAGGTACAACAACCTTTATATTTACCGTCAGTATTACCAATGGTGTAACACCAACTTCAAACATCACTTTTGACTATGCTACTGCTGATGGAACCGCTACGATTGGTGATAGTGATTACGTCGCAATTAGCACAACCCAAGGCACTATTACAGCGGGCTCAACTAGCACAACTATTTCTGTTACGGTAAACGGTGATTTGACTGTTGAGTCTGATGAAGCTTTTAGCGTCAACCTAAGCAATCCTTCGGCCAATGCAACAATTACTACTGCAGCAGGAACCGGTACTATTGAAAATGATGATAGTAGCCAAGTTTCGATTGCTGCCACCACTAACGGTGATGAAGCAGGCCCAATTGATGGTCAGTTTACCGTCAGTTTAACTAATCCTAGCGATACCGATACCGTTATTGCTTATAGCGTTGGCGGCACAGCAACTTCTGGTACTGATTACACTGCTTTAAGCGGAACCGTGACTATTTTGGCAGGCTCTACCAGCGCCACAATAAATGTTCCTGTTATAGATGACACTATTGTCGAAGGCACTGAAACTGTAGAAATAAGCCTAAGCTCGGTAACGAGTGGCGTTGCGACCATTGGCGCAACCAATAACGCTTCCATTGATATTTTAGATAATGATGCCAGTTTAACGATTGTTAAAAGAGTTGATAACTCTTTTGGTGGTACTGCTGTTGTTGGTGATTTTTCAATCACTACTGATGCTGGGGCTTTAACCTTCAGTGCTGGAGTTGATCTTGGTGCTGGTGTTACTGAATATACAGCTACAACCTTGGATCTTGTTGCTGGGACTTACACTTTAACCGAAAATGATTTGTTTGCTTATAACGAAGGTGCTTGGTCTTGTGATGTAGGAACTTTAAATAATAGTGCCTTTAATAACGGAAGCATTAGCCTTGCCGCTGGTGATGCCACAACTTGTACCATCACTAACGCACACCGCCAAGCTGCAACATTACAAGTGGCCAAAAGTTGGGTTAACGCTAATCTGAGTGATGGGGTAAATATTACTACAAGCGGAGCATCAAATAATCACAACTTTAACTCTGTAGCTGACAGCTCAACTGAAACAGATATCAGTACTGTAGTTAATGTTTATGAAGGTGAAAATATCACCTTCTCTGAAAACTTTACTAGTGGTACAGCATCGGATTACTCAGCAAGCTTAAGTTGTACTGGTGCTACTGATACTGATCCTAGCAATGGTTTATTAATTGATGTGGCTGATGCTGGTGCAATAATAGTATGTACCTATGAAAATACAGCTGGAGCAATACTACAATTACAAAAAACTTGGGTTAGCGCCCAGGTGGGTGATGCCGTAACTATTTCTACTAGTGGTGCTTCTAATCCTAACTCTTTAAATTCAACTGCTGATAGTTCAGATGAAACAGATACAAGCTTAGTGACCAGAGCTTTAGTCGGTGAAACTATCATGATATCTGAAAGCTTCACTAGCGGCTCAGCTTTTAATTATAACTCAATCTTAAGTTGTACTGGTGCCAACGACACCGATCCTACTGATGGCTTGTTAATTGATAGTTCAGACTCGAATCAAGCAATTTTTTGTACTTATACTAACCAAGGAATTTTAGTCAGCATTGCTGCGGGTGTTGACGGTAATGAAGCAGGTCCTGTGGATGGCACCTTTACGGTGAGTTTAAGCGCCGTCAGCACAACCGACATCACGGTTGACGTGGTGTACTCAGGCGCTGCGACCGAAGGCGACGATTACGCGACGGCGGTGACTACGGTGACCATTCCAGCGGGTTCGACCAGCGCGACGATTACGTTGGACGTGACCGATGATGTGTTGGTGGAAGGTACCGAAGGGGTGATAGCGACCATCTCGAACCCGACCAACGGCAGCTTGGGCACGGACAATGCGACGATAGATATCCTGGATAACGATGTACAGATCCCAACGGTGGTCAGCCAAACCACTAACGACACCACCCCGGAAATCACCGGTACGGCG
>JABXIQ010000008.1 GCA_013373015.1 Kangiellaceae bacterium
GAAGGTCGTCGGTTCAAATCCGGCCCCCGCAACCAATTTTTAGCATCTGGTTGATGCTTGGCTAAACCCGCTGTGTCGGGCTCGCTCTTTCAGGGGCATAGCCGAAAGGTGTCAGTTAGCACTAAGCACTGTAACTAAGTTTAAGATTTGATGACATTGTTTCTATATTGACGTGGTTATCAAATTGGGGTGTGGTTATTTTTTACACTACCGAATATAATGATAAGGCCCCTGATTAGGGGCTTTATTTTTTTCTGGTTTTTATTGTTCAATAGAAGCAGTTAAAACCAGTGGGACATTGGCTTAGCTTATGACCCGTCGCATGAATAAGATTTTTTGTTGATGGGGCCATAAGGCCTTTTTTTGTCTCTGCAATTTATAGCGTTATTGAGTTATAACGGTTTGATTTATAAAAGATTATTGTTAGTTAATATTGAATTATGGCAAAACACGAAGAGTTAGAACAAATGATCCGCCCTGCGGTTGAAGCGACCGGCTTTGAGCTTTGGGGAATCGAATATCTGGCACAGGGGAAGCACTCTGTGTTGCGTATTTTTATTGATCACGAAAATGGTATCAATGTGGATGATTGTGCTGAAGTGAGCCATCAAGTAAGCGGTGTTTTGGATTTAGAAGACCCTATAAAAGGCCTTTATAACCTCGAAGTGTCTTCTCCAGGTATGGATCGCCCACTATTTAATGAACAGCAATTCGCTCGTTATGTTGGCGAAGAAGTGGAATTACGGGTTGCAATCCCGATTAATGGACGCCGTAAATTTAAAGGCGTTATTGAGCAGGTAAATAATGGTGTGATGACGTTGTTGGTTGACGGTGAGTCGCATGAGATTATTTGCCAACAAGTTGATAAAGCGAATCTAGTAGCGAAATACTAGGTAATTTGTAATTTTTTTGGAACTCATCTAAAGGTTAATAGGTATGAGCAATAAAGAAATTTTGTTAGTAGTTGAAGCGGTTTCAAACGAGAAGGATGTTGATCCTGAGTTGATATTTGGCGCACTTGAAGCTGCGCTTGCGACTGCCACAAAGAAAAAGCACGGCACTGATATTGATGTGCGTGTTGATATTGATCGTGATACAGGGGAATACGATACTTATCGTCGTTGGACGGTTGTAGGTGACGAAGAGGTGGAAAGTCCATTAACGGAAACGACTCTTTCAGCTGCACAAGTAGAAAACCCTGAGATTGAATTAGGTGAGTTTGTTGAAGAGCAAATCGAGTCAATCGAGTTTGGTCGTATCGCGGCTCAAACAGCTAAGCAAGTAATTGTTCAGAAAGTACGTGAAGCTGAGCGTGCTAAAACAGTTGAAGCGTTTCGTGATCGTGTGGGTGACTTAATTACTGGTGTAGTTAAAAAAATTACTCGTGATTATATTTACTTAGATTTGGGTAATAACGCGGAAGCTGTGATTCAGCGTGAAGAAATGATGCCTCGCGAAACTGTTCGTGCTGGTGATCGTGTTCGTGGTTTGCTGTACACCATTAAAGATGAGAATCGCGGCCCTCAATTGTTTGTGAGCCGTACCCGTCCTGAAATGTTGGAAGAGTTATTCCGCATTGAAGTGCCAGAAATTGGTGAGCAAATCATTGAAATTAAGGGTGCTGCTCGTGATCCTGGTTCGCGTGCAAAAGTTGCCGTAAAAACCAATGACAAGCGTATTGATCCTGTAGGCGCTTGCGTGGGTATGCGCGGTGCTCGTGTGCAAGCTGTAACTGGTGAATTGAACGGTGAGCGTATTGATATCGTGTTATATGACGATAATCCAGCTCAGTTCGTAATCAATGCCATGGCTCCTGCGGAAGTGGTTTCTATCGTTGTTGATGAAGACCGTCGTAGTATGGATATAGCAGTTGCTGAAGATCAATTAGCTCAAGCGATTGGTCGTAGTGGTCAAAATATTCGTCTAGCTAGTGAGTTAACTGGTTGGGAATTGAATGTAATGACTGAGGAAGAGTTTGCTACTAAGAATCAATCCGAGTCTGAAACAATAGTTCAATCATTTATGGATGACTTAGGAGTTGATCAAGAGTTGTCTGAAATCTTGGTTCAAGAAGGTTTCACAACTTTGGAAGAAGTTGCTTACGTTCCATCTGCAGAAATGCAGGAAATTGATGGCTTCGATGAAGATTTAATTGAAGCCTTAAAATCACGTGCGAAGGATGCTTTATTGACTAAAGCTATCGCAAGTGAAGAGAAGCTGGATAAAAATGAGCCAGCAGATGATCTATTGAACATGGAAGGTATGGAGCGTCATTTGGCGTTCGTACTAGCAAGCAAAGGCATTATCACAATGGAAGATTTGGCCGAGCTTGGCGTTGATGATCTATTAGATATTGAAGATATGGATGCAGAGCGTGCTGCACAATTAATCATGACCGCGCGTGCACCTTGGTTCGAGGACCAAGAATAATAAAAGCGGGGGATACAGAATGTCCGATATTACAGTAAAAAAATTAGCTGAAACCGTAAAAACTCCAGTCGATAAATTATTGGAGCAATTGAATGCTGCCGGCATTAAAGTGAAGAATGCGGATGATGCCATTACCGATGAGCAGAAAAAAACTTTATTAGCTTATTTGCAAAAAAGTCATGGTGGCTCTGAAAATACGGCTCCGAAAAAGATTACTTTGAACCGTACGCAGAAAAGTACGTTAAGCGTAACCAGTGCTGAGGGTAAAAAGAAATCAGTACAGGTCGCGGTGAAGAAAAAACGTACTTACGTAAAGCGTTCAGCAGAAGAGTTGGCAAAATTAGCCGCTGAGGAAGAAGCGCAAAAGCAAGCGGAAGCCGAAGCTATTCGTAAAGCTGAAGAAGCTGCAAAACTAAAAGCGGCGGAAGAAGCCAAACGCAAAGAGCAAGAAGCAAAACGTAAAGCGGAAGAAGCTGAAGCGAAGAAAAAAGCGGCGGAAGAAGCGAAGCGTAAAGCGGAAGAAGCTGCACAGCGTGTGGTAGACGAGGCTAAAGCGAAAAAAACTGCGGCTGTTGATCCTAAAGCTGCGAAAGAAAAAATTGCTAAGCAATTGGAAGAAAAGGCTAAAACTAAAACTGAGCCAAAAGTGGTTAAGAAAGGTGAAGAACCTGTTAAGCCAATGTCGATTGCTGATTTTGAAGAAAAATCTGGCTACCGCAAAAAGCGCAAGAAGAAAGGTAAGAAGAAATCTTCTGATGCAGATTTAGTGGCCAATGCGCTATCTGATGGTCAACAAAAAGGTGTGACTATTGAACAGCGAGTTTATAGCGCTCCGGAAGCTATGAAAAAACATGGTTTCAAAAAACCGACAAAAGATATTATTCATGACGTTGAAATTCCTGAAACTATAACGGTGGGCGAATTAGCCAAAGCTATGACCGTTAAGGCTCCTGAGTTGATGAAGGCGATGATGAAAGTGGGTGTTATGGCCACTATCAATCAGTCTATTGATCAGGAAACCGCATCGTTAATTGTTGAAGAAATGGGACATAATCCTGTTCTTGTTAACGAAAATGAGATGGAAGAAAAGGCACTGTCAGAAGCATTAACCCAAGATGGCGAAGGTGCTCCACGTGCTCCAGTAGTGACTATTATGGGTCACGTTGACCATGGTAAAACCTCGCTATTAGATTATATTCGTGCGAGTCATGTAGCTTCTGGTGAAGCGGGTGGCATTACTCAGCATATAGGTGCTTACCATGTAGAGACTGACAAAGGTATGGTGACTTTCTTAGATACACCTGGTCACGCTGCTTTCACAGCGATGCGTGCGCGCGGTGCGGAAGTTACTGATATTGTTATCTTGATTGTAGCGGCTGATGATGGCGTGATGCCACAGACCGTTGAAGCGGTACAACACGCAAAGGCTGCGGGCGTACCGATGATTGTGGCGGTTAATAAAATAGATAAGCCTGAAGCTGATGCTGATCGAGTAAAGAATGAATTATCTCAACACGATGTTATCCCTGAAGATTGGGGTGGTGACGTACAGTTTGTGCATGTTTCAGCGAAAACAGGCCAAGGTGTTGACGAGTTGTTGGATTCGATTTTATTACAAGCCGAAGTTTTAGAGCTTACCGCTGTTCCTACGGGAGCCGCAAAAGGCTTTGTGATTGAGGCTCGCTTGGATAAAGGTCGCGGTGCAGTGGCTTCAGTGTTGGTACAAAAAGGCCAATTAAATAAAGGCGACATCTTATTGGCTGGAACTCATTACGGTCGTGTGCGAGCCATGTTGGACGAAAATGGTGAGCCAATTGAAACCGCGGGTCCTTCGATTCCTGTGGAGATTCTTGGTTTGTCTGGCGTGCCAACGGCGGGCGATGAAGCGACGGTTGTTGCTGATGAGCGTACAGCACGTGAAATTGCTGAGCGTCGTGAGCAGAAGGCTCGTGAAGAACTGCAAGCCCGTCAGCAAAAAGCGAAGTTGGCGAATATGTTTGCTGGACTTGGCGATGATGAGCCTGCACAACAGTTGAACGTGATTA
This sequence comes from Kangiellaceae bacterium, assembly GCA_013373015.1. Lineage (GTDB taxonomy): Bacteria > Pseudomonadota > Gammaproteobacteria > Enterobacterales > Kangiellaceae > Kangiella. The sequence goes on from JABXIQ010000008.1 coordinate 4,476, forward strand.
TCAAAGCCGATGTTCAAGGTTCTGTTGAAGCTTTAAGTAAATCATTAACTGATTTAGCGCATGACGAAGTAGAAGTTCGCGTGATTTCAAGTGGTGTGGGTGGTATTAAAGAGACCGATGTAACCTTGGCTGCAGCGTCTAGCGCAATCATTATTGGTTTCAACGTTCGTGCTGATGCTACTGCGCGTAAAACTGCTGAGCAAGAAGCGGTTGAAATTCGTTACTACAGTATTATTTATGAAGCGATTGATGAAGTTAAGGCAGCGTTAAGCGGTATGTTATCGCCAGAAATGCGCCAAGAAATCATTGGTCTAGCGGAAGTTCGTGATGTCTTTAAGTCTCCAAAATTTGGCGCGATTGCGGGCTGTATGGTGGTTGAAGGTGTTGTTAAGCGTAATAATCCAATCCGTGTATTGCGTGATGATGTGGTGATTTACGAGGGCGAACTGGAGTCACTACGCCGCTTCAAAGAAGATGCTAACGAAGTCCGTAATGGTATGGAGTGTGGTATCGGCGTTAAGAACTACA
>JABXIQ010000033.1 GCA_013373015.1 Kangiellaceae bacterium
ACATAAGTACCGATACCACCATTCCAAAATAGATCCACTTTCATTTTTAACGCGGCGTTGATCAGTTCATTTGGCGATAATGACTTTGATTTTATGCCTAGCATGCTTTGCATTTCAGGCGTTAAATCAATAGACTTAGCACTACGCTCGAAGATGCCACCACCTTTAGAGATTAACTCTGAATTATAGTCGTTCCAACCTGAGCGAGGTAAATTAAAAAGACGTTCTCGCTCTATATAAGAAACTGCGGAATCAGGATTAGGGTCAACAAATATGTGCATATGATTAAAAGCAACTTGCAAACGAATATGCTTAGATAACAACATACCATTACCAAACACATCACCTGACATATCGCCACAGCCAACCACAGTAAAGTCTTCGTTTTGGCAGTCAACACCCATTTCACGGAAGTGACGTTTGACTGATTCCCATGCACCTTTGGCTGTGATACCCATGGCTTTATGGTCATAACCGTTACTACCACCCGAAGCGAAAGCATCTCCTAGCCAGTGACCGTAATCAACAGAAATACCATTTGCGATATCAGAGAAGGTTGCAGTACCTTTATCTGCGGCAACTACTAAATAAGGGTCATCATTATCGTGTCGAACCACCGACTGAGGTGCAACAATATCACCATTAATGATATTGTCAGTGATATCCAGCAATGCTCGAATGAAAATCTTGTAACAAGCAACACCTTCAGCAAAGAAAGCATCTCGGCCAGCGGCTGTTGGTAGTTGCTTACAAACAAAACCACCTTTAGCACCCACAGGTACAATTACCGAATTTTTAACTTGTTGAGCTTTAACTAACCCCAATACTTCCGTTCTGAAATCTTCTCGACGATCTGACCAACGTAAGCCGCCACGCGCAACTTTACCACCACGCAAATGCACACCTTCCACGCGCGGTGAGTAAACAAAAATTTCAAACATTGGAACAGGCTTTGGAATATCTGAAATTCTTGAAGGTTGTAGCTTGAATGAAATATAACTTTTATCAAAACCTTTTGCGTCGGTTTGATAAAAATTGGTACGTACCGTGGCATCAATTAGTTCAAGATACTTGTTAACAATCTTATCTTGATCAAGGTTATCTACATTAGCAAAAGTCTTGATTAAATCACGCTTTGTAGCATTATATTTTCGTTCGCTAAAATCATTTCCTGGGTCAAAACGCATTTCAAACAAATCAACTAAACCGCGCGCAATATCAGAATACTGAGTCAGTGTTTGTTCAATATAATTTTGACTAAAAGTAAAACCTATTTGCCACATATATTTGGCATAAGCACGTAACATCGCGACCTGGCGCCAGTTCAAATCGGCGGCCATAATCAAACGATTAAAGCCATCCTTTTCCGCTTGGTTTTCCCAAGCTTTGGCAAATGCTTGCTGGAAATTGTCTCGAATATCATCCACATTAATTTCAGCATCATATTTCACACTGAAATCCATAATCCAAACTTTACCTAAACCTTCTGATTTAACTTTATAGGGCGTTTCATCAATCACCGTTAAACCCATGTTTTCGAGCATAGGCATAACGTCTGACAATGACATTGGCTTATTGCGATGATACAACTTAAATCCAAGATTGCCCTTTTCACTTTCTTGATTTTTATACAGCAACATTCCTAACGGTTTCTCATCAGAAATGTTTTCTATATGTTTAATATCAACAATTGCCGACTGCACACTTTGCTGGTTCTGATAACCGGGTGGGAACGCATTAGCATACTTCTTAACTAAGTTAACCGCTTCATTATCGCTGAAGTGATAAATAATATTTTCCGATAAAACGTCTTCCCAAGACAAGGCGGCTTCTTGTAGCTCAGATTGCATCTGCTCCAAGTCATACTCAATCGCTTCTGCATTTTCTACAGGCACTCTAAAATGTGTACGAGCTAGATTTGATTCTGAAAAGTGTGTTGTAAACTCTATTTGCCCATTACTATTTAACGTTTTAGCTAAGATATTGGTCATTTTCAGACGAATTTTGGTGTTATAGGTATCTCTTGGCACGAAGGTCAACACTGAAAAATAACGACCGAAAGGATCACGCCGTACAAATGCACGAACCTGCCTTCTTTCTTGGATATGCAAAATCCCCATAGCAATGTCCAACAATTTCAAAGTCGGAACTTGGAATAATTCATCACGAGGGTAAATTTCTAATATATTTTTTAAAGCTTTATAATCATGTCCACCTGGTTTTAATTGCGACTCAGCCAATACATTGACTATTTTTTTCCTTAAGACAGGAATAAAATGCGGATCCATATTATAAGCTGCTGAGGTAAACAAACCAAAGAAGCGATGCTCACCAATCACTTCGCCTTGCTTATTGAAGCGCTTCACTCCAATATAATCAATATGGCTTGGACGGTGTACTGTAGAAACAGTATTGGTTTTAGTTAATACTAATAAGTGTTCATTAGATAAAGCCAGTTTCTGCGCACCTTTTGGCATCTTCGACAATTGATATTCTTTATGATTATTTTCATTGCCTAAAATTCCAAGCCCGCTATTTTTTACTGAAGATAAAACAATGTCTTTTTTGTTGCGTTTCAAGTCATAGGTTCGAGCCCCCATAAACACAAAATGGTTTTGCTGAACCCAACGCAAAAAATCCAGTGCTTCTTCAATTCTATCAGTGCGCAGCGGTGGGGGATCTTGTTCTAGCTCTGCAATGATATCAGCAAGTTTGCTACCCATTGGTTTCCAGTCGATTACTGTCGCTCTAACATCTGCTAAAATTCGACTTAAATCTGCTTGTAATTCTAGTAGTGTTTCATCTTCAAGAATTCGATCCACTTCAAGATACATAGGTGTCTCTAGCGTTAGATCATCCTTTTCATCAAGACATTGTTCTAAATCTAAAATGCCACTTTTACCACGACGGATACTCATTGGGACATGCAAGTGTAGATGCACGTCAACTCCGTGGCGATTCAACTCCATACGAATTGAATCAACTAAAAACGGCATATCCGCATGATTCAATTCAATAATAGTATGCTTTGATTGCCAGCCATTCTTTTCAAGAGTGGGATTAAAGATCCGTAGTTTGCTGGTACCATCAAAATCTTGAATAAAATTCCAAAGACTTAAAATAGAATCGTACAACTCTTGACTAGTACGCTCGCTAAACTCATCTTCTGAGACGCTGGTGTATATTATTTCAGCAAATTGCTTTACAAGATCTGCTTTGCGCTTGGAAACTTTTTTATCGATCATTTGCTGAACTTTTGTCAGTAATTTTGAAGTGCTATTTGAGCTGGCCATTATCCTATCCCAAAAATATTCTGGCTAAATGTATGTGATTAGAGAATTACCTTTAATTTTAGGGCATTTACAACAAAAATGGCACCTAAATTTACATTTAGATGCCATTTATTAAGCAGGTTTTACCAGTGCTAACTCTATTATTAGCGTTTGTATAAAAGTGCTGCTAATGCTGGTAGCAATATGATCGCTCCCAACATATTCACTAAAAACATAAAGGTTAGCATGATTCCCATATCGGCTTGGAATTGTAAAGCAGAGAACATCCAAGTACTGACCCCTATTGCTAAGGTTAAACCAGTGAATAGCACCGCATTACCTGTTAGCTTTAAGGTTTCAAAATAAGCGTCTGCAACACTCATACCGGAACGAATAAAGCGCACCATGCGAGAGAAGATATAGATACCATAATCGACACCAATACCCACTCCAAGAGCAATTACAGGCAGAGTAGCAACCGTTAAACCAATCTCAAGCCAAGTCATTAACGCTTGTGCTAAGAATGAAACAACAACCAACGGTAACACGACACAGATTGTTCCTCTAATAGAGCGGAAACTGATTAAGCACAGCAAGATCACCGCTAAATAAACCCACATCATCATTGGCCACTGCGCTTCTGCTACAGCTTCATTGGTCGCTGCCATCACCCCAACGGGACCAGTCGCTAAACGAAGACTGATATTTTCATTATCATTGTTAGCTTGAAATTCTTTAACAGAAGCGACAACACGCTCGATCGTTTCCGCTTTATGATCGTCTAAGAACACCATAACAGGCATTACACTACAATCTGAATTAAGCAAGCCAGTACCGGTTTCAATTCTGCTGATTGACTGCACCATCACCGCTTGATCTTTTGGCAACACTTTCCACTTCAAGTTGCCTTCGCTTAACATGCCATTAACAATTTTTGAAACTTGCGGTAAACTGATAGTTGATTGAACACCTTGTACATTAGCTAATTGCCACTGAAATTGGTCCATTGTGTCCATCACGTCATAATAAGTACAGCCATCGCTTTTGGTTTCTATGATGACTGAAATCATGTCTGTGCCAATGGAAAATTTCTCAGTAATAAATTTAGTATCCAAGTTATAGGTAGAATCTTGGCGTAGTGCAGGCGCACCAGCGTGTAAGTCACCTATTTTCATGTATTGAGATTGCCAATAACCTAATACGGCCAATAAAACACCAATCACTATCACAATAGTTGAATAAGGCTTCTTAGCAAAAGCGGTAAGTTTATTCCACCAAGCCTCACGAGCTTTTTCACGAGCCTGAACAGATGCCACAAATTTGTCGTTAAAATTGGTATAAGACAATAGCAAAGGCAATAAAATCAAATTGGTTAAAATTAATACCGCAACACCAATACTCGCTGTTATGGCCAATTCTCGAATAATATCAATCTCAATCAGCTGCAACGTCAAGAAACCAACCGTATCACTAACTAAGGCAACGCCACCCGGAACGATCAAGCTAGCACACGCAATCACCGAGGCATCAAAACCTTTCATTCCTTTTGCAACATTTTGCTGAACACCATTGATCATTTGCACGCCATGACTAACACCAATAGCAAAGATTAAAAATGGCACCAAAATTGACATTGGGTCAATCCCAAAACCTAACGCTGTTAATAATCCTAACTGCCAAACTACGGCAATTATTGAAGTTAACAACGGTAACAGCGTTAATTTGATTGAACGTGAATACCAGAAAACTAAAATTGCGGTGATGATTAAAGCGATCAAGAAAAAGATAAATACACCACCAGCACCATCACTAACATCACCAATCATTTTGGCAAAACCAATGATATGCACCTTAACACTAGGGTAACTTTCTTCTAATTCCGAGCGAATTTGTTCAAGCTCTTTAGCAACTTTGACAAAATCAGTTTTAACCATAGTGGATTCAGAGCTGTCACCATTGGTTTCGTTATACTCAGAAAAAAGTTGTGCTGAAACCATAGCCGATGAAAAGTCATTGGCTACCAACCGCCCGACGATACCAGCTTTTAAGATATTCTCGCGAACTTGATTTAATGCGATATCCGACCCATCAAATCGAGCTGGAATAACCGGGCCACCTTCTAAACCTTGCTCACTAGCTTCAATATAACGAGTATTCGGCGTAAATAACGATTGCACTTGAGGTTGATTAACGCCTGCAATACCCGCAACTTTACCCGTTGCATCATTCAGCGCGGTGAAGAACTCAGGATTGAAAATGTTTCCGCTAGTATCTTCTAAAGCAACCAATACTCGGTTCGCACCCCCAAACTCATCCTGATATTGCAAATAAGTTTGCATATATTCGTGTTTAAGCGGAATGTTCTTTTCAAAACTTGCATCAACTTTAAGCTGACTTACAAAATAAGCCATCACCGCTGTAATTACAGCGAATAAAGCTATCCAAATTGTTCTATTCTTGAAAAATAGATTTCGTACCAATGGTTCTAATTTACTTTTTGCCATATTATTTGCCATGCTTCTTCTGACTGTTATGTCATGACTTTACGTTTTTTGTCGAATGTTCTCTTGAGCTACTCTGCATCAAGATTTACACGCTCAACCCCACCTTCGCCTACAATAATTAGTTCGTTATCACTAATTGCTATCACCGCGGCTCGCCCTTTAAGATCTCTACGTTTAGTGATGTTATCGCCTGTTGCTGTATTTTCAATTAACACGCCACCCGTTCCAACCAATACCCATTGTCCATTAGGTAGAAAATCCATATCGTGTAAGCCGGCAGCAGTCTTTAAAAACAAACTTCTCCAGCTCTGTCCTTGATCGCGCGATTCGTACACATTGCCTCTTAAACCATAGGCATACAGCACACCATTTAGATGGTTCACGCCAAAGAAAGAACCATCGTACGGTGACGCTAACTTGCTCCAAGTCTGGCCACCATCATTAGTTTTCGCCAATAGTCCTGTGTTGATTTCTTCAAAGTCGGCAGTTTCACCCGAAACATATTTTTCCCCAGCTAGAATCCAGTTTTTGCTATCAATAACCGTCATCGAGTAAAAATGGCTGAAACCTCCAAAGTTATCCGCCAGACTATCAACTTCCTGAGCATCCCAGGTAGCACCACCGTCCTCGCTAGTCATATACAAACCATAGGATCCAATTGCCACTAGCTGATCCTTGCTTACATAATTAACATCAAACAGTGCTGGCTGCTCCAAAGAGTCCAGTTGATGGGTTTGCGTCCAACTTAATCCACCATCAGTTGTCAGCAAAATGGTTTGATCAAAACCAACCGCCACCCCATGAGTATCATCAAAAAAATCTATCGCGGTTAAACTACTCTTACTAGGTACTGGAGACTGCTTCCAAGTTTGTCCATTATCATCAGATAATAAAATATGGCCTCGCTCACCGACAGTAACCAATTTTCCGTTTGATAGTTTGATAATATCTAACAACAAAGAACTCTTCGCTTTTTCAGCAATGATTGCTCCGTTGTTTGAGCTTGAAACAACACTTTGCTCAGTTGCTTCCTGTTGGCCACTATGGCTCGGTAAAACGACGACACTACAACCGAACAAGGCTGCTAATGTGATAAATGACTTGAGATACGTTTTCATACGGACCAGTGTTCTCTAGTTTTAATTGTTAATGTTAAATTGCCGTGTATAAAAGTATTAAATACAAAAGCGGCCGGAGAACCGACCGCTTTGATATCGAGATTAACGTCTACCGATACGACGTAGTGCTGAAGGAGTAAAGTGATTTCCGTTAAAGTCAGCTTGGAAGTTATACATATCTTCTTGGTTATCCAAGCCAATTGCTAAATAACGACCTGAAGGTAAATCATAATAAGTCTCCAACGTTGACCACATAGTAGGAACTTCATAGTAGTTCACCGCATGGGCCATTGCTACACGCCATAATTGATCACGCTCATCATAAATATCTTCTAGAGCAATTTGCCAGCTATCTTCGTCGATATAGAATACACGTTTCTTATATTGGTGACGCGTATCTTCTTTTAAGTTAGCTTCTAGCACCCAGACACGGTGCTTTTCATAACGCACTAAATCTTGATTAATAACACCAGGTTTGATGATGTCATCATAAGAAACTTTATCCGAATGCAACTTATAACTGTTGTAAGGGATGTACATTTCCTTTTTGCCTTTAATGGTCCAGTTGTAGCGATCTGGAGCACCGTTAAACATATCGAAATCGTCAGTAGTACGCAAACCATCAGCCGCAGTACCTGGAGCATCATAAGCTACGTTTGGAGCACGTCGAACACGACGTTGACCAGTGTTATAAGTCCACGCTTTACGCGGCTCTTTAACCTGATCCATTGTTTCATGCACTAACAACGCAGTACCAGCCAAACGTGCTGGCGAAGTTACGTATTGGCGGAACAAGAATAAGACATTACCATCAGCCAATTTTTCAGGCGTCATGTTTGGCTCATTGTAAATTTGTTGTAACTCATCTTTCAACTTAACCAATACATAATCACCATTCGCCAACGGAGCTGCTTGACCCGCTTCACGCTCAACATTAACACCACGATAGCGCGTTAAGTGATTCCAAATAAGTTCTAAACCGCCCTCTGGAAACGGGAACGGAATACCTGTGGCTGCACCTTTGATACCATTACCATCTTGAATCAACTCAGCATTCGCGGCATTACGCTTAATTGAGTCATAAACATGCTGAGGGTAAGACGCTGTACGACGTGATTGATACACATTCATTTTATAGCGATCTGGATAAGCCTTGAAGAGTGCTTTTTGACCTTCCGACAAGCTGTCAGCGTATTGCTGATAGTTAGAGGCATCAATAGTAAATAGCACTTTATCATCTGCAAACGGATCTGGATGGTGATCACCAACAGAATAGCCTGCAGGAGCTTTTGTAATGCCGCCATTCCACGCAGGAATAGAGCCATCAGCATTACCTGCACGAAGCGAACCCATCGGAGTATAAATATCTCCACCTAACTCTTGCGCTTTTTGCGCTGAAACTTTAGCGTTAGCCACACCAGCGAAAATTGCTGACGTCACAGCACCCGCTAGTAACCATTTATTAATCATTTTAGCCATAGTTTAATACTAACCCTTTATTAAATTGAGTAACTAAATGCTAATGACACGTAGTCACGGTCATGAATTAAGTTAGCTGATTCTGCACCGAAGAAACGGTTATACGCAAAATCGATTTTCCAAGTACTTTGGTAATCAAAACTGACTCCCAAAGATAATGCTTTACGCCCTTCTAAGAAGTTTGAAATAGGCGCTGGAGTATTACCTTTCACATCATGTTGATATACAAGTCGTGGAGCCATATTCCAACCTGCAAACATATTGTTATAGTTCCAACGCAGAGCCGTTCGGTAACCCCACGAGAATGTATTAGCGAACTCATTCTCAGTTAAACCTTCTAATTCACCAAAGAAAGCGCCTCTTCCTGCTCGATCAGGATTCCCTGAACGTAAAGTACCTTCTACTTCATAACGTAATACATTTTGATTCGGCAAATCGCGAATATAATTAGCGCCCAACTCAAAGACAAAAGCTGTTTCGTCAGAGCCTAAAGTAGAGCCTAATAAATTTGTAAAAGTGATTTGACCTTGAATAGTGTCATGCAGACGATAACCCGAAATCTCACGCCCTAGATCATTGATCGTTGTCACACCCAGTTGGCTGGTATTCGGATCAACTGAATCTAACACAGGTGCTAATGTAGCAAACAATAACTCTGCATCATCCACCTGTAACGGTTCATCTTGACGATATGACAATTCACCAGCTACTGACAAACCGCCATCTGTTGCAGTATTAAAACTAATACCGCTCATGCGAATATCTTCTGGATATTCTAAGAAACCTTGAACTTCAACGCCATTATGTACATTCGCAGAAATAATTGGGCGGCGATTATGGTAGTTCATATAATAAAAACCAAACTCAGTGCCACCTTCAGTAAAGTAAGCCATTTTAAGACCATACTGACCATTATCGTCAGCAGGGCGGTCAGCTACACGGCGCGCAACTGTTCCAGGAGTTCCTTCAGGTATTTGAGCGAAGCCCAAATGCACTTGGTAGCCTGTACGGCCTAAGAAATCACGAGTAGCAAAATAAGTGCCCGGCTCATCGGTACGAACAGGCTCCCATTCAAACTGATAAAAAGCTTCTAGCGCAATACTTTCTGATAAATCCAAAGATGCCCATAGCATTTTTGCTGGAATAAAGGCTTCTTTAAGCTCTGCACCTGGATTACGCAAAGTTCTTAAATCAACTGCGTTCGCTTCATTCAAGCTATGCTGAATGAAAGTACTTTCACCCCAGCT
>JABXIQ010000034.1 GCA_013373015.1 Kangiellaceae bacterium
AAATCGAAGTAACGTTTGATATTGATGCTAACGGTATTATGCACGTTTCTGCTAAAGACAAAGCCACGGGTAAAGAGCAATCGATTCAGATTAAAGCATCTTCTGGTTTGTCGGATGAAGAAATCGAGCAAATGGTACGTGATGCGGAAGCCCATGCGGAAGAAGATAAAAAATTCCAAGAGCTTGTTGAAGCGCGTAATCAAGCTGATGGCCTAGTTCATGCAACTCGCAAAACGTTGAAAGATGAAAGCATGACCTTTGAAGATGGTGAAAAAGAAGCCATTGAAGCAGCGGCAAACGAGCTAGAAGAAGTGATTAAAGGTGATGACATCGAAGCCATCAAAGCTAAAACTGAAGCATTAAGTCAAGCATCTGCAAAGATGGCTGAGCGTATGTATGCACAAGCTCAGGCACAAGCAGAAGCAGGTGCAGGCCAACAACCAGGCGGTGAACAAGCTCAAGCTGGCGATGATGTTGTTGATGCGGAGTTTGAAGAGGTTAAAGAAGACAAAAATTCGTAATTAAAGCGACTATTTGTCTCGATAGCTTTGTTGCTGAGTTTTCTGCGAGTGCTCATTTACCTTAGTAAACTGCGCTTCTCGAAAACTCAGCGCCGCGCTCTCAAACCAAATATTGCGCTTTAAGCGAAGATAGTTTTAACGCAGGAGTAACTTCCTGCGTTTCTGGTTAAGAAATCTAAAGAAGAATTACTATGTCAAAACGTGATTATTATGAAGTGTTAGGTGTTAGCAAAGGTGCTGAAAAAGCGGAGCTGAAAAAGGCTTACCGTCGTTTGGCTATGAAATATCATCCTGACCGTAATCCTGATGACAAAGAAGCGGAAGCAAAATTCAAGGAAGCTAAAGAAGCTTTTGAAGTTCTTAATGACCCTCAGAAGCGTCAAGCTTATGATCAGTATGGTCATGCAGGTGTAGATCCAAACATGGGTGGCGGCCAAGGTGGTTTCCATGGTGCGGATTTTGGTGATATTTTTGGCGATATGTTCGGCGATATTTTTGGTGGTGGCCGTCGCGGTGGTGGGCGTCGCCAAGCTCGAGGTTCCGATCTGCAATACAACATGGAAGTAACGCTGGAAGAAGCGGTTTCTGGTGTCAGCAAAACTATTAAAGTACCCACTTATGTAGATTGTGGTACCTGCGATGGTAGTGGAGCAAAGCCTGGTTCAGGCTCGACAACCTGCTCAACCTGTCATGGGCATGGCGCTGTTAATATGCGTCAAGGACCTTTCACTGTTCAGCAAACCTGTCCAGAATGTCGCGGTACAGGGCAAATGATCAAAGATCCTTGTGGTGATTGCTCAGGGCAAGGACGAGTTCATAAAACTAAAACATTATCAGTGAAAATTCCAGCAGGCGTGGATAATGGTGATCGCATACGCCTATCAGGTGAAGGCGAAGCTGGTGGCCCTGGTGCAGTAGCCGGTGATTTGTATGTGCAAATTCACGTTAAAGAACATCCGATTTTTGTTCGCGATGGTGCTAATCTTTATTGCGAAGTGCCAGTAAATTTTGCTACAGCAGCATTAGGCGGTGAAATTCAAGTGCCAACCCTCGATGGTAAAGTTGTGCTAAAAGTACCTGCTGAAACTCAGACTGGTAAAATGTTCCGCTTAAAAGGCAAAGGTGTTAAAGCCATGCGCAGTGGTTACGTCGGTGATTTAATGTGTCGTGTAATCATTGAAACCCCTGTAAACTTGAGTAAAGAACAAAAAGACTTACTCAAGCAGCTTCAAGACAGTTTGGCTGATGGCAAGAATAGTCCAAAAGAAAAAAGCTGGTTCGATGGAGTGAAAAATTTCTGGGAAAACATGACCAGTTAATTTTGAAAAGAGTAAAAAAGAAGCCCGCTTTTGCGGGCTTTTTTTATGACGCTTTAAGTTGATTATCTTGGGGTTGATATAAATCAGCGATCAGTTGTTGAGTTTTTGCTGTGAGGCTATGGGCATTGGGGTGCGACAAATTAATATGTCCTACTTTTTGGTTCTCTTGCATTTCTTTGTTATACCAATGCAGTTGCAATGATTCGTCCTGCAGTATTTCCTGATTAACAGGAACTCCTAATAAATTAACCATGGAAGCTGGTGCTGTTGCGCTGGTGTTTCCGATGGGCAGGCCAATAATAGTCCGAACATGATTGGTAAATTGTGAGTTTTGACACGCAATTTGTGTCCAGTGTCCGCTGTTGTGAACGCGCGGTATTAATTCGTTGATTAACAAGGCGTCACCGATTTGGAAGAACTCAATGGCTAAAATACCAACATAATCTATTTTTTTCAAAATAGCTTCGGCTGCTTGTTGCGCTTGTTCTATTAGTTGTGGCTGTAAGTGATCTGCCGGAGCAATGCTTGATAGTAGGACGCCAGCAGGATGAAAGTTTTCAGCGATATCGTAGTGTTTAATATTTCCATAAATGTCACGACCACTAATTAAAGACAGTTCTCTATCAAAAGCAACTAGCTGTTCAGCGATATAACTGTGCTGAGGTTTCAGTTCGTGGGTCAGCTCATAAATTGCTTTACTGTTATTTATTAACCACTGGCTTTTGCCTTGACTCGTTGTTTGACAACTCTTGATCACCAGTGGCCAGCCAATATCCATGCCTGCATGAGCGATGGCTTCAACATTATCTGCTGGTTGCCACTTGGCGGTTTCAAGTCCTAACTTGTTGAGAAGTGTTTTTTCCAGTTTACGATTTTGGCAAATTTCAATTGCTTGCGGAGATGGGTACACTTTGCAAAATTGATTGAGTTGTTTGAGCAATCTCACCGACACGTTTTCCTTATCGATGGTGATCACATCGGGTTTGCCAAGCAAGAGGTAAAGCTCTTGTGCGTTGTATTCCTGATGGTCGGCTTTGAGAATATAACCTAAATCTTTTACTGGCGCAGGGTCATCTTGTGGTTCTGCTAGGAAAGAAAATGATATTCCCATTGGCATTCCTGCTAAAGCCATCATGCGCGCTAATTGACCGCAGCCTATGATGGCAACACGTTTACTTTTGCTGTTAATGAAATGTATAACTTCATGGTTCATGATGGTCTCCATTAGAATAAAAAGTGGCTAATTAAGTTGTGGTATAAGGGGATCCCGACAATGACATTGAAAGGAAAGGTTACCCCAAGCGAAGCGGTTATAGCTAAACCATGGTTGGCTTTTGGCAAGGCGACTGACATGGCTGCTGGCACAGCAATATAAGAGCAGCTTGCTCCGAGGGTTGCCATAAGTATGGTTCCGCCTTGACTCATACCCAGTAACACAGCAAGTCCAGTGCCTAGTAGCGCTCCGATTAAAGGCATTAATATTCCAAAACAAGCAATAAAAGTGCCATTATTGAGTAGTTGGCGTGCTTGTTTGGCTGCAATTTGTCCCATCGCTAACAAGAACAAAGCAAGGCCGCCATGGAATAAGTTTAAGAAAACAGGAGCAATGCTGCTTACTCTTGGGCCAGCCCAATAGCCAATTAATAAGCCGCCAATCAGTAAGAGCACTCCAGGGTTTAGTAAAGATTCATGCAAAAGCTGGCCAACTTTTATGTCACTGGCACTGCGATTGGCGAGCCAGATGCCTACTGCAATCGCTGGGGCTTCTAAAATCGCAACAAATAAAGGAAAGTAGGCTTCGTATTCAATATTTAAAGTTTCTAAAAATGCTACCGCCACAGCATAAGTGGCTACGCTTACTGAACCATAGTGAGCTGCGATATTGGCGGCATTGGTTCGATCAAAATCACCAATGCTACGTAAGATCGGATAAGCAATGAGTGGCAATATGAAGCCAAAAGCAAGAACGCCAATAACTTGCGGAAGAATTTTCAGTGAAGCATGCTCTTGCAGGGCGATACCGCCTTTAAGGCCTATCGCAAGCAGTAAAAATAAAATAAGACCTTTGTAGAAACCTTGGGGTATATCAATGTTAGAGCGAACCAAGGTGGCAACAAACCCAAGGATAAAAAAAGCGACGACAATATCGAGTTGCATCTAGTGCTACCTATAGTTTGTGACCGCTTGGCGGGTTTGAGAAGAAGACGTTTTTTGCTTGCGGCTCATTACGAAAGATGTAATGAATAAAGCGCTCGCTAAAAAGCTCAAATGCCAGTTGGCTAAATCGTAAAAGGCTAAAAGGGTGCCTAGTACGATGAGTATCCCCGAAAATACTAATTCAAAAATCTGAGTTTTATTCATTGTGTCCTCTATGAAAGTCTTGAGTTACTTGGTGTGACACTATTATCTTAAAACTTACAAATGGTGTATAATCGATAATTATTTTGTTTAATATAGATATTTATCTATCTATGCATTGATTTGTATCATTCTGATGATTGCTACCTTAATAAAGGCCTAGATGCGTTATGTCCCAGATCGCAACTTTACGACAGCTACAGATTTTATTGGCCTTAAAGCAGCATGGTTCAATTACGGCTGCTTCAGAAGCTCTGTATTTAACTCAGCCGACGGTTTCCATGCAGCTTAAGAGTCTCGCAGACAAGGTGGGTTTACCTTTATATCAGCAAACTAATAAAGTGCTGACTTTTACAGATGCTGGCTTAGAGTTGCTGAAAACGGCGCAAGAAGTGGTTAATAGTTTTGAGCGTTTAGAGATGAATCTGGCGGGGTTAAAAGGCTTAACTGCGGGTACCCTGAAGATTGCAGTAGTCAGCACTGCAAAATATTTTATCCCGCATTTGCTGGGTGAATTCTGTAAGTTATATCCCGATGTAGATGTAAATTTTAGTGTGGGTAATCGTCAGCAAATTATTGATCGCTTTAATGATAATCGTGATGACTTTTATGTATTTACTTATCCACCACGTCAGGCTCCTATTAAAACCCATAAGTTTTTGCAAAACCCGTTGGTAGCCATTGCCCACCCAGAGCATGAGTTATTCAAAAAGGAAAAAGTTACTTTACAAGAGTTTGCCAAGCAGCCGTATTTAATGCGTGAACGAGGATCTGGCACCCGTTATGCGATTGAGAACTTTATGCGCGAGCATGATATTCAGCTTAATATTCGCATGATAATCGAGAGTAATGAGGCCATTCGCCATTCGGTGATGTCAGAATTAGGGGTGACTATTTTGTCGGCATATACCTTGGCTTATGGAGAAGATACTGGCTTGAAAGTATTACCTGTTGAAGGGCTACCAATCCAATCGCAATGGTATTTAGCGCACTATCGTGGCAAAAAATTATCTCCTATCGCTGAGCGATTTTTACAGTGGGTGTTAGAAGAAGGTAGTCAGCAGTTAGAGCTTGAATCAAAAAGGGTATTGGGAAGGCAGTAATGATGAATATGTTAAAAGTAGCGAGTGTTTTTGTAATTGGAGCAGTAATGCTTTTATTAACGGCTTGCTCTGACAAAAGTAAACTCTCGCGTTTAGATTCGAATGCGAGAATTTTAGCCTTTGGCGATAGTTTAACGGATGGGGTAGGGGTTGGGCGGGAAGATAGTTATCCCAGTGTTTTGTCTCGATTAACAGGGTTAGACGTCATCAATGCGGGTATTTCTGGCGAAACAACCGAACAAGGCGTTGCGCGATTTGCTTCGTTACTTGATCAGCATCAGCCGCAACTGGTAATTGTGCTTGAAGGTGGTAACGATATTTTACGCAACAAGGATTTGTTACAAACCAAAGATAATTTGGCAACGATGATCGAGCAAGCTCAAGCTCTGCACATTCAAGTTCTATTGTTGGGTGTACCAGAAAAAAGTTTATTTTCTGATTCGGCGCCTTTATACCAAGAGCTGGCCGAACAATATAATTTAGCCTTTGACGGTGAGATAATTGCCAGCATGTTAAAGAAGCAAAAATATAAATCGGATCCGATCCATTTTAATCAACTAGGTTATCAGGTTCTGGCGCAAGAAGTGTATCAGCTGTTGCAAGATAATGGAGCTTTATAATCACTGCTACTATAGCGACAAACTCTTTCGTCCGCTGGCTTGACTATGCTAAGGTGAAGCCAACTACTTAAACTATAAATAAAGATAAGCAAAATTACTTATGTCGGAATATATTACCCCTTTAATCATCAACGCTTGTACAGGCCGTATGGGCAAGGAACTGTTAAAGGCTGCAATTAGTGATCCGGGTACTGATGTTACCGCAGCGATTGCGCGTGAAACTCATCCTTTACTGGGCACAGATATTGGTTACTTAATTGGAGCGAACCCACAAGGCGTGTTTGTTGGATCGGATGTCATGGCTAGTTTGAATGGTCAATACACCAATCGTAGAGTATTGGTTGACTTTAGTTTGCCTGATCACTCGATGGAAACTTTACAAAAAGCGTTGGTCAATTTGACGCCTATCGTGATTGGAACTACTGGCTTTAATGAAACGCAACAAATTGAAATCGAAAAAGCCGCCCAATATATTCCGATTGTTTATGCTGCAAATTATAGTGTGGGGGTAAACAGTTTGATTTGTTTGGTTAAACAAGCCACCAAGCTTTTGGGGCAAGAATCAGACATCGAGATATTCGAAGCGCATCATAAATACAAGAAAGATGCTCCCTCTGGAACCGCTTTGGCTTTAGCTCATGCTGCTGCAGAAACTATGGGCAAGCCATTGTCTGAGATTGCTGTTGAAAATAGGCAAGGTGAGCGTAAATCGGGAGATATAGGCTTTTCTGTGATGCGAGCTGGTGACATTGTTGGAACTCACGAAGTGGTATTTGCATTGAATGGCGAAATGGTCACTTTGCGTCACGAAGCACAATCTCGTCAATGTTTTGCTCAAGGTGCTATTAACGCTGCTAAATGGCTTTGTGATAAAAAAGCAGGTCTTTATAACATGCAAGATGTTCTTGGAATTAAGTCCTAAGGGATAATTTGGCTAGATCTGAAGCAAAGCGGTTTTCAAATGTGACTTAAATGTAAGATATTGTCCATTGTGGTTGTAGGAAATCTCTTAAGCAATTGTAATCTGGCGCGCTTTGATCAATCAGTTTTTATTCATTTTGCATGGTATTTTTTCGCTAAGCTATTGTTTATTAAGGTTATTTAACAATTGATGCAATACTGCATTAATAAAAAATACTATTGTGAAAAAACATAAAAGGCGTAGATTAACACTTGTGCAAAGGATGCACACAAGGAAGAAAAAAGCCGAAGGATATGGTGCGACACGGAAGTAGCAGGGAGCAACATATTAGCATGAAGCTAACTGAAAATGGGCACGTTTAGTGCCCTTTTTCTTTTTGTGATCTCTAATATTCTTGAAGATAGCTTTTTGAGAATTTGATGAGTCATTTTCTTATCAAAACTTTCCCAACCTTAATAGACTTCCGACCAGCGATCCCGTAAAATACCGCGAATTTGCCAAAAATTTCGATAAAGCACAGATTTTTACGGACTCATTTTCCTTGAGCCCGAGTTTGTTGCACCCTAAAGATGGAGGTTTCTTTGGACAACACAGCGTTCAATTCAGAGTTAACTCAAGCACTCCAGCCAGCCGTTCTTGTTCTTGAAGATGGTAGTGTATTCCGTGGTATTTCAATAGGTTATGAAGGTCAAGCCGTTGGTGAGGTGGTATTCAACACTTCAATGACTGGCTATCAAGAAATCTTAACAGATCCCTCTTACGCCAAACAAATGGTGACTTTAACCTATCCACATATTGGTAACACTGGTACCAATGATGAAGACGAAGAGTCTTCCGCGGTTTGGGCTGAAGGATTAATTATTCGCGATTTACCATTACTGCATAGTAATTTCCGAGCGCAGGAATCTCTATCAGAGTATTTGATACGCCATAAAAAAGTGGCTATTGCGGATATTGATACACGACGTTTAACGCGAATTTTACGCGATAAAGGTGCGCAAAATGGTTGTATCCTTGCAGGAACAGATCTTGATGAAGATAAAGCGTTAGAACTTGCTAAGTCATTCCCGGGCTTGAAGGGCATGGATTTAGCAAAAGAAGTTTGTACTAAAGAAACCTATCAATGGAATGCAACTTCTTGGCAATTAGGTCAAGGTCACGGTCAGCTTCAAGATAAGAAATTCAAAGTTGTGGCTTATGACTACGGTGTAAAACGTAATATTTTAAGAATGTTAGCAGATCGCGGTTGTGATTTGACAGTCGTTCCTGCGCAAACGCCAGCTAGCCAAGTGCTAGCGATGAATCCTGACGGTGTTTTCTTATCCAATGGCCCAGGCGATCCAGAACCATGTGATTACGCCATTGAAGCAATTAAAGAGATTGTTGCTACTGGAATACCAACTTTTGGAATTTGTTTAGGTCATCAATTATTAGCATTAGCCAGTGGCGGTAAAACGGTAAAAATGAAGTTTGGTCATCATGGAGCCAACCATCCAGTGCAAAACTTAGACGATAAAACCGTATTGATCACCAGCCAGAATCATGGCTTTGCTGCTGACGAAGACACATTACCTGTTAATTTGCGTGCTACTCACCGCTCATTATTCGATGGTTCATTGCAAGGTATTCATCGCACAGATAAGCCAGCGTTTAGCTTCCAAGGACATCCAGAAGCAAGTCCTGGTCCACATGATGCTGCGCCATTATTTGACCACTTCATTGAACTGATGACTCAACACAAAGCATAGGTAAAATTAAGATGCCAAAACGTACTGACATAAAAAGTATTTTGATTTTAGGTGCTGGCCCGATCATTATCGGTCAAGCGTGTGAGTTCGATTATTCTGGAGCACAGGCTTGTAAGGCACTACGTGAAGAAGGTTATCGAGTTATTTTGGTTAACTCGAATCCAGCGACCATTATGACTGATCCAAACATGGCTGATGCGACTTACATCGAGCCAATTCATTGGGAAGTGGTGGCTAAAATTATTGAGAAAGAGCGTCCTGATGCCATTCTTCCGACAATGGGTGGGCAAACCGCATTAAACTGTGCGCTAGACTTGGCTTCGCGCGGCGTTCTTGAAATTTATGGCGTGGAAATGATTGGCGCGACACGTGAAGCGATTGATAAAGCTGAAGATCGTGAATTGTTCGCTAAAGCCATGTCAAAAATTGGCTTAGATCAGCCAAAGCAAGACGTTGCTCATAGCATGGAAGAAGCTTGGAAAGTGCAAAAAGAAGTAGGCTTTCCTTGTATCATTCGCCCATCATTTACAATGGGTGGTACTGGCGGCGGTATCGCTTATAACAAAGAAGAATTTGAAGAAATTTGTGCTCGTGGTTTAGACCTATCACCAACTAGTGAATTATTGATTGATGAATCGTTAATTGGTTGGAAAGAGTATGAGATGGAAGTGGTGCGTGACAAAAACGACAACTGTATCATCATTTGCTCGATTGAAAATTTTGATCCAATGGGCGTACATACCGGTGATTCGATCACGGTTGCACCAGCACAGACCTTAACTGACAAAGAATATCAGATCATGCGTGATGCTTCATTGGCGGTTTTGCGTGAGATCGGTGTTGAAACTGGTGGTTCAAACGTACAGTTTGCGGTAAATCCAAAGAATGGTCGTATGACCATTATCGAAATGAATCCTCGTGTATCACGCTCATCGGCTTTAGCCTCAAAAGCGACAGGTTTCCCTATTGCTAAAGTCGCTGCTAAATTAGCCGTTGGCTACACCTTAGATGAGCTGCAAAACGATATTACTGGTGGCGCGACTCCAGCATCTTTTGAGCCAACAATTGATTATGTGGTAACTAAAATCCCACGTTTCAACTTTGAGAAGTTCCCGAATTCTGACGCCACTTTAACAACTCAAATGAAATCAGTGGGTGAAGTCATGGCGATTGGCCGTAACTTCCAAGAGTCATTGCAAAAAGCCTTACGTGGATTAGAAGTGGGTTCAGCAGGCTTTGAGCCGCAACTTGATGCGGCTGATGAAAATTTAACTGACACTTTACGCCAAAGATTACGCGTTCCAGGCGCTGATCGAATTTGGTACGTAGCTGACGCTTTCCGTCACGGCTGGTCATTGGATGAAGTGTTTGAGTACACCAATATTGATCGCTGGTTTTTAGTGCAAATTGAAGAATTAATCTCGATTGAAAAGTCTCTACAAGAGATGTCTTTATCTGAGCTTAACGAAAACATTTTACGCACGTTAAAACGCAAAGGTTTTTCAGATAAGCGCTTAGCGGATATTTTTGCGGCCAGTGAAAAAGAAATCCGCAAGATGCGCAAAAAACTGGGTGTCTTGCCAGTGTATAAGCGTGTCGATACTTGTGCAGCGGAGTTTTCAACTTCTACTGCATATATGTATTCCAGCTATGACGAAGAATGTGAATCACTACCATCTGATAAAGAAAAAATCATGATTTTGGGTGGTGGCCCTAACCGTATTGGTCAAGGTATTGAGTTTGACTATTGCTGTGTACATGCGGCGTTTGCGATGCGTGAAGATGGCTATGAAACTATTATGGTTAACTGTAATCCTGAGACGGTTTCAACGGATTATGATACTTCAGATCGTTTGTATTTTGAGCCAGTAACCCTTGAAGATGTGTTAGCCATTGTTGACGTTGAAAAACCAAAAGGCGTGATCGTGCATTATGGTGGTCAAACGCCATTAAAATTAGCTCGTGAATTAGAAGCTGCAGGGGTTCCGATTATTGGTACATCTCCTGATGCGATTGACCGTGCCGAAGATCGTGAACGTTTCCAACGTGCTATAGAGCGCTTGAATTTATTACAACCGCCAAATAGAACTGCGCGTAATATTGAAGAAGGTGTTCGTCTGGCAGAAGAAATCGGTTATCCACTAGTGGTTCGTCCTTCCTATGTATTAGGTGGTCGAGCTATGGAAATTGTTTATAACGAAGATGAATTACGCCGTTATATGAACGAAGCGGTGAGTGTTTCAAATGAATCTCCAGTGCTTCTTGACCGTTTCTTAGATGACGCAATCGAAGTTGATGTGGACGCCATTTTTGACGGTGAAGATATCTTGATTGGTGGTATCATGGAGCATATTGAGCAAGCAGGTGTTCACTCAGGTGATTCAGCATGTTCAATTCCTCCATTTAGTTTAAGCCAAGAAGTGCAAGATGAGTTGCGCCGTCAAATGTTAGTGATGGCTAAAGAGCTACAGGTGCGTGGCTTGATGAATGCGCAGTTTGCAATTCAGGGCGATAGAATTTTCATTCTTGAAGTTAATCCGCGTGCATCACGCACAGTTCCATTTGTTTCTAAAGCAACAAGCACACCTTTAGCGAAAGTTGCCGCTAGTGTTATGGCAGGGAAGACGCTTAAAGAAACAGGCTATACGCAAGAAATTATACCGAAATATTATTCGGTTAAAGAGCCTGTTTTCCCATTCAATAAATTCCCAGGCTCCGATCCAATTTTGACCCCAGAGATGAAGTCAACAGGCGAAGCGATGGGTGTTGGGCAAACCTTTGGCGATGCTTTTTACAAAGCCAAGTTAGGTGGCGGTCAAGCAGTTCCAATGTCTGGGCAAGTTATTATCAGTGTCCGTGAAGCTGATCGAGCGGGTTTACCAGCAGTTGCTCGTTCATTAGTAGAGCAAGGTTTTGAGCTGATGGCGACAGGCGGCACTGCAAGAACTATTCGTGAGGCAGGTATTCCTTGTCAACGTATTAATAAAATGTTCGAGGGTCGTCCGCACATTGTTGATTACATCAAAAATGGTGAAGTGGATTACATTATTAATACTACAGAAGGTAAGCAGGCGATTGCGGACTCTTATTTGATCCGACGTAGCGCTTTGCAACACAAGATCCCCTATACCACAACGTTAGCGGGTGCTGTGGCCTCTTGTGCAGCAATGACAGATCATTCTCGTAGCCAAATTAATTCAGTTCAAGAGTTGCATAAGCAGGTAGAAAAAGTATGAATAGAGTTCCTATGACTGCCCAAGGGGCGGCGGCTTTGCAAGCAGAGTTGGAAGAGCTTAAAAAAGTGACTCGTCCTAAAATTGTTGCGGCAATTGCTGAAGCGCGTGAGCATGGCGATTTGAAAGAAAATGCGGAATATCATGCTGCGCGTGAGCAACAAGGTTTTGTGGAAGGTCGTATCCAAGATATTGAAGCTAAACTATCTAATGCACAGGTCATTGATGTCAAAACGATTACAAATAATGGCAAAGTGATTTTCGGTGCTACCGTTATTTTGATTAATCTTGATGATAGCAAGGCTGATGAAGTGCAATATCAGATTGTGGGCGATGATGAAGCGAATTTGAAAGAAGGTAAAATTTCGATTAATTCACCAATAGCCCGTGGTTTGATTGGTAAGGAAGAGGGTGATATCGCTAATATTCAAACGCCAGGAGGCACAGTTGAATACGAAATTGCTGAAGTGCTTTACCTCTAACCTTTTATTGCTGGTTTATTTACAACAGTATTAAAAAGGCCTCTATTGAGGCCTTTTTTGTTACAAGCGGAAAAGTTATTTTTTCGGTAAGATGATTTTCGGTTGTGATGATTTACGGTAAATTGATAAGTTATGGCCAATCACCTGCACTTTTGCGGCTTGGGTTTTTTGGCAGATAGTGTCAATCATTTCTGCTTTATCTTCACGATCTTCCGCACGTACTTTAATTTTAATAAGCTCATGATGATTTAAGGCGTTATTAATTTCTTCTAATACGCTTTCAGAGACACCATTGGCGCCAATCATGACTACAGGGCGGAGGTCATGGGCTTTGCCGCGTAAAAATTTGAGTTGGCTTTTGCTTATTTGAGTCATGGTTATAAACACTCTATCTGGGTGATAGTGATAATTAGCGGTTATTTTACCTTAAAAAAGGTACAATAGAGATAGATTTATACAACTTTTATGATCAGAAAGTGGAAATACGGTAATTCATGGGAAAAGCACGAAGTAAAAGTAGTCATCGTTGGATGAAAGAGCATTTTGATGATCCCTATGTGAAACGTTCGCAGAAGGATGGCTATCGCTCGCGAGCAGTTTATAAGCTGGAAGAGTTAGACTTAAAATACAATTTACTCAAAAAAGGCATCACTGTGGTTGACCTCGGTGCTGCTCCAGGTGGTTGGTCGCAATACTGCGCCTATAAAATTGGGGATAAAGGCAGTATTTTTGCCTTAGATATTTTGCCTATGGATCCATTACCAGATGTGGAGTTTATTCAAGGTGATTTTCGAGAAGAGGCGGTTCTTGAGCAATTGCTTGAAATGATTGGTGATAAAAAAGCAGACCTTGTTTTATCCGATATGGCCCCCAATATGAGTGGAGTAGATGCTGTAGATTTACCGCGCTCGATGTATTTAACCGAATTAGCACTCGAGTTGGCACAAACGGTGCTGGCTAAGGGTGGTAGTTATGTTGTGAAAGTCTTCCAAGGAGAAGGTTTTGATGACTATGTGCGCCAATGTAGAAACTTGTTTAGTAAGGTAATGATTCGCAAACCTGATGCGTCTAGACCGCGCTCAAGAGAAGTTTATATTCTCGGACAAGGCTTTAAGGGGTAATAACCCTTTAATATCTAAGGTTTTATTTTTTGTCGATACGGTAAAAAACGGTAAATTTGTTACGTTTTGTTAAACTCTAAGACTTTCGTTAGCTGTAAAGCGTGGCATAATGTACGGTCACAGTTAAGGACAGAACACTGTCAAAATTGAGGTTCAACCTTTGAACGATTTAGTAAAAAATATTTTATTCTGGGCAATTGCTGCCGTCATTTTGTTTGTTGTTATTGACACTATTCAAGAGCGTCAGTTGGACGATAGTAAAGTTTCATTCTCTGAATTTGTACAAAAAATTGAGAGCAAGGAAGTTCAAGATGTTGTTATTAATCCAAATAATGGCTTGGTAACTGGCAAACTTGCTGGTGACATGACGCGTGAAATTCGTGCTGAAATTCCAGTAGGTGGTGCAGAAAAGCTGAATGAACTGCTGTTGGATAACAAAGTGAGTTATTCAGGCGCCAAGCGTGAAAGCGGTGGTCTAGGCAGTATCTTGTTGAGCTTTGGTCCGATTTTATTACTGATCGCTGTTTGGATTTATTTCATGCGCCAAATGCAAGGCGGTGGTAAAGGTGGCGGTGCCTTGTCATTTGGTAAGTCTAAAGCTCGCATGTTGTCTGAAGATCAAGTTAAAACTACTTTTGCAGATGTTGCAGGTGTTGAAGAAGCAAAAGAAGAAGTTGGTGAGTTAGTAGATTTCTTACGTGATCCCCGCAAATACCAACGCTTAGGCGGAACTATTCCGCGTGGGGTCTTGATGGTTGGTCCTCCAGGAACAGGTAAAACCTTATTGGCAAGAGCTATTGCGGGTGAAGCGAAAGTACCATTTTTTACCATTTCAGGTTCTGACTTCGTTGAAATGTTCGTCGGTGTGGGCGCGTCGCGTGTGCGTGATATGTTCGATCAAGCCAAAAAACATGCCCCATGTATTATTTTCATTGATGAGATTGACGCTGTGGGTCGTCATCGTGGCGCTGGTATGGGCGGTGGTCATGATGAGCGTGAACAAACCCTAAACCAATTACTCGTTGAAATGGATGGTTTTGAAGGTGGTGAAGGCGTAATTGTTATCGCAGCAACCAACCGTCCTGATGTGCTAGATCCTGCCTTATTACGTCCTGGACGTTTTGACCGTCAAGTGGTGGTTGGATTGCCTGATGTTCAAGGACGAGAAAAGATTCTACAAGTACATATGCGTAAAGTGCCTGCGGATGATGATGTCCGTCCTGAGTTGATTGCGCGTGGTACACCAGGCTTTTCAGGCGCAGATCTAGCTAATTTGGTTAATGAGGCTGCGTTATTTGCAGCGCGTGAAAATAAGCGCACTGTGACCATGCATCATTTTGAAAAAGCCAAAGATAAGATCATGATGGGTGCAGAGCGCCGTTCTATGGTTATGACTGAAGAAGAAAAACTTAATACTGCTTATCATGAAGCTGGTCATGCCATTGTTGGATTAAAAGTACCAAGCCATGATCCTGTTTATAAGGTGAGCATTATTCCACGTGGACGAGCACTTGGTGTGACTATGTACCTGCCAGAGCGTGACCGCTACTCGATGTCTAAAGAGCAGCTTGAAAGTCAACTCTCATCATTATTCGGTGGTCGCATTGCAGAAGAAATCCTAAATGGAGCGGATAAGATCACAACGGGTGCATCGAATGATATTGAGCGTGCAACAGAAATCGCTCGTAATATGGTCACTAAGTGGGGCTTATCGGAAAAACTAGGTCCTTTATCATATGCCCAAGATGAAGGAGAAGTGTTCTTAGGGCGCTCAGTAACTCAACATAAAAATATTGCTGATGATACTGCGCGTGCAATTGATGAAGAAATTCGCGATATTATTGATAGAAATTATCAACGCGCTGAAACAATCTTGAAAGAACATTTGGAGCAGCTGCATGCTATGTCTGCGGCATTGATGAAGTATGAAACTATTGATGCCAAACAGATTGATCAGATCATGAAAGGTGATGAGCCTACGCCGCCTTCAGGTTGGACAGATAAGCCACAGTCGCCGAATGAAGGTGGTGGCGCAGGATCATCCGGTTCTAATGTTGAAAAAGGACCTGACGCTGATTCAGCTGTGGCCATTAAATCTGTTGAGTAGTGTGCTACATCATAATGATTGGAAAGAGGGGCTGTAAGGCCCCTTTTTATATATGGAACTTGCTGTAGTGTTAGGGGGAAGTTAAACCTGAATGAAAAGTATTTTACGAGACTTATTACCGCAAAAATCTCCATTGGTTATGGGGATATTAAATGCTACACCAGACTCTTTCTCTGATGGTGGGCGTTTTGTGCAAAGAGGCAATGCGTTAACACAAGCGCAAGCGATGATTGAGCAAGGTGCAGATATTATTGATATTGGTGGCGAATCGACGCGACCTGGAGCTGCTGAGGTCTCTGTGCAACAGGAGCTTGATCGAGTCATCCCCTTGATAGAAGCTATAGTCGATACACAAATTGCTATCTCTATTGACACCAGCAAAGCTGAAGTAATGCGCGAGGCGATTAAAGCTGGAGCGGTTATGGTTAATGATGTTAGAGCTTTGCAAGAAGAGGGCGCTTTAGAAGTTGTTGCTGAAACAGATGTAGATGTGTGTTTAATGCATATGCAAGGGCAACCGCGAACTATGCAACAAGCGCCTCATTATCGTAATGTAACGCAAGAGGTTCTGGATTTTCTCCTGCAGAGAATAAAAGTTTGTAATAAAGCAGGTATTTCATCCGATAGAATTTGTCTTGATCCTGGTTTTGGGTTTGGTAAAACTTTGCAAAATAACTGTCAGCTGATGAATGATTTGCAAGAATTTCGTAAATTTAAGTTACCCTTATTGATAGGTGTTTCACGTAAAAGTATGATCGGTCAAATCTTAGCATGTGAAGTTGATGAGCGTTTGATTGGGAGTTTGGCTGCTGCGCAATATGCGGTGCAAAAAGGGGCTAAAATTCTGCGTGTTCACGATGTAAAAGAGACGGTGCAAATGGTTAAGGTTTTCAATGCCTTTGAAAATGGTTTTAGTCATAATAACCCATAAGCTAGCGATAATTATTTGGAAAAAGCATGAGCGATAGAAAATATTTTGGAACGGACGGTATTAGAGGGAAAGTTGGGCAGTTTCCAATAACTCCTGAATTTGTGTTAAAGCTAGGCTGGGCGGCTGGTAAGGTCTTGGCTCGAAACAACGGTGCGAAACGCAGCAAAATAGTGATTGGTAAGGATACTCGGATTTCGGGCTATATGTTTGAGTCTGTGCTTGAAGCGGGATTAACTGCGGCTGGGGTCGATAGTTTTTTGGTTGGTCCTATGCCGACACCTGCAATTGCTTATTTAACCCGTACTTTTAGAGCAGATGCTGGTATTGTAATTAGTGCATCCCACAATGCTTTTCATGATAATGGGATTAAGTTTTTTTCAGCTGATGGCACGAAATTGCCTGATGAAGTAGAGCTCGCTATTGAAGAAATGCTTGAGCAAGAGATGGAAACGTTGCCATCGGAGCAGTTAGGTAAGGCCTTTAGAATTGATGATGCGGCCGCACGTTATGTTGAGTTTTGTAAAGCCAGTGTGCCTAATAATTTCTCATTAAAGGGAATGAAGATCGTATTGGATTGCGCAAATGGAGCAACCTATAAAATTGCCCCTTTTGTATTCAAAGAGCTTGGTGCAGAAGTTATATCAATTTTCAACAATCCTGATGGTTTAAATATTAATAAAAACTGTGGCGCGACACATTTAGGGCCATTAGGTAAAGTTGTATTGGGTGAAGAAGCTGACCTTGGAATTGCTTTCGATGGTGATGGTGATCGGGTGATGATGGTTGACCATTTAGGCAATCAGATTAATGGTGATCAGTTGATATTGATTATTGCTAAGCATCTTCATCAATTAGGCAAGTTAAATGGTGGGGTTGTCGGAACCTTGATGACTAATATGGCGGTTGAAACCACTTTACAGCGGATGCAAATACCCTTTGTGCGAAGTAAAGTAGGTGATCGTTATGTAATGGAAGAGCTTAAAGCTAATCAATGGAATATTGGAGGCGAATCTTCAGGCCATGTGATTTGTTTAGAGCATAATTCAACGGGTGACGGTGTGGTAGCCGCTTTGCAAGTACTAAAAGCACTGAAAGAAACAGAGCGTAATTTACACCAAGCGGTTACAGAAGATGAGTTATTTCCGCAAGTGTTGATAAATGTGCGTGTTGATGATGCCAAAATGAGCTTAAAATCAGAGACTTTACATAAAGCTGTTGCACAAAAAGAACAAGAATTGGCGGGTTTGGGACGGGTTTTAATCAGAGCATCGGGAACTGAACCTGTGATTAGAGTCATGGTAGAAGCGCAAAAACTTGATCTAGCGCAACAAACTGCACAACAATTAGCCAATATAATAGAAATATAAGGGTTGTTTAATTGTAAAATTCTTTAAATACAGGCAAATTTTTGTATATAAGTCATTGTTTCATGTATAATGACGAAGATTTCGCAATAATTTTAATGGAAAACTTCTAAATAGAGAGGGCAATACAATGAAGAAGTTAGTTACTGCAGCAGTATTGTTGGGCTTAAGCGCAACAGGTTTTGCTGGTGAAGGTGAAGTTACAGATCGTAGCGGTGCTTATGGGACGATTGGTTGGTATAACCTAGATTTGGATGTATCACGTTCGACGAATGAAACTCAAGATGGTGGTATTGGTTTTGGTTGGTTGTTCAATAAAAACTGGGCAATTGAAGGAACTTACAACTACTTCAACGATGTGCCTGTTAGCGTTGGTGGAATTACAGTCGCAACTCCTGATTTGGCGACATACAGCTTAGATGTTCTTTATAATGATACATCTTGGTTGGGTAATTCAACGACGTATCCATTTCTAAAAGTTGGCTACGGCCAGCATGATGACAAATATGGTTACTGGCATCCAGATATTGAAGATGAATTCTACAAAGTAGGTATCGGTATTCAACATTTTGCTACAGATCATTATTTCATGCGAGCAGGTTATGATTTTTTAGATAATGGGGCGCGTGGTGATGATAAAATATGGTATGTAGCTTTCGGTTACTTCTTCGGTTCTACTCATCATGGTGCTTCTGCAGCTCCAGTAGCTCCAACTCAAGAAGCTAAAGACTCAGACGGTGACGGCGTATTAGACGCTGACGATCGTTGTCCAGGTACTCCAGCTGGTGCAGCTGTTGATGCTTATGGCTGTCCTTTAGATTCAGACGGTGACGGCGTTGCTGATTACATGGATGCATGTCCAGGTACTCCAGCTGGCGTTCAAGTTGACGAAAAAGGCTGTGAAGTTAAAGTAGCTGAGAACGTAGTTGTTGATATGCGTTTGAACTTCGACACTAACAAATATGCAATCAAGCCAGAAATGGTTTCTGAAATTGCTAAAGTTGCTGAGTTCTTACGTCAATACCCTAATGTGAATGCTCAAATCCAAGGTCACACTGATAGCGTTGGTTCTAACTCTTACAACCAAGGCTTATCAGAGCGTCGTGCAAACTCAGTTAAGAACTACTTAGTTGAGAACTTTGGTATTGATGCTTCTCGCTTATCAGCTGTAGGTTACGGCGAAGAGCGTCCAATCGCAGACAATTCTACTGATGAAGGTCGTGCATTGAACCGTCGTGCTGAAGCACATGCAGAAACTAAGTAATACTTTTTAGAGTTACTTATCTCTGTTAAACAAGCCCAGCTTTTGCTGGGCTTTGTTTTTTCTGACAAATAAGCTACTATCAAGTTAAGGCTCTACAATTAGTGCCACATTAAAATAACAAAAGGAGTAGCTATGCTAAATTCTCTTCATGTTCGTGACTATATGACTTCAGCCATGATCACTCTAAAACCAGAGACAGATGTTGTTGAGGCCGCTCAAACTATGCTTGAGTATCGTCTAACAGGAGCTCCTGTACTTGATGATCATAATCGTTTGGTGGGTTATATTTCTGAGAAGGATTGCTTACACACTGTTTTAAGTGCGATCTATCATGGTGATCTTGGTGACAGGGTTATGGACCGCATGAGCAAGGATGTGCGAACGGTTCATCCTGATGATAGTATTGCTGATGTTGCTGAGCGTTTCTTAAAAGATAATTGCCGCATGTACCCAGTTGTCGAAAAAAGTCAGTTAGTGGGTATGATTTCAAGACAAAGTATCTTAAAGGCATTGCAGTTTATTGGTAAGGATTGGAGTTTTTAAGATATTTATAAGATGAAAGAGTAGCTTGATGTTTGCTTGTAAATGAAAGCTACTCTTCAATAATTTGAACATTAAGGCGGCGCTCATTTCGTAAGCGTGCACGTTTTTTCGCACAAGGCTTTTCACAGTCGCAAGCCTTCTCAATTCCTAAGGCATCGAGTCCACCACAGCTTCCGCTGATACGCTTTTGTTGAAAAATATAACCTACCGCCATAATAACAATGACAAATAGAAAGGCTGAAAAAGCTAAAATAAAAGTGCTCATAATGATCGGTTATCGCTGAACTAACAGTATTTTACCATAGAATGTCTATTGACTAATATACTTATCAAACCATTGATTGGATTGAGTTGATAGTTTTTGTCCATCGCGGGTAATGATAAATACAGGTATCTGTTGTTGCTGTGCAAATGCTAAGGCACGCTTAGAGCCCATGACTGTCATCGCAGTGGCATATGCATCAGCATACATATTGCTTGGAAAAATAACAGAAATAGAAGCTAAGTTATGGGTTATAGGAAAACCTGTGGCTGGGTCAATGGTATGGGAAAAACGCTTGCCATTGGCAACGAAATAATTTCGGTAATCACCTGAAGTAGCGATAGAAGTGTTATTTAGGCTTACGGTAACGGCTTGTTGCCTTTGTAAGTCAATAGGCTTTTCAATTGCTATACGCCAAGTGGCACCAGTAGGATTAACACCCAATGATTTACTCTCGCCACCGATATCCACTAAATAGTTACTAATACCAAGATCAGATAATAAGTTAGAGATTTGATCTACTGCATAGCCTTTGGCGATAGCAGACAAGTTGATACTAATGTTGGGGGCGGATTTCTGGATACATTGTTGAGCAAAGTTAAACTTGAGTTTATCAGTACCGACTTGGGATAAGAGTTGGCTGATCTCTTCTGAGCTAGGAACTTTTTGTTGATATTCTTCGGCGTTAAAACCCCAGCGAGAAATGAGAGGCCCCAGTGTTATGTCGAAAGCTCCGTTAGTCTGATGATAAACATCATTTGCAGCAAGAAGAACCTGCCAAGTTTTATCGGAAAATTTGAAGCATTGGTTATTATCAAGACTGTTAAAACGATTGATCTCACTATCGGCAATATAGGTAGACATCAATTGGTTGATATCATTTAACTCAGCTTGAATTTGTTGTTTAACCTTTTCACTATCAATAGAATCAGATTGGTAGGTAACAGAAAACTGTGTACCCATGGTTGGGCCTGATATTTTGCTGTATTGCGGAGATTTGTTACAGGCTGTCAGTGCAACAGTAATAATGATAAGTATTAAAGGTTGAATAAAAGAGAATATTTTCATCAGGAAAAAAAATAGGCAATCGAAAGACTGCCTATTTTATAGTAACTTGAAGTGATATGTTAGTGTTTAGCCACCGAAGTCATCAAGCATGATGTTTTCGCGCTCTACGCCTAGGTCTTCAAGCATTTGAATCACTGCTGCGTTCATCATCGGAGGTCCACACATGTAGAACTCACAATCTTCTGGTGCAGGGTGATCTTTGAGATAATTCTCAAGAAGAACATTGTGAATAAAGCCAGTATAGCCTTCCCAATTATCTTCTGGTTGAGGATCTGAAAGCGCTACATGCCATTCGAAGTTTTCATTTTCTTCTGCAAGCATATCGAAATCTTCTACGTAGAACATTTCGCGGACTGAGCGAGCTCCATACCAGAAACTGATTTTACGATCAGATTTAAGACGACGAAGTTGGTCAAATATGTGTGAGCGCATTGGCGCCATACCAGCACCACCACCAACAAATACCATTTCAGCATTTGTATCTTTAGCAAAGAACTCACCATAAGGACCAGAAATCGTAACCTTATCACCTGGCTTCAAATTAAAGATATAAGATGACATTTTACCCGCAGGCAATGACATATCACGTGGTGGAGGCGTAGCAATACGCACGTTCAACATGATAATACCTTCTTCTAATGGGTAGTTTGCCATTGAGTAAGCACGAATGGTTTCTTCTTTGGTTTCAGCTTCAATATCGAACAACTTAAAGCGGTTCCAATCTTCGTGATACTCTTCTTCAATATCGAACTCAGAGTACTTTAATTTGTACGGAGGACATTCGATCTGAATATAACCACCGGCACGGAAAGGTACACTTTCACCATTAGGAATTTTAAGTTTTAACTCTTTAATGAATGTTGCTTTATTTTCATTAGAGATAACTTCACATTCCCATTTCTTAGTGCCAAATACTTCCTCAGGTACTTCGATTTTCATGTCTTGTTTTACTGCAACCTGACACGATAAACGATAGCCTTCCGCAGCTTCACGCTTGTTAATGTGACTCTCTTCTGTTGGCAGAATAGAACCGCCGCCTTCCGTGACTTTACAGATACACTGGCCGCAAGTACCACCGCCACCGCAGGCAGAAGATACGAAAATACCCGAGTCTGCTAAAGCACCTAACAATTTACCACCCGCAGGTACAGTAATTGCTTTGTCAGTATCACCATTGATATCAATGGTGACGTCACCAGAGCTAACCAGTTGCTTACGTGCTACTAGAATGATCAAAACTAACGCCAAGATCACCGCTGTAAACAAAGCAACACCTAAAATAATTTCACTCATTAGTCGTTTCCTCGTTTACAGTTTAATACCGGTAAATGACATAAAACCAAGCGCCATTAGACCTACCGTGATAAAGGTGATACCTAAACCGCGTAAACCATCTGGTACATCAGAGTATTTCATTTTTTCGCGAATACCCGCTAAAGCAGCAATCGCTAAAGCCCAGCCGACGCCAGAACCTAAACCGAACACTACCGATTCGCTAAAGTTGTAATCGCGTTCTACCATGAACAATGAACCACCCATGATTGCGCAATTCACCGTAATCAATGGTAAGAAAATACCTAACGATTGATACAAAGCTGGGAAAAACTTATCTAAAGTCATCTCAAGGATTTGTACCACCGCTGCGATAACGCCAATGTAAACGATCAAACCTAAGAAACTTAAGTCGGCTTCCGGGAAGCCTGCCCAAGAAAGAGCACCTTCAGCCAATAAGTTATTTAGTAGTAAGTTATTCACTGGAACCGTAATCGTTTGCACAACTACAACCGCAATACCTAAACCGATTGCCGTTTGAATTTTCTTGGACACCGCCAAGAAAGTACACATTCCAAGTAGGAATGATAATGCTAAGTTTTCAACAAAAACGGCGCGGATAAATAATGATAAATAATGTTCCATTATTCTTTATCCTCCACTTGATTAGTTTTCCAGGTACGCAATGCCCAGATCAATAAACCAATAATAAAGAATGAGCTAGCAGGAAGTAACAACAAACCGTTAGTTTGATACCAGCCGCCATCAGATACAGGATTTAATATGGTGTAACCCAATAATTTACCTGAGCCAAATAACTCACGAACGATAGCTACGGCAATTAATAATACCGAGTAACCTAAACCGTTACCGATACCATCAAGGAAGCTCATCACTGGGCCATTTTTCATAGCATAGGCTTCTGCACGACCCATCACGATACAGTTGGTAATAATCAAACCAACGAATACCGAAAGCTGCTTAGAGACTTCATAAGCATAGGCTTTTAATATTTGGTCAACCAGGATTACCAATGATGCGATAATGGTCATCTGTACGATAATACGAATGCTTGAAGGAATATGCTTACGAATCAAACTGATAAGTAGGTTAGAAAAAGCTGTTACAACGGTGAGTGCTAAACTCATCACCAGTGCAGTTTCTAACTTAACCGTTACCGCTAACGCAGAACAAATCCCTAATACTTGTAAAGCAATCGGGTTGTTAGTAAAGATCGGTGATAATAAAACCGATTTGGCTTCTTGTTTATCAAAGGCCATCTTATAGTCCTCCCGCTCTTACTTTATCAAGGAATGGGCCAAAGCCATTATCGCCAAGCCAGAAATGAAGCATGTTTTGAACCCCGTTGCTGGTCCATGTAGCGCCCGATAAAGCGTCAACTTCAGTCGTTTCGTCAGCACCATTTTTTACTAAAGTGATGATTGGTTCACCGTTGTCGTTTAAGGCTTCTTTGCCAGGCCATTTTGCTAACCAAAGAGGGTTTTCAACTTCACCGCCCAAGCCAGGAGTTTCGCCATGTTCGTAATACTTAATACCTTTGATGGTTTTAAGATCTGAATCTAGCGCAACGAAACCGTAAAGGGTTGAGAACAAGCCTTTGCCGTGCATTGGTAAGATTAAAGTATCGAATTTACCGTCTTTTCTGACAATATAAACACTAGCCAATTTTGAACGAGA
Source organism: Kangiellaceae bacterium (assembly GCA_013373015.1). Taxonomy (GTDB): domain Bacteria; phylum Pseudomonadota; class Gammaproteobacteria; order Enterobacterales; family Kangiellaceae; genus Kangiella. Next base: position 23,937 of record JABXIQ010000034.1, read on the forward strand.
GCCGATACCACCTAAATCTACTTCACTATCTAATTTGATGCTGGTTGCAGCGTTTTTAGCGAACTCACGTTGATCAAAACCTTCAGGGGCTTCAACAAACTCACCTGATGCTAAATCAACTACACGCGCTTCAACTTGCTCAAATAAGCTAGCAACATCAGCCGCCACGGGATTTTCAACCATACCCGCAGCCATCAAGATGTTTAGCTTCTTGTCCAAAGCTTTGTTCATTTGTTGCTGAGGTTTCAGTTTAATTGCTGCGTAAGATACGACGATCGAGCACACTAAACTCAATAAAACAGCAACAACAATGGTTTTAATAGGACTTTCTTTATTAGCCATGACGACGAGCCCTCCGTTTAATGTTCGCTTGAACCACGAAATGGTCAATCAATGGTGCAAATAAGTTGGCGAATAAGATGGCTAACATCATGCCTTCTGGGAATGCAGGGTTAATCACACGAATAACCACAGCCATAAAGCCGATTAAAGCACCGAATATCCATTTACCTTTGTTGGTCAAAGCAGCTGATACAGGGTCTGTTGCCATGAAGAACATACCAAAGGCAAAACCACCTGTTACCAAATGCCATTGCCAAGTCATGGCAAACATTGGATTCGTGTCGCTACCGATAGTGTTTAGTAACAGTGATGTCGCAACCATGCCAATCATTACACCCAGCACAATACGCCATGAAGCGATGCGTGCAGCGATGATGAATAGACCACCAATTAAAATCATTAAGGTTGATACTTCACCAATAGAACCCGGGATACGACCCATAAAGGCATCCCACCAGTTATTGTTGATGGTGTATTCAGTGATTTGACCTGCGGCAGCGGCAGCTAAAGGAGTAGCGCCTGAGAAGCCGTCAGCAGCAGCCCATACTGAAGTACCTGAAATATCACCTGGATACGCGAAGAATAGGAACGCACGACCTGCTAACGCTGGGTTCATGAAGTTCTTACCTGTACCACCAAAGATTTCTTTAGCAACTACAACGCCGAATGAAATACCTAAGGCTACCTGCCACAATGGAATTTGTGGAGGTAAGATCAAGGCGAATAGGATCGAAGTGACGAAGAATCCTTCGTTGATCTCGTGACCACGGATACTGGCAAACAACACTTCCCAGAAACCACCGACGATAAAGGCCGTGGCATAAATTGGTAGGAACCAACAAGCGCCATAGAACATTAAGCCGAAGATACCCGTTTCAGGTGTAATTGCACCACCAAAGAACTGGAAGAAGTCGACTTGCCAAGCATCGGGTAAGCTAAGGCCTGAACCTAGAGCCATTTGTGCTTGAAAGCCCACGTTCCACATACCCCAGAACATGGCAGGGAAGGTCGCGAACCACACCATGATCATAATACGCTTCAAATCGATATTGTCGCGCACATGAGAGTTATTGTGAGTTACATGACCAGGAGTATAGAAAATGGTCGCTGCTGCTTCATACAGTGCATACCACTTTTCCCACTTACCGCCTTTCTCAAAATGCGGTTCGTACTTTTCAATTAATTTCTTTAAACCCATGATTTGCCTTCCCCTTAGCCTTCTTTTTCAATCTTAGTCAGGCTTTCACGAAGAATTGGGCCATACTCGTATTTGCCAGGGCAAACAAAAGTACATAAAGCTAAATCTTCTTCGTCTAGCTCTAAACAGCCTAATTGCTGAGCCAAATCAGTATCGCCAGTCACCAAGGCGCGCAATAATTGCGTCGCTAAAATATCAAGTGGCATCACACGCTCATAGTTGCCGATTGGCATCATGGCGCGCTCAGAGCCACCCGTTGTGGTGGTCATAGCAAACTTTTTGTTTGGCATGAAAGCAGAGATGAAAGCACGAGTGATAGAGAATTTATCCGAGCCAGGCATTGCCCAACCGAAGAATTCTTTTTCACGACCTTCACGGATAACAGTGACTTGGTTATGGTAACGACCCAAGAACGCACGGCTATCAATGGCATGGAAACCACTTAATACAGAACCTGAAATATGACGGTTATCAGCATCATTTTCTTCGCTGATCAATAACTCATCAATATTGGCACCAACACGAGTACGTGCTAAGTGCGGTTCTCTAATCATGGTTCCGCCAATGGCTACCACGCGATCAGTGAATAATTCACCGTCAGTGAATAGCTTGCCCAATGCGATAACATCTTGGTAACCCATGTGCCAAACCATATTGTCTGCTGATGCAGGGAATACGAAATGGATATGAGTGCCGACAAGACCTGCTGGGTGAGGACCAGAGAACTCTTCGTATTGAACTTTTGCATGATCCGCTTTGGCGATTTCTGAGTTTGGCTTGGTGCCAACGAAAACTTTGCCAGAAGATAATTGGCTTAATAAGGTTAAACCATTGTTGAAGTCATCGTTGCGCTCTTTGATGATAACTTCTGGATCGGCTGCTAATGGATTGGTATCCATAGCTGATACGAAGATAGCTTTGGTTTCACTATCAATGGCAGGAACTTTTGAATAAGGACGCGTACGTAGTGCAGTCCACATACCCGATTGAACCATTTGATCCACGATCGCTTGGCGATCCAATGAAGCTAATTGGTCAACAGAATGCTTACCAAAGTCGATAGCTTCTTCTTGAGCATCAACTTCAATCACTACTGAAAGCAATTTACGCTTAGCACCACGGTTAATAGCCGAAATTGTGCCTGCTGCTGGAGCGGTGTATTGAACTCCCGCAGTCTTCTTATCTTCGAAGAGTGGTTGGCCTTTCTTTACCTTGTCGCCTTCTTGAACGAACATGGTAGGTTTCATGCCAACATAATCTTCGCCTAAGATGGCGACGGTCTTTACCGTAGCAGCGTCAGAGATTGTTTGCGCTGGCTGACCTTCAAGAGGTAGATCCAGGCCTTTTTTAATCTTAATCATAGGTTGCTACTTTTATTACCTAATAGTTGTCACTTCACTACTGGCTCAAGATTCTGCAAAAGCTGCAAAAATAACAAAAAACCTGGCCTGTAGCGGGCTACAACCAGTGAGATTTCTTGTTATTTAGAATTTTAAGCGCAATAGTTCCTAAAATAGAGCAAAAGCGATCAAAAAATAACCGTTTTTTACTCTAAACGGCGCGTATTATACTTGGATCAAGGCGGTAAAATCCATGCTTTTTCTGTGGAAATCCAGTCCGATCGAGCAAAATATCTTGATCTGACGCAACAGAACTTGTTTTCGGGCTTGCGCTCGGTTAATATTTGCGCCCTTTTGTAAAAAGGGCAGCTTATAGCCGCTGAAAATAGTAGCTATAAATCGCTAAAAGACTTAATTTGCGAGGAGTGCACCATGCGAAGAACGTTAATTGCTGGAAATTGGAAAATGCACGGCCAAATGAACTCGATCCGAGAGCTCATGTCAGGTATTAGTGAACAGTTACAAAGCGATTGGCGTTGTGAAGTATTGGTTTGTCCGCCAGCAGTTTATATCTCAACGGTCAAGCAATTGATTGGTGATAAAACTGTATCGCTAGGTGCGCAAAACGTCAGCGAGCAAGTTCAAGGCGCTTTTACGGGTGAAGTGAGCGCTGATATGTTGACTGATATTGGTTGCCAATATGTCTTAGTGGGGCATTCAGAGCGTCGTAGTTTGTATGGCGAAAGCGATGAATTAGTGGCTGACAAATTTGCCGCAGCGCTAAAAGCAGGCTTAAAACCGGTTCTTTGTATTGGTGAAACCCTTGAACAGCGTGAAAATGGCACCACAATGAATGTTGTGAAGCAACAAATTGATGCCGTAATTAACTTGCTGGGTATTGATGGTTTGGCAAAAGGCGTCATCGCATACGAGCCAGTTTGGGCGATTGGTACTGGGGTTACAGCAAGCCCAGAGCAAGCACAAGAAGTACATGCAGCAATCCGTGAGCATTTAAAGCAATCATGTACCAGTGCTGCACAAAACACACAAATTTTGTATGGCGGAAGCATGAAAGCTGCTAACGCGGAACAATTATTAGCTCAACCTGATATTGACGGTGGTCTTATTGGTGGAGCTTCTCTTAAAGCAGATGAATTTATTGCGATTTGTAAGGTCGCAGGTTAAAGCAGGAAAAAAAAATGCAATTATTTTTAATGATCAGTTTGTTAATCGTAGCGCTATTGTTAGTGGGCGTTATCTTGATTCAACAAGGCAAAGGCGCTGAAATGGGCGCTTCATTCGGTTCAGGCGCTTCTAACACTGTATTCGGTGCACCAGGCGCGGGTAACTTTTTAACCAAAAGCACAACCATTTTAGCAATTATTTTCTTTGCTTTGGCTTTAGCCATCGGTTATGTAAATTCTAATAAAAGTATCGAAGAATCGAGCTTGTTGGATGATGCCGCGCAAACTTCAGAAACGACTCAAGAAGGCGCACAAGCAGCTCCAACTGAAATCCCAAGCGAAGCGAGTGAAACAATTTCTACAGAAATTCCAACAGAAGTTGAACAACAAGCTGAAGCTATTGCTGAGTCAATTGACCAAGCAGCAGAGCAAGCAAAAGACGCAACAGTTGATGCTGTAGAGCAAGCTGCTGATGCAACTCAGGACGTTATCAATGACGCTGCTGCTACGGTAGAAGAAAAAGTTGAAGAAATTAAAGACGCAACTGACGATAACCAGTAAGTTTTAAATTTGTAATAGCTTTATAGCTCAGGTGGTGGAATTGGTAGACACGCTATCTTGAGGGGGTAGTGGCCGTAGGCCGTGCGGGTTCAAGTCCCGCTCTGAGCACCAAAGTTAACAAGTTAATTATAAGAAGCCGCTTATAAATAAGCGGCTTTTTTGTCTTTATACATTTATATTTTGCAGTATAAACTCATCCAGCCAGCTATGAAGTTTTATATTTTTTATAAAACCGCAGTGGCCACCATGCTCTGATGCATAGAGTTTAAGATTTTCGTGATCAGGTAATGTATGAATGGCTGAATAGTCGATAATGGGGTCGTCTTTAGCAACTAGTATTTCGCAGGGTGTTTGCATGTTTAGCAGTCGATTGCCTGTAATATTGTAGCCAGAGAAATAGTCGTTTATATCTTCATAGTCACCATAGTGCTGGATTAATTTCCAAGTTAATTGGCGCATAGAGTCGGATTGTAAATCGTTGTCAAAATCATACAGTTCGGGGAAATGTTGTTGTTTCTTTCGTAAAGAACGTCGCCACTTTAGCATAAAGTATTTGATGTAAATCGATAGACTATTTTCTAATTTCACAAGAATGTCAGCTGGATCAAGAGCTGGGCAAATAGCTATAACTTTTTCTAATTTTATGTCGCGCTGTGGTGCTTGATGGGCAACGCGTAAGGCAAAATTACCGCCGAGTGAAAAGCCGCAAAGAAACATTTTTTGCGGTTGATATGTTGCCTGAATTTGTTGCACCGCATCGACAACCTCATCTAACCGATTTGAATGAAACAGCTCAGGATTGAGATGATGACTATCGCCGTGATCACGCAAGTTTAAGCGTACAACATGATAGCCTGCTTGATACAAACTGTGCGCTGTTGATAACAAATACAATGATTCGTGACTTCCTTCCCAGCCATGAATTAAGATGACTAAAGGTGCTTTGGAGTCGGTGTTGGCGGTATAAAAGCTTTGCAACTTAACGCCATCAGAACACTCGATGATGACTTCTTTTGAATGAGTAATCAGTGCTTGAGCACGTTTTTTCACAAAGGATTTGCGCAGTTTGAAAGTGGCGAGTAATGACTGCGTATGTTTATTTCGACACCAAAAAGGTGCTTTATAATCAACAGTAGTGATGTGCGGCATTGAGTTTATTGATTGTTATTATGACTGTGATTTAGCACTGTAAAGAAATTGTAATATAAATTCAATGTTGGCGGTTTTAGGCTGCGTTATGGACGTAATCTTCTAGATCAAAATCAATTTCATTATCAGCCAAGGCACGTTTAATTTTCAGGTAATTGCCTTTACTATTTTGTTGATGTTTAGATAGGTCTACAGCAATCGGTTTTATTAATTTATGATTGGCATCGGTTATGATTTCTACCACAGGCTCCAGCTTGTGATCTTCGTTAACCGCTAAGACTATTGCAATTTGGCCATCGTTAAGCTCTACCATACTGCCGACAGGATAAATTCCAACCATTTGTATAAATTCTTGTACTAGATTGGCATCATAATGATTGCCTTGTTCTTTATACAAAATAGAGAGGGCTTGCGAGGGCGGCATGCCTTTACGATAGCAGCGGTCACTGGTCATAGCATCATAACTGTCTACGATGCCTATGATGCGATCAAATGCAGTTAATAATGGAGCTTCAATATGTCGCGGATAGCCGTCGCCATTCATACGCTCATGATGATTATAGGCTGCTGTACACACGGCTTCGTCAATACCACCATGATTGCGCAAAAAAACATAACCCAAAATGGTGTGTTCTTTAACAATTTGATATTCATCTTCTGTTAAAGCGCCTTCTTTGTTGAGGATATGTTGCGGTACTTTCATCTTGCCCACATCGTGCAACATTCCGCATAAGCCCAACAATTCCAATTCGTCACGAGGCATTTGTAAGTATTTACCAAAAGCAATGGCTAGAATTCCCACACGCACACAGTGCTCAGAAGTGTATTCATCTTTATGTTTGATTTTGGAAAGCCAAAACATTGCGGTTTCATTGCTGAGAATGCTGTCAACACAAGAAGAAACCAATTCTTTAGAGCTATTGATGTCAATATGACTATCGCGCTCCACATCTTTCATCAATTGATTAATATGCTTGTGCGATTTATCAAAGGCTTTTCTTGCCCGTGGCATTTCTTCACGTAAATTTTGACTGGCTTGTTTTGGTGTTAAATCAGGTTTTTTGTAGATGACATTGCGTTTGCGATTGGCCAAAGCATCAGCATAAATCGTACGATAAGAATAGGCGTCGATATACACATGCTGACAATATTTTTGCAGCATATCTATTTCTTTTTGTTTTACGATAGTGATTTCTTGAAACAGTACAGGAAGGTCAGTCCAAGGACGATCTAACTCGATAACAGTCATGCCTATTTGCAGCCGTGCAACAGGAATCTTTTTTTTCTCCAAGCTCTGAATTTTTGTAACTTTGGTCTGCGAGGCTAATTTTGTTCTAGCCTTTGGCTTGGAACTAAAAATGCTGGTTATTTTTTCCAATATGCCCATAGTCGTCTCCTTATATCTATACTAGACCTATTGGGGGAAAATTCAACAAAGATCGTTATCGGCTGATATCTTGTATTAGCATCTAATTATTTACACTAAATCTATGAAATGATTGACAAATTTTGTCAGTTTACAATTAGCGCTAAGTCATATTTGCATTAAAAAGAGGTTAATCTAAGGTTTTAACGAAGTAGTTTAAATCAATATCTTTTGCACTATCTCGTAATGGTTTCTTAATAGCGTAAAGATTATTGTCGCTATCATATTGTTCTTTAGTGAGGTCAATGACTATGGGGCGTCTAAAGTTGCCTTCAGCATCTAATATGATTTCGATTTTTGGTTTGAGCTTTTGATCGGTATTGGCGGCTAAAATAATGCCAGTTTCCCCGTTGGTCATTTCAACTAAGCTGCCAGGGGGATAAATACCTACCATTTGAATAAATTTCTCAACTAACTCGCGATCAAAGTGAGAATCTCGCTCTTTAAATAAAATGCCGAGCGCTTCCAAGGGTGTTAACCCTTTTTTATAAACGCGATCACTAGTAATGGCGTCATAAGCATCGACAATGGCAATAACTTTTGAGAATAGGGTGATTGCCGAAGCATTGAGTTGGCGAGGATAGCCTTTGCCATCAATACGCTCATGGTGCGAGTGAGCAACATCGCATACAGCATCTTCTATGCCGCCATGTTGCTTCAAGAAGATATAGCCTAAAACGGAATGTTCTTGCATCAGTTTGAATTCGTCTGGGGTCAAACGATCTGGCTTGTTTAAGATGGAGTTAGGCACTTTCATTTTGCCAACGTCATGCAACATGCCTGCTAAGCCAATAAGCTCAAGTTCGGCTTGAGTAAAGTTCAAAACCTTACCAAAAGCGATGGCCATAATACTAACGCGTAAGCAATGCTCAGCGGTGTATTCATCTTGGCTTTTAATTCTGGATAACCAGAACATAGCATTGGGATTGGCTAAAATACTGGTCACACACTGAGAGACTAATGCACGAGACTCTTCAAGATCGATGGCAGTATCATTTTTAACCGCATCCATTACTCTGGTTAGATGCTGGTGTGATGCTTCGTAAATCTTCTTAGCGCGTGGTAATTCGTTATGCAAACTTTCGCTTTCTAATTCAGCGGCAGTTTTCGGTTTTGCAAGTTCCGATTTAGGATAATTGTGTTTAATGCTTTCCCAATAGGCTTCATCGACTTCGATATAAATATGGTTGCAGTAAACAGATAAGGTTTCTAAATCTTCAGGATCTTGTAGTGGAAAACCTTGGAACAAAACAGGGACATCAGTCCAAGGGCGATCAAGCTCAGCAATCTGCATCCCAAGTGTAATTTCTTCAATAGGAATTTTTACTTTAATTAAATGGCTGCGCTTGTTCTCATCTTCTCTTGAAGATTTTTTTGAGCCATTTTTGGGTAGTTTGCGCTTGAAAACCATTTATAAAATCAGTCAATTAACCACAATATTAAGTATTACACATATTAGAATATTTGGTCAAAATAGCAATCTATTTCATAAAATATGACATTTTGGTTAACCCTATCTCGAATTCTCAATTTGCCAAACAACTTGGCAGCATCAAATACTAGCCAAATTGATAATCTGCTGGTAAGGTAAGTGCATAATAAATAAGAACCTATTGATAAATAAGGAAACTGGTTTGCGCCATAAGACGCAATAGCTTGTAAACCTATGATAGAGCAATACGCCCCAATTCTAGTGTTTATCCTTATTGGCCTGCTGTTTGGAGGCGGCCTGTTATTTTTAGGTTATTTTGCCAGTCCTACCAATCCCAATCCTGAAAAAGAAAAGCCTTTTGAGTGTGGTTTTGATGCCTTTGAAGATTCACGCATGAAGTTTGACGTGCGTTTTTATCTGGTCGCCATCTTATTCATCATCTTTGATTTAGAAATTGCATTCCTGTTTCCTTGGGCGGTTGTGTTTGACGAAATCGGCTGGTTTGGCATTATCACCATGGCTATTTTCCTATTATTGCTACTGATTGGCTTTGCTTATGAGTGGAAAAAAGGCGCTTTAGAGTGGGAGTAAGGTATATGGCAAAAGTGAATGGTCATAAAACGCATGCTGGTAAATTTTTAGGTATCCGCTAATGGGTTTTTGCTAATGGGTATTGAAGAGAAATTAAGCCAAGACGGTTTCTTCACCACCAGCGTGCAAGATTTGTTTGATTGGGCGCGAACCGGCTCTATGTGGCCGATGACATTCGGTTTGGCTTGCTGTGCGGTTGAAATGATGCACGCAGGGGCTTCGCGCTATGACTTAGATCGCTTTGGCGTGGTTTTTCGCCCCAGTCCAAGACAGTCTGATGTGATGATTGTGGCTGGAACCTTGACCAACAAAATGGCACCAGCGCTACGCCGAGTGTATGACCAGATGCCTGATCCAAAGTGGGTGATTTCGATGGGTTCATGTGCCAATGGCGGCGGTTATTATCATTATTCGTATTCTGTGGTGCGCGGCTGCGATCGTATCGTACCGGTTGATATCTATGTTCCAGGCTGCCCGCCAACAGCCGAAGCCTTGTTGTATGGCATTATCCAATTACAAAATAAAATTAAACGCAGTACCGTGATTTCGCGCAATAAAGTAGCTGCCGCTGGCTCAGATAAAGTGACGGCAAACCAATCACAAGAGGCTTCCATTGGCTAACTTATCCGTTAACTCGCTTATTGAAAAGCTGGGTCAAGTTTTTGGCGACAGCCTCAATCGTTGTGAGCAGGATTTTGGCGAAGTCACCATTGAAATCAATAAAGATGATCTGTTGACTGTGGCAACCCAATTACGCGATCACGATGATCTCAAGTTTGAACAATTGATGGATGTCACGGTGGTGGACTATTCCACATACGGACAGGATGAATGGAGCACTGACGAAGCATCAAGCGCGGGCTTCAGTCGCGGTCGAGAGAACCTTGATCCTTTGGATGCTAGAAAAGCATGGTCAAGAGAACGTTTTGCAGTGGTTTATCATTTGCAATCAATCATTTATAACCAGCGCTTGAGAGTCAAATGCTTTGTTAAAGAGAATCGCCCAACCATTGATAGTGTGCTCAATGTTTGGAATTCAGCTAACTGGTTTGAGCGAGAAGCCTTTGATTTATTTGGTATTTTGTTCGTTGGTCATCCCGATTTAAGACGTATTTTGACGGATTATGGCTTTATTGGTCATCCTTTCCGCAAAGACTTCCCACTGATTGGTAATGTTGAATTACGTTATGACGCTAAACAAAAGCGCTGTGTTTACGAGCCCGTATCCATCGAACCAAGAGTGTTGGTGCCGCGTGTGATCCGTGCTGAGAAAGAAGAAATTGTTTATGTGGGATCTGCTGACAAAGTCGATGGTTCTGCGAAAAGTGGGCAAAAAGGAAAGGCAAGCTAATGGCTGAAATTCGTAATTACACCGTAAACTTTGGTCCGCAACATCCTGCGGCTCACGGTGTTTTGCGTCTGATTTTAGAAATGGACGGTGAAACAGTGGTGCGCGCCGATCCGCATATTGGTTTGTTACATCGAGCTACCGAGAAACTCGCTGAAAGTAAGCCCTTTAATCAAAGCATTGGTTATATGGATAGGCTCGATTATGTGTCGATGATGTGTAATGAGCACGCTTATGTGATGGCGATTGAGAAATTGATGGGGATTGAGCCGCCCGTGCGAGCACAATATATTCGGGTAATGTTTGCCGAAGTGACCCGTGTTCTTAATCACCTCATGTGGCTGGGTGCTCATGCCCTTGATATTGGCGCAATGACGGTGTTTTTGTATGCTTTCCGTGAGCGTGAAGCCTTGATGGATTGCTATGAAGCTGTCAGCGGCGCGCGAATGCATGCGACCTATTTCCGTCCAGGCGGTGTTTATCGTGATCTGCCGGATAGTATGCCTAAGTATCAAGTATCAAAATTTAGTAACCAGAAAAAAGTTGATGAATTAAACGCTAATCGTCAGGGTTCTTTATTGGATTTCTTATGGGATTTTACTGAAAGTTTCCCAGATCGAATTGATGAGTATGAAACATTATTAACTGACAACCGTATCTGGAAACAGCGCACGGTTAATGTCGGCGTGGTTAGTCCCGACCGAGCACTACAACTCGGTTTTAGTGGGCCTATGTTGCGTGGTTCGGGTATTGCTTGGGACTTGCGCAAGAAACAACCTTACGAAGTTTATGACCAAATGGATTTTGATATTCCAATTGGCAAAAGTGGCGATTGTTATGACCGTTATTTGGTGCGTATCGAAGAAATGCGTCAATCGAACAAAATTATTCGCCAATGTATTGAATGGCTGCGCGATAATCCTGGCTCTGTGATGCTGGATAATCATAAAGTTACGCCGCCTAATCGTGAAACCATGAAGCATGATATGGAAGCCTTGATCCACCATTTTAAGTTGTTTACTGAAGGCTACTGTGTACCAGAAGGTGAGGTGTATAGTGCAGTTGAGCATCCTAAAGGCGAGTTCGGGATCTACTTGGTTTCCGATGGCGCTAATAAACCATACCGTTTGAAAATTCGTGCGCCAGGTTTTGCGCATTTGGCTGCAATGGATGAAATGGTCAAAGGCCATATGCTGGCCGATGTGGTGGCCATTATTGGCACTCAAGATATTGTATTTGGCGAGATTGATCGTTAACAGGTGACTCGAACTAATGAGCAGGAATAAGCATGAGTAAGAAGCAATTACCAAAGCTGCTAAGCGAGACCACAATGACTAAAGTCAATGAGTGGATCGCGAAATACCCTGCTAGTCGCAAGCGAGCAGCGATTATTCCTGTGTTAACACTAGCTCAAGATGAGCTTGGGCACTTAGCGAACGAAACACTGGACGCGGTGGCTGATTATTTAGAAGTGCCGCACATCGCAGCTTATGAAGTGGCTAGCTTTTATTCCATGTTTCGATTAGAGCCTACGGGTAAGCATGTGGTGTCCTTGTGTACCAATGTATCTTGTATGTTGGCGGGTAGCGAGCAGTTAAAACAGTGGTTTAAGGATGAGCTGGGTATTGAGCCCGGTCAAACAACCGCTGACGGTAACATTACCTTGAAAGAGGTGGAATGTTTAGCGGCTTGCGGTGGTGCTCCGATGCTTGAAGTTGATAAGCAGTACCACGAACATTTGACCGTGGATAAGATGGCGCATCTTATTCGCGAATTAACTTAGGTTTTTTAACCTAGTGACATTGAAGAAAAAATATTAAAGAAGCATAACCGATGGCCAATGAAGTTTGTTTTAGAACATTAAATTTGGATAAGCCATGGACGCTGCAGACCTATCAGTCGGCGGGTGGTTATGCGGTATGGCGTAAAATTTTAGCCGAACAAACTCCAGCAGAAGATATTATCGAAGAGTTGAAGTTGTCTGCCTTGCGCGGTCGCGGTGGGGCGGGTTTCCCTACTGGTTTGAAGTGGAGTTTTATGCCACGCCATGCGCCTGGGCAAAAGTATGTTGTCTGTAATTCAGATGAAGGCGAACCAGGGACTTTTAAGGATCGCGATATTTTGCGTTATAACCCGCATCAAGTGATCGAAGGGATGGCGATTGCGGGTTATGTCACTGGTGCGACAGTTGGCTATAACTATATGCGCGGTGAGTTTTATGAGCCGATTGAGCGTTTTGAACAGGCGCTACAAGAAGCTTATGCCGCAGGACTGTTGGGTAAGAATATTTTGCAATCGGGGGTGGATTTCGATTTGCATAGCCATATTGGTGCTGGCGCTTATATTTGTGGCGAGGAAACGGCCTTGATCGAATCCCTTGAGGGTAAAAAAGGTCAGCCTCGATTTAAACCGCCTTTCCCAGCGAATTATGGCTTATTTGGTCGTCCGACTAATGTCAATAACACCGAAAGTTTTGCTTCAGTGCCCGTGATTTTAGATAAAGGTGGCCAATGGTTCCTTGATTTAGGTATTCCCAATAATGGTGGCACCAAGATATTTTCGGTATCTGGCCATGTGAATAAGCCGGGTAATTATGAAATTGGGCTGGGCACACCGTTCAAAGATTTATTGGAAATGGCTGGTGGTGTAAAAGACGGCAAGAAACTGAAAGCTGTAATCCCGGGCGGTTCAAGCGCACCAGTATTGCCCGCAGATGTGATGATGAACTTAACCATGGATTATGACGCAATTGGCAAAGCAGGTTCAATGTTGGGTTCTGGTGCTGTTGTGATCATGGACGAAGATACTGATATGGTGGAAGTGTTGGCACGCATTGCGCACTTTTATTATGAAGAATCTTGTGGTCAATGTACTCCATGCCGTGAAGGAACAGGCTGGATGTCGCGTATGCTCCAACGTATTGCGCATGGTCAGGGTAAAGCTGAAGATCTAGCGCAATTAGATGAAGTGGCGGGCAATATCATGGGGCGCACGATTTGTGCTCTAGGTGACGCAGCAGCGATGCCTGTGCAAAGTTTTATTAAGCATTTTAGACATGAGTTTGAGGCCAAAATTGAGCAGGCTCAAGTCGAAAAAAAAACAATACAATCAACACGTTGTAAACGAATAATCAGTAGTAATAGGTAGATATAAGAATGGTAACCATCGAAATCAATGGTCAACAAATCGAAGCCGAACCAGGCTCGATGATTATTGAAGTGGCTGATGCTCATGGCATTACCATTCCGCGTTTTTGTTATCACAAGAAACTGTCGGTAGCGGCTAATTGCCGTATGTGTTTGGTTGAAGTGGAAGGTATGCGTAAGCCCCTGCCAGCCTGTGCGACACCGATTGCTGACGGTATGAATATTAAAACTGGCTCTAATATGGCCAAGGATGCGCAGAAGTCAGTAATGGAATTTTTACTGATCAACCATCCCTTAGATTGCCCCATTTGTGATCAAGGTGGTGAATGTGAGCTACAAGATTTAGCTCTTGGCTATGGTCGTGATGTATCACGCTTTAGCGAAGATAAGCGGGTAGTGGCTGATAAAGATATTGGCCCGTTGATTGAAACTGAAATGACCCGCTGTATCCACTGCACCCGTTGTGTGCGTTTCGGTCGCGAAATTGCAGGAATTCGTGAGATGGGAGCGGTTGGCCGTGGTGAACACATGCAGATCAGCACCTTTATCGAAAAGTCGGTAGATTCGGAAGTATCGGGCAATATTATTGATTTGTGTCCTGTTGGAGCTTTGACTGCTAAGCCATCACGCTATCAAGCGCGAGCTTGGGAGATGACCCAGTATGATTCTGTTTCACCGCATGATTGTATCGGTTCAAACTTGCATGTGCATGTGCGTCGTAATCAGGTGATCAGGGTTGCTCCAAAAGAGAATGAAGCCGCCAATGAAGTCTGGTTATCAGATCGTGATCGTTTTAGTTATGAGTCATTGACTAAAAGTAAGCGCTTACTCGCTCCAATGATAAAACAAAATGGGGAATGGGTTGAAACCGATTGGGAAACCGCACTTGAGCGCGCTGCCAGTAAATTGAATATGCTTGCTCAAACTGACGGAGCTGAGCATATTGGCGCATTAACCAGTCCAAGTGCTACAACAGAAGAGATGTATTTGTTGCAAAAGGTGATGCGTGGCTTAGGTTCAAATAATGTGGATCATCGCTTACGCAATACCGATTTTTCTTGGCAACATAACGAAGCTCTGTACCCAGAATTAGGCATTGAGCTGTCTGAGCTGGAAGAAGTAGATGCTTGTTTATTAATTGGCGCTAATTTGCGCAAACAACAACCCTTAGCCGCTTTGCGTATTCGTAAAGCGACACGTCATGGCTCTATCGCTTCTATCGGTGTGCGTAAAATTTATAATAATTTCCGTCTCAAGCATGAAATCGTTGCTGAACAAGAGCAATGGTTGGAGCAAATTGCCGGAGTCGCCAAATATTTGTTGAATAAGGCTGAGCAAGCAGAAGATATTGATACTTCGGATAACCTTGGCTTTGAAGGATTGGATGCATTATTAAGTTCTGTAAACATCGACCAAAAACATGCAGACATTGGTGAAATGTTGCTAAATGGTGATAAATCCAGTGTTGTGCTTGGTTTACATGCGGTGGAATTTAATCATGCGGCGCATATTCGTATGTTGGCCAAAGTGATCGCTAAATTATCTGACTCCAGTTACGGTTTAATGTCGCATGGTGGTAATAGTGCAGGTGCTTATTTGGCGGGAGCTATTCCGCATCGAGCAACCGCTGGCGCTGATGTGCAGGAAGTTGGAGCCGATGCTTATCAAATGCTCGATCAAGGTAAGCGCGCTTTTGTGTTACTGAAAACCGAGCCAGGCAAGGATTCAGTGTTAGCCGATAAAGCCAAACAAAGCTTAGTGAACGCAGAATTTGTGGTTGCACTATCCTGTTTTGCTGATGATGAGGCTTTTGAATACGCTGATGTAGTGCTACCCATTGCCAGTTTCCTCGAAACTGCTGGCTCATACGTTAATGTTAACGGTTTGTGGCAAGACTTTACCGCCAGCGTTACTGCTCCCGGTCAGGCTAAACCGGCTTGGAAAGTGTTACGAGTTCTTGGTAACTTATTGAATTTGAAGAATTTTGACTATGTCTCTGCACAAGATGTCATGCAAGAAGTCAAAGGTCGTATGAGTGCCGTAGGTGATAAAGTTAAGCCAAAATGGCAATGTGCCGATAACCTGCCAACTGATGGTTGGTCACCAGAACCGATCACTATATACCAAATTGATGCCTGGACTCGTCGCTCGCCTTCGTTGCAAGCTACCGCTATGGGGCAAGGGCGTGAAGAGCTGAAGCGTCCGCCACTCAGTCCATTCCATAATATTATAGGTGGTGTTTAGTGATTGATTTGCTACTGAATACGTTGTTCATTGTGCTCAAGATTGCGTTGATCTTGTTGCCTTTGATCTTGGCAGTAGCTTATACCACTTATGCGGAACGTAAATTAATTGGCTATATGCAACTACGGATTGGCCCCAATCGCGTAGGGCCTAAAGGTTGGTTGCAGCCGATAGCCGATGTGGTCAAATTATTGATGAAGGAAGTGATTATTCCTTCTGGCGCTAATAAAGTTTTATTCTTACTTGCCCCGATCTTATTTATTGCCCCTTCTTTTGCCGCTTGGGCGGTAGTGCCCTTTGATGCGGAGTTAGTGCTTGCTAACACAGATGTAGGCTTATTGTATATTTTGGCAATGACCTCTATTGGTGTTTATGGAGTCATTATTGCTGGTTGGGCTTCAAACTCTAAATACGCGTTATTGGGTTCTTTGCGCTCAGCATCGCAGATTGTGTCTTATGAGATTGCAATGGGTTTTGCACTGGTTGCTGTTTTAATGGCCTCTGGCAGTATGAATTTAGGCGAGATTGTCGAAGCACAAAGTGGCGGTTTTTGGACCTGGTTCTTTATTCCATTATTGCCTATTTTGGTGGTTTACTGGATTTCAGGCGTTGCGGAAACCAATCGAGCGCCTTTTGATGTACCAGAAGGTGAGTCAGAAATTGTTGCTGGTTTCCATGTTGAATATGCTGGTATGGCTTTTGCTTTATTCTTCTTAGCCGAATACGCCAATATGATTTTGATTTCAGTGCTTACCGCTTTGTTCTTCTTTGGTGGTTGGCTCAATCCTTTCCAAGGAATTCCCTATTTAGAAGCTGTAACCGATTGGATCCCCGGTACTTTATGGTTATTGCTTAAAGCTGCATTTTTCTTGTTTGGCATGATTTGGTTAAGGGCTACTTTCCCACGTTACCGCTACGATCAAATTATGCGCTTGGGTTGGAAGGTGTTTATTCCTGTGACCGTGATATGGTTGATTGTATTGGCATTGATGATCAAAGGTGGCGTTGGCCCTTGGTTTAGTGGGCGAGGTGGTTTTTAATGAGCCGTATTAAACGTTTCTTTAGAACCTACTTTTTAACTGAACTATTGGGCGGATTGCGTTTAACTTGGGCACATCTTTGGAAGCGTAAAGTAACGGTTCAATACCCAGAAGAAAGAACTCCACAATCGCCACGTTTTAGGGGCTTACATGCTTTGCGCCGTTATCCAAATGGTGAAGAGCGTTGTATTGCTTGTAAATTATGCGAAGCAGTGTGTCCCGCAGCGGCAATTACCATTGAAGCTGGCCCAAGAGAAGATGATGGTTCGCGCCGAACCACGCGCTATGAAATTGATATGTTTAAGTGTATCTACTGCGGTTTTTGTGAAGAATCATGCCCTGTAGATTCAATTGTAGAAACCCGTATTTTTGATTATCACTTTGAAAAACGCGGAGACAATATTTTAACGAAAGAGCAATTATTGGCGATTGGTGATCGTTATGAGGCCATGATTGCTGAAGATAAAGCCGCTGATGCGCCTTATCGATAAGCGGATCTGTACAGGAAACAACTTTATATGAACGTTGAGCAGATTGTATTTTACTTTTTTGCAGCCTTGACCATCATCGCTGCGATAGGAGTAATTACTGTCAAAAATGCCGTGCAGGCCGTATTGTGCTTAGTGCTGACGTTCTTCAGTGCGGCAGTGTTGTGGATGCTGCTCGAAGCAGAGTTTTTAGCCATCACCTTGATCTTGGTTTATGTCGGGGCTGTGATGGTGTTGTTCTTGTTCGTGGTAATGATGCTGGATGTGGATTATGCCGCTCTAAAACAAGGATTTACGCGTTATTTGCCGTTAGGTTTGTTTACTGCATTAGCATTGTTTGCAGTAATTTATTGGGTGGTGCGCAGTAAATACTTTGGCAGTGATGTGATACCTGAGCCGGCAAAGCATGGCGCAGAATACAGTAATGTTAAAGAGTTAGGTCGCTTGCTGTACACCGAATATTTTTATGCCTTTGAAATTGCGGGAGTGATTTTATTGGTCGCTATTGTCGCGGCTATTAGTTTGACCTTCCGTGGCCGTCGTGAACGTCGCGGTCAATCGGTACCAGGTCAACACAAAGTTAGTAAAGAGGATCGTTTGCGAGTGATTAAGATGGATGCTGAAAAAGCACCATCGGATGAACTAGAACAAACCGCAGATCAAAATGATGAACAGCAAAGGGGTAATTCATGAGTTTGAGTCATTACCTAACCGTTAGCGCTATCCTGTTTGCAATTAGCATTGTTGGTATTGTGATCAATCGCAAAAACGTTATTACATTATTAATGTGTATAGAGTTGATGTTGTTGGCTGTAAACACCAATTTTATTGCTTTTTCCCGTTATTTGGGTGATGAAGTGGGGCAAATTTTCGTATTCTTTATTCTCACGGTAGCCGCAGCAGAAGCTGCCATCGGTTTGGCAATTCTAGTCGTCTTATTCCGTACCCATCGCGCGATTGATGTTGAGCAACTAGAGGAGTTAAAAGGCTGATGAGTATGCAAAGCCAATTACTGCTGGTAGTGCTAGCGCCTTTGTTTGGCGCCTTGTTGGCTGGCTTGCTGGGTAAAAAACTCGGCAAGAAAAATACTCATCGTTTGACCATCTTAGGGGTGGCGATTGCCTTTGCTATTTCCTTAAAGGTGTTTTTTAGCTATTTGTACGGTGGTGCACAACCACTGAATATTACGGTGTATAACTGGGCTAGCTTTGCCGATCTGACCATACAGGTAGGTTTTTTACTGGATAGTCTAACCGCCATGATGATGGTGGTGGTGACCTTTGTCAGTTTGATGGTGCATATTTATTCGATTGGCTATATGCAGGATGACAATGGTTATCAACGTTTCTTTAGTTATATCTCGCTGTTTACCTTTTCCATGTTGATGCTGGTCATGTCCAATAACTTCTTGCAGTTGTTTTTTGGTTGGGAAGCGGTTGGCGTTGTGTCATATTTACTGATTGGTTTCTGGTTCCAAAAGGAAACGGCAATCTTTGCCAATATGAAAGCTTTTTTAGTGAATCGTGTGGGTGACTTTGGTTTTATTCTAGGTATTGGCGCCATATTTATGCTGTTCGGTACTTTAGATTATGCACCAGTATTTAGTAAGTTAAATTCTGCTGAAGTGTTGATTGGTAATATCAATACTGACGAAATCAGCCCACTGGCGGTTGTTGGATTAGATAAAACCATTAGCGTCTGGGGTGAAGGTTCTGAGACGGTTCAATGGTCATTAATTAGTTTTATTTGTATTTGTTTGTTTATTGGTGCAATGGGCAAGTCAGCACAGGTGCCATTGCATGTTTGGCTTCCAGACTCGATGGAAGGCCCAACACCCATTTCGGCTTTGATCCATGCCGCGACTATGGTTACTGCGGGTGTGTTTATGGTTGCCCGTATGTCACCATTGTTTGAGTTCTCCGAAACTGCTTTGGCGATGGTGACAATAATCGGTGCCATAACAGCATTATTCATGGGCTTGGTGGGGATCGTTCAAAACGATATCAAGCGCATAGTAGCATATTCAACCTTGTCGCAGCTTGGTTACATGGTGGTGGCATTAGGTGTTTCAGCTTACTCAGCAGCCGTGTTCCATTTATTTACACATGCATTTTTCAAAGCATTGTTATTCTTAGCAGCTGGTTCGGTAATTGTTGCGCTGCATCATGAACAAGATATTCGCAAAATGGGCGGTTTGTACAAGAAACTACCGATTACATATTGGTGTTCATTGATCGGTACTTTGGCACTTATAGGCACTCCGTTTTTTGCAGGTTTTTATTCGAAAGACGCAATTATTGCAGCAGTCGGTGAAGCACAAGGCTTTGCTAGCGGTTTTGCACAATTTGCTGTGCTCGCAGGCGTGGTGGTAACAGCTTTGTACAGTATTCGTATGCTGTTAATTGTGTTCCATGGTCCAAGCCGAGTTGATGCGCATACCGCAGCACATTTGCATGAATCGCCCAAAGTGATCACTTGGCCATTGATTCTACTGGCCATTCCATCGTTAGCTATCGGTTGGCTGATGGCGGAACCTATGTTGGTTGGTGACTATTTCAAAGATGCGATTGTGGTGCATGATGGACATGATACCCTGCAAGCTTTGCGCGAACATTTTGGTAATGCTTTTAGCTTTGCGCTGCATGGTTTTGTCACACCAGTATTTTGGTTAATGCTGTTGGGCGTGGTTGCAGCGATAGGCATATTCTGGTGGAAACCAGCGTTAGCAGATACTTTGAGCAAGTTATTAACGCCAGTTCGTAAACTGGTTGAAAATAAATACTATTTTGATGAATTTAATCAAAAAGTTTTCGCCAAAGGTGCTGTTAGTTTGGGCAATGTATTTTGGCGTTATGGTGACAAAGCGGTGATTGATGAAGGTGTGATTGATGGTGGTTCGCAAACGGTTGTAAAAATCGCACAAAAAGCACGTAAATTACAAACAGGCTATTTATATCATTATGCATTGATTATGGTGTTAGGACTGTTGGCATTATTAGCGTGGCTATTATTTGTTGCTTAACCATACAAAAAATTAACTGAAAAAATAAGGCATAAACAAATTAGATGTTAGAACAATTACCAATTTTAAGCTTATTGATATGGCTACCCATTCTCGGTGGCTTTTTGGTGTTGTTTGGCCCTGGCGATAAGTTATTAGTGTGGAGCCAGCGCATCAGTATTGTGATATCAGTGCTTACCTTATTATTAACAGGTTGGTTATTGTGGGTCTATCAAAATGGTAGCGCCGAATATCAGTTAGTTGAACAGGCCGATTGGATCCCAAGTTTCAATATTCAATATGCGCTAGGTGTTGATGGCATCGCAGTACCATTAATTGCATTAACAGGGCTAATTAATTTGTTGGTGGTGGTTGGTGCTATCGGCAGTGTCAAATTTAGGCGTGCGCAATATTTTTCTGCGGCCTTAATGATGACCGGTTTGATGAATGGTGTGTTTGCCGCAACCGATGCAATTTTATTTTATGTCTTCTGGGAAGCCATGCTGATCCCGATGTTTCTTATGATCGGCGTTTGGGGTGGGCCAAACCGAATTTACGCAACAATTAAGTTTTTCTTATACACCTTCTTCGGCTCAATTTTTATGTTAGTTGCCTTAATTTACATGGGGCGTGAATTAGGTAGCTTCGCGATTAGTGATATGCAGCAGATGTCATTGAGTTTGAGCGAACAAAAATGGATCTTCGTTGCGTTCTTGGCTGCTTTTGCAGTAAAAATTCCGATGGTGCCCGTGCATACTTGGTTGCCTGATGCGCACGTTGAAGCACCTACTGGTGGCTCAGTCATCTTGGCTGCGATCATGTTGAAAATGGGCGGCTATGGTTTCTTGCGTTTTAGTTTGCCTATAACACCAGATGGAGCGGATGCTTTCTCTTGGTGGTTAATACTATTTTCCTTGATTGCGATTGCCTATATCGGCTTTGTCGCACTGGCGCAGCAGGACATGAAAAAATTAATCGCCTATTCATCGATTGCTCATATGGGCTTTGTGACTTTAGGAATCTTTGTGATTTTGATGTTAGCGGGAGCTGCTAAAGCACAATCAATGGCACTGCAAGGTGCTATGGTGCAAATGATTTCTCATGGCTTAATATCGGGCGCATTATTCTTTTCCATTGGCGTTTTATATGATCGTGTTCATAGCCGTGAGATTTCTGATTATGGCGGTGTGGTTAATAGTATGCCTGTTTTTGCCAGTCTCTTGATGTTATTTGTGATGGCTAATGCAGGCTTGCCAGGAACCTCAGGTTTTATTGGTGAATTTTTTGTTATTTTGTCATCTTTCCAAGCCGATTGGCGAATCGCTTTAGTGGCAGGCACAACATTAGTGTTGGGCGCAGCATACAGCTTGTGGATGTATAAGCGAGTGATTTTCGGTAAAGCTGCAAGTGACAAAATTTCACGACTGGAAGATATTAATGGACGTGAAAAATTTATTTTAATGACTTTGGCTCTATTGATTTTAGCTTTGGGTCTGTATCCACAACCATTAATCGAAATGATGCAGCCGAGCATCGAAAATATTATACAGCTCGCGACCAGTAGCAAGTTGGGAGGGCAAGGATAAGTATGCCAAACTTAATTCATTTATCGCCTGAAATCTTTTTGCTTTGTGCTGCTTGCGTGGTGTTATTGGTTGATGTGTTTTCAAATGACTTTGATCGCAAGCTGACTTACAAACTGACTCAACTGAGTTTATTGGCAACAGCAATTATTGTGATTAGCCAATTTCCAACGGTGCAATACTATTTATATGATCGCCATTTTGTTTTAGATCCTATGGCTGCAACGATCAAGGTGTCGGTTCTTTTACTGACTATGTTGGCGCTGCTTTATGCGCGGCCGTATATTATGCAGCGCCGAATCTTACGCGGCGAATACTTTATCCTGTACCTGTTTGCCGTGCTTGGTATGATGGTGTTGGTCAGTGGCGCAAGTATGTTGACCCTATATCTGGGCTTAGAATTATTATCATTGAGTTTGTATGCGCTAGTGGCTATGCAGCGTCACTCAACTTTGGCTGCTGAAGCCGCAGTAAAATATTTTGTGATGGGCGCTATCGCCAGTGGATTTATTTTATATGGCGTTTCATTGGTTTATGGCGTTACCGCTAAAATCCATATGACAGATATTGCCGAATTTATTGCCATAAATGAAAGTAATCTGACTTTACGCTTTGCGCTGGTCTTTATTGTGGTGGGCTTAGCCTTTAAGTTTGGTGCAGTGCCTTTCCAAATGTGGGTACCAGATGTTTATCATGGTGCGCCAACGTCTGCTACGGCTTTTATTGCTTCAGCACCAAAGATAGCTGCGTTTGGTTTCGCTATTCGAATTTTTGCTTATGGTTTCCAAGGTTTGCTGGCTGATTGGCAAGGTTTATTAATTATCGTTGCTGTCCTATCCATGGTGGTTGGCAATCTAGTGGCGCTCGCACAAACAAATATCAAACGGCTTTTGGCATATTCGGCCATTGCTCACGTGGGATATTTCTTACTAGGACTGATAGCTGGCAACGGACAGGGTTATTCAGCATCATTCTTTTATATTATTACCTACGCCATTATGTCACTTGGTGGTTTTGGCTGCCTAATTTATTTAACCAAAGGCACCCAAGAAGTTGAGCAGATCAACGATCTTAAAGGTCTTGGTCAACGCAATCCATGGGCAGGCTTGTTGATCAGTTTCTTGTTCTTATCAATGGCTGGTTTACCACCTTTTGTCGGCTTCTGGGCAAAGTTTGAAGTGATTGACGCAGTTCTTAATGCGG
This sequence comes from Kangiellaceae bacterium, assembly GCA_013373015.1. Taxonomy (GTDB): domain Bacteria; phylum Pseudomonadota; class Gammaproteobacteria; order Enterobacterales; family Kangiellaceae; genus Kangiella. Next base: position 47,213 of record JABXIQ010000034.1, read on the forward strand.
GCTTTGTGTGGTTAGCCTTGGTAGCAGCCTTTATGTCTATTATTGGATTATTCTATTATTTACGAGTCGTCAAAGTGATTTTCTTCGATGCACCAGATAATGACAGTCGTATTAGAGCAGAACGAGGTTTACGCTTAGCGTTAGGGTTGTCAGGAACAGCAGTTATCGTATTAGGATTTTTTCCCTCACAATTGATTGAGATCTGTCAAAAAGCCTTTCAGTATTTGTAGTAATAGGTTAGGCCAATTAGCATGTTAAAAAAGATATTTTATATCTCTTGTCAAATCATATGAAATCCGTATAATGCCACCTCGTCCAATGCAATTGATGCTCTTACTGCATTGAGACTTAGGCAAAAGCCTTTGATTTTTAAGTTGTTTTTACTAAAAATCATAAATCATGGACGCGGGGTGGAGCAGCCTGGTAGCTCGTCGGGCTCATAA
>JABXIQ010000046.1 GCA_013373015.1 Kangiellaceae bacterium
ACCTTTAGCTTGCTTTAAAATCTTCTTGTGACGAGCGTGTGCTGTTACACCACGTTTTACTCTTGGCATTTCTCAACCCTCTCCATTAACCGTTAGGAAGCATGCGATCGATTTGATTGGTATCAACAGAAGCTACTAGCTTACCGTGACGCAAATGACGCTTACGCTTAGTGGATTTCTTGGTCAAGATGTGACGCAAGTGTGACTGTTTGTGCTTGTAGCGACCAGAAGCTGTCTTCTTGAAACGCTTTTTAGCACCGCTATCAGATTTCATTTTTGGCATAGTTAAATACTCGCATTGGTTACCTGCAATGGCCATTGTTTACAGCAAAACTGTTCAATCGTTAAGAGCCACTACTAGTTACAAAAAAGGATAATTTGGATAACAAATCCGCCTTATCCGACCTAATGTGAAGAAATAAAAAATTAGCGTTTTAACTTTAGTAGTAAACGTCACATGCGACGCTTATACGCAGCAAACTAACTAGCTTATTTCTTCTTCTTGGGGCCAATCATCATCGTCATTTGACGACCTTCCATTGAAGGACGACTTTCAACAGTGCCGTAATCTTCCAAGTCTTTTTCGATACGCTGCAATAACTCCATTCCGAGTTCTTGGTGCGCCATCTCACGACCGCGGAAGCGAACTGTGATCTTCGCCTTGTCCCCATCTTCTAGGAAACGTATCAGGTTGCGTAGTTTTACCTGATAATCCCCTATATCCGTTCCTGGACGAAACTTAATTTCTTTAACGTGTGTTACTTTCTGTTTCTTTTTAGCAGCAGCTTTCGCTTTTTTCTGCTCAAAGAGGTGCTTACCAAAGTCCATGACTTTACAGACAGGAGGCTTCGCTTCTGGCGAAATCTCTACCAAGTCTAGGCCTGATTCTGCAGCCGAGCGCTTGGCTTCGTCTAATGAAACAACACCGACATTCTCACCTTCGGCGTCAATTAATCGCACTTCACGTGCAGTAATAGCATCATTTATGCGCTGTCTGTTTTTATTCCCAGCGCGTGGGTCATTTCTTCTGATGGTAGTAATCCTCTATTAATTAATCTTTACGAGCCTTTTGAGCGATTGCTTTTTCTAACAACTCTGCAAAAGCCTCAATACTCATGCTTCCGAGGTCTTCGCCTTCGCGAGTACGCACTGCAACATGATTATTTTCGACCTCTCGATCACCCACGACCAAGAGATATGGCACACGTGCCAAAGTCTGACCGCGAATTTTAAAGCCGATCTTCTCATTTCTCAAGTCTAAATTGACTTTAAATCCTTTATTTTTCAAGGTTTCGGCTGTTTTTTCACAAAATTCAGCCTGTTTGTCGGTAATATTCATAATTACTGCTTGAGTTGGTGCCAACCAAGCTGGGAATTTACCTTCATACTCCTCAATTAAAATACCGATAAATCGCTCTAAAGAACCTAAAATGGCGCGATGTAACATCACAGGAACTTCTTTTTCACCATTTTCAGCAACATATTCCGCACCTAAACGACCTGGCATCGAGAAGTCCACCTGCATTGTGCCACATTGCCAGTGGCGGCCAAGACAGTCTTTCAAGGTAAACTCAATTTTTGGTCCATAGAAAGCACCTTCACCAGGCTGATATTCAAACTCAATACCGTTTGCTTTCAGGGCTTCGGCCAATGCGCTTTCGGCTTTATCCCAAACTTCATCAGAACCCACTCGTTGCTCGGGGCGAGTAGAAAGTTTAACGATCACTTCGGTAAAGCCAAAATCTGCATATACGTCATAAAGTAGTTCAATAAATTTCGATACTTCGCTCTGGATTTGAGCTTCTGTACAAAAGATATGCGCATCATCTTGAACAAAATTACGCAGACGCATAATGCCGTGTAAAGCACCAGATGGCTCATTACGGTGACAAGAACCGAACTCCGCCATACGCAATGGCAAATCACGATACGACTTTAAGCCAACATTAAAAATCTGAACGTGGCACGGGCAATTCATTGGTTTGATAGCATAGTCGCGCTGATCTGAATGTAAGGTGAACATATCATCAGCAAACTTATCCCAGTGACCTGACTTTTCCCATAAGGTGCGATCTACGATTTGAGGAGTTTTAACTTCTTGATAATTATGTTCTTTTAGACGGTCACGAATATATTGCTCAAGGGTTTTATAAATACTCCAACCTTTATCATGCCAGAAGATCATGCCAGGAGCTTCTTCTTGAATATGGAATAAGTCTTGCGCTTTACCAATCTTACGGTGATCGCGCTTTTCAGCCTCTTCTAAACGATGCAAATAATCTTTTAGCTCGTCTTTATTAGTCCAAGCAGTACCGTAAATACGCGACAACATGGCATTATTTGAATCACCGCGCCAATAAGCGCCAGCAACTTTCATTAATTTAAATGCCTTTAACTTTGAAGTCGAAGGTACGTGAGGACCGCGACACAGATCGATAAAATCACCTTGGCGATATAAAGATAACTCTTCGCCTGCTGGAATATCTTCAATAATCTCCGCTTTATATTCTTCGCCCATGTTACGGAAAAAAGCCACAGCTTCATCACGTCCCATCACTGAGCGCTCAACCTTAAGATTTTCTTTAACAATCTTACTCATCTCTTTTTCAATGGCTTTGAGATCGTCTTCAGTGAAAGGCTTTTCAGTAGCAAAATCATAGTAGAAACCGTCATCAATGACGGGGCCAATCGTTACTTGCACGTCTTTATATAAACGCTGTACTGCTTGTGCCAACAAGTGCGCGGTTGAATGGCGAATCACTTCCAAACCATCAGCGTCACGATCGGTGATGATGGCCAAAGTTGTATCTTTATCCATCACAAAGCTGGTATCCACCAACTCACCATCAACACGCCCCGCTAAAGCGGCTTTGGCTAAACCAGGACTAATATTATGTGCAACATCGTAAACCGATACAGCGCCCTCAAACTCACGTTTGCTACCATCAGGTAAAGTAATGACTGGCATTTTTAACTCTCTTTGCTTTTTTCAGCTCTTTGTTCACAATAAGCCATACCAACGGCTTATATAAAGTTTTGGTAATAATTGCCGAAAGTGCTGGTTAGGAAAACCGCCCCTTCTTGAGCAATAGATAAGTCAATGATAAAGGTTTTATCAGTAGACTCAAGTATTTATTACTACAATTACTTCCGTTTATCTGTAGATGCATTAAATCAATAACCAATAGATTATGCTTGTTTAAGATATTCTAGAAATGATTTTGAATTCAAAAAACCGCGCACACCGATGAAATACAACATCATGACAAGTGCTACCAAACTTTGTAAGAAACCGACCAGAGTAAAAAACTGCGCTAATGATGATAGAAACATCAAACCAGCTACTATGGCTAAAATATATAGTAAAATCCGTACAAAACGCCATAAACCTTGCCATTTGAAGACTAATAACAGCTGACAAACCACTAATGAAGCTATGATCAACATAGTAATGTATGAAGTCACTACAGGATTAACTTGTTGGTTATAAAACTGATACCCAAAACCCAACAATACAAATATCAACATTAGGTTGATCACAAAAACGGTTTTTACACTATTTGGCATTTCGATTCTCTTAAAGCGTTGTTAATACTGATAATAATTATTTGTTATGTCGATCTTCTAATAATTCGATTTTATAACCATCGGGATCTTCGGCAAAAGCCAATATGGTAGTGCCATGTTTCATCGGGCCAGGTTCGCGAGTGATAGTGCCGCCAGCAGCGCGGATCTTATCACAGGCTTGATAAACATCATCTACAGCAATCGCCAAATGACCAAAACCATTTCCCAAATTATATTCTTGAGTATCCCAGTTATGAGTAAGCTCTAATACGGTATTATCCTTTTCTTCTCCATAACCAACAAATGCTAAGGTAAAGCGCCCTGATTCATAATCATGTTTACGGATCAGCTGCATACCTAATACATGGGTATAAAAATGAATAGATTTATCCAAGTCACCAACGCGGATCATGGTGTGTAGCATTCTCATAGGTTTGCCTTAAAACTAGTTACACTATTGAGTTGAGTTGCGTATAATAGCCCGCCAATCGCTATTTTTAAATCGGTTTAGCCAATTTGCGCCAAACCCATTAACAAGCTCAGGCAAATTATGCAAACCATCACCATTACACAACCTGACGACTGGCATATCCATTTACGCTCGGGTGCTGCGCTACAACACACTGTTAAAGACGCTGCCAAGCAATTTGCTCGCGCAATCGTTATGCCCAATCTGGTTCCGCCAGTAACTAATGTTGAAATGGCCCAAGACTATCGTAACAGTATTTTACGTTACACCACTGATAGTATGAATTTTGAGCCTTTGATGACCTTGTACCTTACGGACAACACCAGTCCACAAGATATTGAACAGGCAGTGGAAAGTGGTTTTGTGAAAGCCTGTAAATTATATCCTGCTGGCGCAACTACCAATTCAGATTCAGGTCTTACTAACATCGAAAATGCTTATCCAGTATTCGAAAAGATGGCCGAGCTAGGTTTACCTTTGCTAGTACACGGCGAAGTAACAGACTCTCATGTAGACATATTTGATCGTGAAAAAGTCTTTATAGATAGTAAATTGCGCCCTTTAGTCGAGCAGTTTCCGCAATTAAAAGTAGTATTAGAGCATATCACCACTAAAGATGCGGTGGAATTTGTGGATAGTCAGGGCGATAATGTAGCAGCAACCATTACTGCTCATCATTTATTACTTAACCGCAATGATATGTTAGTAGGTGGTATTCGCCCACACTTATACTGCTTACCAATCCTAAAGCGTCAACTGCATCAACAAGCACTGCTAGCCGCAGCCACATCTGGTTCTAAAAAATATTTTCTAGGCACTGATAGCGCACCTCACTCACAAGGTAAAAAAGAGACTGCTTGTGGTTGTGCAGGTTGTTACACCGCTTACGCGGCAATGGAACTGTATGCCGAAGCTTTTGAACAGGTTGATGCGCTTGATAAATTAGAAGCATTTGCCAGTTTTAATGGCCCAGATTTTTACGGTTTACCGCGTAACCAAGGCACAATCACACTTGAAAAGACAGAATGGAAAATGCCAAAAAAGTTATGTTTGGGTAATGAAACTTTAATACCTTTTCGTGCTAATGAGATGTTAAGCTGGAAATTAAAACAAGCTGACTAAATAATTGATTAAGCTTAATAATAAGGATTGAGTAACTGATGATAGATCTTGAGTTGAAAGATCGCTTCCGTGGTTTTTTCCCCGTCATTGTTGATGTGGAAACGGGTGGATTTAATGCTGCTAGCGATGCTTTATTAGAACTCGCCGCAGTCACCGTAGCTTTCAATGAACAAGGGCTTTTAGAAATAGCCAATAGCTATCATTACCATATTGAGCCTTTTGAAAATTCCAACATTGAACAAAAGGCCCTAGACTTTACTGGAATAGACCCAACCAATCCATTGCGCGGTGCCATTGACGAAAAAGTGGCTCTCAAGGAGTTGTTTAAGTCATTACGCAGCGAGCAAAAAGAAGCTGAGTGTAACCGCTGTGTTTTAGTAGGTCATAATGCTTGGTTCGATTTGAGCTTTGTTAATGCCGCCGTTGAACGCTGCGACATTAAACGCAACCCCTTCCACCCTTTTACCAGTTTCGATACAGCTTCTTTATCTGCCTTAATGCTTGGTCATACGGTTTTAGCACAAGCCTGCAAACTAGCCGATATTGAATTTAGCCAAAAAGAAGCTCATTCAGCACTTTACGATGCCACAAAAACCGCTGAACTCTTTTGTTATTTAGTCAATAGAGCCAATAAGTTTTAATCTAAGATGAAAAAGTACACCACCCGCACAATTCCTCGCAGGTCAATTGTAACATCAACGCTGTGATCACTTTTTTCAAAACCTCTTGATTGGCTTCTATTAACTCTTGATAGGACACCAATCCAGAGGCGAACAATTCTTGCAACCGCCTCTCAGACCAAGTCGCAACAACTTGTCCAGATTATTTATCTAACAATTGTAATTCTGGTTTTGGCTTATCAAGCCATGCATTGACCATGAAATCCATCATTTACTCCATTTCGTTATCAGCAAAAGCACTTCCCCCTCCCAGTTGCCACAAATGAGAATAATTCTCACTTGCAAGCAATGCAAGCGATATTACTAAAAATATTATAAAAAATGGAGTTAAATACATTGTGAGTTGAGTATATGACCTTTATCCTTAAATATCGTATGCTTATTTGCATAATATCCTGACTATAATACGAAATAAGATGCTAAAAACTCATTTAACAGTTCTAATCACAACCTTAATTGGCTGCTTTAGCAATCCAGCTATGACTAACGAAAATATGCAAAATAAGGAACCTAAAAAAGATTCGTCATCAATCGCTTTAGTCATTCACGGTGGCGCAGGCACTATTCTAAAAAAGAATATGACTGATGAGCTTGAACAAACCTATCGTGCAAAATTAGAAGAGTCATTAATGGCGGGATATCAAATACTCGAGAACGGCGGCAGTAGCACCGAAGCAGTCAAAGCGGCTATTGTTATTATGGAAAACTCACCTCTATTCAACGCTGGAAAAGGCTCTGTATTTACTCATGATGGTAAGAATGAGCTGGACGCCTCAATTATGGCAAGCCATGATCTATCGGCTGGAGCAGTTGCTGGTGTTAGCCATGTCAAAAATCCAATTTTATTAGCAGATAAAGTGCGCACCGAATCAAAGCACGTCATGATGGCTCGCGAAGGAGCAGAAGAATTTGCTAAAGAGCATAATGTAGAGCTTGTTGATCAAAAGTACTTTTACACACAAAGGCGTTGGGAACAATTACAAAAAGTACTCAAAAGTACTCCTCAAAAATCACAATTATCGGAAGACGAGGCCAAAAATTCAGACGTAAAAAACTCAAAGTTTGGTACAGTCGGAGCCGTAGCTTTAGATGTTAACGGCAATATTACTGCAGGCACCTCTACTGGTGGCATGACAAACAAACGTTATGGTCGTATCGGAGATTCGCCGGTAATTGGTGCTGGTACCTACGCCACACCACTATGCGGTGTATCGGCTACGGGACATGGTGAATACTTTATTCGAGCAGCAGTGACGCATGATATTTGTGCGCTGGTTGAATACACCGATAGCAATATTCAGCAAGCTGCAGATACCGTTATCCACGAAAAATTGGTCAAACTTGGTGGTGACGGCGGTGTGATTGGACTGGACAAGGAAGGAAACATCATGATGAGCTTCAATACCGAAGGTATGTACCGAGGTTCCATTGACAAAGATGGAAAAGTCACTATAAAGATATACAAAGACCATTAATTCAAATATTACATTAACATAGGAAATGGCAGTGAAACGTTCTAAAACAATCCTACTTATTTTGCTTTCAAGCTTACTATTAATAAGCTTTTTGACAGCTTGCAGTGATGACAAAAAGAAAAAAACATCAGATAAACAACAATCTGAACAGGTTCAAGCCAACGATCAGCAAACAGCTAATGATGAATTGGTTGCAGGTACAGTTGCAAGTTCAGATGAAACAGTCGTTGATGACAAGCAAGGCCAAAATACAGAATCTACCGAGAACAACTCAACGCAAGAGACAGTATCCGTTGATGCCAATAACGCTAACTATATGAAAGGCCTATACCAATACATGGCTGACGCGCCTTTATTCACAGACTGTGCAACAGGCCAGCGTTATCCAGTAGCACTTGAAGGCGATAATATTGCCCTTGAACAAGCCTATCTTGCGCTCATTACTCAACCAGGCCAAAAGATGCTAGTCGAACTTGAAGGCGAATACGATGAAAGAGCTGCAATGGAAGGTGATGATGTTTACCATCTAATCCCAACTAAATTTATTGGGATCATTCATAAGGATAGCTGTAACTAAAAGCTATTCAATAAAAAAAAGCCACGGCAATTACCGTGGCTTTTTTAACAACTTTTAGCAATGATTAATTTTTCTTAGACGAGACAAAAGCAGAATATGAAAACGGAGTTTGCTATTTGCAAATGAGTGTTTCAGATTCTGCTTTTAACAAAGTATAAGAAAAATTTAACCTGCTAAATTATAGGTTTTCAGCTTCTTCAGACAAGTACTTAGCAACACCCGCTGGGCTGGCATCCATACCTTTCTTACCTTGCGTCCAACCTGCTGGACAAACTTCACCGTGCTCTTCGTGGAATTGAAGCGCATCAACCATTCGGATCATTTCGTCAACGTTACGGCCTAATGGTAAGTCGTTTACGACTTGGTGACGAACAGTACCTTCTTTATCAATTAAGAAAGAACCACGGAAAGCAACACCTGCGTTTGGACACTCAACATCATACGCTTGACAAATATCATGCTTAACATCTGCTACTAGCGTGTAACCAACTTGGCCAATACCACCGTCTTTAACATCGGTGTTACGCCATGCGTTATGTGTGAAGTGCGAATCGATAGAAACACCTACTACTTCTACTCCACGCTTTTTAAACTCGTCTAAACGATGATCGAAAGCAATCAACTCAGAAGGACACACGAAAGTAAAATCTAAAGGATAGAAAAATACTACTGTTGGTTTGCCTTTTGTTGCTTCAGCAAAGTTAAAATCTTCAACGATCTCACCGTTACCTAAAACTGCTGCAGCTGTGAAATCTGGTGCCTTGCGGCCTACTAATACTCCCATCTTTTCCTCCAAGGATAAGTTCTATATTCAAAATTGTTTGTGCGTATTATACGCGAGTTAGCTGTGAAAACTTAGTCAATATCACTTTTTTTATTAACAATTAATGAAATCTATAAGCTGATAAATTTTAGCTAATTGTTTATTTTTCGCTCTTTCTTTGCGAGCGGATCTGTTCACGAGTTTGCTCAAAGCTTTCACGCATTAAAGTTCTAAACCAGCGGTGCATCGGCACTTGATGCTGGCGTTCATGCCAGTACAGGTATATGTCCAAAGTTGGCAATTTCAAGGGGATTTCCTTCATTACCACGTCATAACGCTGTAATTCTTTTTCAACAACTAAGCGTGGCATGGAAAACGCTAACTCGGTACGGCTACAGATATCAAGCGCTTGATGGAATGTGGGAACAAATAGATTCACTTTTCGCTTTTTACCCACTTTATTCAAAGCAGTATCAATAAAACCTTTACCTTTACCGGTTACAGTCACGATGCCATGTGGTAATTTGGCATATTTATCAAGATCAATGGTTTTATTTGCTAATGGGTGATCTGCTGCTAACACCAAAACAAAGTCATGCTGGATCAAGTGAAAACTATGATATTTGGTATTGTCTAAAGATTTACGTTCGTCACTGATAAAAAAATCAATCTCGCCCTGCTCCAATAAATCAATACCATCTGAACGCATATTAAAAGTACGCAAATTAACGTCTGGCGCTTGCTGTTGCATATCTTGCCACAGATTAGGCACAAACAGGCTCATCTCTAAGTCCATCGACATGATACGCATCTCTCCTTTGGCTTTATGTGGGTCAAAGGCTTCAGTGTGCAACATACAGGAAAAGTCAGCTAACCAACTTTTTATGCGTGGCTGTAATTCGATAGCTCGCTCAGTCAGTTGATAGCCGTTACCCACTCTTACTAACAAAGGGTCATTAAGCATATCGCGTAAACGCTGTAACGAACGACTCACCGCTGGTTGGCTCATATACAATCGTTCAGCCGCGTTGGAGATGTGTTTCTCATCAAGCAGCACATCAAGCAGCACCAGCAGATTTAAGTCTTGCGCTCTAATATTCTCTAATTGCATAAATAATAATAAAAAAATGCTTTAAACGCATAAATATAGAGATACAAGAGCCTAGTAGCAAGCCCAAGAATGTTTTTTACAATCCCGTTTTGCACAACGGGTAGGTAATTTATGAAGTCATTAGCAAAATCAACTGACATTGTTCAAATAATCGCCACCCAAACACAAATCTTATTGACAATCATTCTCATTTGCATATAATTTAATTATCGAAAGAAACATTACTTGAGAAATTTATGTACGTTTGTTTGTGTAAGGCTGTGACTGATAAACAAATTCGCCAAGCGGCTTGCGAAGGCGCCTGCTCAATGCGTTGTTTGAACAGCAAGCTGGGTGTTGCCACTCAATGCGGTAAATGTGCACGTGATGCCAAACAAATTTTGCGTAGCAGTCGAGCTGAAATTGATTCGCTTGCCTCACTCTCGACCAGTCTCTCCTATCAGGCCGCGTAAGCGGTCTTTTTATTTCTACACAAACCTCTATTGCTATTATCTAATAATACGACAAAATAAGAAGTACTCTTATTTGATAACAATTCTAATTTTCATTATATTTCAATAACTTAATTATCATTTTGCATCAACAACGCTTGAACCTTTGTCCCTATCGGCCTTACAATGGTTCTATCCGAATCCTTAAATAAAATGGAACAGAACATGAAAGGCGATCCAAAAGTAATAGAGCTTTTAAATAAAGTATTAGCTAACGAACTTATTGCAATAAATCAATATTTCCTACACGCGCGCATGTACAAAGATTGGGGGCTTAAAGAGCTTGCTGACCACGAATACGAGGAATCCATTGATGAAATGAAGCATGCAGATATGCTTGTCGAACGTATTCTATTTTTAGAAGGCCTGCCAAATTTGCAAGACTTAGGTAAATTACGCATTGGTGAAGACACTAAAGAAATGCTGGAATGTGACTTAGCTCTGGAGCTAGAAGCAATTCCTGATCTACGCACTGGAATCGCCTATTGTGAAAGCGCCCGTGATTTTATTAGTCGTGACATTTTGAATGATATTCTTGAAAGTGAAGAAGAGCATGTAGATTGGTTGGAAACCCAACTTGGGCTCATTGAGAAAATTGGTATTCAAAACTATCTAGCCGAAAAAATGCATAAAGATGGTAATTAAACCATTTAAGATTAAATTAAAAAAAGAGGCTTTACGACAAGGGGTTCACCAAATCTGGACTTCTTGGCTTTAGTAACTAATGAAAAGCTCTTTATTTAAAGAGTTTTTTTAATTTTAGCTTTTGAATTGTTCAAAAAGATATTTGCGTCATTCCCGCGAAAGCGGGAATCCATTCAAAGGCTTCTATTGTAGTATAAGATAGATTCCCGCTTTCGCGGGAATGACAGAAAAGCCCAGAAAGGGTTCAG
>JABXIQ010000060.1 GCA_013373015.1 Kangiellaceae bacterium
AAGCTCAAGGAGCAAATTGCAATCTTATTAATAATGAACTTTATTGTGCTTCTTCAGATATGGATCTTGTGAACAACGTTATAATAAACATTGGTTTGAAAGAACTTCCTGCGGATCGCTCTATTCTTCTTGAAATGCCTGGTCTCTATGAGGCTGTTATCAGTGAGTTAAACAAAAGAGATTTTCATTATACTGTTAAAAACTTAGGGAGTGAGTCTTGGATAATTGTGGAGCAGGAAGATTTGGAATTATTTAATCAGATAAAAAATCAAAAAATATATGAAATGAGAATGGCAGAAAACCAATGAAAAATAAATAATTGAGAGCACCTCATTATGATCTCAATTATTTTGAGAATATAAAATGAATTACAAACACTGGTGTATTATTTTTTTAATAGCTCTTATATCTTGTAAGAATGACGCTGAATTGGATGTTAAAATAGAGCTTTCAGAACACTATGATTTGTCAATGGTTTCAACAGAGTTAAAAGCTCAAGGAGCAAATTGCAATCTTATTAATAATGAACTTTATTGTGCTTCTTCAGATATGTCTATCGTAAATAATATTATAAGGAATATTAGCTTAAGAGAGTTTCCTACAGAGTCTGTATACTTAGGCATGCCAGGTCTTCATGAGGCTGTGATTAAGGAGTTGGATTACAGAAAAATACCATATAAAGTGCAGATATTGAAAAATAAAAAATGGCTGATTGTTCAAGAAAAAGATTTGAATTTGCTGAATGATATTATTGATAAAAAAACTTATGAGTTAAGATTGGCTGAAAATCAATAAGGAAATACTTGCTCAGCGAGCGAAGGTCGTGGTGATAAAAAGAACCCCGATATTTTCATTCTAGCAGCATTTGCTGCTAACTCTACTAAAGCTTCTCTCTATAAACAAACCATAGCCTTTTCAGCCAATCTCGCTATAATGAACGGTCATAATAATTTCAGCTTTTATAACGATAATTTAAGGTATTCCATTGAGTTCTATTAATGTTGGGCAGCAGAGGGTGCTGTCGGGGATGCGTCCTACTGGGGCATTGCATTTAGGTCATTATCACGGTGTTTTAAAGAATTGGGTTAAGTTACAGCACGAGTACGAGTGTTTCTTCTTTGTGGCCGACTGGCATGCTTTAACCACCAACTATGACGATACAGCAAACATAGAAGAGTATGTCTGGGATACGGTGATAGATTGGCTCGCGGCGGGGATTAACCCCAGTGCAGCGAATATTTTTGTGCAGTCAAAGGTACCAGAGCACGCTGAATTGCACTTACTCTTGTCAATGATCACGCCATTAGGCTGGTTAGAACGTGTGCCAACCTATAAAGAGCAGCAAGAGAAATTAAATACCAAAGACTTGGCAACTTATGGCTTTTTAGGCTATCCAGTCATGCAATCTGCAGATATTCTGGTTTATAAAGCGGGTAATGTGCCGGTGGGTGCTGATCAGGTGCCGCACGTTGAAATGACCCGAGAAATTGCTCGTCGTTTTAATCATTTTTATGGCAAAGAGCCAGGTTTTGAAGAAAAGGTTGAGCAAGCCATCAAGAAGATGGGTAAGAAAAATGCCAAGCTTTACAATAGCTTACGTAAAAGATTCCAAGAGGAAGGCGATCAGAATGCACTAGAAACAGCGCGTGCGTTGGTTGAATCGCAAGGTAATGTGTCGATTAATGATCGTGAACGTCTATATGGTTTCTTAGACGGTGCTGGTAAGATTATTTTGCCAGAACCACAAGCTTTGCTAACGCCTGTATCCAAAATGCCAGGTCTTGATGGACAAAAAATGTCAAAGTCTTATGGCAATACCATTGCTATGCGCGAAGATCGTGATTCGGTGGAGAAGAAAATACGTACCATGCCGACTGATCCTGCACGTGTGCGTTTGACTGATCCAGGCGATCCCGAGAATTGCCCAGTGTGGGAATTCCATAAGATTTATTCGAACGAAGAAGTCCAGCAGTGGGTACAAAAGGGCTGTAAATCGGCTGGAATTGGCTGTTTAGAATGTAAAGGGCCAGTGATTGATGCAGTTTGTGCGGAGCAACAACAATTTGTTGAACGTGCGAGCGAATACAAGGAAAGTCCTGAGATTGTGCGTAATATTGTCTCGGAAGGCTCTGAGCGAGCGAGAGATGTGGCACGTGAGACTATGGATGATGTGCGGCAGGCTATGGGTTTGGCCTATAAATAAGAGCAAATACTGCAAGGCTCGATAAGTTTGTTAAAATGTTTATTAAACTGCTCATTTACTAATGTAAACTGCACTTTTAATAAACATTTTGCCGCCTTCTCAAGCCTTTCGTAATTCGCTCTTTCATGTACTGAACTTTCGAAAGCTTTCTTAGAAATAAATGTGTAACTAACTGATTATATTAATAAAATGAGCGAACCAACATCAACAGTCGAGAATAATGAAAAGCATCCCGCATCGGAGCAAGTGCAGGAGGAGATGCCTTTTGCGTTGGTGGATGGTGAGCAATTAGAAAAATTTCCAGAAGACCTTTATATTCCACCAGAAGCGCTTGAAGTTTTCTTAGAAGCCTTTGAGGGACCGTTGGACTTGTTGCTGTATATGATCAAGCGACAAAATCTGGACATTTTGAATATCCCTATTGCCCATATTACTGAACAATATATGGAATATGTGGAGTTGATGAAGGCGCTGCATCTGGAATTGGCTGCTGAGTATTTAGTGATGGCTGCGATGTTGGCTGAAATCAAAAGCCGAGTATTGTTGCCAAAACCGAAAACTGATGATGAAGATGAAGATGACCCGCGTGCTGATCTAATTCGTCGTTTGCAGGAATACGAGCAGTTCAAGAAAGCGGCTGAGGACATTGATACATTGCCGCGAATGGGTCGAGATAATTATGCTGTCAGTGCTAAAAAGCCAGAGCTGAGGATTGTTAAGCCTGATCCAGAAGTGGATATGAAGGAAGTATTGCTGGCGTTGCGTGATGTGTTACGTCGTGCGGAAATGTTTTCCAGCCATCAAATTTCATTTGAGGCTTTGTCAGTTCGTGAAAAAATGGGCAAGGTTTTAGAGCGTCTTTCAGCGGAAAACTTTACTGATTTCATAGGGTTATTTGATGTTGAAGAAGGTCGCATGGGTGTGGTAGTGACTTTTTTGGCAATCATGGAGTTAGCAAAAGAATCCTTGTTGGAAATCGTACAAACTGAAAACTATGGTCCTATTCATGTCAGAGCGAAAGTTAGCTCAGGCTTTGAAGATAAGGATTTTGAAGTGACTAGCGATGGCTCTCACGATGATGAAGAGCTTGAAGGTGGCTTGCAAAAGGATGAGCCGCAAGAGAATGATTCACAAGAGAGTAACTCTGAAGAACAATAACAGTTATGAGTATGAAACTAGATAAAATCGTAAGAATTATTGAAGCTGCATTGTTAGCAGCGGGCAGTTCTTTGTCTAAAGAACGCTTAATTGAGCTGTTTACGGAAGAAGAAAAAGTTAAACCGAATGATATTAAATCGGCAATAGAGCAGTTACAACAAGAGGCCGAAGGGCGTGGTATTGAGTTGGTTGAAGTGGCATCAGGCTATCGTTACCAAGCACGTCAAGAATATGCTGAGTGGATTGCTCGTTTATGGGAGGAGCGCCCAGCGCGTTACTCAAGAGCCTTACTGGAAACCTTATCCTTAATTGCCTATCGTCAGCCTGCGACCCGTAGTGATATTGAGCAAGTGCGTGGTGTGGGCGTGAGCTCCTCAATTATTAAGACGCTGTTGGAGCGCGAGTGGATCAGAGTAGTGGGGCATCGTGATGTTCCTGGTAAACCAGCACTTTACGCTACCACCAAGCAATTTTTAGATTATTTCAATTTGAAAAGTTTGGATGAATTACCTTCTTTGTCAGAAATTAAAGATTTAGATAATTTGAACCCTGAATTGAAGTTTGATGACGAACAGACACCGGATCAAGTTAATGAGCAAGATAATTCGGAGTTAACTGACGAGAAAGAATTAACCGAAGCCGAAGCAGACTTAGCTGTCACTGATGAAGTAACATCTGAGTTAAATGATGATTTGCAAGATGATATAGATGCAAATACTGAGCTTACCGAAGAGCAACAAGATTTAGAACAAGAGATTGCAATGCGAGAGCAAGCTGAATCACAGGTTCATTAGTTAATAAGTATGGTTAAATTTTTTAGTTGAGCAAAAATTGATAAGTAGCTCTAAGTTTAGTTTGGCGTAATAATATATAGTCACAAACAGCAATAATATCAATAAGTTAAAGAGTTGCTAATCATTAGCATAAGGGTTGAGAAGGGGCGTTCATTGAGTATTTTAGCTAAACTAAAATCGTTGGTTGATAAGCAAGAAGTCAAAAAAGATGAAGCGGCGCAGCTACCTGTAGTCGAAGAAACTGGCAAGCCTGAACGTCGCAATCGACGTCGTGTTAATGCTCCGGCTGGAACAAAGGTATTGCTAATAGATGATTCAAAAACGATATGCCTTTTGTTAAAAAAAATGCTATTGCAAAACCAATATGATGTTTATGAAGCGCTTACTGCTGAAGATGGATTGAAAATTGCTTTTGAGCAGCAGCCAGCAATGATTTTCTTAGATATCGTTTTACCGGGGATGAGTGGTTTTCAGGCTTTAAGGCAGTTGCGTAAAGATCCTCGAACTAAAGATATCCCTGTGATTATGATCAGTGGTAACGTTCAAGCTACTGAGAAATATTATGCGCAACGCATTGGTGCTGATGATTTTATGAAGAAGCCATTTTCTCGTTACGAAGTATTTCATCGTATTGAGCAGTTACTTGATTCAAATTTAATACCACGGCGTAAAACGGCATAATTCAGGTTGAGTTTAGGATTAATACTTTTAATCTAAGAACTTTACTCGACTGTATCGTCAATACCATCTAAAATCTTCATATTACTTCTATATCCCTGTGAAGGGTTATCATATGTCTGAAAAATTACAGAAAATTTTAGCAAATGCTGGGCTAGGCTCGCGTCGTGAAATTGAAAAATGGATTGATGCAGGGCGCGTTAGTGTCAATGGTACAATTGCTAAATTAGGTGAGCGAGCGACAAATAACGATACCATTCGTGTCGATGGTCGGGTGATTGAAATAAAATCTTCCGATGAAATTTATACGCGGATATTAGCCTATAACAAACCTATTGGTGAAATTTGCTCGTTAAAAGATCCAGAAGGTCGGCCGACCGTTTTTGATAACTTACCCAAAACAAAGTTTGGTCGCTGGGTTAGCATAGGTCGCTTGGATATTAATACTACAGGTTTATTGTTGTTTACCAATAATGGCGAGCTTGCACACCGCTTGATGCATCCCTCTTATCAGGTTGAGCGTAAATATGCTGTGCGCGTGCATGGCGAAGTGACTCCAGAAATGCTCAAAAGCATTAAAGATGGTGTTTTGATTGATGGCGAGTTTTGTCAATTCAATTTTGTTCAATCAAAGGGCGGTGAAGGAGCAAACCATTGGTATGAAGTGGGTTTGTCTGAAGGTAAAAATCGAGAAGTCCGTAAACTCTGGGAGTCGCAGGGTGTTGAAGTGTCACGTCTAATGCGCATTGAATATGGCCCTGTTTCATTGCCTCAAGGGCTAAGTCGAGGCCGTTGGCAAGATTTGGACGAAAAAATGATCTTGGATGTGGCTAAATTGGTAAAGTTAGATGTTACACCAAGACGCTCGCGCCCTGATCCAAAAGCGCGAAGAAAAAGTAATTTTCAGTGGAAAAGATAACCACCTGTAGATTAAGTTAAGTACATAAGATATTACAAAATTGTCATTTTAAGCCGCTGGTTTTTGCTAGCGGCTTTGTTATATTAGAGTGATAGGGTTTAATCGTTAAGTGGCTGGATTGGTATAAGACATTATGGAAGCAGAGAATAAAGTAAAGCAACAGTCTTCAATGGAAAGCCAAGAAGATAATGTTCTTAATGAGCAAGCACTGACTTTGCAGGATTTAAAACAAATGGACTTAGAAAATCCGGAGTATTACTTTGATCGCGAACTTAGTTTGTTGGCATTTAACTGGCGCGTGTTGCAACAAGCATTAGACCCCACTATTCCTTTACTTGAACGTATCCGATTTATTTTTATTTGTAGTAATAACATGGACGAATTTTTTGAAGTTCGTGTTGCTGGTTTACGTCATCGTATTGCACGCGGAGACACCAAACCGAGCCTTAATGGTCAGTCGCCAGAAGAGATTTTAAGACGAATTCATAGCAAAGCTCATGATTTAATTGATGAACAGTACCGTATTTTCAATGATGAGCTGTTGCCTAAGCTGGCTGAAGAAAAGATTAACTTCGTACCTGCAAGTCAATGGAGCGATCAACAATATAAATGGCTGAAAAAATATTTTAAGCAACAGGTTATGCCTGTGATTTCGCCTATCAGTTTAGATCTGGCTCATCCTTTTCCACGTTTGGTTAATAAGAGTTTACATTTTCTTTTGCATTTACATGGCAATGATGCCTTTGGCCGAGATCTAGAGTATGCAGTTTTGCATATGCCTCGATCATTGCCTCGCATTATTGAGCTACCTGAAAAAGTGGATGCAACCGAAGAGCATAATTTTGTTTATTTGTCTTCGATTATATCTGAATTTGCTGAAGATCTGTTTCCAGGCATGGAAATTACTGGTTGTTATCAATTCCGTTTAACTCGTGATAGTGATTTGCTTGTGGAAGATAGTGGAACGGAGGATCTGGCCAGCGTGTTGAAGCGTGAGTTGCAATCGCGTCACTTTGGTGCGGCAGTTCGATTAGAAGTAGAAAGCTCTTGCCCGAACAAACTGGTCAATTTTCTTTTGCAGAAATGTAATTTAACAGTCAATGATTTATATAAAGTTAATGGCCCTGTAAATTTGAATCGTTTGATTTCGTTGCCAGATATTGTTGAGCGACCTGAACTTAAATTTACAGGTTTTACACCGAAAATTCCGCAAGATATTCAGCTTGGTCATCCAGTATTGGATATCTTAAAAGAAAAAGATATTTTATTGCACCATCCCTATCAAAGCTTTTTACCTGTGATAGATTTTGTTAAGCAGGCAGCAAATGATCCTGAAGTGTTAGCAATTAAGCAAACTTTATATCGAACAGGTAGTGACTCACCGATTGTTGAGGCTTTAATCGATGCTGCGCACTCGGGAAAAGAAGTGACTGCGGTTGTTGAATTACGGGCGCGTTTTGATGAAGCCGATAATATTGAGCTTGCGCAAAAACTGCAAGAGGCTGGAGTGTTAGTTGTTTATGGTGTGGTTGGCTATAAAACTCACGCAAAAATGGCTTTAGTCGTTCGTCGTGAGAAGAAAAGATTGTTTCGTTATGTGCATTTAGGAACGGGCAATTACCATGCCAGAAATGCACGTTTATATACAGATTACAGTTTATTAACTAGTAACCCTGAGATGTGTGAAGATGTGCATAAGCTTTTCCAACAGCTGACAGGTATGGGGAAAGTTTATAAGCTTAATCAGTTATGGAATGCGCCTTTTACACTGCATAAAAAATTAATTAAAGCGATAGAGACTGAAACTCAACATTCTTTGAATGGTAACAAGGCTAAGATCGTTATTAAGGTCAATTCCCTAACCGACCCTGCAATGATTCAAGAGCTTTATCGAGCGTCAATTGCGGGTGTCAAAATTGATCTTATCGTGCGTGGTATTTGTTGTTTACGACCAGGCATAAAAGGTATTTCAGATAATATTAAAGTTTGTTCAATCATTGGGCGCTTTTTAGAGCATTCGCGCGTATATTATTTTTACAATGATGGTGCTGAAGATGTTTACGCCTCTTCAGCAGATTGGATGGAGCGTAATTTGTACTACCGGGTTGAGGCTTGTTTTCCCATTCTTGATGCAAATGCAAAGAAGCAAGTCATAGAAGATCTTAATATGATGACTAGAGATAAAGTTCAAAGCTGGTATCTTAATCAAAATGCAAATTACAAGTTAAGAAAAAGTGTTAATCAGCAGAAAGTACATGATTTACTGTTGAAAAAATTGGCTTTATAGAACTTTGCCTGTTAATGCCACTAGATAAGCTGCCAGTTGAACTCGATATTGTGATAGTTAAGGTAACTCTTTTCTTTCTCTAGCTCTGTAATAATCAGTTGATGCTCGTCAGCCCATTGTGATGGGATAAAAATCTGCATAGCATTATCAACATTGGCCTTGAAAGTTAATTCGCTAATGTCTAAACCATCTCGCTTGATATTAAATAAAGTTGCCAAGCGTAAAACTTGGGTAACAGCTAATAATCCACCTTTATCGTCGTATTTGTAATCAAATTTAGTGAGATCAATTTTTTTGCGTTGATTGGCAATAATGGCTGATAAGGAATCTTTGGTCTGTTGACTAAAACCAGGCATATCGGCGTGTTCTACTACATAGGCACTATGGTAGCGAAGTTTGGCAAAACTGATCGACAAGCCTATTTCATGTAGTTTACATGCCCAGTCGAGATAGTTTTTAAATATAGGATCATAAATTGCCCACATATCTGCGACTTGTTCAAAAATATGCTGCGCATTAACCAACACTTGAAACGCGTGTTGCTGATCAATATTGAAGCGAAACATTAGACTATTGGCAGTTTGGTGGCGAATATCATTGCCCTTAAGCTCTTCAGCAAGTTCAAGCAAAATGCCTTCGCGTAATGAGCCATTGGCAATGTACATTTTATCAATTTTTAGTTCTTGAAATAGAGCATATAAAATAGCGACACCAGTGGCGAAGGTGTTAATGCGGCTGGAAGATAGTCCTTCTAGTTTTATATTATCGATATGACCAATATCAATGAGTTTCTGCTTGAGAAGCTTTAGATGCTCAAATGTTATAAAACCTTCATTGTAGCCAAAGCCAACTAACACTTGGTAGATAGCTTCGATACTGCCTGAAGAACCGAGACAATGTTCCCAATTATCGGAAAAATACCGTTTTTCTACTGGTGAAACCTCAATTGCCGCATGATCAACTGCTTTATTAAAGTGTGTTGCGTTGATGATACCATTCGGAAAATAACGGCCATAGGTGACACAACCAATGGATAAGCTATCCAAAAATATGGGATCAAATTTATCACCTAAAATAATTTCTGTGCTACCACCGCCAATATCGATAACCAAAGCGCGTTGAATGTCTGGGTGGTTGTGAGAAACCCCATCATAGATTAAGCGTGCTTCTTCTGTACCGGGCAAAATATCAATGGAATGATTGAGTATTTGCTTGGCCTGATGCACGAATTCACTGGAGTTCTTAGCTTTGCGTAGGGTATAAGTGGCAACTACTTTGACGTGAGAAAAGGGAATGTCTTTGATCCGTTCCGCAAATAAGGTCAAGCAATCTAAACCACGTTGCATCGCTTCTTGAGATAACATATCACTGTTATCGAGCCCATTCGCAAGCTGTACTTTTTGTTTGATCCGTCCTATTACGCGAAAGGCATTGCCATCATATTCAGCTACCGCGAGATGGAAGCTATTAGAACCAAGATCAATTGCTGCATAATGTTGAGGCGTGACAATGGTGTTTTCGCTAAACATTAATTCAGCGAAATCACTTGATGATAAATTTGAGTCGGGTGCAGCCACAATATGCCTTGCTAATCAGTTGCTAGTTATTATTGCTAGGTTAGACCTTTATGGCAAGCGTCTATTGTGTGTTTTAATAGGGACATTGCTTGCCATTTGACTAAAGTTTAGGATGTATTAAGCCTGCATAAAATCTTGGGCATTAATAGCTTGGCCTGTAACTTGGCATTGTTGGTTGTCCATCAACCATAAGTAAGCGGGCATAATGTCTTGTGGTGTCGGTAGCTGATTTGGGTCTTCTCCAGGATAGGCATTTGCGCGCATTTTGGTGCGGGTGGCACCTGGATTGATACTGTTAACTCGAATGTTGGTGTTTTCAAGCTCATCGGCTAAGACTTGCATCATGCCCTCTGTGGCAAATTTTGAAACCGAATAGGCACCCCAATAAGCGCGACCTTTACGTCCCACACCAGAAGAGGTAAATACTAATGACGCATTTTCAGACTTACGCAGAAGCGGCAAACAGTATTTGGTCAGTAAAAACTGAGCATTGACATTCACCTGCATTACTCGAAACCAAGTTTCTTCATCGAAGTGTTCAATGGGACTTAATAAACCCAAATCGCCTGCATTGTGCAATAAGCCATCTAATCGGCCAAATTCTTTTTCTATAACTTCAGCTACTTGACGGTATTGGTTTGGATCGGCATTTTGTAAGTTTACTGGCAAAAACGCGGGTTGTGGATAGCCTGCGGCTTCAATTTCATCATAAACACGCTCCAGTTTTCGGGTATCTCGAGACAGGAGAATAACTGTTGCTCCTTGTTTGGCGTAAGCAAGTGCGGCTTGTTTACCAATTCCGTCAGTGGCGCCTGTGACAAGAATAACTTGTTTTGCGAGAAAATTATCGGCTGGTTGGTAGTTTTGCATGAAATTATCTTAAAATAGAATGGATTATTTAGTGTAGTTATTTTACCTTACTTATGACGCTCTTAAAATAGCGCTAGAAGTTGTTGTTACCTTTTGAATTAAATATAAAACGGAAGAGCCTAATGGCAAAAAGAATCGCATTAGTAGAAGATGAACCCATTTTACAACAAAATTACAGCATGGCACTGAAAAAAGCAGGCTATGAAGTTATGGTTTATGGCACCAAACAAGAGGCAAACACGGCGTTTTCCACTAGATTGCCAGATTTAGTGCTGCTTGATATTGGTTTGGGAGATGAGCCTGAGGCTGGTTTTGAAATTTGTCGTTTATTAAGACAAAAATCCAGTCAGTTGCCTATTATTTTCCTTACCGCGTTGGATAGTGATTTCGATATTATTTCTGGTTTGCGATTAGGTGCTGATGATTATTTAACAAAAGATATTAGCTTGCCACATTTGCTGGCAAGAGTTTCTGCATTATTTCGTCGTATTGATTCATTGCAAGCTGCGCCTAATGCTGAGTCCATTCAAGTTATTGGTCAGTTGGAGGTCAATAATGAGCGTTTGAGCGTGACATGGGCAGGACAGCTTATTGATTTAACTGTCAGTGAGTTTTGGATAGTCAACGCATTAGCTAGTAAGCCAGGGCATGTTAAAAGTCGCGAGCAATTGATGCAGGCCGTTAAAGCGGTAGTGGATGATAGTACTATTACCTCTCACATCAAACGGATCCGACAAAAATTCCAACAATATGATTCAGCGTTTGATGCCATAGAAACTGTTTATGGTATGGGTTATCGCTGGAATCAACATTAACAGGCTCGAAAGGTTTAGCCCTCCTACCTATGAAACACCTATCACTAACCTGGCGTTTGATTTTTATCAGCCTAATATTTGGTGTGTTACCGATAGTTGGTTGGTGGTTAGTTGATGATTTTGAAGGCAAAATTGAACAACATCATCAAGACTATTATAAGCAACAAACCAATAATTTAAGGCTTTTGATTGAGCAGCTAGTCGCTCAAGATGGAGAATTGCAGCAGCGATTACTGACCCAAGATAGGCCAGAACAATTCGTTGTTCAATTACGTGAAACAGGGATCTTGGTTGATGGTTTTTCCGATGAATGGTATCCCTACTTAGCTGGCAAAAAGCAGGTTCGCAATTTTGGTCAGAATGCCAGCTTAATTTTAGTGGAAGATCAGGATTATTTGTACGGGTTATACCAAATCGAGGACAATGAGATTGTTTACCGCGCATCGCAGTTGGGAGTTGAATTATCCGATAAAGTTATGCTTAATATTGGTCCGTATCGTCTTCAGTTTCGGCCTATCGCACCAGGTAAAACTGCTGCATTAAGACAAACTAGCCAAGGCTTTCGAGAAGTCACTCCAATATATGCTCAGTGGCAAGAAAATAGCAAAGGATATTCATTGGAGTTCCGAATTCCACAAGCATTGGTTGGTGACTCTATCTTTAGCGAAATTCACGACATTGATATGGAACAGCAGCAGCGAAAGTTGCAGGGTATTTACTCATTCACTAATTTTGAGCAGCTAAAATTAGACAGCCAATTGCGTAGTGGTTTTTTTCAACAGCTAAGTTCTGAACATTATCGATTAACTGTGGTTAATACAAAAGGAGATGTCTTATATCAGTTGGGTGAGTTATCACCTAGCTTACAGAGCAACTGGAAAAATAAATTATGGTTGCCGCAGCTTTCAAGTTCAGGTGACTTTGAAATCGAAATGGATAACTTTAAGGGAAAAACAAAGATTTCAAGCTCCACTTTAGATCAGGCTTTATCAGGAGATTTTGCGCAGGAATGGTTATTAAGAAAATCAATTACGAAGTTTTATCGTGCTTTAAGTCCAATTCATAAAGGTAACCAAACCATAGGCGCTATTGTAATAGAGTCTTCACCTGTTCAGCAAAAACTCCAAGTGCGTCATTATTGGATGTGGTTTAGTTTGGCGTTAGGGTTGGTTTGGTTGTTATGCGTATGGTTAATGTTAAGGCAAAGTCGCAAAATGAGCCGTCGAATTCGTAGCTTGCGAGATAAAACCGAACAGGCGGTCACCGATTCGGGGCAGATCCTAAAGGTTATTGAAATGGATGAGCGATTTGATGATGAGGTTGCAGATTTAACCAACAGTTTTTCTTATTTAACTCATCGTTTAAAGCAATATCATGATTACCAAGAAAAATTGGTTGCTCGTCTTAATCATGAATTGCGAACTCCCATCGCCATTATTCGCAGCTCTTTGGATAATCTATCATTAAACGAACTAAGTGTTGATGAGCAAAAATTATTGGATAGCGCGCAGTCCGGGGCCAGCCGCTTAAGCCAAACTTTAAGCCGTCTGAGCGAGGCCAATCGACTTGAACAGGCCATTCATAATAGCGAAAAAATTGCCTTCGATGCGAATGAACTATTGCAGCAATTATTAGCCTCTTATCAATTAAATTGGCCTGAACATCAGTTTATATATGAAGCTCAAACAACCGGTAAAGTGTACTTACAAGGTTCTCCAGAGTTGTTTGTGCAGATGATGGACAAATTGATTTCTAATGCGGTAGATTTTGATAATAAGACACGAGCTATAAAGGTTTGTTTGAGTGAACTCGATAAGCTGCTGGAGTTGTCGGTTGGCAATGCAGGTCCAACTATAGACAGGAAGCAACTCAAGGATATATTTAGTTTAATGCACTCCAGTCGCAAAACAAATTCTAATCACCTTGGCTTGGGATTATATATTGCGCGCCTAATTGCTCAGTTTCACGGCGGCAAAATACAAGCAAGGAATAGAAAGGATGGGACAGGGGTAAGTATTTATATTCGTTGGAAAAATAAACATTTTACCATTGTTGAATAACGTACTATGATAGGACTGAAGGAATAACTATGGTACAAGATTCAGATCCTAATAAACGATTAGAAATTTTACATGGTTTGGCGTTGGGGTTGTTAAATGATAACGACTTGCAAACTATGCTGGATAGAGTTTCTCGAACAATCTTAGATGAAGTTCAAGGATTTGATTGTGCTATCATGCTTTATGAGCCTTCTCATCAACAACTTATTTGCCATTCATACGTTCAAAAAGATCCACAAATTGATATTAGCTCATTGAAGTTAAAGCCTGTTCAAATTGGGGCAGGGGTCATTGGAACTGTAGCCAAAACACAAAAAACTATGTTAATTCAGGATACTAGAGAGTGTCCTTTTTATGTCGTCAATATTCAAGAAAACTTATCTGAGTTGTGTGTTCCTATTGTTTATACAGAGCAACTGATTGGTATTATTGACATGGAGCATCCGCAGGAAAACTTCTTCGCGCGCTCCGATGCTAAATTTGTGGAAATGTTAGCTTCAATGATTGCTGGGCTAATCCGAAATCAACAATCCAATGAAAAATTGAAACTGGCAGTTGATAATTTGGAGTTTACAAAGCGCCAACTTAGGGAAAAAGAGGATAATTATAAAAACTTACTTGAGCAAGCGGGTGACGGAATCTTTATTCATGACTCAACGGGGCGTTTTGTTGAAGTTAACGAGCAGGCAGTATTGTCATTGGGTTATTCCCGACAGGAATTGTTAAGAATGAGAGTTCAGGATATTGATATTGAAATTTCTAAAGAGCCTCACGCAATTTCAAACTTGCATAAAAGTTTGCGACCCGGTCAGCCGCGAGTGGTCCAAGGTGTGCATCAACGCAAAGATGGCAGCAAATTTCCTGTGGAAGTTAAAGTTAGTTTGATGGAAAACAATTATGTTATTGCTGTTGCGAGAGATATTTCCAAGAGAATGGAAATCAAAACAGAGCTTGATAAAACTAAAGATTTTATGCAAGAAGTAGTTAACACTTCGCCAGATGTTATTTATGTATTTGATTTAACAAAAAATTTAGTTATCAATGGAGGAGACAGGTTTTCTAAATTCTTGGGTTACATTGAGAATCAGTTTACTACTTGGCAGTCAGTTTTGGATCATACTCATCCTGAAGACCGTCCAGGGATGATTGATAGGGCTAACAAAATATTAGCCTCTAAAGAAGGTGAAATTGTACAATCTGAAGCTCGTTTGCGACGAGTTGATGGTAGTTGGGTATGGATCCAAAATCATTGCAAAGTTTCTAAGCGAGATGCAAACGGACGGCCGTTACTTGAGGTGGGAACCGTCAGCGATATTACTAAAAGTAAAAATGTTGAAAGTAAACTTGTTCACAGTGAAAGCTACTATAAGGCTTTGGTTGAAAACAGCTATGACGGAATTGTGCTGCATGATCATTTGGGTAACATCAAGTTTGTGTCAAATGGAGCTTTAAAACTATTAGATTATCAAGAACAGGATGTGATTGGTAAGGTTGGTAAAGCGTTTACTCACGAAGATGATATTTCGATCCCAATTGAAGGGTGGAAATGGATTTTAGAGCACCCAAAACAGCCTTATAAGACTAAACCTTATCGTATGCGTAACAGCCATGGTGATTACATTTGGGTTGAGCATACCATGACCAATTTACTTGCTGATCCGATTGTTAATGCAGTCGTCAGTAACTTTATCGATATTACAGACAAAAAAATAGCTGAACAAAGTGTGGCGAAACGTGAAAAATATTTTCGCTCGCTAGTGGAGAATGCGTTTGATGGGATCGTGCTTTATGACAAAACCGCTCATATCAAATTTGTATCTAATAGTGTTGCTCGACTGTTAGGTTACAACAGTATTGATACTAGCAATCGAGTTGGCATAGATTTTGTGTATTCAGAAGACCGTCACTATGCAGAGCAAGCATGGCAATGGATATTGCAACACCCAGGTGAGCCTTATCGCATTCCAGATTATAGGTTGGTCAAAAAAGACGGCACTTTGATGTGGGTAGAAAATACTCTCACTAATTTGCTAGATGATTCCAATGTGCAAGGTATCATTAGTAATTTTAGAGACATTAGTCATAAAAAAATTGCCGAGCAGTCAATTTATAGAATCTCTAATTATGACTCTTTAACAGAGTTGCCAAATCGAACTTTTTTGAAAAAACAATTAGAGCGACAAATTAATCAGGCTCGTCGTGAACTGTCGACTATCAGCTTGTTGTATTTTGACATAGTGCAGTTAAATAGTATAAATAACGCACTTGGTCATATGGTTGGCGATCAAGTGCTGCATTATGTGGCTAAATGTATTCGTCAAAATATTGATGAATTTGACTTTATTGCTCGTTCGGGTAATGACGAATTTGCTGTTATTCTCAGTGACAAAGATGCCTATGAAGCTTCCAAGGTAGCAGAGAAAATATTGACTAATTTTGATAATGTTATCCACATTGCCGATATGGAGGTAAAGGTTACTTTACGAGCTGGAATTGCTCGTTATCCAGACGATGCGGATAATCACCAAGATCTTTTAAGTAAAGCAGAAATTGCTGTTAATCGTGTGAAAAATCTACCAGGCCAATATGCTTTTTTCCAACAACAAGATAGCGAAACCATTAGTTACAAACTTAATCTTGAACGTGAGTTAGTTAAAGCCATAAAAGATGATTCGCTAGAACTGTATTATCAACCAAAGGTTTGTTTGAAAACCGGTAAAATTCAGTCTGTAGAAGCCTTGTTGCGTTGGAATCATCCTGAGCGTGGTTTTATTTCACCACAGGTAATTATTAATATTGCTGAAGAAAGTGAGTTGATCCATCGTTTAACGCGCTGGGTTATAGCAACTGCAGCTAACCAAATACATCAGTGGCAGCAACAAGATATTCATACTAAAGTGGCGATAAACTTGTCACCGCAAGATTTGCAACAAGAAGGTTTTGAGCATGATGTATTTAATCTTCTTAAACAATATCAGGTCGATAATTCTTGTCTTGAAATTGAGATTACAGAAAGTGCTGCAATGGCGGATATGGATAAATCTATTCGCGTATTGAAGCGACTTGCGGATAAAGGCATTGGAGTTGGTCTTGATGATTTTGGAACAGGTTATTCTTCAATCAGTTATTTAACCTCTTTGCCTGTGGATTTAGTCAAAATAGATCAGTCCTTCATTCATGGTTTGCATGATAAAAAACGCAACTCACAATACGATAACGAATTAATTATAGAAAATATTATTAATCTTGCTGAAAGTTTCAAGTTGCTTTCGTTGGTGGAGGGTATTGAAACCTACGAACAGTGTAAGTTATTGCAAAAGTTAAATTGTGATTTAGGACAAGGATATTTGTTTAGTAAGCCACTTCCTGCTCAACAAATTCAAAAGTTATTAGCGCTTGGTTTTGTGGATTTCGAGGAATATAACAAACAAAAAAGCGTGGATAATGAGACGGAACATGCTAGCGTTAGACACGATAAACACTAGAGTTTTATTTAATATTTTCAAGTTAACCAAATAGTAATTGTTTTAGTTGAGTTGGTTTATCAACAACCATATCACCATTCCATTGTTTGATATCATCATTTTCTTGAATATAGCCATAGTTGGCGATAACCGTTTTCATTCCTGCGGAGCGACCTGCGCTAATATCACGTTTAGCATCACCAATGTAAAGCGCTTGAGTGGGGATGACTTTGGCTTGTTGGCAGGCTACAAATAAGGGCAAAGGGTTGGGTTTGCTCGGTGTTACCGTGTCGCCGCTAATCACAGCGCAAGCTCTTTCAAGAAGGTTCATCTGCTGCAACAGTGGGATAGTCAAAAACTCAGGTTTATTAGTGACCACTCCCCATAAAATCTTAGCGCGATCTAGTTCCTCAAGCAGTTCTGATAATCCTTCAAATAATCGACTATGAACGGCTAAATTATCAGCATAAATGTTGAGATACTGCTGGCGAAGGTTATCAAAATTATCGTCGTGGAGGGTAATATTAAAGCCTAATTTTAATAATGCTGCAGCCCCATGCGAAACGTGAGGACGAATTTCAGAGTGTGCAAGAGTGGCCTTATTGTGGGCTTCTAACTGAATATTTAACGCCGCAGCCATGTCGGGAGCGGTGTCCACTAAAGTACCATCTAGATCAAAAAAAACTGCTTTTATAGTGTTTTTCAAGGAAAAATCCATAGCGTTGTGTAGGCTTTATTCGGGTTGAGTATGAACCAAATAATTCACATCAACGTTATCACCCAACCAATATTTTTTAGTCAGAGGGTTGTAGTGCATACCAATCATATCTTTGAAGGGTAAGCCTGCTGGTCGAGCCCAGGCTTCAAGCTCAGAAGGGCGGATGAATTTTTTGAAGTCATGAGTGCCTTTGGGCAACATTTGTAATAAGTACTCTGCTCCGACAATGGCAAATAAGAAACTTTTAGGATTGCGATTGATGGTCGAGAAAAATACATGCCCATCTGGTTTTACTAATTTATGACAGGCTTTGATAATAGAGCTTGGATCAGGAACATGCTCCAACATTTCTAAACAAGTGACCACATCAAATTCACCTGCGTGCTCTTGTGCAAACTCTTCAGCAGTAATGCGCAGATAGTCTACTTGTAAGTTTGACTCATATAGATGCAATTTAGCCACCTCTAAGGGCTTTTCGCCCATATCAATGCCAGTAACTTGCGCACCTTCTTTCGCCATGGATTCGCTTAAAATTCCGCCTCCACAGCCAATATCTAATACCCTCTTACCTTGCAACCCATGTGTTTTGTCTAAGATAAATTGCAGGCGAAGCGGATTAATATCATGCAGCGGCTTGAAGTCACCTTCTTTGTCCCACCAGCGCGAAGCCATCTGCTCAAACTTATTGATTTCATGCTGATCAACATTACGAGTTGATTCTGAAGCTGTAGCGCTCTTTTGGTGGTTTTCTGTGTGCATAAAGCTATTCCAATTTAGTTAATGCTGTGTGAGATTTTTTGTTGCCAATGTTTGGCGCTGGCTAATAATTCATTTTCATCAAAATCAACCAATTGGTACTCGCGAACCTTTAGTTGACCATTAATCCAAACATAGCTGACTTGTTCGCGACCCGCAGTATAAACGATTTGCGATATAGGATCATATACTGGTTGCGAACTAATAGTATTTAAGTTGATCGCAGTCAAATCAGCAGCTTTACCGATTTCGATAGAGCCAATCAATTCATCTTGAGCGAGTGCTTTTGCGCCGCCCATGGTTGCAGCAAACAGCATTTCATAGGCGCTACAGGCTTGTGCTGAGCCACAAAATACTTTGCCTAGCATGGCCGCTGACTCCATTTCTCCAAACATGTCGAGATCATTATTGCTGGCATTGCCATCAGTTCCAATAGCAATATTAACACCAGCTGTGAGCAGCTCTTGGATCGGGCTAATCCCGCTAGCAAGTTTCATATTAGATTGAGGACAATGGGCAATAGATACACCATTGCGAGCCAAAAGCTCGATTTCTGTGCGTTGCAATTGGGTCATATGGACGGCGATTAAATTAGGCGTTAACAAATCCAGTTCTTGTAAGCGTTGTAGAGGTCGTTTGCCGGTTGCTTTGAGAGCATCTTTGACTTCTTGGGCTGTTTCATGAATATGCATGTGCACAGGAATAGCCAGCTCATTGCTGATAGTGGCTATTTTTTTAAGGGGAGCATCGGATACGGTGTAGGGCGCATGTGGAGCAAAGGCAAAGTTAATTAAGTCATTGTGTTTGTAGTCATCGCGTAGTTGCAACCCTTTATGCAAGTACTCTTCTGGCCCAGAACCCCACACAGAAGGAAAGTCAAACATCAACATACCGATGGTTGCCCGCATGCCGTACTTTTTCGCTGTTTTTGCAGTGATATGCGGCTGGAAATACATATCGTTGAAACAAGTGGTACCACTTTTAAGCATTTCAGCCATTGCAAGCTGTAAGCCTGCTGCACAGAATTGATCATTAACCCATTGCTGCTCTGCTGGCCAAATATGGTTTTGAAGCCATAACATCAGTGGCAAATCGTCTGCAAGTCCTTTGAATAAGCTCATCGCGGCATGAGTATGGCAATTGACCAAACCTGGAATTAAGGCTTGGCCAATAAGGTTTATGTGCTCTTTGGCTTGGTAGTTTTGTTGTATCTCGTGGTTAGGCGCAATATCAAGGATCGTACCTTTATCTATCACTACACTGTGATTTACCAGGGTTTTGTCTAATTTTTGGCCATTAATTGATACAGGAATTAGCCACTCAGGGCTAATTATGGTATCGACCAAAGATGGTTGCTGCGTGCTGTCCAAAGGTTTCTCTCTTGTAAATTCAAGCACTTAATTAGTCGCATTATAGCCAACAATTCTGTAAAGCTCATCTGTCAATCTAATAGTTCAGAAAAATATCTAGAAAACAAATGGTTAGAAGGTTGTTGGTACATCAAAAATATGCTTCAAGAAGCTACAAATATCAATGAGAAAGGTTAGCTTGGGCAGTGCCTTTATGGTACAATTTTGCGCTTGTGATTTGAGCTGATGGTTGGTTTGCAAATGGTCGTTTTTTAGACAGTGAAGCCGCCTGCAATGTTACTCAAAATAAATAATAGAATTAACTATAACTAACAGATTTAAAAGGGTTTTTTATCTATGGGTGAGATGGCTAAAGAGATCCTGCCAGTCAATATCGAAGACGAACTCAAAACTTCCTATTTAGACTACGCAATGAGCGTGATTGTTGGGCGTGCTTTGCCTGACGTGCGCGACGGTTTAAAGCCAGTACATCGACGTGTGTTATACGCCATGAATGTGTTGGGCAATGACTTCAACAAGGCCTATAAAAAATCCGCTCGTGTTGTGGGTGATGTTATCGGTAAATACCATCCACATGGTGATACTGCGGTTTATGACACCATTGTTCGTATGGCACAGCCTTTTTCTTTGCGCTATATGCTGGTGGATGGTCAAGGTAACTTCGGTTCGGTTGACGGCGATTCAGCGGCTGCAATGCGTTATACGGAAGTTCGTATGCAGAAGTTGGCGCACCAATTGTTGGCTGACTTGGAAAAAGAAACCGTTGATTTTGAAGAAAACTATGACGGTTCTGAAAGTGAACCTACAGTATTACCAACTCGTGTGCCGAACTTACTAATTAATGGTTCTTCGGGTATTGCAGTTGGTATGGCAACTAACATTCCACCGCACAACCTGACTGAAGTTATTGATGGCTGTTTGGCCTTAATTAACAAGCCTGAAATTACTATTCCTGAATTGATGGAGTATATCAAAGGCCCAGATTTTCCTACTGCTGCGATTATCAATGGTCGTGCAGGTATTATTGACGCTTATCATACAGGGCGTGGCAAGATCTATCTGCGTGCGCGTAGTCATATTGAAACTGATGAGAAAAATGGCAAAGACTCTATCGTTGTCACAGAGCTTCCGTATCAGGTCAATAAAGCGCGTTTGTTGGAAAAAATTGCTGAGCTGGTCAAAGAGAAGAAAATTGAAGGTATTACTGGCCTACGCGATGAATCTGATAAAGATGGTATGCGTATGGTTATTGAGTTGCGTAAAGGCGAAGTGCCTGAAGTTGTGTTAAACAACCTTTATGCCCAATCGCAAATGCAAAACGTCTTTGGTATTAACATGGTGGCGCTGGATAACGGCCAGCCACGTTTGTTTAACCTGAAAGATGCGCTAGATGCTTTTGTTACTCACCGTCGTGAAGTAGTGACTCGCCGTACTATTTATGACTTGCGTAAAGCCAGAGAAAAAGCTCATGTATTAGAAGGTTTGGCGATTGCTTTAGCTAATATTGATGAAGTGATTGAGCTGATCAAGCAGTCTCCAACACCGAAAGAGGCTAAAGCTGAATTGATGGCACGCTCGTGGGCTCCAGGTCAAGTATCAGAAATGTTGGCTCGTGCAGGTACTGAAGCTTGTCGTCCTGAAGATTTGGCCGCTGAGTTTGGCTTCCATGATGGTTTTTACAATTTATCAGAAGCTCAAGCTCAAGCAATTCTAGACCTACGCTTACACAAGCTAACTGGTCTTGAACACGATAAAATTTTAGGTGAATACAAAGATTTATTAGGTTTGATTGAGGAGTTACTTCACATCTTAATGAGCACCGAGCGCTTATTAGAAGTAATCCGCGAAGAGCTTGAAGAAATTAAAGAACAGTTTGGTGATGAGCGTCGTTCTGAAATCCTTGAAAGTAAATTGGATCTGACCATCGCTGATCTGATCACTGAAGAAGATGTGGTTGTGACACTTTCTCATGAAGGTTACGTCAAATACCAATCACTTTCTGACTATAAAGCCCAACGACGGGGTGGTCGTGGTAAATCAGCAACTAAGATGAAAGAAGAAGATTTCATTGAAAAGTTATTGGTTGCTTCTACTCACGATACGATTTTGTGTTTCTCATCGCGTGGTAAAGTGTATTGGTTAAAAGTATTTGAATTACCAAACGCAGGACGTGGTTCGCGTGGTAAGCCAATCGTTAACGTTTTACCGCTAGAAGAAGGCGAAAGCATTAGCGCTATTTTACCTATTCGAGAATACAATGAAGATGAGTTTGTATTCATGGCTACCGCAAATGGTACCGTCAAGAAAACCTCACTTGAACAGTTCTCGCGTCCGCGTGCGAACGGCATTATTGCTTTGACGATTGAAGATAATGACGAATTAATTGGCGTGGCTAAAACTGATGGCAGCAACCACATTATGATGTTTAGTGACGCGGGTAAAGTTATTCGCTTTGCTGAAGATAATGTACGTGCTATGGGGCGTACCGCTAAAGGTGTACGCGGCATGAAACTTTTAGATGATGCAAAAGTTATTCAGATGATTGTTGCTGAAGAAGACGGTTCGGTATTGACTGCAACTGAAAATGGCTACGGTAAGCGTACATCTATGGAAGATCATCCGTTGCGTGGTCGCGGTGGTCAAGGTGTTATCTCGATTCAAATGTCTGAACGGAATGGCGCGGTGGTCAGCGCGGTACCTGTGATTGATGGTGATGAAGTCATGTTGATCAGTAAAGGTGGCACTTTAATCCGTACTGGTGTCGATGATATTCGTGTAATGGGTCGCAATACTCAAGGTGTTCGTTTAATCAAACTAGACGATGGGGAAGTGTTGGTTGGCTTACAACGAATCGTTGAGCTAGATGATGATAGTGATGAGATTGACGGTGAAGTAGCTGACGGTGAAACTACTGTAGATTCTGCAGATAACACGGTAGAGCAATCGCCAGAAGAATAAGTTTGTAAATAACGTTTAATAAACAATAAGTTAAAGAGAAAAATCATGTCTCGTGCCTATAATTTTTGTGCGGGTCCAGCGGCGATGCCGACTGAGGTGTTAGAACGGGCGCAACAAGAGTTGCTCGACTGGAATGGTCAAGGTTGTTCGGTGATGGAGTTTGGTCATCGAACACCTCAGTTTCAGGAAATGATCGAACAGGCCGAGGCTGATTTTCGTAAGTTGCTTAATATCCCTGAGCATTACCGAGTGTTGTTTATGCACGGTAGTGCTTCACACCAATTTGCGATGGTGCCGATGAATTTTTTGGCACCTACTGATAGCGCCAATTATATCGAACAAGCACACTGGTCTAAAAAAGCCATTAAAGAAGCCAAGCGGTTTGCCAATATTCATGTGCAACAAGGTTTCCGCCAAACTGAACATGGTTTAGCACTGATTCCTGAGTCTGAATGGCAACTTGATGAGCAAGCAAAGTATTTACATTACACATCTAATGAAACCATTGTCGGAGTACAATATCCTACTGAGCCAAAAGCTTTTTCCGGCAAGCTGGTCTGTGATATGTGCTCGGATATCATGTCGCGTCCGATTGATGTAGAACAATTTGCTTTGATCTATGCTGGAGCGCAGAAAAATATCGGCCCGTCGGGTATGACAATGGTTATTGTGCGTGAAGATTTATTTGCACAAATGCAAACGGATCGGGTGCCGACTCTATTTCAATATCCTTTGATGGCTGAACATCAATCCATGTATAACACACCGCCAAGCTTTGGTGTTTATTTGGCTGGCTTGGTGTTTGAATGGTTGTTAGAAAATGGTGGAGTGCCCGCCATGCAAGCTCGTAATGAGCAGAAAGCTCAATTGTTATATGACTTTATTGATGCCTCTGATTTCTATAAAAGTCCAGTAGCAAAAGGTTCTCGCTCGATTATGAACGTTGCTTTTACTTTAGCTGATCCGCAACTTGATTCACTATTTTTACTACAAGCTAAAGAGCAAGGTTTGATTGCTCTAAAAGGACATCGAGATTTTGGCGGTATGCGAGCTAGTATCTATAACGCTATGCCATTAGAAGGAGTGCAGGCGTTGGTTGCATTCATGAAACAGTTTGAGGCTCAAGCGTAGCGTAATACTCAATTCGATTGCGCCCATTGTTTTTAGCTTGATAAAGTGCTTTATCAGCCGCTTTATAAAGTTGTGATAGGCTCATTCCTGTTTCATAATCTGCTAAACCGATACTTACATGATAGTTGAGCTTCGTTTTTTGCAAGTCAATAGTGTCGTGCGCAATCAGTTTCAAGCATTTTTCTGCATAAGTTTTAGCTTCATTGAGGTTGGTTGCGGGTAATAAAATAGCAAACTCTTCACCACCAACACGACCAATGACATCACTTTGTCTGCTATTGTTGCGCAATAGCTTTCCAATAGAGCTTAACACCTGGTCACCAACGCTGTGACCATAGCTATCATTAATTGTTTTGAAGTGATCAATGTCTATAAGCATCAAGGAGATGTTGAGATTTTTTCGTGCCGCAAGTTTTAGATGCGCGTTAAAAGACTGTAAAAATACTCTACGATTTAACAAACCGGTTAAATCATCATAAGTCGCAAGCTTAGCCATGCGCTCTTCAAGTTGATGCAGACGAAAAAGTAGACCGATGAGGTACCATGAAATGGTTGGTGCTATTAAGATTGGAATGATCAGGGAGCGTAACAGGCTTGAGCGAGTTATAACTTCGCCTTGTATTGCGTAAGTTAGTACATTGAGACCGACCGCCATAGCGATGGCAATTAGGGTTAAAATAATAACCAATTTGGTTCTGCCAAGGCTTTCCAGTCGTCGTCTGATTTCCTTATTTTTCACATACACTACTTTGTTGGTAGAGAGTCTAGTATCTATAAGTGTATAAAATATAAGCAAACTTACAAGTCATATTTGCATTGTTAGCGATTTTCAGGCTGGGTTTTTTGGATTTCAATGGCAAATAAGTGATGTGCTTTTGTTACAGGCTTAAACACTTCTTTGGTCGAAGCGGGTTGATGTTGAAGTGAAACGCCTGCGACATATTCTTGTTGCGGTCGAATTGGCCGCGGACTAAAACCACCACCGCAATTTGGACAAACATTCAATAAAATATGTTCGACGCAATCCCGACAATAAGTGCACTCGTAACTGCAAATCATCGCTTCAGTAGAGTGCGGCGGCAGGGCTTTTCGGCAGTTCTCGCAAGTCGGTCTGAGTTCTAACATAATCTTCCGTTCAATAGGTAAAAAAAAGCCAAGCAAAACATGTCTTGCTTGGCTTATTAATGTAGCAGTTATTAGTCGTTGAGACCAATTAAATCCATAAAGAAAGCGTATTCTAATGCAGTTTGCTTTAAGCGACGGAAGCGCCCAGATGCGCCACCATGACCCGCTTCCATATTAGTATGGAAAAGTAATTTATTGTCATCAGTTTTATATTCACGCAATTTGGCGACCCACTTCATGGGTTCGAAATATTGCACTTGCGAATCGTGTAAACCTGTAGTGACCAATAAATTTGGATAGTTTTGTTTGCTTACTTGATCGTAAGGTGAGTAAGACAGCATATAGTCGTATGAGTCTTTGTTATTAGGATTGCCCCATTCATCATATTCATTGGTTGTTAATGGAATCGACTCATCTAACATGGTAGTGACAACATCAACAAAAGGTACATGGGCTGCAACACCGCGATATTTTTCTGGAGCCATGTTGATTACCGCCCCCATTAATAAACCACCAGCACTACCGCCAGCGATAAACACTTTATCTTTGGCTCCATATTGTTGTTCAACTAAACCGTCAGTAACGTCAATAAAATCGGTAAATGTATTGATTTTATTGAACATTTTACCATCTTCATACCAGGCTCGACCTAAAATCTGGCTGCCACGAATATGAGCAATGGCAACTACAAAACCTCGATCTAATAGAGAAACCCAGTTTGGCACAAAGCGTGGTGTGATGGTCGCGCCATAAGAGCCATAGCCGTATTGATAGAGTGGGTTTGAGCCATCTTTGTTGAATTTATCTTTGCGATAAACTAATGAAACAGGAACCATCTTGCCATCACGGGCTTTTATCGAAATGCGCTCACTTTGATAATTACCTGCGTCAAAACCGCCTAAAACTTTATCTTGTTTTTTAAGTTCTGATTTTCCCGTTGCAAAGTCGTAATCGTAGATCGAGTTTGGTGTCGTTAAGCTGCTGTAAGAGTAGCGCAGTGTAGCGCTGTTTGGATCGCGATTAACATTAATATTTGCGCTGTAGGCGGGGTCATTGAATGAAATGCTTTTAAATTCATTGGTCTTTAGATCAAGAATACGCAGTCTGTCCAAGCCCTTATGGCGTTCATCAATGGCTAACTTATCAGTAAATGCGACAACTTGATTTAATAATGTATCTTCATCATGGGCAATAACTTCTTCCCATTTGGAAAAGTCTAAACGATCTTGCATGTTAGTTTTCATCAAGCGGAAGTTTTGCGCGTCTTTATTGGTGCGCACAAAAATATCTTCGCCTGAATTAACGAATGAATATTCGTGGTTATTTTCTAGCGGATAAAACAGTTCAAAGTTACTTTTAGGATTATTGGCATCAATAAAACTCATTCCTTTGGTGGTGGTGCTTGAATGAGCAATGACAATATAAGCTTCATCCATGCTTTTGCCTAAACCTGTGTAATATGTGCTGTCTTTTTCTTCATAAACCAAGACATCCTCAGATTGCTCAGTACCCAGTGCGTGACGATACACTTGGTAACCTAATAATGTTTGAGGATCTTTTTTGATGTAGAACAAAGTTTTGTTGTCATTTGCCCAAACAGGATTGCCTTGAGTGCCTTCAATGGTATCTTGGAGCATTGAACCGTCAGCAAGGTTTTTAACACGAATAGTATAAATACGACGACCCATTTCATCGTCGCCGTAAGCCAATAGTTGCTCGCTTGGACTAATAGCAAGCCCGGTTGCGTTATAATAGCCTTTGTCTTTAGCAAGTTGGTTAACGTCCAACAATACTTCTTCCGTGGCTTCTAATGTGTCTTTTTTGCGCGCATAGATTGGATATTCTTTATCTGCTTCAAAACGGCGGTAATACCAATAGTTGCCCTTTTTGTAAGGCACATCGCTGTTATCTTTTTCAAGACGAGCTACCATTTCTTGGTATAGATTTTCTTGTAGCCCTTTGGTGTGAGCCAACATGGCTTCTTTGTAATCATTTTCAGCTTCAAGGTGCGACAATATCTCAGGATCTTCTCGTTTATCATCGCGCATCCAATAGTAATCATCGATACGCGTATTACCATGAATGGTCATTTCGTGAGGTATTTTCTTGGCCACCGGTGCTTGCAAGTCGAGTTGGTTGTTAGCATCAGAATCGGCTTCGGTTTCAGACTCAGTCGTCACAACAGTTTCCTCGGGTTGGTTTTGCTGAGCATTCTTGAGTTTATCTTGCGATATGGCGTAGTAGATACCACCAATTAACAGTATCAAACTGATAATCGTCAGTAAGGCTTTCATAGATTTTCCTTGGTAAAAATTATTATTGCTGCTGATATATAGCAACTTTTCATTGAAATTCCCACTGCTTGAGCAACTTTTTATTGCATGTCTTACCAGTTTTTTGCGGGCATGTGATGAAATTGCCCGCAAATTCAAGGATAATAAGCGCCCTAAATTCGGCGCGGTTTGCAACTGTGCGTGAAAAATTAGTAATTAATAACGGTATTCAAACCATCAGGAGCCAACCATGAGTTGTGATTTTCTTGCTTTAGCGAACAGTGGTGTTCAGCAGCTACATCCTTACCAGCCAGGTAAACCAATTTCTGAATTAGAAAGAGAGTTGGGTATTACCAATATCGTCAAGCTGGCGAGTAATGAAAATCCAATTGGTATTAGCGCTAAAGCTAAAGCTGCGATGGAAAAGGAATTTGCTGATCTAGCTCGCTATCCTGATGCCAATGGCTATTACTTAAAAGCCAAGTTGGCAGAGCGTTGTGGTGTTGAAATCAGTCAGATCACTTTAGGCAATGGCTCAAACGATGTGTTAGAGCTTATTGCGCGAGTGTTTGTGGCGCCTGAGCATGAAGTGATTTTCTCGCAACACGCGTTTGTAGTTTACCCGATTGTCACGCAAGCAATTGGTGCCAAAGCGGTGCAAATTCCTGCTAAAGAGTGGGGGCATGACTTGGAAGCTACGGCGCAAGCGATAACGCCGAATACGCGCATGATTTTTATTGCTAATCCGAATAATCCAACCGGCACTTGGAATAATGCCACAGATTTGAAAGCCTTTATGGATAAGGTGCCAAGTAATGTATTGGTGGTGGTTGATGAAGCTTATTATGAATATGTGGAGTTTGCTGACTATCCGCAAACCATTCCTTGGATTAAACAGTATCCTAACCTGATCGTGACTCGTACTTTCTCGAAAGCCTATGGTTTGGCGGGTGTTCGTGCTGGCTATGCAGTGGCTAATGAGGAAATTACTGGGCTAATTAATCGTCCACGCCAGCCATTTAATATGAATTCATTGGCTTTGGCTGCGGCTGAAGCGGTGCTTGATGATCATGAGTATTTGCAACGTGCTTTGGATGTGAATAAAGCTGGTATGCAGCAATTAGTGTCAGCTTTTGATGAATTAGGTTATGACTATATTCCTTCAGTAACTAATTTTATTACCGTTGATATGAAGCAAAATGCAGGTCCTTTGTACAATGATATGCTGCATAAAGGTGTGATTGTGCGTCCTGTAGCTAATTATGAAATGCCGAACCATTTACGCGTTTCGATTGGCTTAGAAGAAGAAAATGCTAAGTTTATCAGAGTATTACGTGAAATGACTAACGGTTAATGGTGACAGCCTTGAGCGAAAATAATTCAGCCTTGAGCGGACACAACATTCAACATGTACCCGTTGTAACTATTGATGGACCTAGTGGATCCGGCAAGGGCACCATTAGCCAGATTTTGGCTACCAAATTGGGCTATCATTTACTGGATAGCGGTGCTTTGTATCGTTTAACCGCTTTGGCGGCTTTGAATAAAGATATTCCGGAAGATGATGTAGAAGCTTTAGCGGAAGCGGCTTTGAACCTTGATGTTGTCTTTAAGCCGCAAGCTGACGGTGAGCAGTTGGTGCTGCTAGAAGGTCAAGATGTTGGAGTTCAGTTGCGCCTTGATGAAACCAGCGCCATGGCCTCTAAAGTGGCGGCAATTCCGCAAGTTCGCGATGCGCTTCTGCAGCGTCAGCGACAATTTCGTCAATGGCCGGGTTTGGTGGCTGATGGCCGTGACATGGGAACGGTGGTTTTTACCGATACTGAGCATAAGGTGTTTTTGACTGCAAGCCCCGAAATACGGGCACATAGACGCCATAAACAGTTGATCGAAAAGGGTGTTGATGCTAATATTTCGCACCTTTTAAAAAGCATCATCGAAAGAGATGAGCGTGATCGCACTCGAACTGTGGCTCCATTGGTGCCAGCAGAGGGTGCTTTTGTTATTGATAGCACGTCTCTAACTATTGATGAAGTGGTTCAGCAAATCCTTGATTTTATTGGATTTACTGAGCTGAAATGATTTTTTGTCAGCTTGCACGGATGATAAGCCGACCTAACTAACTGACCCATGACTATAGGAACATAGTGTGGTGATTTAAACAAGTCTCTAATCAAAATACTTTGGATAGAGGTATCAGGTACTAACTAATGAGCGAAAATTTCGCACAACTTTTTGAAGAAAGTTTAGCAAACGTAGAAATGCGTCCAGGCGCAATCATCACAGGTGTGGTGGTTGATATTGATAATGAAGTCGTTGTTGTTAACGCTGGCCTTAAATCGGAAGGCGTTATCCCACGTAGCCAATTCCTAAGTGACACAGGTGAATTGGAAGTTAACGTAGGTGACGAAGTTCAAGTAGCACTAGACGCGGTAGAAGATGGTTTTGGTGAAACACGCCTTTCACGCGAGCGCGCTAAGCGTTTTGCAGCATGGGGTGTTTTAGAAGCTGCTCATGAAGCGAACGAAACAATCAAAGGTGTTATCACAGGTAAAGTTAAAGGCGGCTTCACGGTTGAAATTCAATCGATCCGTGCTTTCTTACCAGGTTCTTTGGTAGAT
>JABXIQ010000011.1 GCA_013373015.1 Kangiellaceae bacterium
ACGGGGACAGGACATGAGCAGACAGGTGTTTGGCAGCCTGGCGGTTATCGGGACCTTGATGCTGGGCGCATGCGGCATGATCTATCAGTCGCCGGGCGTGAATCCGCTGCTGGCAGATAGCGACAGCAAGGTGCGGGTGCTTCCGATCACGCCGGAAAGCGTGATGGTCGCCAACAGATCCACTTACCAGCCGAAGGAACTTCCCAGCGTCTTTTTCGCCAATGCAGGGGGGGGCAGCCTGCAGCGTGGGGCCGGGGCGACGCCGGAGCCGGTGATCGATTACCAGAACCGGCCGGGCGCACTGGAGACGCGTGTTCCGCCTGCAATCCCTGCAAGCCCCTATACCATCGGGGTGGGCGACGTGCTTCTGCTGGCGACGCCGCAGACTGGCTCGACCGTCGAGCAGCTGACCGGACTGCTGGCCGCGTCCAATTCCCGTCAGGGCTACACGGTGCAGGACGACGGGGCGATCGCCATTCCCAACGTCGGCCGCGTGCAGGTGGCAGGCATGACGCTGGAAGAGGCCGAGAATCAACTTTTCCAGCGGCTGGTGGAAAACCAGATCGATCCCACGTTCAGTCTCGAGGTCTCCGAGTTCAACTCCAAGCGGGTCTCGATCGGCGGCGCTGTGGCACAACCGGCGGTGGCGCCGATCACGCTCAAGCCGCTCTATCTCGAAGAGGCTCTGGCCGCTGCAGGCGGGGTGACCGCCGCGGACCTCGACTATGCCTCCGTCCGGATCTACCGCGACGGCACGATCTACCAGATCCCGCTGCGCGAACTTTATTCCGACCGCAGCCTCGCCCGGATCCAGCTGACCGACGGCGACGCCGTCTTTGTGGATACCGAATACGAACTCAATCTGGCACAGGCCTATTTCGAGGAACGCATCCGCCTTGCCGAATTCCAGCAGGATGCGCGGATCGCGGCGCTGAACGAACTGAACGCCGAGGTCAGCATCCGCCGCAGCGCTCTGGAGGAGACACGGAACAACTACATGACCCGTCTCGAACTGGATTCCGTGGATCGTGACTATGTCTACCTGACCGGCGAGGTCGGCTCGCAGTCGCGCTACCCGCTGCCTTTCGGACGGACGGCGACCCTGGCTGATGCCGTCTATTCCAGCGAAGGGGTGCCGACGCGTACCGGAAACGTGGCGGAAATCTACGTGCTGCGCGGCTCACCTGACCCGCGGGAGTTCGGGGCGCTCACGGCCTGGCAACTCGACGGGCGGAACGCGGCGAACTTCCTGCTGGCCACCCGGTTCCAGCTGCGGCCCAACGACGTGATCTTCGTCGCCGAGCAGCCGGTCACCAAGTGGAACCGCGTGATCACCCAGATCACCCCGTCGCTGATCAATACTGCAGCAGCGCAATCCCTGAACTGATCGTCAGGACGTGGAACGCTGCGGAGGCAGGCGCCTATCGGTCTCGACCGCCGGGGCGCCTGCCGCCTGCTTCCATAGGTAGCCTGACATTACGCGGCATGTCGGATAGAGGCCGGCGCAGCCGTCCCCCGCTCAGGCCGAGCGGTTCATGTCTTGGCGGCGCGGGCGTTACATCCTATCTCTCCATTCATGCGATTTCTTCTCCGACGAAAACCTCCACAACCACAGTTCGATGCTCCGCTTCGCCCCGAGGAGGCGTTCTTTGCGGTAGGCGATATTCATGGTTGCGATGTGCTTCTCGACAAGCTCATGGCCAAGCTGGAGGCGACGGAACGCGCTTCTGCCAAACTGGTTTTCCTGGGAGACTATGTCGATAGAGGGGATCACAGCGCAGATGTGCTACGTCGGCTTCACCTTATGCAATCGACGATCGGTGCAGATCACATGATCTGCCTGCGCGGGAACCACGACCAGATGCTGATCGATTTTCTGGATCGCCCCAAATCTTCCGGCGCCCGCTGGTTTCGCCATGGTGGGCTACAGACCCTGGGAAGCTACGGCATTCCGGGCGTCGGGCTGACGGCCTCGGACGACGACTGGAACGCGTGCAGGGACAAGCTGCGTGCCGCAATGGGAGAAGAGCTCGAGAGTTGGCTTCGGGCGCTTCCCTTGAGCTGGAAGTCGGGAAACGTCTTCGTCTGTCACGCCGGTGCGGATCCCGCTCTGCCGATCGATATGCAGAACGGTCAAACGTTGATCTGGGGGCATGACGACTTCGAGAAGGTTCCCCGGGCTGACGGCTTGTGGGTGGTGCATGGCCACACGATCACCGAGCAGGCCAGGCCTATCCACGGGCGCATTCCCGTGGACACTGGCGCATATGCAACGGGCCGCCTGACGGCGGCCCTTCTCGAGACTGGCAAGGTGCAGTTCTTCTCGACCTGAGCGCGATCAGCGACCGGTGCGGTTCATCACCGAGCCGGCGGTTTTGGCGATCAGCTGCAAGTCGGTTTTCAGGGACACCGTCTGCAGGTACTCGATGTCCATGGCGACGCGTTCATCGTAGCTCACGTCGTTGCGGCCCGACACCTGCCAGAGCCCCGTAATACCGGGTTTCAGCGCCAGGTATGCCGTCCGGCCATGACCGTATTTCTTCATCTCGGCGCGCACCACGGGGCGGGGGCCGACAAAGCTCATCTCGCCCATCAGCACGTTCCAGATCTGCGGCAGCTCGTCGAGGCTGGTCTCACGCAGGAAGCGGCCGAGCTTCGTGATCCTGGGGTCGTTGGTCAGCTTGTGGTCTTGTGCCCACTCGGCGGCAGCGGCGGGGTTGTTCCTGAGGTAGGCAACCAGGCGCTCTTCGGCATTGGGCACCATCGTGCGTATCTTCCAGCAGCGGAAGACCTTGCCGTTCTTGCCGATGCGGCGGTGACCAAAGAAGCCGGGGCCGCCGTCGGTACGGGTGATGGCCCAGAGCGCTGCGATCACCGGCACCAGGACCGGAAGCATCGCCAAGGCCAGGCATACGTCGAGGATTCGCTTGGTGTAGCGAGTGTAGAATTTGTGAGCTTCGCGGCGATAGGCCATGCGTTGCGAGAAGACAAGCGAGGCGTCACCTGCAGCTGTACCGGCATCGAGCATCGTCACGGGATCATCCTTCAAAATCTGAATTCTGACAGAGGTTTGGCAGCTTCAACTCATAACTGCCGGTTGCTGTACCTTTTTGGTGGAGCAGGTCTCTCCAGACTCGCTCAACTCTTAATTAACCATTCGTGCACTGTCCAGTTTCTGCAAGTGCGAAATTCTTCCGAATGCGCGGACAAACCGCTGGCATCAGGAGGCTTGACGGCGGAAAGCCGCTGTTTGCGCTAATTCCGCCATGACGCATCCTGCCTTCTGAAGTGCAGGGATGCGTTGTATAACTGTTTGTTCTCAATTACTTGTACATATACCACGACTGGTGGAGAGCATCTTCGCACCATCATAATCCATAATTCGATTTCAATTTTTTCGATGTGTTTCCAGACGTCGACCAGACGCGCCAAGATTGCCATCGCTCAAGATGCAGTAGCAAAGCGTAAATTATGGACGAAAGAAACATCTCTTTTGCAGAGCATAGAGACCGCAACCCTGGGGTGAGTCGGGTGCTTCCCCTCTAGAAGCG
The DNA here is from genome assembly GCA_013373015.1 of Kangiellaceae bacterium. GTDB lineage: Bacteria > Pseudomonadota > Gammaproteobacteria > Enterobacterales > Kangiellaceae > Kangiella. The sequence goes on from JABXIQ010000011.1 coordinate 3,552, forward strand.
CCACGCTCGTCTTGCCTGGCTGCCTGCCGAACATGGACATGCTGCAGAGCGCTCTGGTCGTGCGAGCGCTCTGCACCTGTCAGCGGACGCGGCCTTATCAGTTGATGTAATATTTGTTGCCGTATGCGGCGTAGGCACCGTAGTTGCCGCCGTAGCCATACCGCTTCATTCCGCGGGCACTGATGTTGTTCAGAACCAGGCCGCTCACCGGGCAGTTGACGCGCTCGAACATCGTCAGAGATTCCCTGACCTGGGTCTTTGTGGTGCTGTCCCATTTGACAACGAAGACAACTGCGTCCGCCTGCTGTGCGATGATCCGGGCATCCGGAACCACGAGGACGGGGGGCGTGTCTATGATCACGTAGTCGTAGAGCTCCCGCGCGCGCCGCACGAATGCCGCGAAAGCTTCGGAAGAAAACAGGTCTGCGCCGTTCACCGCGGTTTCTTCGCCCAGAAGGACGTCGGCCTGAAGCAGCTCGTCATAGGTCACGGTCGTTTCCAGATCGGTCTTGCCCGACAGTACGGAAACGAGCCCGGCAGGCTTCTGCCGTTTGACATACTGGGTCATCACGCGGCGCCGGATGTCACCTTCGACCAGCAGCACCTTCTTTCCGAGACCGACGAGGTTCTGCGTGAGCGCCAGGGCCATTGTGGTCTTTCCCTCGCCAGGGAGGGATGAACAGGTCATGAGCACCTGAGGCGGAGAGTCGATATTGGAGAGCAGGATCGAGGTCCTCAGGTTCCGTACCGCCTCGGCGGCGGCCGATGTCGGTTTGTCGGCCAGATAGGTAATGGCGTTGCGGCGTTGCCGGATGGGCAGCGAGGGGATCTGCCCGAGCACGGGATATCCCGTGCCTGCCTCGAGCAGGGACGCCGTTCGGTAGCTGTTGTTCCGAAGCTCGAGCAGAAGCACGATCCCCACCCCGGCGATCGTTCCCAGAATGGCATTCATTGCCATGATGAGCTGGACGTTCGGGGCCGACGGAGACTTGGGCGTGACCGCTTCGGAGAGAATCCGGCTATCGGCCTGCTGAATGCCCTCCTGTGCCGAGGTTTCCTTCAGTCGGGTCAGGAAGTGCTCGTACAGGAGCCGGCTTGCCTCAGCCTCCCGGGTAAGTTGCTGCAGTTCCGTCAGGTCCCTGCCTTGTGTCTGAATCTGGCCCTCAAGCTCCTGAAGAGCGCTGCTCAGGGTCTCGCGCTGTGTAGTGAGACGCTCGATGTCGGTTCTGGCCCGAGCCATCAGGGTCTCGTAGCGGTTGTCGAAAGCGGTCTGAATCGTAGGTTGATCGATCCTCGGGAGGAACTGTTGAAGCTGAACATCCCCGGCAGCCTGAGCTTTCTCCGGGTATTCGCTCGCGGCCTGCATCGCGGCGATCTTGGCTTCGGCAGTCTCGATGCCGCGCGTGGAGTTCTCGATACGGTCGCGCAGATCCTTGAGCTGCTGCTCACGGAGGAGAAGGCCGTCGGCATTCACGAGTTCCGTTTCCGACCGGAACTGTTTGACCTTTGCATCGGCGCTTTCCAGGTCGCTCTGGAGCTCAGCGACGCGGTCGGCGAGCCAGCTGGTGGCTTGCCGGGATGCGTCATACTTCACGTCGAGCTGATTCAGGATGTAGATTTCAGCGGTTCTGTTCGCCAGCACGGCCGACTTTTCGGCGCTTTCGGTTTCGACGGTGATGTTGAAGACCAGGCTGGCCGAAATGTTGCGCACATTGATGGCGTTGCGCAGCATGGAAATCGTGTCGGACCGCTGCACCTCCATCGGAGGCAGGGTGCGTTCCTCGATGTCCGCGCCAAAGAGCGCCATGATGTTCTGCTTCAGCTTGGTCTTCCAGCCGATCGGCCGCAGGTAGACATTGAATTCGGGATCGGATGTCAGGTCGAGGTCGTCCACCACCTTGCCGAGAAGGCCCCGACTCCGGATGACTTCGGCCTCGGAGTTAAGGACCGACTGGTCTGCGGAGGGAAGACCTCCGACGACGCTGTCGAGATTCACGACCGTCTGTTCCCGGGATTCCATCATGACGACGGAAGATGCCCTGTAGACCGGCTCGGCCACGTAATTGGCATAGTACCAGCCAAGGCCAAGGCCGATGAGCAGGCCAGCAAGAATGATGAACTTTCCCCGCCACAGCACGTTCAGGATCGCGAGAGGAGCGGGTGCCGAGCCAGCCTCCTCGGTGGTCATCGTGGCCTGAGGGCGTTTCAGCATATCCATCCTTGAGCTACTATGCTTGTTCATGTCTTCCAGCCTAGAGGTTTCAGGTGCGCCGAACTTGGAGGAGTGCCCACCGTCTCGCCCTGCGTGGTTGATCTTCGAAATGATACTCGTCCGATCTGGCCATCATGTACTGTTCTAGATCTTGGCCGTAGAGCCTGCTCCAAAGGATTTCACGGACGCACAAATCCTTGATTCGACCTTTGGCTACCATGCTAACGGGGTCCATCCAATCTACACAAACAGTTTTGCCGCACCGCAGCGTTCGCATGCTTCACGTTTTGGCAACTCGCCGCCTGAATTCTTGTCTTCAGGCATGAGGTGAGTGCCGGGGGCGTGCTGCAACCTGTGGGGAGAGAATGGGCAAACTGAACGTCAGCGATCAAGTCCAGATGAAGGGTTTCTCCGGAGATGCCGAGCCTGGAAGCAGGATGTACATCTATCAGGTCCAAAAGGATGCTCTGGTTCCGCTGTTTCGTGACCCAGATCTGACCGAGCTGCTTGCACAGCCCCAGGTTGCAAACGAAAGCGGCAGGTTTGCGTTATGCTATCTCATGGATGGCCGGTATCGCGTGGTCATTCGCGATGCGGCGGACCGGACTGTACTGGGGCAGGGGGTGGTCTACGTCGGGAATGGTGCGGACGGCTGTCCGGCCCGAGAATTCCCCGACGCCGCTTGCCTGACGTCCGATCAGTCGCTCAGCTATATCGAGGGCGCCGGTCTTCAGAAAATCGATGCCGGCATGACGGTGCGGCTTTCCGATAGCGGGTGCATCTTCCGTGTCGAGCAAGCCGACACGCTGTCCTGTCATGTTCGCACGCTTGGCGGGGTGGCGCTGACGATCGTCGGCGGGCATTGGTGGGCCTCGGCGTTCGGCGTGGTGGCGGATTCCGATGCGTCAGGCAGCGTCGGCACGGACAACGCAGAGGCGCTGGGTCGGTTGTCGGCGGCACTCGCGGCAGCGACATCGGCCATCACCGTGACGTTCCCCCCCGGGGTCATGCGCAGCTCCGCTGTCTTCAACGTCGAGAGCGCTGTGGTCGGGAATATCCACGTGCTTGGCTATGGCAGCCGGATCGTCTTCACGCATCCGACCCCCGAGATGTTCCGCCGGTATTTTTCGGTGCGGCACACGGCCGGCAACGGAGGCCGCTGTGTGGTTCAGGGCATCGAACTGGACCTGGCTCGGAACCCGGTCCGGACAGGAGGGTCGGACATGTTGTCCATCGGTGGTTTCAAGGATGTATCGGTTGCGGATGTGGTAATCCCGTCTGCCGATAACATGGGCATTGCTATCGACCGTGGCATCGTCACCGAGCCAAACTCGGTCAGGATATGTGGCAATCGGGTCGGGGGGAAGGCTCCGGTCACGGGAACCACGCACGACCATGGCTCGATCGGTGATACCGGGATCTGGGTGCAGCATGCCGGCTATTCGACCATCATATCTCAGAACACCATCACCGGGACCGGGGACGATGCCATCGCCATTGCGGAGACTTCGGTGTCGCCCGCGTATGCGCCGGCGGTCGTTTCCGGCAACGTCGTCAGTAAGTGCCAAGGGACCGCCTACAAGTCCGGGGCTGCTTATACGATATTTTCCGACAACTACGCCGAGAACACGCGCAACGACATGTTTCGTGTGATCGATCTCTCTACGGGCAGTGGCACCACGGTTCCGTCAGGGTTTCAGATCGTCGGGGGCTTCGGGCGAGAGATCGGAATGGCGACGGCGGAAAGCCTCGGCGTGGAACATACCCTGCCCGCGACCCACCGTTGCGGCGTGCACCTGCAGGATATTCACGGCGGCGGTTCGATCGTCGGATTGCGGCTGGTCCGCACCGCACAGGATGCCGTGAAGGTCACGACCTCCTCCCGGAGCTTCAGCGGGCTCGAGATCCGGTCCTGTACCTTCGAGCAGATCGGAGAGGCCGATCACGCGGTTTTCAAGCGCGAAGGTAGTGCTTCGCCCCATTCGCTGACCGGGCTTCTGTTTTCCGGGAACACAATCAAGGACACCTCGGCAAGGCTGATCGCCTGGCAGTGCCGGCTCGTCTCGGGCACGGAGGGCAATATCGACTGGCTCGGCAACGAGATCCGGCAATGCGACTTCTCGGCCTGCAAATCCGTGTTCGCGTTCTCGGGAGACCAGACCCAGAATCTTCGCAACATGCGGATGGTCGGTGACCGCTGGCATGATGTTGTGGGCCCGAATACGATGGTCGTGGATATCGAGGACGCTGCGCCAGAGCATGTCGTCTGCCACTTTGATCGCGAAGGCGCATTCACGAACATTCCCACGTCCGGCGTCCGGGTCCGCAACAACAACAATCCCGGCGCCATCGGGGTGTCCATGGAGAGCCGGATCAAGCGTGGCTGCCGCAAGACCATCCCGGGGAGCCGTGAGTTCAATGCCGACAATGTCCTGATCACGCTGGATCCGGCACACAGCTGGGAGATCGAGGCTCGCGCAATGCGGAACTCGGTCGCGTCCTATGACGCAGTATTCTACAGGGCGCGTTGGGATGCCACCTACCAGAGAGTGATCCACGAGACATCGGGGCTGGGTGGTCCTAACGGGGACTGCGGCCTGAAGTTGCAATGCGTCACGCCGGCTTCGGCTGCGGACCAGGTCTTTTCAGGCGGCGATGTCCTGCAGCTCCAGGGAGCAGTGACGGGGTGGACGGGCTCTGGCGGTGCCAGCGATGACCCGCTTGTCAATTTCGAGGTCCGTTGGCGCCAGATCGTCGACCAGGGGACACAGATCAAGACTGCTTGAGATGTCCCGAGTCTTGTGGGCGTTCAGAATGGCGGCCTTACAGGATGCCCGCGGACAGGCCGGAGCCACGGATTTCGCGCCATGAAACATCACAGGATATGAGCGGGTCGTAGCTCCAGCCCGAAGTGGACCCCTGCAGCTGCAGGATTGCCGGGCCGCCGAAAACAGCCTTCGAGGGATCGTCGGGAAAGACTTCGACAAGCTCGGCTGCACAATCCCCGCTCGGGCCGCCGGAGCGGCTGACGACCTGACCCACCCGGCGCTGCAGGGGGTCCCAGCGTGCGCGGTAATAGAGTTCGTCATATTCCGCCGCGAGGTTTCGGGTCCCGGTGATCTCGACCTCCCAGGCTCGTGCCGGATCGAGCCTGAGGAGCGTGTTGTCGCCGTCGATGTCGCGCCAGCCCGGGATCGTCTGTCGGATGCTGGAGCGGGCCTCGCCATCCCAGGCGCCGTTGCCCCCCACCAGCTCGGCATGGGGGTTCCCGCTGCGCAGGTGAGCGCCACGCGTCAGCGGAGCAATGCGCCGGCCGTCCAGATGCAGAGACAGCTCGAATTCGTCTCGTGGAGCCCGACCGATACTTACGATCCGTCGTGCCGGACGAGTCCTGTCCCAGTGATCGCCGCTGATCCGGACGGCGCGGAGATATGGCGTCCCCGACCCCGCGAAAGTGAACATGGTGGCGTTCTCATGCATGGCGCTATCGACGATGCTGTTGCCCTGCCACTCCAGTTGACCTTCCCTTCGCGCATCCAGCCCGCAATCCCAGGCCACCAGCGCCGAGCGGCTCCGGGAAATCGTGTTCCCGACGAAGCGTATCTTGGAGACCGCCATCTGACCTTTGCCCTTGCGCCGGAAGATGACCTCCCCGGTTTCGCCGATATCGTTGAAGGAGCATCCCCGGACCTCCAGCCCCTCGAAGTCCCGATTGTTTGCCGATATCTTCACGGCCTCCCGCTTGGTGTTCCGGAGATCGAGCCCGAGAATGGTCACGGCCCCGGCACAGTCTTGCAGATGGACACCGCAGGCATGCCGCTGTCGCAAGACCCGCCGCACGCCCAGGGAGGTTTTCGTCGCTTGTCCGATATCCAGTCCGAGGCCGCCGAAGATCTTGCCACCCCGAGGGAATACCGTACCGCCCTGGCGAGACAGGTCGATCAGCCGATACATGTCGTTGCGGGTGTTGCGGGCATAGTTGTCCGCGAAGATCGTGTGCGTCGCCCCCGACTTGTAGGCCGTGGCTCCGACGCCAACAGCGATATTGTTCGTCACAAGCGCAGGTACGCTCACATCCTCGACCCGTGTCTCCGCGATCGCGACGGCATCGTCGCCGCAGCCATAGATGACGTTTCCGCTGACGAGGGTGCCGTAGCCGCTGCTCATCACCCAGATCCCCGTGTCTCCGATCGAGCCGTATTGATGCCGGTCGCCGTCTACCGGAGGCTTGCCGCCGAGCCGGCATCCGGTCACTTGGACAGAACGGGGAACGGTGAGGATCCCCCGGTCGATCGTGATCGCCATGTTGTCGGCCGAGGGGATGACGACGTCCCTTACCCGGACGTCCTCGAATCCGCCGATGGAGAGCATGTCCGACCCTCCCGTCCGAACGGGGTTCCGGTCCAGGTCCAGCTGCAGCCCCTGGATGTCCAGGGATGCACCGTTTCGACCGGTCTGTCGCAATGAGAGGAACCGCTGGTTCTCTGTGGGTGTCGTGCCCCGAAACAGCAGGCGTGACCCCCTGCCGTCAATCACGATCATTTCGTTCACGTCGTTGTCGGCATCGAGCGGGGCTTCGGTGATGAGCACGCCGCGCGGGAATGTGAATTTCTTGCGTTTCTCGTTTCGGATGGCGTCCGTCAGGCGCTGCAGTGCCCAGGTGTTGTCCGTCCCTGCCGAGCCGTCGAGCGTGCCGTCCGGCACTGCGCCGAAATCCGTTGCGTCCCATACGTCATGCAGGATCGTGAAGCCCCGGTCGACGCCCTGGAGATGCGCGTCGGGCGCCCCCGCCCGGGTCTCTCGGTAGGTCTGGCCGCTCCATGTCTGCCAAGGGCTTTTCGGCCCGCGCCCGGGCTCCCGGCTTGCGGCGAGGTGCGCCGGGCTGTCGTAGATCCGGGGGGTGACACGGGAGTAGTCTCCACGCATCCAGTTCCCGGCGTAGATCATTTCGTGTGCGTCGTCTTTCAGGGGGATGAGCCAATCCCCGATGGCGAATGTCTGGCCATCCACGGTGCCCGGCCTGTCGGTGATGTAGAAGCCCCCGAGCTCGGCCCGGGCCGGGAAGCGGCCGGTCGAGGCATCGAACTGTCCTACCGGAAGCAGGCCCGTGACGATGCCGCCGATTTCCTCGTAAAATGCATCGACGACGGCCTGGATCGCTGCTTCGTGCGCTTCACGCGCGTTGCCCGAGCCGGCGTCGTCTCCGGTGGAGAGAGAGAATGTCGGAGCTGGCATGGATATCCTTTCTGCAAGGAGAGCGTCCCTGTCACCTTCGTCGAACCAGCTTCAGTCGTCGGTGGCAACCATATCGAAGATCCCTGTCGGACTTTTGAAATTACCTGCGCAGCATCTTGCCGAATTGCCGGAATCCACGTCATGCTCGGCATGGTCTGGCTGTCACGGGTAGGTGGTATCCTTGGCCCACAGGGCGATGAGCCGTGGCCGGATGAGGAGTGTCGGATCCCCCGGCCAGCCGGGGAGCGATGTTTGTGCGGGCATGTTGCGGACCATGTGCACGCTCGGCAGGCAGCATGGATCTTGAGCGTCCACGGAGAACTCTCGGGATCCTGATGCTGCAACTGCAACACAACGCTTGCGGGTGCGGTAGACATTGTGCATCAGGTTGGCAAGGCCAATGGTAGCGGCCAAAGTCGCTCCATGAATTGACAGAGATTAAGGGACAACGCGACCAATGCGAACGGGCATCATCACGTTCCACAACACACCGAATTTTGGTGCGACATTGCAGTGCTATGCTCTGTCCCGCTATCTTGAAAGTCTCGGGCACGATGTCGAGATCATCAATTACATGCCGGTTCAGGCGCTTAAAATGTACGGCAAATCCCAGTTCTTGGGCCGCCGGAGATCTGCCCGGAATGTCGGCAAGATCTGGCGCTTCAGAAACTACGTCCATTCGAACCTGAAGCTCAGCGGCCCGCCGGTCTTTGACCCCAAGGGCCTCAAGCTGCTGGACGACGGTCGTTACGATGTGGTGTTCACGGGCTCGGACGAGGTCTGGAAGGTCGACGAAATCCGTCCTCTGGACGGAAGCTACTATTTCGATTTTCTGTCGCCCGAGAAGACCCGGCTGTGTTCCTTCGCGGCAAGTGCCTCCACCGTCACGAACCTGCGTGACTACAGTGAGAAGACCGGGCCCTGGCTCAACCGGTTCCATGATATCGCAGTCCGTGACCCCCATACCGGAGAGGCTGTGCAGGATCTGACCGGCAAGGAACCGACGCTGGTCTGCGATCCAACGTTCCTGTGGGATTTCGCCGCCGAGGAGCATCCCAAGCCTTATACCGGCGGCCCCTATCTCGCCCTGTACGGATGGCCCAATGCCCAGCACAGCGCCGAGATCCGCAAGTTCGCCGACAGGCACAACCTTAAGGTGGTCGGGGTTGGCGCGCGCAACAAGATCTGTGACGAGGAGTTCGTTGCCATCGGCCCGCAGGAATGGCTGGGGCTGATCCGGAACTCCAGCGTGGTCGTGACCGATTTCTTCCACGGCATCATCTTCTCGCTGCTGTTCAACCGGCCGCTGTACGCCTACGTGGCGCCGAAGAAGAGAATGAAGCTCGAGCGCATGATGGCCCTGGCAGGCCTCACGCATCTCCTGCACGACACCACCGCGGAGATCGACAACTACAGCCTCGAGGACCTGAGCTATTCGCCGGAGACCCTGAAGGGCATGGATCCGCTGATCACCGGGTCGAAGGAGTTCCTGATGCGCAATGCGCCCGCCGACAGGGAGGCCGCAGCATGATCCGTCCCTATCTGCGCCGGGCCAAGGCGCTGAAGAATATCCTGCTGGACCACAATTACGACTCCAGACGGTATTTCATTCACTCCCAGTCCGGGCGCAGCTTGCTGAACCCGCAACAGCTGCAGGGACGTCTGCTGCAGAAGGCCCACTCGATCGAGAAGGGGCTGTCCATGCCGGAGCCGCGGGACTTCTTCGGCCTGAAGGCGCTGCGGGAGCTGGAGGGATTGATCCGGCAGTACGAGCAGCGTGGGCTCGACGAGAACCATATCTCGATCCGCAAGGCCCGTGGCGTGATCGGCGCCTATTTCGAGCGTCATGAAGGCCTCGAGATCCCGGAGGAGATCGCGCGGTTCCGACCGCTTGCGAAGGGCCTCACGACGGTCCCCGGTATCGGAACAGTCGAGCTCACCCGGGCTGGTCAGGCGGCTGCCGCCGCAGGGGATCTCGAAAGCGTCATGCGGAGCCGCCGCAGCACGCGTATCTTTGCGCCGGGCGACGTGTCCTCCGAGGACATCCAGGCCGCGGTCAGCCTCGCGGGGACGACGCCTTCGGTCTGTAACCGTCAGAGCGCGCGGGTCTATTCCGTCCGGGATCCGGAGCTGAAGGAGAAGATGCTGGCGCTCCAGGGGGGCAGCCGTGGTTTTGGGCACCACATCGATACGCTCCTCGTCGTGACGTCGGACATGAGCAACTTTCGCGACGGTCGGGAGCGGAACCAGGGATTCGTCGATGGCGGAATGTTCGCGATGTCGCTGCTGCTGGCCCTGCACCACCGGGGCTTGGGCACCTGCCCTCTGAACTGGTCTGCAGATCGCACGAAGAACGAGAAACTCATCTCGCTCCTGTCCCTTCCGAAAACGGACCTGATCATCATGATGATCGGCGTCGGCCAGCTGCCGGAAGAGTTCCACGTCGCAGCCTCCCCGCGTCGTGAAATTAGCGACCTTCTGATCGAGTTGCCGGCGTGACCCCGAGAAAGCGCGCGGTCATTCTCACCGGACATTTCCCGGTTCAGAAACGCCGGGGCAGTATCCTCTGGCTCAGCGACAACCTGCGTGCCAGCGGGTGGCACGTGACGATGATAACCGTCGGCTACAGCTGGGTCTCGAAGGTCCGCGGAGACAAGAGGTTCGCGACCCTGGATGGCAAGCCCGTTCCGGGGATCCGAGACCATGACGAAACGCTGACCTCTATCTTCGGATATTCCCCGCTACATCCGTTCAGCCTGCGACGGCCTCTTCTGGATCGGCTCGCCAGGCCCCTTCATCAGAGTTTCCCCGCGTATTGGCGCAAGAAACTGAAAGCGCCGCTGGCGAAGGCGGATCTTGTTGTCATCGAAAGCGGCCAACCGGTTATGCTGAGCCCGCTGGTCCGGCGTTTCGCCCCCGATGCGGCCATGGTCTACCGGGTCAACGACGACGTGAACGTGCTCGGCCTGCCGGCCTTCATCGGCGAGGCCGAACTGAAATACGCCGGCCTGTTTGATCGGATCAGCGTTGCAAGCCCCCATCTGGCGCGCCGGTTCGCTGCGTACCCGTCCGTCCAGATGGATCCGATGGGCGTCTCGAAGTCCCTGCTCGATCAGGAGCTGCCTGACCCCTTTGAACACAGGGAGCGCGCAGAGCGGGAAGCCGTCTGTGCCGGGACCACCCAGTTCGACATGGACGCCGTGCTGAGCATGGCGCGGCTGCGCCCGAACTGGAATTTTCACATCTTCGGGCGCCTGCGCGGAACACCTTCCGACATACCGGGGAATCTCATCCTCCACGGGGAGATGCCCTTTCTGGAGACCGCGGCCTGGATCAAGCATGCCGACATCGGACTTGCACCCTACCTGGACAAGCCCGGGGTCGAATATCAGACGGCGCATTCCAACCGGATGCTCATGTACCGTTACTTCGGCCTGCCGATGATCGGTCCGAAGCGGATCTGTGATCCCGCGGTCCCGAGCCTCGTGGGGTATGAGCCGGGGCAGGGGGCCAGCTTCGTTGCCGCCTTGGACAGGCTGGATCAGATGAAGCGGACTCTCGCCGATCCCGCGATCCAGGACTGGTCTGTCCTGACTGAGAGGATTGCGTCGACTGTGCCTGCAGGGCAAGCACATGCGGGCACAGGACATCACGAGCGGGCGCGGAACATCGCATAGATTTCCGGCCTCGAAAGGAGACCACGGCATGCCTAAGAGCTTGTTTCCGATCTCACCGTTGGCGCTCGTCATCGGCATCTGGGCTCTCACCGTCGCGGTCGCCGTACTGCCTTTCGCTTTTCCGGACACGTTCGATATCGCGGCCTACCTGCTCGGGCGGCAGGGGCTGTCCTCGGACGATTTCACGCCGCTTGCGACCTACTGGCTGATCGTGGCCTTTCTCGTGTTCGTCATCGCCACCGCGACGACCATGGTCGCGTTGCCGCGCCCGCAGGACTTCGAGACGGATACCGACTTCGACCGGGCCGCCCGGATCACCTTCATCGTCAATACGCTCTTCGTCGGCGTCACGCTGCTCTGGGTGGCACTCTCGGCGATGAAGCTCGGGGGTTTCCGGGCAATGCTCATCCTCGTGCAACTCGATGCCCTGGAGGCGCGCGAGCAGCTGCTGGATAACAAGCTGTTCACCGGCATGAGGGTGATCTACGCCTCGTTGCCGGCAAGCGGGGCCCTCGCGGCGACCCTGCTGGCGGCGGGTCGCAAGACCGGGAAGCTCTCGTCCCATGCGCGCAAGCTCTGCCTCATCTCATTCCTGACCAACCTCGTCCTGCTGATCTTCCTGCCCATGGTGATGTCGCAGCGCCTGCTGCTGCTGCAGCTCATCATGGCGGCATATTTTTCCGTATGTCTCGTTCACCGGCGCCTTGTCGGCCTGCAGTACGTACCGATCGGGCTCGGTCTGTTCATGGTGACCTGGATCGGCCGGGAATCCCTGACGAACGCAAACATCCAGGGAAGCGCGTTGAACATCGGGGTGCAGAAGCTGATCTTCTATTTCTCGAACGACCTGCTGAACAGCTTCATGCCCTTCAACGGGGAGTTCGAGCATACCTATGGCTTCTTCTCGCTGAAGTTTCTGATGTATTTCACCCAGACCGAAAAGTTCTTCGGACAACTCCTTGAGGCCCAACTGATCAGCATCGACACCGTCAGGGGAGGGGGGGCGTGGTCGATCTTCACCATGCCCTATGTCGATTTTGGGGCCATCGGCGCGGCGGTCTACATCGCGTTCCTCGCCGTCATCAGCACCGTCGTGTTCTACAAGGGGACCCAGAATGTCTTCTGGGCCTCGGCTTACGGGCAGTTTGCCGGAGCTTACGTGCTCTGTACGCACACCATGTATTTTGCCAACACGAACTTTGTGGCGATGATGCTCGTTATCGCCCTCATCGGCGGTCTGAGCGGGCGGACAAGCTCAGCCGGAAGCCCGGATGTTGCTCATGTGAAGGCCCCGCCCGTAGTCTGACAGGCTGGCGCTGTCTGCACTGGAATACCACGTATCCAGGATGGGTTTGGTGATGCGGGCGATTGTCTCGCGCTGTTCCGGATCCAGTTGCGCGACGCTGTGATCGAAAATGGATGACGCGTCCCGGAAGAAATCGTGAACCACTCCCGATTGCGCGCCGGCTTTTCCTGACGCGGTCGAGGTCTCCGTAATTCTGGAACTGACCTTGGGGGTCCATTCCAGTCCGAGGTGGTCATATATGCGCCGGTAATGGGCGACGGGGTCTGCGGAAATCTCTTCGTGGAAAACAGGAATGATGGGTATTCCCGCCTGTTTGAGATGTTCGAGCTGCCGGCCGATGGCCAGCCAGATATATGCTGCGTGCTCGGTCCAGCTGAGCGTGTCCGGGTCCACATCGAGCAGTTCGGGCAGATACATGGCACAGAGGTCACGGTTTCGGGACAGTGGGTGAACCTTGAAGTTCCAGCCAAGGCGCTTGAGGCTGCCGACGAAGGATAGCGGGTGGCGGACCAGGAAGAAGCAGTCAAGCTCACGCATCCGGTACAGGGGCTCGACCAGGAAGACCGCGATGGGATCCTTGATGAGAGAGTACTCGGCGCGCCGGTTGAACCGAGCCTTCAGCAAGGCCAGTTCGTTGCCTCCGAACAGCACGGTCTTGAACACCTTCTCGGCAAGCTTGTCCCGGGAGCTGTGAACCGTCTTGAGCTTGAAATCATACCTGTAGAGCTTCTCGAGCGTGCCGCGGTCCAGTTCCGACATCGTCCCGGGGGACACGCCGTACATGTAGCGCTGGGTGACATCCGGCATGCCCGCATCGGGATTGAACGGCTCGATGATCGAGTTGACCTTCGGATCAAGTGCAAGGATGTCGCCGAAATAGCTTGTTCCGCTTCTCGGAGCGCCGGTGACCATCATCCAGCGATGCTTCGCCGGGTCCGTAAGCATGATTTTCGAAAGCATCCAAGTCTCCAAGTTCTGTGAACGATATCGTCCCGTCCGTGACAGCTTCATGTCTGCAGGATAGGTCACGCATCACACGCATTGCCGGCGTCAGGGCCGAATGTTCCCTTGCAACTGTGCAGGATTCCGAGACGCCCTGAATTGGTGATATTTACATGACAGGGCACTCATCCAGCCGGGCTTCGACAGGTCCGGAAGCCACTCTGGAGAACATGGTGGCCGCTTCGCTCCGCGTCTGCAGCAGGCGTGCCGTATATCCTGCTCCCATCTGTGTCCGATCACTTCAAGAAAGTCTCGCAGTTCCGATTATCTGCCGGCGTCAGAGGCTGCAAGATCGAAGCGTGGCGAAATCCATGCTCATGAAAATAGCGTATGAAGATCATGCACTTCTGTGAAGAGAGGGTCATCGTTTAATCTTTCCCCGAATGTTGGGGGCATCACCGCCACCTGACGAGCGGAGGCTGTATGCCTCATGACCTTTGTCACAGTAGTTTCCGATACAAAGGCTATCCGGTTTTCCGCTGCGGTCTGCATTTGCGTCGGCCAGAGAAAACCAATACCCACCGACTTGAAAGTTCTGCTCAAAGGGAAATGCGATGCGCATAGTCCACGTTCTAACGAGACTGCTTCGCGCGGGGTCTGAGGAAAACACCATAGCGACCTGTCTCTGGCAGGCACGGGCAGGGCACGACGTCACCGTGCTGCATGGGCCCGGAGCAGACCCTTTCTGGGAGGAGACCCACGGGCAGTCGATCTCTTTCGTCGAGGTGCCCTCCCTCGTGCATCCCATTCATCCGGTTCAGGACATGCGCGCCGTCTCCGAACTGAGGAAGCTCTACCGTGACCTCGAGCCCGACGTGATCCACACGCATCAGAGCAAGGCAGGGATCCTCGGCAGGCTCGCGGCCTCGTCGGTTCCTTCGGCATTGCGGGTGCATGGCATCCACATCATTCCGTTCGATGGCGTGAGCGCCGCGAAAGCCAGGTTCTACGTCTGGGCGGAGAAGCTCGTGGCAAGGCACACGGACCTGTTCATCTCGGTCTCGCGCAGCGTCGGCCAGGCGTATGTCGACGCCGGGATCTGCCGCCGCGTCGAGCCGGTCTATTCGGGAATGCCCCTTGCTCCGTTCCGCAATCCGGAACCGCCCGAGGACTGGCGCGACCTGCTGGCCATGGAGGACGGCGATGACAGGGCGCCGGTGGCGATTCTGATGCTGGCGGCCTATGAGCCTCGCAAGCGTCATGTCGAGTTTCTCGAAGCCTATGCGAAGGTGCTCCCGGAGCTGCCGCCGAACCGCCTGCTTTTTGCCGGCAAGGGTCCACACGAGCCACAGGTCCGTCAGGCTGTCGAGGATCTGGGACTGACGGAGCGGGTCACGTTCTGCGGGTATCGCTCCGATCCTCATGCTCTGATCGGGCTGGCGGACATCTGCATCCTGACGTCCGAGCGCGAAGGCCTTCCGCGTGTCGTCGTGCAGTACATCGCGGCGGGACGCCCCGTCATCGTCGCCGACCTTCCCGGGATCGAGGAAATCGTGAAGCACGAGGTGAACGGGCTCGTCTCGGACCCGGCCGATATGAACGACACCGCAGGCAAGCTCCGCGACCTGCTTGCAAACCGCGACCATCTCGCGGCGCTGGCAACCGGCGCGCGCGAAACCGACGTCTCCGAATGGGATCTCGAGCGCCTCGGCGCCAGAACAACGGAGCTTTACCTCGAAAGCCTCCAGTCCCTGCCGAAATCGCGTCGCAGCCCCTCCACCGTCCCCGCGACACTCTCGTAAGTCCCATGAAAATTCACATCAACGGTCGTTTTCTCACGCAACAGGTCTCGGGCGTGCAGCGATACGCTCGCGAACTCCTTTCCGCGCTCGACAGATGTCTGGACGCCGACGCCGAGCTCGCATCCCGCTTCGGGCCCATCCCTGTCTGGTACCCGGAAGGTGCCGAACTCGTCGATCCTCCGGCTTGGAAGCACCTGCGCCCCAGCCCCCTGCCGGGTCGCAAGGGGCATGCCTGGGAGCAGCTCACGCTGGGTTCGAAGGCGAGGGATGGTTTCCTGCTGAGCCTTTGTGGGGCTGGTCCACTGCAATGCCGTCATCAGCTTCTGGTCATCCACGACGCCAACATATGGGCCTTTCCCGAGGCCTTTCCGAAGAGCTACCGGGTGTTTCACAAGCTGATGCGTCCGCTGCTGGCGCGCAGAGTGACGCATCTGGCGACGGTCAGCCGGTTCTCGGCGGGTGAACTCGGCCGGTGTCTCCGTGTCCCGGCAGAGCGCTTCACGGTCATCTACAACAGTGCCGAACACATGATCGGCGCAAAAGCGGACCCGTCGGCTCTCGAGAAGTTCGGGCTGGAGCAGGGAAAGTACTTCTTCGCCGCTGGCAACCAGAGTCCCAACAAGAACATCGGCCGGCTGATCGAAGCGCTTGAACGGGCCTCCGGCACGGACATGCCTCTCGCCGTGGCAGGCGGCTATGCCCCTGGCGTCTCTCAAGCCCGCATCGCAGGAACCGACCGCATCCGGCTACTCGGCCGGGTCAGCGACGAGGAATTGAACGCCCTCTACTCCGGGGCGGCGGCGTTTCTCTGGCCTTCGTTGTACGAGGGGTTCGGGATTCCTCCGCTCGAGGCGATGATCCTTGGCACCCCGGTGCTCTCCTCGAACAGCACCGCGATGCCGGAAGTGCTTGGCGACGCGGTACCCTACTTCGACCCGACAGATGTCGACGACATCGCAAAGGCCCTTTCGAGCTTCGCAGCTCTCGGATCCGAAGAGAGGGCCGAAATGGCGGAACGCGGCCGCATCCGGGCCCGGTCGTTCTCCTGGGAGAGCAGCGCCGAGACCGTGCTGGACATCCTGCGCGGTCTCGGCTGAGCCGGAACTGTTCAGCGGCGCAGCACGCGCCGCAATTCGCCGAAGGCCTTGGGCGCGATAAACTTGGCTGCGGCCAGGTAGAGCAGCGCGCCCAGAAGTATCTGCACGACGAGGATGCCCCAGAGCGGCAGGATCGGTTGCAGGTACCACTGCAGTGCGAAGACCGGTGCCATCGCGAGGGCGGCCGCGAGATAGGGGCGTGCCACCGCCCCGAACGTCGCAGCGCCGGAAATCGCGAATACCTGTTCAATCTGCCGATAGAAGACCGCCAGAGCGACGTAGGATGAGATCACGAAGCCCAGTGTCACGGCATCGACGGACAGCATGAGAGCCGGAACCGAAAGCACGATGGTGATGCAGAGCATCCAGACCGAGCGCCAGAAGGCCATGCCCGCGTGGCCGGCCGCAGTGAACGCCTGGCTCAGGACCGTCACGCTGGTGATGTTGATGCCGAGGAGGCAGAAGATCTGCAGGGGCAGTACCGCGCGACTGGCGTTCTCGGCCCCGATCACGAGGGTCAATGCCGGATCCGCGATTGCCAGCGTCCCGAGGTAGAACGGTGCTGACAACAAGCCGGCGACACGCATCGTGCGCAGCACGGTGTCTCCCGAAAGCTTCCCCTCGCCGGCTTCCGCCGCACGGGAGAAGAGTGGCAGGACGAGGAACCGCAGCGGTGCGAGGCAGAGCGCATCGAGAATCGTGTAGACCCGCTGTGCGATCTGGAAGGCGCCCGCGGCTTCGAGGCCAATGAAAACCCCCACGAGGAACTGGAGCATGGGCATGGCTGCGCCGGACACCAGCGCTCGTCCGGAGATGGCGCTGAACTGCGGCAACTGCGCCTTCATGCTCTGCAGGCTTGGGGGGCCGGAGGGTCTCCAGCGTGCCATGGCGATCGAAATGACGGACGAGGCAACCGCGTTCAGGACCGCGAAACCGACGAGGGACCAGGCCCCGAATCCCTTGATGGCCAGCACCACGGCGAGACCCGCCGAAGCGATCTGAACCGCCAGAGTCCGCAATGCCAAGGACCTGATCTCGAGGTTCTTGCGCAGGAGCCCTTCGGGAACCGAGGCGAGCCCGAAGACAAGAGGTACGATCGCCATGACAAGCATCATCCTGCCCACCGGCTGATCGCTCGTCGACGTGCGTTCCATGACCAGCCCGCTTATCACCAGCAGTCCCACGACCAGCAGCGAGACCGCCATCGCGAGATAGAACAGCGTCGTGAAGACCGGATCCCGGTCGGCCTGTTCCGTGTCGTGGCGGGAGCGGAGCGAGACGATCACCGAGCTCGAGATCCCGGTCTTCTGAAGCACCTGCGTCCAGCGGATCGGAGCATAGGCGACACCAAAGGCCCCGATTTCCTCGAGGCTGAGGAACCTTGCCATGGCCAGGAAGATGACGGCATTGCCGCCGAAGCGCGAGAATTGCAGCACCGCCGACCAGAAGGCGTGCCCCTTGAGGCTGGATTTTTTCGTCATGATGTCAGGCGATTTGTCGTCTCGGTCGCGAGAACAGGGAGAGCATCGGACGCTCTATCAGGTGATACACGACGATCGAGCCCAGAATGGCAACCGTGCAGGCGAGAAGGACGAAGAGACCGGCGCCTTCCGCGGTTCCCGGCAACAGGGGCACGAGAACGATGGTCAGGGCGCGCAGAACGAAGCGATGCGACAGGTAGAGCGCAAATGAGCAGTCTCCCATCAATGCACCGAACCTCGACAGTATCGAGTGTACCTCGCTCTGATGCCACAGGAAGACGACTGCTCCAACCATGACCGCTGCGGGGATCCCGCTGGCAATGAATCTCGGAAGATCTCCGGGAACATTCAGCAGCACGAGAAGAAGGAAGCCGACCGCAAGCATCACGAACGCCAGGCCATTGCGTCCCGGCACGCCTTGCCAGTGGAAGACGTAGACATACCCGAGCGCGACCCCGAAGCAGAATTCGATGATCAGCGGGTTGGCCCAGACGCGGAGCACGGTTTGCTCGAAGCCGATCACTGCGCCGAGAAGTGACCAGAGGGCCATGGCGGCGATCACGGCCCAGGGGCCGATCCGCCTTGGCAGCAGAAGGGCCAGGGAGAACACCGCGTAGAAGAAGATTTCGAAGTTGAGCGTCCAGCCCAGAGACAGGATAGGAGCAGCCCGACCGTCATACCGTTCGTAGGGGATGAACAGATACGACGTGATGGTCTGCATCCAGTCCATCTGCGTGTCTTTCGTAGCCCCCGGCATGACCAGCAGCACGACGAGCATCAGCGTGGTGAAGAACCAGTATAGCGGCACGACCCGAACGAAGCGATTTCTCAGGAAGACGCCGACCCCGTTCTGAATGTCGTAATACTTCTGTGACGACACCATGATGATGAAGCCGGAGATCACGAAGAAGATGTCGACGCCCCGGGTCCAGGGGATGATGTCCAATGGAAGGTGTACGCCGAAATAATGTTCGGCCTCGGCAATGACGTGCCCGACGAGCACCATCATCGAGGCCAGCGCGCGCATGTATTGTACGCCGATCAACTTGGTATTGGTCTTGCTCATCTCTGGCCCTCCATGAGGTCAGGCATAGGCGGGAAGCGACTTGGCATGGCGGAACAGGGAAATATCGGGAGCGCATATTTCCTCGATCCGCGCACGCAACTCCTCGGGGACATCGCGGTTTCGACTCGGTTTCTGGTCGGGGCGCTTGTTGCGCTCCCAAGTGATGAGAGGTCGGCCGATCAGGGATTTGAGGCCGGCGCGGAATTCGCCGGTGCGTGAGAGGTCGCCGATCAGATCGAACTTCGTGAGGTTGTCCTGGGCCTTCTGCAGCGCCGCGGACAGATCGTTCGTCGTGTGCTGATAGGTCCCCGCGAAGAACAGCAGGTAGATCGATCCGTACCGCTGGGCCATCTCGCTGTCGAGGAACTCGGCCAGCGTATCCGGTCTGTCCTTGTTCGGGTGTGTCCTCTGGACATAGGCATAGTGAGACAGGAAACGTGCGACGGGATCACGCAGCAGCGTGACCAGCTTGCGATCCGGGTCCAGTGTCTCGTGAAGGTCGCGATGGTAGAGCACATGCGCCGACACGCACTGGACACCGCGGGCCAGAAGCTCGCCCAGCATAACCTTGCGGATCTCTTGCTCGCGCAACACCTTCTCAGCCCCGGAGGCCTCTGGATACATGGCCTCGCGGATCCGCCCCGAGGTCTTGAGGTCGATTGTCGCTTGGGAGTTGCAATAGGCGAGCCGTACGGCAGAGCCAAAGCTCGTGCCACCGCATTTCGGAGCGTGGATGTAGAGAAGTCGAGGGGCCATGTCGCGTCTTTCCGTGTATCAGGCCGAGTAGGCGCGCTGGTCCGGGATGGCGTAGTAGTCACGGTACCACTCCACGAAACTCGCGACGCCTTCCGGAACCGACGTCTGGGGACGGTATCCGGTCAGATCACGCAACAACGACGCATCCGCCCAAGTGGCCGGCACGTCGCCGGGCTGCATCGGCATCAGGTTGCGTTCCGCGGTCAGACCTGTCGCCTTTTCGATTGCCGCGATGAAATCGGTCAATTGCACCGCATCGGAATTTCCGATGTTGACCACTCGGTGTGGGGCGACCGGCGACAGGCTGTCACCTGCGGCGACCACACCATCCTCGGGGCGCTCGGGAACCGCGTCCATCAGCAACCGGATGCCTTCGACAAGATCGTCGATGTAGGTGAAGTCTCGCTTCATGTCGCCATGGTTGTAGACGTCGATGGGGCGCCCTTCGAGGATCGCCTTGGTGAACTTGAAGAGCGCCATGTCCGGCCG
>JABXIQ010000059.1 GCA_013373015.1 Kangiellaceae bacterium
GGCTGGGGCGGCTGGTGGTTCTGGGACCCTTCGGAAAATGCTTCTTTTATGCCTTGGCTGGCTGGAACTGCGCTTATTCACTCCTTAGCGGCAACCGAAAAACGCTCTGCCTACAAAGCATGGACTGTGTTATTGGCTATTATGACGTTTGCTTTGACATTGCTAGGCACGTTTTTAATTCGCTCGGGAACTTTAACATCGGTTCATGCATTTGCCAGCGACCCTGTGCGTGGCCAGTTTATTTTGGCACTACTGGCTATTACCATAGGTGGTTCTTTAATCTTATACGCAGTTCAAGCAAGTAAAGTTAATTCACAAAACAATTATGGTCTTTTTTCAAAAGAAATTGCTTTGTTATTTAATAATGTACTGCTGGCCGTTTGTACTTTTGTGGTACTTATTGGCACTTTACACCCGTTGATTATTGATGCTTTTACTGACAATAAATCATCGGTAGGACCTCCATATTTCAACTTAATGTTTTCGATCTTTTTTGTGCCAATTTTGCTCTTGATGCCAATTGGACAGCAAATTAATTGGAAACAGCAAGAAATGTTACCTCTGCTTAAAAAGTATTGGTTACTTCTTTTGTTGAGCTTTGCGGTTATGTTTGCTTTAACCTGGTTGTTTGCCGATAGTATTAAGCCAATGGCGGTGTTTGGTGCTGCGTTAGGACTTTGGGTAATGGCCGGTTGTTTCCGTTATATTCAATTGCAAACGAGTAAGGCAAAAAGCTTTACAATCGGACTGAGCAAAATTAGCCGTAGCTATTGGGGCATGATTACAGCTCATATTGGTGTTGCAGTCACTGTTATTGGTGCAGTGTTAACCTCGTATTATAGTATAGAAAAAGATTTAAGAATTGCAGAAACAGAAACCGTGCAAGTACAAGATTTCTCAATTTATTTTAAACGCTTTGAAAATCTACAAGGGCCAAATTACATCGCATCTCAAGCACATTTTGTGGTCAATGAGGGGGGCAATATGATTGCTCAGCTTAGACCTGAAAAGCGCAAATATAACGCATCACAAATGGTCATGACTGAAGCTGCGATTGATCCTGGTTTTGTAAGAGATTTATATATAGCTATGGGTGAGCCGTTGGATGATGGTGCTTGGGCTATTCGTTTATATTACAAGCCGTTTGTGCGTTGGATTTGGTTAGGTGCTATTTTAATGGCTTTAGGTGGTTTGTTAGCGGTTTCTGATAAGCGCTATCGTGAAAAATTACGCAATAAAATAAGTCATAAGAAAAAATTGAAGCAACAAGAGTTAGTATAAGATGAATAAAAAGCTACTTATCACCATTATTCCTGCGCTAATATTTCTTGTCATGGTCGTTTTCTTTTGGTTTTCACTTAATAGCGGAGAAGATAAGAGTGAATTGCCATCAACCTTAATTGGCAAGCCAGTTCCAGCATTTGAATTAGCAAGTTTGCATAACCCAGAAAAAGTGTTAACAAACGCTGATTTGCCCAAAATGCCATTCTTACTGAATGTTTGGGCGACTTGGTGTGTTTCTTGCTTTGTTGAGCATCCCTATCTAGTGAAATTTGCCAATCAAGTTCATGTGCCCATTGTTGGTATGAATTATAAAGATACTCGCAAAGATGCTTTGGCTTATTTGGATAAAGGTGGTGATCCTTATGTTTTTTCTGTTGCTGACGATCAGGGCACTTTTGGTATTGATTTAGGTGTTTTTGGTGCGCCAGAAACTTTTATTGTTGATGAAAAAGGAATTATCCATCAGCGTTATGTTGGTGTGATTGATGATCGTGTTTGGAATACTGTTATTTTGCCTAAATTGAAAGAGCTCAATGCAGATCTTCGATTAAAACAAGATGCTACTAAAAATGATGCAGTAACAGGTGACTAATATGAAAAAATATCTTTTAGCGCTAACCTTATTGTTTACTTTGTTGTTAACTAGTCTGCCTTTGCTAGCAGTGATTGAAACTTATGAGTTTGATAATACTGCTCAAGAGCAGATGTATTATCAAGTGATTAATCAGCTGCGTTGTCCAAAATGTCAAAATCAAACTATTGCAGATTCTGATGCGCCATTATCAAAAGACTTACGCTATATTGTGTATCAAAAAGTCATGGCCGGTGAAAGTGAAGCACAAATTTTTAGCTACATGCAGCAACGATATGGTGATTTTGTGTTGTATGAGCCGCCTGTAAAGCCTGCAAACTATTTTATTTGGTTTGCCCCTATATTTGTTTTTTTAATCATAATTATTGCGCTGGTAGTCAAAGTTGGTCGCCGCAAAGTGATTAATGATGAGCAAAATGAATCCTAAGGTCATAATATGCTGATTTGGATAGCTTTTTCTTTAATCGCTCTAGCTTGGGCTGCTTGGTTATTCAGTGGAATCTTTCATGGTTCTAGCAAGAAAATTATCTTTCTAAGTATGTTGCTGGTAGCTGCAGGTGCTGGCTTGTTTTTGTATCAGCAAATGGGTGCTCACAAAGAGATTACTCAACTTGCAGATACCCATCAGCAGCTTGCTGAATTAAGTTTAAGTCAATTGGCCGACAAGGCTGATAATAAAGAAATCACTATTGAGCAATTAATGGCAGAATTGCGCCTGCGCAATGAAATTCATCCTGATAACGAACAGGGCTGGATTCAGTTGGGGCAAGTATTTATTCAATTTGGTCGTTTGCAATTGGCAGATCAGGCTTTTAGTCGAGCCGTATATATTAATGATGACGATGCGATCCAGTTGGAAACAGCACGCTATTTTATTGATTATGCGCAGCAAGATGCGCTTGAGCGTGCCGAGCGCAAAATAAATTTAGTTTTGCTTGAAAAGCCTAGCCATGAAGGAGCTTTGTTACTACAAGGCATTAATGCTTTCAAACAGCAAAATTACCAAGTTGCCAAAGATTATTGGCAGCGCTTATTAAAGCTTCGAGATCGAGGAACCGAGTCATACAACTTAATACAACAACAAATTGAGATGGCGAATAGACAGTTGTTGTTAGAGCAAAATAATAATATCAAAATTGTAGTTAATAACCTTTCTAACATTCCTTTACAGAGCTTTACAAAGGCTTTTGCAATAGTCCGAACAGTTGATGGTGGTCCGCCAATCGCGGTTAAATCTGTAGCCTTAACAGAATTGAAAGAACCTATAAAAATCAGCCCCGATAATGTCATGTTGCCAGATGTAGAACTATGGCAAGCTGTTGATATTAAAGTAGAAATTAGATTGTCTCAATCAGGGTTTGCACAGCCCAATCCTGGGGATTTATACGGTGAAAGCAAAGTTCAATCAAATTTAACACCAGGTGAAACCTTTCACATTACAATTGATCAAACTGTGAAATAAAGTACAAGTTTCTACAGTTTCACGCTTCCTTTACACAAAATAGTGGAAATTTCTGCATAAGTTGTTACTTTTAGCTGTAACAATCAAAAACATAAAGGGTCTAAGGCCTGAATATGTTAACAATCTCAACTATTTTGGAGTGAAGTCTTATGTTGAACAAAGATAAAAGTAAATTGGCTGTTTTAGTAAGTGCATCAATCGCGGCATCGGCTGCAATGGGGGCAGCTGTTGCTAGTGAAAACCCATTCGGTTTGAACCAACTTGAGTCTGGCTATAACTTGGCTAAGTTCGATGGCGAAGGCAAGTGCGGCGAAGGCAAGTGTGGCGAAGATAAAAAAGCCGAGAAAGAAGGTAAGTGAGGAGAAGGTAAATGAGGTGAAGATAAAAAAGCAGATAAAGAA
>JABXIQ010000010.1 GCA_013373015.1 Kangiellaceae bacterium
GGGTCATCTGCCCTGTCGCTGCATGGTAGTTAGCGGTTTGGGTGATTAAACCGTTGGTCATTAGCTGGCTTGTGACTTTGCCGTGAGCATCAAGGTCTTGAATCTCTTGATAGACATAACCACCGTTAGCATTCTTAACTTTAGTCATGTAACCACGGTCGTTATAGTCATAAGCTAAGGTTAAACCCGTGGTGTTGTACTTCATTCCTTTGGGGCGGCCGTAGTTGTTGTCCATGTAGTAATAAATCACATGTTTATTGGATTCAGGTATATTTCCATTTTCATACACATAATAAGCGTTATAAGACAGGTAATCTTTACCACTTGCGGTTGTTGCATAACGGTAATACTTGGTCAGTCTGTCTTGATTATTGTTAGCATTGGAATTCCATTCATAATCCAACATCCCTTTGCGCCCATAGGCTGCAGTACTGTCGTAAGACCAAACACCTGAATAAACACCATTCGTCCAGCGCCTGTCCATTCGACCCAAGCTATCGTAGCGATAAGTCAACACATCACCATTAGCGTCTATCTCTTTATCCACTTCACCTAAAGTGTTGTACCAGAAAGACTTGGTACCCATATTCGGGTCTTTTACCCATTCTTTATGGCCTAAGGCGTTATATTTGGCGGTGATAGGATTACCGTTAGCATCCTGCAAGACAATCGGATTACCTGCTCCATCGTAGGCGTAGCGGGTATAGTTTTGGTCAGCATCACGTGTCCAAACTAATTGACCTAAGCCGTTGTACTTGCGTGCCATCAGCAAACCACCCGCATTAATGTCCGTAACAAAGCCGTTGTAGCTATAAGTGGTCAGTAGGTGACTATCGTTAGCTTGCGAAGTACGCTTTTTAGTTAAACGACCTAGTGCATCATAGGAGTCGTAATAGGTATAAGTCCAACTGTTATCGTCACGCTTATCTCTTAATTGAGTTTCGGATACTAGCTGTCCAAGATTGTTGTATTGATTTAATTTTACAACCCAATCGACTGACCGCCCCTGAAATGATTCAACTCCCTCTCTAATTGGTCGGTTAAACATATCAAAATGAATTCGGCTCTCGGGGCTCCCTAATTGTGTTTTGCGAATTACATATTTAGCCTTTGAATCCACCCATACATTACCACCAGGCCAATAATAAGCCACCCACTGAGTTGGCTCGCCTGGTAGCTTGGTCGAGCGCACTCGACCAAAAGCATCGTAGGTCATAGTGGTCACTTGACCGTTGGGGTCGGTCACCTGTGTCGCTTGACCATGAATCGGGTCAGTCACGGTTGTGGTTTCATGATTCAAAGTGTTCTTGATACTGTTCACGAAGTAACCGTCAGTCGTATAGCCTGTGGTCACCACACGGTCGGGCATGTTTGAGCCAGAAAAGTATTTACCTTTGGTGGTCACCAAAGTGGGCAAACCATAACTGTTATAAACCGTGTTAACAGTCGTCGGATGGCCTCCACCCGTAATCACAGAGGTTGTGACGCTAGTCGGCGTACAGTAGTCAACATCCCAACTATTGATGGTCGTGCGTACCGTTTTGCTAAAGTCTGTTCCCGGTTCAGGTATGGCATAATCACTGCCTCGACTGGCAACAGCGTTACTCGACACTTGAGTCCAACTTGGCTGGTTCGGTATCCACGAACATTGGGCGCTAAAAGCACTACTCGTCACCTGGGTAACACTGGCATTAGCCAGTATCGGAGCAATCGCTGAGCCGCTGTTTGACTCCGTATAAGTACTTTTTTTGTCACTCACATTACCCCAACCGTCAATGCTGATAACATCGTCAATCTTGCGGTATAAAAAGTTGCCGCTTTGTAAGTCGTAATGATGACGGTCACTGTCATTCAAATAGACTAAATAAGCATTCTGGTTGGCGCTGTTGCTCCAAGTGTTGTTAACTCGGGAAATCAGCTGATAACTGTTCGAGTTGTTCTTGGCATAGTTATCCACCTGTGAGACTTTGCCTGAATAAGGGAAATCTTGTTCAAAGGTTGAAGTGGTTTTCGTGCCTAGCGTTATGTGCTCTTCGGTGATACTACCAAAGCCTTGGAAACCGCGGCCTTGCAAGTGATAGCGTGCATCAGTATAACTAAAGCGTGTATCACGCAAACCGCCAATACCGTCACTCGTCTTATAGGTATCCACCATTTGAGTGGCTGTAGTAAAATCTACGTAAGGAAAGTCTTGTTTGACATCATAACTATAACGCCCTTGACTATCTAAGCTGGTTAATGAGTCATAAGCAAACTCATCGACCAATCCCATATCGCCGCCGCGGGTGACTTTAATTAACTTATCTGCAACTGGGTTTGGATTTTCATAAACATAAAAACCAAGAGCATCATTGCTACTCATCTCTGAAAATCCTTTCTGAGCTAAAATATCTACTGCACCATCACCGTTATGATCGGCAAAATATAAGTAGGGTTCAGCAGCTTGAATGGCTATTTCTTGCTCACCCAAATCAATAAACTCTAGCTCTCCACTACTGGTAACCTGTGTTTGTAAAACAGCCCAGTTGAAAATAGTGTTTTGTTTAACACAAGCCCACCATTGACTCATGTCTTCATCTTGAGAGTTTATATTCGGCTCTACGCCACATCCTGTAGCCATATAAGCAACCGATTTTTTATATAAAAAATCGGTAAGGCCATCCCCATTATAATCAAAAGGTTTGGCATCTTTTATATTGACGGGAGTTGCTACTGAATAATAGTTGTTATGGTTATTGCTAGCGCCTCCTTTGTTTATCCAAATACCGTTTATCATTGAGGATTTGGTCGTGTTATTACTGTATTGCTCGCTCATGGAGCACTCTTGAACATGACTAGAGAACTCAGGGCAATTAAACGCGTTAGTTGTGTCCAATATATCAGCTAAACCATCACCGTTGATATCAATATATTGGTCAGATTGAGTTAATCCTGGATCGCCTTCAAATAGATGGTTATTATATGTATTTAATGTCAATTGCCAACTGCCACCAGCATTAACGACAGATACAATTGCGGTTTCTCTGTCAGGATAAGATAAAAAAGTCTCTCCTGTCTCAAGCTCATAATTTTCAACCTGGATCATACCTCCAAGAAAGCGCACCCCAACTAACTCAGTGCGGCCATCGCCATCAATATCTGCCTGAACAAATGGTGAAGGGATCGGTCTGGAGCTTGACGATACCTGCAAAGAATGGAGCTGTTGAAAAGAAGGGGCAGAATTGCCGCCACCCAAATGCGTATTGCGATACAGTGTCAAGGTGATTGTTTTAGCCTGACGCTTTGCTGCAATAATGTCTGTTTTACCATCTCCATCAAAGTCTACAGTATATGATTGGCAGTGAGATCCAATTGATAAAGAATTCGATGAATTATATCCACAATCAACTTCTATAGAAGTTGTTTTTGGGACAAAACTAGCAGCATTTTTATCCCAGTAAACTAATGATAAATAATTTATTCCATTAACAACATGGCTCCCGATAAAGTCAGTTTTCCCATCTAAATTATAATCAATAGTCAAACCATTAACCGAATGTTTTCTCGTATTATGTTGATTCACTAAAGAGGTGATATTTTTCCAGCCACCTGTTGATGAGATATTTACCGATAACCCCATACCAGATGATAAAGAATGCGAATGATTGAAAATATAATCAGCCTTCGCATCACCATCAAAATCGCCAGTAGCCAGAGAGCCGGTGCGCTGAGCTTCGTCACTAAGAGCCTTAATCAGAGCCTGTGCCTTTACGCCAGCTTTCCAATACTCCATATCAAATACAGACCGTGGCAAACATTCTTTTAGGCCATTAGCATCCCAAGCACACAACTCCACACTATCTAATAAAGATTTACGTTTTGATGTTTGTGGTGTGTTAGAAGCACCTGAAGAAGCTGATTCTCCAACCCATTCTTGAGTAGTTAATGAAAGCTTGGTGTTAATGGCATCAGCGCTATCTCGATAAATTAATCGAAATTCTGATACGGTTTGCGCTCCAACTTTTATAAATACTTTATGTAGTCGCTTTGTTGATTTAGAGTAAGTGTTTGCTAAATAATCAAAACGAACATCGGGGCGTGTTTGATAATTAAACTCAACAATTCTATCGCCTTGAGAACCATTGAAGCCAGTGTAATTTATCCTTATTAAATATTTAGCCCCTATATCACCTTGAGCATCGTAGGTATAGATAATGTTATTCTTGCCAGGCTTGTCTTCAGATTTTTTAAGTAACCAACTACTAATACGAGTTGTGCCCTGCCTTATTAAACGACTATCAGATGAGTTACCGTAAAAGCTCTTTCCACCGGATTTTGTTTCAACTGTAAAATAAGCCGAGCCAGAATTAATACCATTGTACTGTCTTATTCTCGTTGTTGGATCAAGCTCCGGGTGATAATAAGCTCCAGATACACCGTATGAGCCCGAATATAGCTTAAGTCGCTGCCCATCCAAACAAAGCTTATCAGTTGAAGAAAGCGTCACATTACGCCAATTATCATTATCTACCGCATAAATACCCGAGCAGCGGTGAATACTAGAGCCTGTGCTCAAACTCCATCCTTGCCCAACTATACCGTTACCACCTCTTGAGGAGTATGAAAGACCTACACTAGGTTGCACCCCATTACGACCAGGTGGAATCGCAATAGGAATGAAGTATGTGGCAGCCCCGCCGGACACTCCAGCTGAACCTTCAAGAGCCCCAACACCAAGATTGCCCGTCACTTTAGTTGTATCACCACTCCAAGCTGCATCTGGAACACTGCCCCCTGTATTTTTCCAACCAGAGCCTCCAATCAATAAAGCAACAGTGACTGTCCCTGAAAGCTCAATATCACTTCCGCATCCAGCACTATTACAGGCTCTAACTTTATAATCGTAAGTTCCATCGCCACGATTATTAATTGAGACACTGCTCGACATGCCTGCAGATGTCCAACCCTCCCAAACTCCATTTATCATTTCTTTCCATTCATAGCGTGTAGGCGAGTTAGACGCTGCACCCCATGAAACTACGTAGTGGCCATCCGTACTGTAGTTTTCATCAGCGCTAATTGATGAAACAGAGCCTGGTATGGTGAGTGTATTAACAGTTATGGTATTACTCGCAATGGATCCAACACCACAACTTGCTGCGGAGCTGCAGGCTCTAACTTTATAACGATAAGTACCATTAGCTCTGTCAGTTAACGACACACTATTACTATCTGCACGAACCCATGTTGTATCCCAAACACCATTTACTTCTTCACTCCATTTATAGAATGTAGCGCCTGAAACAGAGGACCAATTTACTGTGTAGTTACCTGTGTTTGAAGTGCTAGGGACAGTGACAGAACTAGGAGGACTAAGGGGTAACCCTTCAACAAAAGAAAAACTTGATGTTGTAAATAATAAAGTGATAATTAGCAAAACATATTTGCTAATACTAGATAAGCTATCGGTCATTTTATATCCCTAAAGTGCAAAAGCGGGAGCGCCTTTAAAATAATTTATAGTGCGCATCTTTTGTTTTTTATTTTACACGAATGGTAAGTAGTTTTATTGTGTTTTTCAAGAGCTATTACAGAGTATGGAAGGGAGATTCCACCTATGCCATTGAGAGCCCTTCTTCGTATTATTTATAATTTTCTTACTTAATGGTGAGTACTTTAGCGACTGCAAAAACAGCTATATTAGCTATAATTAAATTTCCAAAATAATTTGACCACTTTACTTAGCAATGCCTTTTATTATTAATATATTTTTCCAAAAGGGTATCGTCTATATAAAGAAAGCGCAAGATTTGACCACACCTTAGTAAGGTAAACAATAAAGTACAAACACTTATTGCTCGTAATTTAATCAAATTAAACTAATGACAACATTTAGTTCCTATCATTAACAACTAATCTGCACCGGATATGCACAGGAAGACTATTTGGATTAACTTGAAAACTTCAGACTTAAATATGCAAAAAAAAACAAAAAATCCTTGAATAATCAAGGCTTTATGCTTCTTTTGTAATGGTGCCCAGGGCCGGAGTCGAACCGGCACGGTGTTGCCACCGAGGGATTTTAAGTCCCTTGCGTCTACCAATTTCGCCATCCGGGCTAATTGGTGCTGCACAAGACCAAAAAGTA
>JABXIQ010000015.1 GCA_013373015.1 Kangiellaceae bacterium
AAGCCCAGCACATGCTGGGCTTTTTTATTTTGACAGTGCTTCGAGCTTGATTAATACTTGATTCAGATTGCATTAACTAGACTGTATATCCTTGCCAAATGCGTATTAAAGGAGCTCGGGCATGAATTTATCTGGAGTATTTTCAAAACTGGCTTTGTTAGCTGCTTTTGCTATTGCCACAAACATTGGCACTTTAAGCGCCAATGAAACCGTCATGTATAAAAAAGTTGATAAAAATGGGCGTGTGATTTATACCGACAAACCCATCCCCGGCGCAAAGCCCATTACGGTTAAGACTAATACCAATGTCATCAGCACCTCCAAACCCGTTGTCACTCAGAAGTTAAAACTTGAAGAAGAAAAAGAAGAAACTTTTGAGTACAGCGTGTTATCAATCGACAAACCCAGCAACGATGAAGCTATACGCGCTAATGATGGCAATCTTTATGTAATCGTAGGCATTAGTCCGCAGTTACAACCGAACCATAGTGTACGATTGCAGATGGATGGTATAGCCATTGGCCAGGCTCAAAAAGTCCCCTATTTCTCATTAAGCAATGTTGACCGAGGCACCCATAAGCTTACCGCTGTAATCATTGATGATGACAGCCAGAAAATTCTTAAAACTAGCGAAGCCAGCAGTTTTCATATGCTCCGAGCGACAGTGCTTAATAATCCCGTTAATCGCAATTAATATCTAAAGCCACACGACACTTACTCAAAAAGTATAATTTCCGCCAACCAATCGCACCTTTATGGTGCGCTTTTATATTTTTGAACATAAAAAACTGATATCATGCACCAATTAAGCGCAAAATATGATCACCTACAAAATGAAATCCTCGAATATTCAACAACAACTGCTGGATCAATTATCCACAGCGGTAGTTTTATTGGATCAAGCAGGACGTTTTGTATATCTCAATCAAGCGGCTGAAAAAGCATTTCTAACCACTAACAAAACCCTGATTGGGCAACGCTATTCTTACTTCATCGAAGAAGATGCTCTACCATTACGACAACTGCTGAGCGAGTTAAAGGCTAATGGTCATTTTAAGCAGGATAAGGTCATTTTTTCTCTTAAAAATGGCATCACCCTATCCGCTAACATTCAAGCGCAATGGGTTGAACTCGAACAACGCTATTTAATGATTGAGTGGCAAGATCGCGCGCATCAGCAGAAACAACAACAAGACATTGATATTCAACAGCAGAATCAAGTTAGTAATCGCTTACTACAACAACTGGCCCATGAAATTAAGAACCCTTTGAGCGGAGTAAGAGGTGCAGCTCAATTATTGGCAATGGAAGTTTCTGCTAGCCAACAAGAATATACACAATTGATTGAACATGAAGTCAATCGACTAAATCAACTGGTTGATCGGATGCTATTACGCAGTGAAACAGCCTCAAAAGTGCCGACCAATATCCACGAAATCACCGAGCAAGTTTATAAGTTTTGCCAGCTCAAACTACCGCATCAGGTCGAACTGGTTAGAGATTATGATCCTAGCTTACCAGAACTCATGATCGCTCCAGATTCAGTTTATCAAGCATTATTAAACTTAGTACAAAATGCTATCGATGCTTGCTCAGAGCAACCACAGGCTCGCATTACTTTACGCACCCGCTCATTAGTGCGCTACAGCATAGGTGAAAAACAATATCCTTTGTGCTTATTGGTAGAAGTGCTTGATGATGGCCCAGGCGTACCAACAGAATTACAAGACAGTATTTTCCTGCCCTTAATCAGCGGCAAACGCAGCACAGGACTTGGGCTTGGTATTGCGCAACACTTAATCCAACAACAAGATGGACTGATCGAGTTCAGTAGCAAACCAAATCATACAAGCTTCAAAATTCTATTGCCTGTATTCAGCAATACTCAACCCACAGGAGATCAAAACAATGATTGATGGCCATTTTTCACAAGCCAAAATCCTGATCGTTGATGATGACAGTTCGATCCGCTGGGTATTAAGTCGCGCCTTGCAAAATGCCGACTTCAAAGTCATTGCAAGTGACAATGCCCAAGCGGCATTACAACTCGTCAAAAATGAACAACCTCAGCTGGTAATTAGCGATATTCAGATGTCTGGTATGGATGGCATTGAGCTACTCAAAACATTAAAGCAAAAATATCCTGATATACCCGTTATCATGATCACAGCCTATGCAGATACTGAAATCGGCAGTCAAAGCCATGATTTAGGGGCTTTTGATTACTTGCCCAAACCATTTGATTTGAATCATGTGGTACAAATGTGCAAACGCGCCATACAAGGTCAACACAATTCTGAGCAATTACCTGCCTGGCAATTACAACTGCACAAAACCATCGAAAGTGAATATCATCAAGGACACACCGCAGTGCTGCAACAACTGCAACAAGAATTTGAAGAGTTTATGATTCACAGCGCCTTGAAATTAACGCAAGGACACAAGCAAAAAGCAGCCAAGCTACTTGGCTGGGGAAGAAACACACTTACCCGTAAGCTACAGCAACTAGAGCTTGAACCAAACGCCGAACACGACCAAGAGTAAAAACATGTTTCATATCGTATTATTTGAACCCGAGATACCGCCAAATACTGGCAACATTATTCGCCTATGTGCCAATACTGGCTTTCAGCTGCATTTAATCGAACCATTAGGCTTTGAAATTGATGACAAACGGATGCGCCGCGCTGGGCTGGATTATCACGAATGGGCCAATGTGAAGATCCACACGTCATATGATGAATTCAAGACTTCTGAACAACCTAAGCGATTATTTGGCCTCAGCACCAAAGGCAAAGCCTATTATCATGGAGTTGACTATCAAGATGGTGATTACTTTATGTTTGGCCCAGAAACACGTGGACTACCTGACAACATACTCAATGATATGGGTGATAACTTGATGCGTATTCCGATGAAGCCCGACAGTCGTAGTTTGAATTTATCGAATACGGTGGCTATTTTGGCTTATGAAGCATTGAGACAGAAAAATTTTCTTAGCTTTTTATGATGAAAAAATTCTTTAAAGGTATCTTTTTTTTACTTTCATCTACTCTGCTGCTAGTAGCATTATTGGTTTTCATATTTTCATTTGACTCTCCTAAAGGACCAGAACCTTTAGGAATATTCTTTTTAACAGCATTAATCGCACTCACCATTTGGGTAATTATAAAACTGTCGCAATCAAAGTAAGCTCTTAATACCCCTTTATATTCAGCTAAGAATTAATAAAATCATAGCAATTGCAATCTGGATGATTGCAATAACAAACTTCAACATAGGGATATGCTGTAGTTTGCGGTGCGTTAAATGATTTAATTAATTTGAAGGAAGTTGCTAAGCAACCTAAATATTTGGGAAAACATCTTTTGGTTACTTTTCTATGTCTAGAAAAGTAACTCGGTAAGAAGCGAAAAACTAACTTTCTTCCTTTAACTCTCTAGTCAATAACTGATGCGCTGCTAATTTAGCATCAAGGTTTTCATAAATAATCTTATACACCACTTGGCAAATCGGCATTTCAACGCCAATACGCTCAGAAAGCATTTTAACCTCTTTAGCATTGCGCACGCCTTCAACCACTTGCCCAATCTCAGCTTCGGCCTGCTCACGAGTTTGCCCTTGACCAAGCGCTAAACCAAAACGACGGTTACGTGATTGGTTATCGGTACAGGTCAAAACCAAATCACCCATACCCGCCATACCGTAAAAAGTTTCTGGTTTACCACCAACAGCCACGCCAAGGCGCATCATTTCCACCAAGCCGCGTGTGATCAAAGCCGTACGCGCATTAGCACCAAAACCTAATCCGTCAGCTACTCCTGCTCCAATGGCCACTACATTCTTAACCGCCCCTCCAATCTGCACACCGACAATATCATTACTGGTGTATACGCGGAAACGGTCGTTGTGTAACATTAATGCTAATTCTTGCGCGAACTCATCGTCATTGGCAGCTAATGTAATTGCAGTGGGCATGCCCAGAGCCATTTCTTTAGCAAAGGTTGGGCCTGATAAAATGGCATGCGGTAGTTCATCGCCTAATTCTTTTTTCAGTACATTACCTAACAAGTCACCAGTCAGAGGGTCTAAACCCTTACTCGCCCATACGATTTTTGAATGCTGAGAAATATAAGGCTTAATTAACTGCAAACTGCTGTGAAAAGCATGGCTAGGTACAGCAATTAAAATAATTGAGGAATCATCAATGGCTTGTGCTATTTCAGAGGTAACCGATAAGGTGTTAGGAAAAGGAACATCGGGCAAGTAACTTTGATTAGATGCTTCTTGTTGCATGCGCTGCACATGCTCAGTATTACGCGCCCATAATGAAACCTGATGGCCGTTACCAGCCAACAAAATAGCCAAAGCGGTTCCATAAGAACCAGCTCCAAGAACCGCTATGGACTTTTGCTCAGGCATTAAGCGTTAGCTTCGCCTTGTTGTTGCGCAGCTTGTGCCACAGCTTGATCATATAAAGCATTGAAATTAATAGGTTGTAATACAAAACGAGGAAAACCGCCTCTTGCTACGGTCTCTGAAACTGCTTCACGCACATACGGATACAATTGTTCAGAGCAAAATGTACGCAAGACTCTAGCTTTAACATCATCTGGTAAACCTTTAATACCAAAGACACCTGCATATTTAACTTCAGCAATATAAGCAGTCTGCTCTTCTACTTTGGAGGTTACGGTAACCTGTAACTCAACTTCGTAAGAATCATTCTCTAGATCACGAGAAGTATTACCTAAATTAACATTAATTTCAGGCTTATATTGTTTCAAAAAAATCTCTGGAGAATTAGGTGCCTCAAACGATATATCTTTTGCGTAAATGGACTGTACTGCCAATTGCACACCATCTGGAGTCTCTACTGTTTGAGCCGCTTGCTCTGGATTGATTGTGTTATCTTGTTCTGCCATTGTAATCTCTCTTATGTTTTATCGTGCTGATTCTTGCAACAGTTCTTGTAACTGACCGTGTCTATGCAATGCATGCAGATCATCACAGCCACCGATTGCTTGATCATTAATTAAAATTTGCGGGACCGTATAGCCGCCTGTTAGTGATTCCATATGCGCCCGTAAAGGAGCATCACCATCAACAGGAATTTCATGATAATTGACACCCAACTTGTCTAATAGCATCTTTGCACGAATGCAAAATGGGCAAAAACGTGTGGTGTAAATATCAACTTTAGCCATAAATTACCGATCTCTGTTTTCTCTCTAAATTATGCTAGCCTTTTGCTGTAGGCAAATTTTCACCAGTCCAAGACTGGATACCGCCCTGCAATTTATGCACCTGCTCAAAACCTTCTTTTCTAAGAGTCATCGCCGCAGTGCCAGCCTGCATACCCGTGTTGCAGACCATAATCATGGGGCTTTGTTTGAACTTTTCAAGGTCTTTTATGCTGTCTTTTAGTTTGGTAAAAGGAATATTTTGCGACCCAGGAATATGGCCTTTATTAAAATCAGCAATCGCACGCAGATCAATCACTTGCGCATTTTCTTTATTAATCATATGAGTAGCCATCAAGGGGCTTAATGCTTTGCTACCGCTGGTTGCTGTGCGGATCAAGCTAATCAGCAAAAGCGCTGCAAACGCCAGCCATGCTGTGCCTAAAATCGGATGATTGCCGTAAAACTCCAATAGTTGTTGCATATTAGGAATAACCTATTTGATCAAGTTTGAATACTTCAAGACAGGGCATTATACACAAAACCCTTGTTTCGCCTAGCCTATCGCACCATTTTGCCACTGAAAATGACGCAACAATTCAAGTTAAACAAAAAGGAGCCACAAAGGCTCCTTCGGTTGGATCAAATCCCAGTATTAACTGGCTTCAACTTTCAGAGTCGCCCCTTCAAACCCAACCACCTTGATTTTTGCGCCTTGAGGTAGATCCGCACCTTCAACACGCCAATGAGTATCACCCACTTTAGCTTTGCCTACACCATTAATAATCGCTTCACTCAGCAAAAACTCATGGCCTATCAAAGACTTACCTCGTTTATTCAAGGTGTTTTTTTCATCATCATCCTGATCTATCTTATGCTTTCTAGCATAAGCTTTCCAAGCAATAATGCTAACTACCGAGAATATTGAGAAAATCAGCCATTGTAGTTGCGGATTCATGGCTTCACCCAAAATCAATTGCAATACGCCCACCAACAAGCCTGCCACACCAAACCACAACAAAATAGCTCCAGGAGCAAACATTTCAAGAATCAATAGCACCAAGCCAAAAACTAGCCAGTGCCAATATTCCATCTCTGAGAAAAATTCCATAGATCCCCCTTAGGCTTTTTTATCAAAGGCTTCTTTGGCTAACTCAGCAATACCTGCTACTGAGCCTATGACCGAAGAGGCTTCCAGCGGCATCATCAATACTTTTTGATTATCGGAAGTAGCAATCTTACCTAAGGCATCTACATATTTTTGCGCGACGAAATAGTTAATCGCTTGCACATTACCTTCAGCAATTGCTTTCGACACCATTTGTGTTGCGTTGGCTTCTGCTTCCGCTAAACGCTCGCGCGCTTCTGCTTCACGGAATGCCGCTTCACGCTCACCTTCTGCTTTCAAGATTTGTGCTTGCTTCTCACCTTCGGCTTCTAAAATTTCAGACTGTTTCGTACCTTCGGCTTCTAAAATTTGAGCACGCTTAATACGCTCAGCTTTCATTTGGCGCGCCATCGCATCCACCAAATCATGTGGCGGTAAAATATCTTTAATTTCGATACGAGTAACTTTGACACCCCAAGGATTAGTCGCTTCATCAACAATTGTCAAAATCCGCGCATTAATTTCATCACGCTTAGATAACATCCAGTCCAAATCCATTGAACCTAAAACCGTACGGATATTGGTCATGACCAAATTCTGCATCGCTCGGTGTAACTGACTCACTTCATAGGTTGCTTTTACCGAATCCACCACTTGGTAGAAACATACTGCATCAATCGTGACCGTTGCATTATCTTGTGAAATCACTTGCTGAGCAGGAATATCCAACACCTGCTCCATCATATTGACTTTGGCACCTATCTTGTCAATTAATGGAATAATGACATGTAAGCCTGGGCTTAGTACTTTACGAAATTTACCAAAACGCTCAACTGTATATTCAAACCCTTGCGAAACGGTTTTGACCCCTAAAAATATCCCAACGATGACCAAAGCCACAATGGCAATAATAACTTCCATACAACACTCCTATTTTATAGTTATAGACATATATTATTTTCTATAATATATGGGGTTTTTCATAGTAATTTCAATGCTTTTTGTGTAACCGCTTGTAAAGTTAATTCTAGAGTTAAAAGTAAAGTTATGGCAAAGCTGCGTTGTGCAACTGGCGCTGTTTGAGAGCAAAGGCTACAATAGACCTCAATAATTCGACTAAATCATTCTTTTATCAGCATTTATGAGCAATAATTTGAGCGCACCAAAGCCAATGGCCTTAATCATTCTTGATGGTTGGGGTTACTCAGAAGATCCGCAAGATAACGCCATTATGGCGGCCAACACCCCAAATTGGGATAAATATTGGTCGCAATACAGCCATACCCTGATTTCAGGTTCAGGCACCGACGTTGGCTTACCTGATGGTCAAATGGGCAACTCCGAAGTCGGCCATTTGAACTTAGGCGCAGGTCGCGTGGTGTATCAAGACTACACCCGCATAAGCAAAGCGATCAAAGATGGCGATTTCTTTCATAACGAAGCTTTAGTCAATGCTATTGATAAAGCTATCGCCAATGACAAAGCCGTTCATTTAATGGGCCTACTCTCGCCTGGCGGCGTCCACAGCCATGAACAGCATATTCATGCTGCAATCCAACTTTGCCAACAACGCGGTGCCAAAGAAGTTTATGTACATGGCTTTTTAGACGGTCGCGACATGCCTCCGCGCAGTGCCAAACCAAGCATTGAGATGCTCGAAAAAGTCTGCGCCGACATTGGTATTGGCCGTATTGCCAGTTTAACAGGCCGTTACTATGCCATGGACCGTGATAATCGCTGGGAGCGAGTGGAAGCGGC